>DASWFF010000088.1:0-51039 GCA_036394375.1 Puia sp.
GTAGTGCAGAGTTGTTGCCCAATATAGTGACGGCCAGCATTACGCGATTTTAAGGTTACGATCCAAGAGTTAAGGTACAATATAGAATCCGTGTATAGACGGACGGCCAGCCAAATTTGCTGCATTGCCTTGAAAATAAACATGATGAGGTATAGCTTTTTGCGCCCATGCGCCGAATACTGCTCTAACGTACATTAAAAGCGTTGAATTGTGTGTAGAATACTTCCCAAATAACTGAGCGAAGCGAAAGTTACGGGCGAGGAGGGGGATAAAGGGCCCCCGACGAAGGCCTTTTCCCAAACAGGTTCAGATGGATCAGCAATGGATAGAGGTTGCAAAAACCGCCAAAGAGGGTGGTCATGGCCAGGTCCATGCTCCGATGCCCGAAGTATACGGCCGGATCGATCAGCACAGGCCGGCTGTGTTCATCACAGATAAAATTGCCACTCCACAGATCGCCGTGAAGCAGGGAAGGGGCTTCTTCCGGACCGGGTAAGGACGGGTACAAACGTTCGAAGGAGCGAAGGGCGGCGGGGCTCAGCAGGCCCTTTTCAGCAGCCAGCCGGGCCTGCGGGTCTAATCTTTGCTGGATAAAGAAGTCTGTCCATTGGGGTGAAGGGGTATTGGATTGGGGCAGGGCGCCCATGTAATTATCCCAGGACAGGCCAAAAGATCCCGGCTGCAGTGTCAATGCGTTGGATCCTGCGGGTTCGGAGGGCGGTGTAACCTCGTGCTGATGTAGGGATACCGGAGATCTGGCAGGCTGGGAGGGTGCTATAACCCGGTGCAGCTGTGCTATTTGCTCGCCGAAGAGGCGCCAGAAACCGGCTGTCTTCGGGCCCTGGCCGATCCATTCCAGGAGGAGGATCTGTCTGCCCCTGGCCGTCTCATGTGCAACCACTGCGGGTATCCTGAAGATATCCTGCATTCGCAGGAGGTCCAGGCCCCGGCTTTCTTTCTCAAATAAATCCGGAAAAGCCCGACTATCGTTTATTTTAGAGAACCATTGCGCATTATCCTTTGTTGTAATCCGATAGGCAGCGTTGATAGAACCGCCCCCAACCGGGTATAATACAGGCAAGTCGAAGCCGGACCTGCCGGTCGCCCGGTCAAGGATAGAGTGAAGCAGGGATGCAGGGGAGGACGAATCTGATGAATGGGACATGGAGGTAGACTTGAATCTTAAATTTCCTGCCTTTCTGTCTTGTCCACCGATCCTAGAAATCCGGTCCGTTCAGCAGCTCCCTTTCCACCTCTTCCATTTGCACGATATCATAGGCTTCGCTTTCCGTAGGAGTGACGTTCATGAACTCCAGCAGGCCATTGTTCTCAAGGGTTTTCTCCACTTCCGGGGTCAGCTCGCAGATGACGAAAGAGGAGCCGGCATCATAGAAGGCTTCCTGGATCTTTACGAGGCCTTCGGCGGCGGGTTCTTCTACGTTTTCGACGCCTTTTAGGATGAGAACCACGTTGTTAGCGTCAGTTTTGAGGACAGGAAGTAAACATTTCTCTAAATCTGCTGTCATATTAGCAGCAAGAATGGATTCCTGGATCGTAATGGCATGAATTTTTTCTCTGGTATTAATTTTGACTTGCATATACACTTAAAGATTATTAACGGCCGTTAATAAAGTAGCGGAAACAGAAGTCAAAAATATTCGTTATTATTGTATAAAGCTCAATAACTTAAAAATGGATAATAATTTTTCAGCCCAGGTAAAGGAGATCATATCTTTCAGTAGGGAGGAAGCTTTGAGACTGGGGAACGATTTTATCGGTACGGAGCACTTATTGCTGGGTTTGATTCGTGAGGGTGATAATACAGCTGTCCGCATTTTGAAGAGTTTCAATGTAGACCTGTATGAATTACGGAAAGAGGTGGAAATGGCAGTCAAGGACAAGACCGGTAAAAATATCGCAAATATCAATAGTCTTCCCCTGACTAAACAGGCGGAGAAAGTGATACGTGTGACAGTTCTCGAGGCAAAAGCTTTGAAAAGCCCTACTGTAGAGACTGAACACCTTATGCTCTCTATTCTCAAGAACAAAGAAAATATTGCTACTCAAATCTTAAATCAATTTGACGTGGATTACGATCTGTTCAGAAACGAATTAGGAGTAGTCAAGAGTAATGACATCCGCAGTGAATATGCGGAAGAGAACGACGACGACTTCGACGAGGAAAAAAAGTATTCCCAGCAAAAAGCCCGCTCTGCCGGCAACGCTAAAAGTAAGACCCCCGTGCTCGATAACTTCGGCAGGGATATTACCCGGCTGGCGGAAATGGGAGCCCTGGATCCAATCGTAGGAAGAGAAGAGGAAATCGAGAGAGTCTCTCAGATCCTCTCCCGTCGTAAAAAGAACAACCCCATCCTGATCGGGGAACCCGGAGTGGGTAAGACAGCTATCGTGGAAGGCCTGGCCCTGCGCATCGTGCAGCGTAAGGTGTCCCGCGTACTGTTCGACAAAC
The DNA here is from genome assembly GCA_036394375.1 of Puia sp. GTDB lineage: Bacteria > Bacteroidota > Bacteroidia > Chitinophagales > Chitinophagaceae > Puia. The sequence continues at coordinate 2,471 of DASWFF010000088.1, forward strand.
GGGTGATCTCCCTGGATCTGGCCGCTCTCGTAGCAGGTACCAAGTACCGTGGCCAGTTCGAGGAAAGGATGAAGGCTATCATGAATGAACTGGAGAAGAACAGGGATGTGATCCTCTTCATCGATGAGATCCACACGATCGTCGGTGCAGGCGGGGCCAGCGGATCCCTCGACGCTTCCAATATATTCAAACCTGCCCTGGCAAGAGGCGAACTGCAGTGCATCGGCGCCTCTACCCTGGATGAATACAGGATGTATATTGAAAAAGACGGCGCTCTTGACCGTCGTTTCCAGAAAGTGCTGGTTGAACCACCTAGCGTAGACGAAACCATCCAGATCCTCAACAATATCAAATCCAAATACGAGGATTACCACAACGTCACCTATTCCGATGATGCTATCGACGCCTGCGTGAAGCTGAGCGACCGTTATATGACGGATCGTTTGTTGCCGGACAAAGCGATCGACGTGCTGGACGAAGTAGGGGCACGCGTGCACCTGAAGAACATCAACGTCCCTCAGAATATCGTCGAACTGGAAAAGAAGATCGAAGACGTTAAGAACGAAAAGAACAAGGTAGTGAAGAGCCAGAAGTTTGAAGAAGCTGCTTCACTCCGGGATACGGAGAAACGTCTCCAGGAAGAACTGGAAAAGGCCAAGGCCGAGTGGGAAGAGGAAAGCAAACACAAACGGTATCCCATCGACGAAGAAAATATTGCGGAAGTAGTGAGCATGATGACCGGCATCCCCGTCAAAAGGATGGTGCAGGCCGAAAGCGAGAAGCTGCGCAATATGAACGTGGATATGAGCGAAATGGTCGTCGGACAGAATGAAGCTATCCAGAAGGTGGTGAAAGCGATCCAGCGTAACCGCGTCGGATTGAAGGATCCTAAAAAGCCCATCGGAACCTTTATCTTCTTAGGACCTACCGGGGTCGGTAAGACCGAACTGGCCAGGTCACTCGCAAGGTATATGTTCGACTCCGAAGATTCCCTGATCCGCATCGACATGAGCGAATACATGGAAAAATTCACGGTGAGCCGGCTCATCGGAGCGCCTCCGGGATACGTAGGATATGAAGAAGGCGGGCAGCTGACGGAAAGGGTTCGTCGTAAACCCTACTCGGTGATCCTGCTGGATGAAATCGAAAAAGCGCACCCCGATATTTACAACATCCTTTTACAGGTATTGGATGATGGACAGCTGACGGACGGACTGGGACGCAAGGTGAACTTTAAGAACACCCTGATCATCATGACCTCCAATATCGGAGTACGGCAGTTGAAAGATTTCGGAGATGGGGTGGGTTTTGCTACCGCCGCCCGCACACAAAATGCGGATGACAACAACAAAGCCGTGATCGAGAAAGCCCTGAAAAGGACCTTCAGCCCTGAATTCCTCAACCGTATCGACGATATCGTCATCTTCAACTCCCTGAACAAGGAGCATATCTTCCAGATCATCGATATCCTGATGAAAGGGGTGTTGAAACGGCTCAATACACTTGGGTTTACCCTTGAGTTAACGGAAGAAGCGAAGAGTTTTATCGCGGATAAAGGATATGACGCACAGTTTGGCGCACGTCCCCTGCACAGGGCCATCCAGAAATACCTGGAAGATCCCCTGGCAGAAGAGATCCTCAATATGAGCATCAAGAACGGGGATGTGTTGATCGCTGACCTGGATAAGGAAAATTCCAAGATCCGCTTCACCCTGAAGGAAAAGACCAAGGAGAAATCAGAAGCCTAAGCGTATGAGTCGCTTGGCGAAGAAAAGTAGATCCGCAAGGAAAAGTAGATAAAGTAGGGTGAAACGCCCGAAAAAAATAAACCGGCCGTCTCAGAGAGTAATTTCTGAGACGGCTTTTTTGTGGGGACGGGGACGTTTTTTGGGGGAAGGGGCGAGGTAAAAGAGCCTATCATAACTGGATTTTTTTTTGCACTTTTGTGACGCAATACGCTGCATAGGATATGGAACCCAAGAAAAAGATCATTATCACCATCGATGGCTGGTCGTCCTGCGGAAAGAGTACGCTGGCGAAGCAATTGGCCCGGGAGCTGAATTATGTATATATCGACAGCGGGGCCATGTACCGGGCCATCACCCTGTATTTTCTCCGTAACCACGTTGACTGGACCAAACATGCCGCCGTGGAAAAAGCCCTGAAGAATATCACCTTGGAGTTCGAATCCAATCACAAGAGCGGACATACGGATATATGCCTCAACGGGGAGAATGTGGAATATGTGATCCGCGACCTGGTCATCGCCGAAAAAGTAAGTGAGGTGGCCGCTGTGAAGGAGGTGAGGGCGTTTGCCGTGGCACAACAGCAGGCCATGGGGAAGGAGAAGGGGATCGTCATGGACGGCCGGGATATCGGCACCACGGTCTTCCCTAAGGCCGAGCTAAAGATATTTATGACGGCGGACGAAGCGGTACGGGTACAACGCCGGTTTAAAGAGCTCTTCCAAAAAAATCCGAATATCACCCTGGAGGAAGTGAAGGCCAACCTGGAGATGCGCGATTATATCGACTCCCACCGGGAGGTAAGCCCCCTGCGGCAGGCCAAAGACGCCATCGTGCTGGATAATTCCAAGCTGACGATGAAGCAGCAACTGGAGATTGCGCAGAAATGGGTGAAGGAAAGGATGTAAATGAAAAACCCGCCGACTGGCGGGTTTTTCATTTACATCTATCTTAAAAAGAGTAATTCACGATATTTTGACAATACCCACTCATTGTCATCCACCAGCAGTTCCAGCTTGTCCACGCTGTAGCGGATCTCGTCGAAGAAGGGTTCCTTTACCTGGCTATTGTAAGCAATGGCCTTGGTGCGGGTGTCGGTGATCGCGTTGGCGATCTTGCGGGCTTCGATCATTTTTTCTACCAGGGCGCTGACCTTGGAGATATGTTCGGAGATCTTCTCGAGGATCGACTTCTGGTTGGCATAAGTGCTTTCCTTCAGGCCGAGCTCCTTCAATCCCTTGATATTTTCGATCAGGGTGTTCTGATACTTGATAGCAGCCGGCAGGATGTGGCTGGTGGCCAGCTCTCCCATGACACGGGCTTCGATCTGCACTCGCTTAATGTATTTTTCCAGTTCGATCTCATGGCGGGCTTCCAGTTCGATATGGGTGTAGACGCCATTGCTTTCGAAGAGGTGTTTGGCTTTGTCGGTTACGACCGCATCCAATGCCAGGGGAGTAGTCCGGACATTCGGCAGGCCGCGTCTTTCGGCTTCATGGTGCCATTCATCGCTGTAGCCATCGCCTTCGAACAGTATTTTCTCGCTGCCTACCACGTATTCGCGGATCACATGCATGATCGCAATTTCTTTTTTATCGCCTTTTTCGATCAGGGCATCGACGTCTTTCTTGAATTTCTTCAGGGTCTCCGCAATAATGGTATTCAGGGAGATCATCGCATTGGCGCAGTTCGCATTAGAACCCACGGCACGGAACTCGAATTTATTACCGGTGAAGGCAAAAGGAGAAGTACGGTTGCGGTCCGTATTGTCCAAAAGAAGTTCAGGAATGCTGCGGTGAAGGTCGAGCTTCAGGATAGCCTCATCCTGCTCATCGAATTTATCGCCTACTCTCTCTTTAACGTCAGCCAGTACTTTACTCAGGTACTCGCCGATGAATACGGAGATAATCGCAGGAGGAGCTTCGTTGGCGCCCAGACGGAAATCATTTCCGGCGGAGGCGATAGAGGCTCTCAGTACATCGGAGTAGTCATAAACAGCCTTGATGGTGTTGACGAAGAAAGTCAGGAACATCAGGTTGGTCTTCGGCGTTTTGCCGGGGGCCAGCAGGTTGACGCCGGTGTCGGTCGCCATGCTCCAGTTATTATGTTTACCGCTACCATTGATACCGGCGAAGGGTTTTTCATGGAGCAGTACGCGCAATTTGTGACGGCGGGCCACCCGGTCCATGACGTCCATGAGCAGGATGTTGTGGTCAACGGCCACACTCACTTCTTCGAAGATCGGGGCGCACTCGAACTGGGCGGGAGCTACTTCATTGTGACGGGTACGGAGAGGAATTCCTAATTTATACGCTTCCTGCTCGTAATCGCGCATGAAAGCATAAATCCTTTCCGGAATGCTGCCGAAATAATGGTCTTCCAGCTGCTGGCCTTTGGCAGGAGAATGACCGAATACGGTCCTTCCGCTCAGCACCAGGTCAGGACGGGCGTTGAACAGACCTTCGTCTACCACGAAGTATTCCTGCTCCCAACCCAGGGTAGCGGTAACCTTGCTGACGTTCTTGTCAAAATAATGACAAACTTCTACGGCAGCCTTGTCCAGGGCGGCCAGGGCTTTCAGCAGGGGAGCTTTATAGTCCAGCGATTCGCCGGTGTAGGAAACAAATATAGTTGGGATACAGAGGGTTTTGCCGGCTCCGATCTCCATGACGAAGGCAGGAGAAGAAGGATCCCAGGCGGTGTAACCCCTTGCTTCGAAAGTGGCTCTCAGACCACCACTGGGGAAAGAAGAAGCATCGGGCTCCTGTTGGATCAGGGCAGCTCCGTCAAATTCTTCGATAGCCGTACCGTCGCTCTTCAAGGTAAAAAAGGAGTCATGTTTTTCCGCAGTGGTGCCGGTCAGGGGCTGGAACCAATGGGTAAAATGGGTCACACCCTTCGCTTCGGACCACTGGCGCATACCAGCAGCAATCTGGTTAGCCATGGCGCGATCGATCTTTTTCCCACCCTTGATAGAGGCATTTAAACTTTTATAGGCCTCATCACTTAAAAATTCGCGGGCTGTCTTTATGGTAAAAACATTTTCGCCAAAAATAGCAGTGATTTTGTGGGAGCCAGGAAGCTTGCTTTCGGGGGAGGTGGATAGATTGTCGATAGCTTTAAATCTTAATGATGACATGCTGTAAAGTTTTCACGAAACTAAAGGATTACGTTCTATAAAACAATTTTTTGGGGGTACCCGATCAAAATTGGAAACTATTAATAAAAAAAGTAAAAAAAAACATGTTTTAATTATTTGAGAGTCGTTTTGGGGCATTTTTTATATCTATACTAAATATTCTTAATCTAAGATAGATCAGTTACATGTGAATATTGTGTTATGTTTTGGCGGAAGAGGGGGGGATTTTTTTGATTTTTGCCTTCAGCCAGTTATTCAGGGCGGCCGGGAGGCGGGAATCGCGGAGGTTATGGAGGAAGGGGGCTAAAAGAAAGGGTAGGTAGATGCTTCTGTATCGGATGATGCTTCCCACAAAGGGGATTATATAACCGATCAGCAGCATTCCCAAAACGGAAAAAAGGAGGCAGGAAAGCCCGAAATAAGATAGCGTGGAAAGGACGGGTTTGCCGGTGGGGGATGAGCCGGATTGGGAGGGGAGGGGGCCGGCTGACTGGAGGTCGGATGGAAGAGGACCTTGGTTGCGGGACCGGAAGAAATAGCGGTATAAGGACCCCACAATGATCAGCCAGATCGCGGTCAATTCTACGGAGAAGGCCCCATAGATGGCCTGTCCCCCGGATCCCGGCAAAGGCTGAAAAAAGCCGTTGAGAAGGGCCGAAGGAAGGACCCTCCCCAAACTGCTCCAGGTAGGCTCCAGCACGGGCAAATAAATTCTTGAATTGCCGGTCAGCGCCTGAAATTCGTGTTGGCGGGCGCTGAGGTACTGCAGGAGGGGGGAGAAGAGGCCGGGGCTGACCAGGACCAGGAGGAGGACCGCGGCGGCTCCTGCCGGGAGGAGGATCTTAAGCCCCCGGCGGGGAATGTTCTTAACCGCGGGCATCCAGCAAAGGGTGGCCGGCAGCAGGCCGACCAGGATGGCGGGGCGGAAAAAGACGGCCAGGGCAAAAAAGAAAAGGGTAAGCAGGGCTTGCCGGCCGGGCCGGGCCGGGGTAAGACCGGGACTGGCTGGGAAAAGCCTGTCCAAATAAAAAAAGAAAAATCCCAGGATCGTATAGAGGACGCCTTCCGTGTGAATGCAGGAAGTCCAGAACAAGGTAGAGGGCAGGAGCAATAGGCAGCAGGCGCTCAGGAGATCATTCCGGAACCGGCTGTTGAAGACCCTGAATAGGGCGATGGCGCCGCCCAGGGTGAAAAAGGAGAAAAGCAGGGTGTTGATGTAAAGGTTATCGAAGGATAGAAAGTTAAAGAGGACGTGCATCCATTCGATCAGGTTATGGGGCAGGTAGGCCAGGGTGGAATTGTGTGCCCAGAAGGCACTGAAATCCGTGAATAGTTCGTGGCGGGTGGTAAAGCTGTGGTTGAAGAACAACCAGATGTCTCCATGATTAGGATAATACCGGTAGGCTATCACATTGTGCAGGCAGCCGGTGGCCACGCGCAGGCCGAAGTACAACAGGAGGAAGGCGGGCCTGATCCCGCTGTTCCTGAAAAAAGGAATCCTGGTTATCGCATAACAGCCAACAAGGCCATAAAAAATGAATAAGAGGACATGCATAGGTTTGCCCGGTTAAGAGGGTGTGGATGGGGTTTTAATAGGGTTCGGATGAGTTGCGGCTAAGCCGGTTTATTTTATCCAGGTAGATCCCGGAAACGATCTCTTGCGTAAAGTATTGGGTGACCCGGTTCCGCCCCTCGATGCCCATCTGTCTTTTTTCCTCCGGGGACAGCCGGTAATATTTTTCCATTTTATCCGCCAGGTCGGCAGCGTCTTTTTTCCGGCAGAGATAACCGGTGACGCCATCCCGGATGACTTCGCGGCAACCTGCCGTGTCGGTGGCGATCAACGCTTTGCACATGCTGGCCCCTTCCAGCAGGCTCAGAGGCATGCCTTCCCGGTAAGAAGGGAGGACGACGCAGTCGGCCTGTTCGATGAAGCCCGCTACGTTGTCGGTATGCCCAAGATAAGTGATATTATGCTGACGACCCCATTCTTCTACCTGTGAGCGGGAGATGGCGACGGGGTTGCCTTCGTCGAAAAAGCCCAGTAACTGAAATTGGACGGCCAGTCCCCGCCGGGTGAGCAATTCTGCCGCTTGGATGAATTCGTAGATGCCTTTATGTTTTATGATACGTGCGATCAGCAGAAAGGTGACGGTGTCCTTCCCGGGGGCGCCGGGGTTATAAGGGGCAGGGTGGAATGTATCGGTATCCACTCCTTCTCCGGGAAGTAGGAAGGTCTTTTCTTTGCGGATCAGTTTTTCTTTCAGGAAGATGCGCTGGTCGTCGCTGTTGAGGAACCAGGTCTCGGCATTTTTCCGCAGGACGCGCCGGTAGATTGTTTTAACGGATGCCTGGAGCAGGGTGTTGCCGGAGAAGGCGTATCCCAGGCCGGTAATGACGCTGACGGAGGGGCAGGCTACCCGGGCGGCGGCCAGGGATCCGAAGATATTGGCTTTTATAGTGTAGTGAAAAATGAGATCGGGCTGTATTTCCCGGTAATGGCCAGTTAATTCCCTGAAGAGCTGCAGGTCGTGGAAAGGGGAGATGCTTTTGCCCCGGAATTTCGTCAGTTCTATATAGGTCAATCCGGGCAGCGTCTCAAATAACGGGGTATGGGGGTCCCGGGGAGCCAGTACATAGAGGACGAACCCTTGTTCGATTAGTTTCTTAATAAGGTAAAGTCTGAATTTGTAGATACTCCAGCTGGTGTTCGCTACAAAAGCTATCCTTTTTTTTGAGGGCATAGGGCAACAAACGTAGCAAAAATATCATTGCTAAATAAATTTGACTGTCTAAGATCTGGATAGGAAAGTAAATTTGGCCGGTTAAGATAAAGATAGACAAGTTGTCTAAGATAAACGATAGAAATGGTACCTTTGCCGCTTCTAAAAAGACGCCCCGGACCCCGGATCCGTTGCGATCGAACTGAATCAGGGATGAAGTTCCGGCAACAAAAATATACCATGGAAATAAGCGTAAAAACAGCTGAACAACTCAGGCTCACCGCGGAAGAATTCGAACTGATCAAGGAAAAACTGGGCCGCACTCCCAATTTCACCGAATTATGTGCTTTCAGCGCCATGTGGAGCGAGCACTGCAGTTATAAGAATTCCATTAAATGGCTGAAAACCTTGCCCCGGGATGGTAAAAAGATGCTGGTCAAGGCCGGTGAGGAAAATGCCGGGTTGATGGATATCGGGGGTGGCTGGGGAGTTGTTTTTAAGATCGAGTCGCACAACCACCCCTCGGCTATCGAGCCATTCCAGGGGGCTGCTACGGGAGTAGGGGGTATCCACCGGGATATCTTTACGATGGGGGCCCGGCCGATCGCCTCGCTGAATTCCCTTCGTTTTGGGGATCTGAAGGAAGCCAAGACCCAGCATTTGCTTTCCGGCGTGGTGCATGGGATCGGGCATTACGGGAACTGTTTTGGCGTGCCTACGGTTGGAGGAGAAATCTATTTCGAGGATTGTTATCATACGAATCCCCTGGTGAATGCGATGAGCGTGGGGATCCTGAAAAACGGGGAAACGATCTCCGCTACCGCCACAGGCACCGGTAACCCGGTTATTTTTGTCGGCAGCGCCACGGGTAAGGACGGTATCGGGGGAGCCAGCTTTGCTTCGGCCAATATCACCAAAGAGAGCACGGAAGAATTGCCCGCCGTACAGGTAGGAGATCCATTCCAGGAGAAGAAGCTGTTGGAAGCCTGCCTGGAAGTCATCAAGACCGGGGCTGTGATCGGTATGCAGGATATGGGCGCGGCAGGTATTATCTGTTCGACCGCAGAGATGAGTGCGAAAGGAGAAGTGGGAATGCGGATCGACCTGGATAAAGTGCCTGCCCGCCAGCAAAATATGAAAGCATGGGAACTGCTGCTGAGCGAAAGCCAGGAGCGCATGCTGATGGTCGTGGAAAAAGGAAGGGAAGCGGAAGTGATCGCCGTCTTTGAAAAATGGGACCTGCCGGCTGCCGAGATCGGACAGGTGACGGATGACGGGCTGCTGCATTTCTTTATGAATGGAGAGCTGGAAGCGCAGATACCCGCCTATGAGCTGGTACTGGGCGGCGGAGCTCCTCAATATGACCGGCCGTATAGCGAGCCTGCCTACCTGAAGAAGATACAGGCCTTCCGGCCGGAAAAAGTGGAAGTGCCTGCTGACCTCCGCGAAGTCGCGGATGCGCTGATCGCCCTCCCGAATATCGCTTCTAAAAGATGGGTGTCCGTACAATACGATAGTACCGTCGGTACCGCCAACTCCTCCACCAATCAACCCAGTGACGCCGCGATCGTGCTGGCTAAAGGAACGGATAAAGCGCTGGCGGTGACGACCGACTGTAACAGCCGGTATGTCTATGCCGATCCCTATAAGGGCGCTATGATCGCCGTGGCGGAAGCGGCCCGCAATATCGTCTGCAGCGGCGGTGAGCCGCTGGGTGTTACTAATTGCCTCAATTTCGGCAATCCGTTTAACCCGGAAGTGTATTACCAGTTCGTAAATGCCATCAAAGGGATGGGAGATGCCTGTCGTAAATTCGATACGCCCGTAACGGGAGGCAACGTGAGTTTCTACAACCAGAACCCGGATGGCGCCGTCTATCCTACGCCGACGATCGGTATGGTAGGATTGCTGGACAGTGTGAAGGATAAGATGACGCTTGACTTCAAGGAAGAAGGCGATGTGCTCTTTTTATTGGGCAAAAGCAATAACGATATTAACTCCTCCGAATACCTGCATAAGATACAAAAGGTGGAATTCAGCCCTGCTCCCCATTTCGATATAGAAGAAGAATTCCAGCTGCAGCGGAAACTGGCGGAGCTGATCAAAAAGAAGCTGATCCGGTCGGCCCATGATACCAGTGAAGGAGGTTTGTTTGTCACGCTGGCGGAATCTGCTTTCCATCGGGATCTGGGCTTTGACGTCGTGGCGGCTGATTTCCATATCCGCAAGGATGCGTATTGGTTTGGTGAATCGCAGAGCCGGGTCGTGGTAAGTGTCGATCCTGCTAAGGTGGCCGATTTTAAAAAGGCGTTGGGCACTCATCCTTATGAGGAGCTGGGTTTTGTCACGGCCGGTTCAATCGAGGTGGACGGAATGGATTGGGGGACTGTCGGGGAGTGGAAGGATAAATATGATAAGAGCCTCGAAAATTATATGAATAAGGTGGTAGAGCTGGCATAGGACGGCAGATGGCCAAAATGGGTATATTTGCAGATAGGGTATATTAGCCCCTTCAAATATATGGCAGGATCCTTATCAATCAATACCGGGAAAGAATATATCGTAGTGACAGGAGCGGCTGGTTTTATCGGCAGTTGTCTTACAGGCTATCTCAATGAGCATGGATATCATGATCTCATCCTGGTCGACGATTTCAGCCGGGCAGACAAGGCGCCCAACCTGGAAGGCAAGCAGTTTGAGCAGAAGGTGGAAAGGGAGCAATTCTTCGAATGGCTGCATCTGCATAAGCCGGCGATCCGGTGTGTCTTTCATATGGGGGCGAGAACGGATACCACGGAATTCAATTATGCCATCCATGCACATTTGAACCTGGAATATTCCAAAAAGGTCTGGCATTATTGTACGGTCCATCGTATTCCCCTGGTTTATGCTTCTTCTGCTGCTACTTATGGGGCCGGGGAGCAGGGCTATGATGACAGAGAGGACCTGATCCCCTTGTTAAGGCCCCTGAATCCTTATGGTGTTTCCAAAAATGAATTCGATAAATGGGTGCTTCATCAGAAGAACCATCCGCCTTTCTGGGCAGGCCTGAAATTTTTCAATGTCTATGGGCCGAATGAATCGCATAAAGCCCGAATGGCGAGTGTGATCTTTCATTCTTTCCACCAGATCCAAAAAGAGGGGGTGGTGAAGTTATTCAAGTCGCATCGCCCTGATTATAAGGACGGGCAGCAATTGCGCGATTTCGTGTATGTGAAGGACCTGCTCAGGATCTGTTATTGGCTGATGGAGAAGCAGCCGGCTTCGGCTATTTATAACCTGGGCACCGGAAAGGCCCGGTCTTTCGAAGACCTGGTGAAAGCCACGTATGCCGGGTTGGACCTGCCGGCTAAAATCGATTATATCGATATGCCGGAAGATATCCGGGATAAGTACCAGTATTTTACGGAAGCCAATATGCAGAAGCTGCGTGCGGCAGGATATGAAGAAGAGTTCTATTCCCTGGAGAAAGGGGTAGATGATTATGTGCGGAATTATCTGGCGAAGGAGCAATATTATTAAGCGCTATATTTTTTTTTATGAATAAGAAGATTGCCATTATCGGGGGCGGAAATTTAGGAACGGCGATTGCCGAGGGGTTGATACAAAGCGGGTTTGTGCAGCCAGAGCATATCCTCATCACCAAGCGGAATATTCAAACGCTGAACGAGCTGGAAAGGAAGGGGGTATTGGTCAGTGATAAAAATGAGGAAGCGGTAAGATATGCCGACCTGGTGATCCTGGCGGTAAAGCCCTTCCAGGTGAATGATATCCTGGGGTCTCTGCGGGATGAATTCAAGGACAGCAGGCATGTATTGGTTTCCGTCGTAACGGGGATCAGCATCGAACATATCACAGGCTATCTGGGTGGCAGGAAAGTGCCTATCGTACGGGCGATGCCGAATACGGCGATCGCCATCCAGGAGAGCATGACCTGCATCGCGGCGCGGAATGTGAATGAAGATCAGCTCAACTATATCCACGAACTTTTCAGTCAGTTGGGTAAGGTGGTGAAGATCGACGAGAAGCTGATGGATGCGGCTACGGTGCTTGGCGCCTGCGGGACGGCTTTTGCGATGCGTTATATCAGGGCCAATATTCAGGGGGGGATCGAGATAGGATTTGATGCGGCGACTGCCAACCTGATCGCCGCGCAAACGGTGAAGGGGGCGGCGGAACTCTTATTGAAAAAAGGGACTCATCCGGAGCAGGAGATCGACAAGGTGACGACTCCCAAGGGATGTACGATTGCCGGGCTCAATGAAATGGAGCACCAGGGATTCAGCTCTTCCCTGATCAAGGGGTTGGTGGCCAGTTATGAGAAGATCGCGAAGGACTAATATAGGTCGCCTGTATCCATATCGACCGTGAGGATATGTAGCTGGGTGGAAGCCCCTCCTGTAGTCATGGTAGGGGTGTCTATAGCTGTCGGGCCATTGATCGTTTTTGTAGCCCCACTGGGAGAGGTGATCGTAGTTGCCGGGCCTGCCACCCCGGGCCCTCCTATAGATCCGCCTTGTCTTTTGGGATCTATGATCTGTATCTGGCTGAAAAGATACCAGGCTTTGCCTTCTTTCCAGGCAGGCACCAGCAATCCATCCCTCATAACATAAACGTTTTTCCCGTCACAATAACCCCAGGCGTTGTGAGAATAATAGGAGCGGCCGCCGGCTTCTTTCAGATAGAGGATGCGATCGTCCCTCTCTTTTTTTATTTCGAAGTCCTGCACGGAGGGGGCATTGTTCTTAAATTCTTCAAAATTCATATAGACTCCCTTCACGAGGGAACTGTCTTTACTGATCGGAGGGTCGAAGCGGGATTGGTTAAACTGCAGAATGGCAGGACGGTCGATCTTTCGGCCTTCTCCTCCTTTTTGCGCCAATAGCAAGGTGGCGCTGTCGGCCAGGCCTTCGAGCATTCCGGAGAGCTCTTTACCCAGGCGGGTAAGCGAGTTCTTATCGAAGATCTGCAGGGAGTCGAAGCGGTAGAGGGGAATATACTGACCGTCTTTTTCCGCATATATTTCCGCTTTGAGTCGGAGCTTGGTTTTTTCGTCGTATTTCTCCGGTTCGCGCAGCAGCTCTTCCCGTATATTATTGGCATCCGAGAGCCAGAGGGTGCGGATGACGACCAGGGCGGCATAGGCTTGTCCGGGATGGGCGAAACGGGCATCGAGGTAAGCGGCAATCTCTTCGGATGCCGGCCGCCCGAAGAGCAGCTGCCGGTTACGGAAGCGCCAGGGTCCCACTCTTACTGCATGGACGCCGATACGGGCCGTATCGGGTCTTTCATCGATCACTTCGAAATGGTGGAATAGACTGGCAAAGCGGGCAGCGGAGGGCTCTTTGGGAAAGTCCAGTTGTATGGTGACGGATTTTAAGGCAGAAAGGGAGCCTTTTGCGGCGGCTTCCGTTGATTGGATTGCGGCGGAATCCGCGGACTGAGCCATCGGGCGGGCCGAAAAGCCCAGCAGCAGCAAAAGGAACATAGGGTGCTTCATAGTTAATCAGTAGTCCCCCAAAATAAGGAAAATTAGCATTTTATCACATCTTACTTTTTTTTATATGTAAATGGGTATTAAAAATGGGTGGAAACACCTATTTTAGGGAAATCCGCAATAAGATTTGTCGAAAAGTAAAAGGATTTTTACGATTGTCAGGAAAATAAAATAGGCTTACCTTGCGTTTAAGTTTCGAATTTTGACCCTTAAGCTTAATCGATCCTAAAGAAAAATTGAAAATCCAATTACACCATGAAAAAAGGAAAGACCTCGACCGTATTTGTTTTAGCCCTGGAAATTGCCGCTATTGTTATTTTACACGCAGTAAAAATCAGTCAAAACGAAAAAAGCACCACTCCCAATAAGGAAATCAGCAGGAATGTGGCTACTCCCCAGCCTGATTTAAAGGCGAGATCCGTGTACTCCCTGGCCGTGTTTAAATAATAACCTGAACGTATTGTAATAGAATGAAGAAGGCGGCCCGACTGATGTTGGGCCGCCTTCTTAGATATTTATCCACATCGCGGAACGCGTATTTTTCCAAGATGAGAATTTGGTGTAGCTTTGCATGACCTCTTGGAATTTCTTTCCGTTGGTTTTCAGCAGGTCAAATAAGGACAGGCATTCAGTGAATGAATCAATTTAACAAGTTGTCGCAGATGTCTACTGACAAGGTAGCCATAGACCTTTAATCAGGTGGTTGAATTAACTGATGCTAAATTATTGTTTTTTGCCTGTCATCCAATAGCAAACTAATGCATTTAATAATAACTTAATTAACCATTTTATGGCTAAGTATATATTTGTTACAGGAGGTGTAACTTCTTCGTTGGGTAAGGGTATTATAGCGGCTTCTCTGGCCAAATTGTTACAGGCCAGGGGGCTAAGGGTAACCATTCAGAAGCTGGATCCATATATTAATGTAGATCCGGGCACGCTGAACCCTTATGAGCATGGAGAATGTTTTGTAACGGAAGACGGGGCGGAGACGGATCTGGACCTTGGCCATTACGAGCGTTTTCTCAACCTTTTTACTTCCCAGGCGAACAATGTTACGACCGGCAGGATCTATCAGACCGTGATCAACAAAGAGCGGGAGGGGGCTTACCTCGGTAAGACCGTGCAGGTCATCCCGCATATTACGGATGAGATCAAGAGAAGGATGTTGTTGTTGGGACAGGGCAATAAATACGATATTATCATCACAGAGCTGGGTGGTACGGTAGGGGACATCGAGTCCTTGCCTTTTATCGAGGCTGTCCGTCAGCTGCAATGGGAGATGCCGGACGATTGTATGGTCGTTCACCTGACGCTGATCCCTTATCTGAAGGCGGCAAAGGAATTGAAGACAAAACCCACGCAGCATAGCGTTAAATTATTAAGCTCGGAAGGCGTTCACCCGGATGTGATCGTCTGTCGTACGGAAGAACCTTTGTCCCCGGATATCCGCAAAAAGATCGCCCTGTTCTGTAATGTAAAGCAGGAAGCGGTGATCGAAGCGGCCGATGCTTCCACGATCTACGAAGTACCCCTTACGATGATGCGCGAGAAGCTGGACCTGATCTGTCTGAAGAAACTGGGCATTACGCATTATCATGAGCCTGAACTGGGCAAATGGAAAGAGTTCCTCGATAAGTTGAAATACCCTAAAAGTAAGGTGACCATCGGTCTTATCGGAAAATATATCGAGTTACAGGATGCTTATAAGTCCATCCTGGAATCATTTGTACACGCGGGCGCTGTGAATGAATGCAAGGTGCAGGTGGTCAATGTGCACAGTGAGTTCATTACGGATGAGAATGTATGTGAGAAGCTGGGCAACCTGGATGGGTTGTTGGTAGCGCCGGGTTTTGGCCATCGGGGAGTGGAAGGCAAGATCATCGCGGTGAAATATGCCCGGGAGAACAAACTGCCGTTCTTCGGTATTTGCCTGGGAATGCAGATGGCGGTCATCGAATTCGCCCGCAATGTGCTGGGATTGAAGGATGCTCATTCCACCGAGATGAACCCCAATACGCCTATGCCGGTGATCGACCTGATGGAAGAGCAGAAAAAGGTCACGATCAAAGGGGGCACGATGCGGTTAGGATCCTATCCCTGTGTGTTGAAGGAAGGGTCTCTGGCACGTCATATTTACGGCAGGGAAGAGATCAGCGAAAGGCATCGTCACCGCTGGGAGTTCAATAACGCCTACCTCAGCCAGTTTGAGGAGGCGGGAATGGTTCCCAGTGGCACCAATCCGGAAAGCAGGCTGGTGGAGATCATTGAGTTACCAGGCCATCCTTTTTTCATAGGGGTGCAATACCACCCGGAATTGAAGAGTACGGTAGAGAGCCCTCAACCCGTTTTTGTGCATTTTATCCAGGCTGCCAAGGAATTTACAGAAGCCAAGAATGCGGTGAAGAATCCTTTGTTACAAAGTGAAATGATATAAGGGGGGTTATCTCTCCGTGAAGTTTTAAAGGTCCGGCCGCAGGCCGGACCTTTGCTTTGACCCGGCTTGCCGGAACTGGCCGCTCCAAACCCGTCTCCTGCCGGGAAAATCAGACATGTGGCCTGAAGCTTGTAGCTTGTACCTCAAAAAGCCCCTATATTTGCACTTCCTCCAAAAAAACTATCATAATGGGAATGGATCGTAATACAGTTATCGGGTTTGTGCTGCTGGGGATTCTACTGTTTGCTTATTTATATATCAGTACCAAGAATAGCAATGAATTACAAAGGCAGAGAAGGGTAGCGGAAGACTCCATCGCTAATGTAATAAAAGCCCGCCAGATGGCGGAAGCGAAGCAACGGGATACTGCCAAAAGCGCTGCCGCAACAGCCGGCCCTGTCGATACGACCGGGTTTAACGCGGCATTCGTCGGAACCGAACACCTGCTGACCGTTGAAAATGAAGTGATGAAGGTCGTTTTTAGCAATAAAGGCGGTCAGCCGGTATCCGTGGAGCTAAAACAATTTAAGGGCTATGACAGCACCCCGGTGAAGTTGGTAGACCCCAAGGCGGACAATCGTATTTCTTATACTATTAATACGAATCCCAATCAGCCTGCCGATATCGCCAATCTGTACTTTAAAGATGGACAGGTGGTAAAAAATTCCGATGGCAGCCAGACGGTCCGTTTCCATCTGCCTACCCTGGATGGGGAGTCCCTTGTCCATGAGTTCACCATTCGTCCGAATGAGTACATGGTGGATTGGAACGTGCTGGTCAATAATCCTGATAAGTTGTTCAGCCAGGGTAATTTCAACCTGGGATGGCATGCTTACCTGGGAAAGATCCAGAAGAATATTGTCAACGAGAGACGTCTATCCAGCGTATGTTATTACGAGAATAACGATTTCGATTATATACTATCCAAGTCGGAAAAGACTTTCGAAAAGCCGGTGCAGTGGGTCTCGATCTCCCAGCAGTTCTTTAACAGGACCCTGGTCGCGAAGAACAGCTTTAGTTCCGGGTCGGTCCACTTGATGAAGGAAACGGCCGACACTTCCAATACAGTGGCCAGGGCCGAGGTCATTTTACAGGCCAAGGTCCCTTCTGCCGCTGCCGTGACGCTGCCTTTCCAGCTTTATTACGGTCCCAATGACTTTTCCATCCTGCAAAAACAGGCTCCGGGCATGGGCAGGATCATCGATCTGGGCAGGGGTATCTATTCCTTCGTTCGCCCGGTGAATGTATATATTATCATGCCGGTGTTCAGCTTCTTCAAGAAATATATAGCCAGCTATGGGCTGGCGATCCTGTTGCTGACCCTTTTTATCCGCCTGTTCACGTCTCCCCTGGTGTATAGCAGTTATCTGAGCGGAGCCAAAATGAAGGCCCTGCGCCCCGAGATCGAGGCGATGAAGAAAAGGGTAGGCGACGATCAGCAGCAGGTGGGAATAGAGCAGATGAAACTATTCCGGGAGGCGGGGGTGAACCCTTTAGGAGGGTGTATCCCGGCCTTGTTGCAGATCCCGATATTCTTTGCCTTGTATAGTTTCTTTAATTCCAATATTGCCTTGCGGGGGGAAAGTTTTTTATGGTCGCATGATCTGTCGTCTTTTGACAGTGTCGTTAATTTCGGGTTTGCTATTCCCGGTTATGGCGATCATATCAGTCTTTTTGCTTTACTGGCCGTTATTACGAGCTTCCTGATCTCTTTATACGGGATGAGTATGACTCCCGACCAGAATAACCCGGCTATGAAGTATATGCCGTATATCATGCCGGTGATGCTGCTGTTGTTCTTCAATGGCCTTGCGTCCGCGCTGACCTGGTATTATACGGTTTCCAATGTGATCACGCTGATCCTCCAGTTCGTTATCCAGAATTATATCATCGATCACGAAAAGATATTGGCGAAGCTGCAGGAGAACCGAAATAAGCCGAAGACCAAGTCCAAGTGGCAGGAGCGGCTGGAACAAGTGCAGGAAGCTCAGAAAAAAGCGCAGCAGACGAAGAGATAAAAGAGGACAACTGTCATCTGATAAGAAAGACCTCTTAATACTAAGAATATTGAGAGGTCTTTCTTATGTTTACGGATGAATAATATGAAAAACTTACTATATCCAGTAGCAATGGTGGCGGCCCTCCACCTGCTTACCGTGTTTCCGTCGAACGCACAAAAAAAGGTATCCGAGCTTAGCCTGATCTATGATTATTCCGCCGGATCGACGGTTCCGGGCTCACAGCCTGAGTATGCTGTCCATTCTGTCTACATAAAGGGCAGTAAAAGCAGGTCTGAAATGACCAGTTCCCTATTTTCCTCTACGACGTTATTCGATGCCAATACGGGGTTTGCCGTTATCCTGAAAGAGGTGAGCGGCCAGAAGCTGCTGATCCGGCTGAACCCGGAGAACTGGGTGGAAAGGGCCAGGGCCTATGAGGGGATGGTATTTAAGAATACGTCGGAAACGAAAGACATTGCCGGCTATAAATGTATAAAAGCTATTGGCCAGACGAAATCCGGCATTACGGTGACAGTATTTTATACCCGGGACCTCATTCCTGAGAACAGAGAATATGACCCCGCTTTCAAAAACCTGGAGGGATTACCGCTGGAGTATGACCTGACCAATGGGGACATCAAAATAAAGTACAGGATATCCAAGATCAATCTGAATCCTGTTCCGGCATCCAAATTCGATATTCCGAAGACAGGTTACCGCGAGATGAACTATGAGGAAAGCAAAAAGCTGCGGGATTGAGTAGGGGCTGGCAGGAACTAAAAGCCGGGGCAAAATAAACTATTGCAGCAGGAGGGAAAGACCGGGAAAATGAAGGCTGATAATTAACGATGCATTTTAATGCGCAGATCGAACAATTGCAGGTTGGTCTTGCGGCTGCCGTCCATTAAAGTGGGCGTATTCACCTTGTAAGTGTAAGGGATAATGAAGATACTGTTCCCTTTCTGGTAGGTGACTAAACTATTGATAGAAAGATAATTCTTCGTCTTTTCCTGTCCCAGCAGGAAGCTGCCTGTGTAAGAAGGGCCTGCTTTGAGGGTGAAAGTGGCGGTCGTACGAATGGGAACGAACTCCGTTTTTAAGGGGGTCCTGTTGTTCGATTTCTTGTCTCCGCCCCCGCCTTTGCTGGCAAATGCAAGTCCGACGATTGTGATCATCAGCACACAGACCAGGGTCTGGCGCATCAATCTTCTCATCATTATGTTACTTGGTCTTTGCATTCTAGTACAAATGTAGTGAATAAAATTGGGTATTTTTTAACCGTTCGTCATAAATTTTAATAAATCTTTAACGATCTGAAAGCTAAAAAGTTACACTTTTTGAAAAAAACATTCGCCCCGGTTCTTTTCCCGTTCACCGGTTTTATCAGAAACAGACCACGGGTCTGCCCTGCCTCGCGATTATAAATACGGAAACAGGACGGCGGGGGTTGCCGGGAAGCAGGAATATTTTGTCGTGGAGGAGCATAAGTGGGAGAGGAGGGTATAACGGTCGCCTGGGGGCGTCCAAAAAATTTGTGGGATAGGTAATATACCGTAACTTACAATAACCTTAAACACATGCAAGAAAATCCATACCATCAGGATAGGGAAGAAATGAAGGAGTTGCTGAAGCAGTATCAGGATCTAAGGAACGGGCGCCGGCATTCTTTCCTGGAAGAAGAGGCTTTTGAAAGAATTATTGATTATTTTGACGATACGGAGGATATCCCCCAGGCTATAGAAGCAGTGGAGCTGGGGATCGAGCAATATCCTTATTCCTCGGCGCTGCTGATCAAAAAGGCCGACCTGATGATCGCCACCCGGCGGTATTACGAAGCCCTGACCATTCTGGAACAGGCCGAGCTCCTGGACGGAGCCGATATCAACTTATACATACTGAAGACGGATGCCTACCTGGCCCTGGACCAGCAGGAGAAAGCGGTCGTCCTGCTGGAGGACGCCCTGGTTCATTTCGAAGGGGACGAGCGCATCGAGCTTTTGTTCGAGCTGGCGGATGTTTACGACGATTATGAGCAATTCGATAAAATCTTCGATTGTCTGAAGCTGATCCTGGAGCAGGATCCGGCTAATGAGGAGGCGCTGTACAAGATCTGTTTCTGGACGGACTTTACCGGCAGGAATGAGGAGAGCATTACCCTTCATCAGCAGATCATCGATGACAATCCTTACAGCGAACTGGCCTGGTTTAACCTGGCAGCGGCCTACCAGGGATTGAAATTATATGAGAAGGCGGTAGATGCTTATAAATATGCCCTGGTCATCGATGAGAAATTCGATTATGCTTACCGTAACATGGGGGATGCCTATATCCGCCTCCGGAAATTCCGGGATGCCATCGAATCGCTGGAGAAGGTGCTGGAATTGTCGAGGCCGGAAGATGTGATCTATGAAGCGATCGGGCATTGTTACGATAAACTGAATAATTATGCGCAGGCCCGCTTTTACTACCGGAAGGCTTCGCATCTCAACCCGGATGACAGCAAGCTGTATTACAAGCTCGCCTGCACCTATATCAACGAGGGCCAGTGGTCCCAGGGCGTGAAGCAATTGGAAGCCGCCATGCGTATTCATACGATGCAGCCGGAATATAACCTGGCGATGGGGGAATGCAAAATGCAGATGGGGGAATTCAAGGAGGCGATCCAGTTCTTTTCCAATGTGGTCAGGATGCGCCCCCGGAATATTTCCAGCTGGGAGGCCCTGATCCGTTGTCTATATAATGCGGAATTTTTTGACGAAGCCCTTGAGCAGGTAGAAGCTGCTATCCGTATTACGGGCGGGAAACCTTTGTTCGTCTTCTATCTGAGCGCCATTTATTTCGCCCTGGGCAAATCCAAGGAGGGCCTGCTGCAACTGGAAAAGGCGATGATGAAGGCTCCTAAACTTTTAAAGAAATTACTGGAATTAAACCCGGTGATCCTGCAATATCAACCGGTAGTGGACATCATTGCCCGCTATAAGAAAAACAAGTCTATTTAAGGTCTCCCCATTCGCGCTATTACATTATAATATTGTACAATATTGACAGACAATATTTAGTATTTGTTTGTTTCCTATTTTTGCGCCTGCTATGAGAACACGAAGGTTCGCCGAGGCGTTATGGACTGAGATATAAAGATATTTATCACTAAATGAAACAACAAGAGGATGAATTTTAAACTTACGCAGATTCCGGAAAGAATGTTGAAGCCCCGTCAGCATGGTATTACGATGGTTATGGACAAGGGGTTGAGCATAGAGGAAGCAAAGAGTTTTATGAGTGTGGCCCACCCCCATGTGGATATAGTGAAATTAGGATTTGGCACGGCCTTCGTTACTCCCAATCTCAGGGAAAAGATCGAGATCTATCAATCCTACGATCTGCCTGTTTATTTTGGGGGGACTCTTTTCGAGGCTTTTCTTATACGCAATCAGTTTGACGATTATATAGCAGTCTGTAAGGAATACGGTATTACGCATGTGGAGGTCAGTGACGGGTCCATCACGATCCCCCACGCGGAGAAATGCGGATATATTGAAAAACTGACCAAACACTTTACAGTGCTGAGCGAAGTGGGCAGCAAGGATGCCGAGCATATCATACCTCCTTACAAGTGGATCGAGCTGATGCGTGCGGAACTGAACGCAGGGGCTTCCTATGTGATCGCCGAGGCCCGGGAAGCGGGTAATGTAGGAATTTACCGGGGTAGCGGGGAGGTCAGGGAAGGCCTGGTGCAGGAGATCTTAACACAAATACCTGCGGAAAAGATCCTCTGGGAAGCTCCACAGAAGGCTCAGCAACTCTATTTTATCGAATTGATCGGTTGCAATGTCAACCTGGGTAATATCGCTCCTTCGGAAGTGATCGCCATGGAAGCCATGCGGATCGGCCTGCGGGGAGATACCTTCCATATGTTCCTGGATAAAGTGACTTCCAAATGAGGAAGTTCGGCCTGATCGGCTATCCGCTGTCTCATTCTTTCTCACAGCGGTATTTTACGGAGAAGTTCGAGAGGGAAGGGATTGCCGATGCTTCTTATTCTGTGTATCCCCTTGCGCAAATAGGGGAGTTAACGGCGTTGTTCGGCGACCCTGAACTCTGCGGCCTGAATGTAACGATCCCCTATAAGGAGCAGGTGCTTCCCTTCCTGGACGGCAGAAATGAGGTCGTTCAGGAAATAAATGCCTGCAACTGCATCCGGATAGAGAAGGGCAAGAGAGTGGGGTACAATACGGATGTGGTCGGTTTCCGCGAATCCCTTCTTAAGAAGCTGCAGCCGCATCATGAGCAGGCGTTGATATTGGGAACGGGAGGGGCTTCCAAGGCCGTGGAATATGTCATAAAGAAACTGGGTATCTCTTACCGGTTCGTCTCCCGCAGGCCCCGTCCTTCCACCACCGATCTTAGTTATGAACAGGTAGATGCGTCATTGTTGCGGTCCTGTACCCTACTCGTCAATACCACTCCCCTGGGCATGTATCCGAAAACAGAAGATTGTCCTCCGCTTCCTTATGAGGCGATCGGCTCCCGGCATTATCTATTCGATCTGGTATACAACCCGGAGAAGACCTCGTTCCTGCAAAAGGGGGAGGAGCGGGGCGCTGTGATCGAGAATGGGTATGAGATGCTGATCCTGCAGGCAGAGGAGAGCTGGAGGATATGGAACGCCTGAGGCGCCACGGGCGCCTCGGCCGAAGGCCCATCATTAGACCCGGTCGCTGGCGCGAGCCCTCGCGCAGCGAGCGCTCGATAGGCTTGAAGATTAAGCCCGTTAGATCGAATTCAGAGACTTGCTGCTAAGCCCTCGCGCAGCGAGCGCTCAAAATTCGTGACCTGAAGGTTGAGTCCGTTAGATCGAGTTCAGAGACTTGCCAGAGACTCGCGGCTAAAGACTTGAGCAACGCGACGTGTGGTTTGAAAGCTGCGATTCACGAAAGCAGCCTGGTGCAAATTTCCTTTGGCATCGACGTTACCTTCCTGGCTGAATAGTTATAGCAGACCATGCCGGTCCTGGCAAGGACCACCGGTATCCATTTTTCACCGACTTCTTTTTCCAGTTTGTAATAAAGATCGAAACCGATGCGGGAAAATTCGCTGGCGGCGACGGCGGCCCTCAGGGTCTCTCCGTAGAAAAGTTCGTTCTTGAATTCGATGTTGGTATCTGCCATGATGAGCCCCACTCCGCCCATATCCAGCTCCGTATATCCGTGGTGACGGAGGAATTGCACCCTGGCTTCGTGGATAAGGGAAAGGACGGAATCATTACCGACGTGGCCTCCATAGTTGAGGTCCGTGATGCGGACGGGGATGGTCGTGGTAAAAGTGAAATTTTCGGGTAGTGTTAATCTTACCTTAGGCATATGCAATGTTTTGGTGGGATGAGTGATGAATGAGTTTGGGTGAGTGTTGAAGCTACGCCAGGAGTTAGCGTTATGCCGGATGAATTGTTTTTCGCAGGAATTCCACGAGTTTGTCGGCGGCTTTGCGGCGATGGCTGTAATGGTTCTTCTCTTCCAGGGTCATTTCTGCAAAGCTGCGACCTTCTCCGTCCGGTGAGAAGATGGGATCGTAGCCAAAGCCTTTGCCCCCGGCAGGGCTCATCAATATACGGCCTTCACAGATCCCTTCGAACAGGTGCTCCTGTCCGTCCAGTATCAGGGAGATCACGGTGCGGAAGCGTGCCCTGCGGTCGGGATTTCCGTTCAGTTTATGAAGCAGCTTCTCCACGTTCTTCTCGAAGGCGCGGTCCTCTCCTGCATAGCGGGCGCTTTTTACGCCGGGTTCGCCATTCAGGGCGGTTACTTCCAGGCCGGTATCTTCACTGAAGCAGTTCTTACCGGTGAGCCGGTGAATGGTGCCGGATTTTTCCGAAGCGTTGGCTTCGAGGGTATCGTGGGGTTCGGGGATATCGATGTCGATGCCGGCCTGGTGAAGAGAGATGACTTCCAATTCCTTTCCGATGGCGGATTGGATCTCTTCCACTTTATGCTGGTTGTTGGTGGCGAAAATGAGCTGGACTTTGGGAAGGGATGGGTTCATATTTCAAATAAAGTTTTCAGGCACATCCATAGTTTGCTTTTCAAGAGTTTGCTTTCATCCCCCGGCAACACCAGTTCTTCCAGGGAAGGGGCGCAGAGGTAGGTGCATTCGTCATAGGCCTGGATCTTGAACCAGGGGAAGTTCATGGGAAGCCGTATTGTCACCGGCTCCATGCCGAATAATAAGATCACATTGGGCTGTAGTTGCTGTTTGAGCGCCGTGATAGTGACGGGAGCATTGACTAAGTTGACGATCGCTACGTCACCTACATTCATTTTACAGGCTTCCAGCATCCGGGTGAGGAAGCTGAGCTGGTCGTCCGGCAGAAAAGCGACTCCGGGCGATTGCACGAGGACGGTGATCTTCCGGCGGTTGTTGCCCAGGAATTTATAGCTTCCGTCGGGGGCGGGGGGGGAGCTTGGGGCAGCCGCGGAGGGGGCGGGCGCGGCGGACTTTGTTTCGGGTGCGGAAGGAGTTGGGACCGGGCTGGCAGGGGCGATCGGAGGAGCGCTTGTGCGGGCGACCGGGTTGACGGGTGTATTGGTTTCGGAGCCAGGGCTGAGCCGGACGGGGGCAACCGGTCCGGGAATGGAAGGGGCGGGGGCTTTGGGAACAGATGGGCGCGCCGCTGTCGGGGGGGCGGCTTCTGTAGCCAAAAGACTATCCCGGTATAGTTCGCTTACGATAAGATCTCCCAGTTCGATATCATTGAGGCTCATAAAATATTTGTATCGGCTTTGAAGTTATTGACAGACAAGGACCCGTATCATAAAATACTAACAATTGTTAGTATAATTTTTTGTAAGCACAAAGATTGTTTGTTTCTTTGTTGTAACAAAATTAATACGACATGATCGCTGCTCTGGATATCCAAGTTACGAAAACAGGTAAGAGTAAAGTCGGGGAACTCGATTTTAATAATCTTCCTTTTGGTAAATACTTTACGGATCACATGCTGGAAGTGGATTACATAAATGGGGAATGGAAAAGGGTGTCGATCAGGCCTTTTCAGCCTTTGTCCCTGTCTCCTGCTTTAGCTGCCATCCACTATGGCCAGGCCATTTTCGAGGGCATTAAGGCTTATAAGGACCGGGAAGGCAATCCATTTATTTTCCGTCCGCTGGATAATTTTAAGCGTTTTAATCTAAGCGCCGAACGGATGCGGATGCCGGTGGTTCCGGAAGAGATCTTTATGGAAGGAATGAGCCGTCTGGTGTCCCTGGACCGGGATTGGATCCCCATGAAAAATGATTATTCCCTGTATATCCGGCCTTTTATGTTCGCTACGGATGAGGTCATCGGGGTAAAACCTTCCGATACCTATAAATTTATGATCCTGCTGAGCCCTACGGGCCCGTATTATTCGGCGCCTATGCGGATCTATGTGGAGGAGCATTATACCCGCGCGGCACCGGGGGGGATCGGTTTTGCCAAAGCTGCCGGCAACTACGGCAGCAGTATGCTGGCCACTTCCATTGCTAAAGAGAAAGGGTATGACCAGGTCTTATGGACCGATGCCTTTGAACATAAATACGTCCAGGAGATTGGTACGATGAACGTGTTCTTTATCATCGGGAACAAGGCGATCACTCCGGACCTGGAAGCGGGGACTATCCTGGAGGGGGTTACCCGGGACAGCGCCATCGAGGTGCTGAAAGAGCTGGGGTATACCGTGGAAGAGCGGCCGATCAGCATTGACGAGGTGATCAGCGCCCATAAGAACGGCGAGCTGAAGGAGCTGTTCGGAACCGGCACGGCAGCCACCGTCTCCATGATCCAGGAGCTCCGTTATAAGGATTATGTCATGAAGTTCGATACGGACACCTGGAAGGCCGTTCCTGCCGTAAAAAAGCTGCTGACGGACATCCGGGAGGGTAGAAAAGAGGATACCCGCGGGTGGATGTTCAGGATTTGATTCGGGAAAAAACCGGAAGCGCAACAAATTATTTGTTTATTTCTTTAAGGAAAGTTACCTTTGCCGTCCCAAAATAAAATAGGTCAGAATGCCTACTATACAACAATTAGTTAGAAAAGGAAGAGAGATTATTCGCGCAAAAAGCAAGTCCAGGGCTTTGGATGCTTGTCCGCAGCGTCGTGGAGTTTGTACCCGTGTGTACACGACCACTCCCAAGAAGCCAAACTCCGCTTTGCGTAAAGTTGCTAAAGTGCGTTTGACCAACAAGGTAGAGGTGATCGCCTATATCCCGGGTGAAGGGCATAATCTCCAGGAGCACTCCATCGTGCTGATCCGCGGAGGTCGTGTGAAGGATTTACCGGGTGTACGTTATCATATCGTCCGGGGAAGCCTGGATACGGCTGGTGTGAAGGATCGTAAGAAGAGCCGTTCCAAGTATGGTACCAAGAAAGAAAAAGCCGGCGCTAAACCCGCAGCTGCTAAAGGAAAAAAATAATCAATAGCGGACCTCGGGTCCGCTGGCCGAAGTTCCCATCATTAACCGTGCACCGGGATGGGTTATTTTCGGAAAAACCCATTTTAGGTGCACAAATAGTAATTCCATCAAAAAATGAGGAAAACGCAAGCCAAAAAATTGCCACTGGCGCCTGACGCAAAGTACAATGACAAATTGGTTACCCGCTTTGTAAACAACCTGATGTGGCAAGGTAAAAAGAACACGGCTTTTGTCATCTTTTATGATGCCATGGACAAAGTAGCCAAACAGACCAATGAGGATGGCTATGATATCTGGAAGAGGGCCTTATCCAACATCACTCCTGCTGTAGAAGTTCGCAGCCGTCGTATCGGTGGCGCCACTTTCCAGATCCCTTCCGAGGTTCGTCCGGACAGGAAAATCTCTTTGAGCATGAAATGGCTCATCCGTTACAGCCGTGAAAGAAATGGCCGTAGTATGGCGGAAAAACTTGCCGGAGAGATCGTTGCAGCCAGCAAAGGGGAAGGTGGAGCTTTCAAAAAGAAGGAAGATACCCATCGTATGGCTGAAGCGAACAAGGCTTTCGCTCACTTCAAAGTATAATTACCTTATTGTTATCTATACTGAACCCTGCGGTTTCCGCAGGGTTTTTTTGTTGTCCATAGCAGGTTTTCATGAATAATTTAGTTACCTTTGCGCACCGAATTTAAAAGGAGGATAGTGGCCAATGGACCCTTTCGTTTAAAATAGATAAGATGCCGGGATGCCGCTATTAGCGGATTTTGTGAGCAGGAAAGGCATAACCAGCAGAAAATGAGGTGATTGAGAGAACTCAAGCGCCTGGGGAAACGAGACGATTAAAACAACTAAACGGTTTAACTTCTTAATACATAACAATGGCAGATTTAAGATTTCAAAGAAACTTTGGTATTGCGGCTCATATCGATGCCGGCAAAACTACCACCACAGAACGCATTTTGCGTTACACGGGCATGATCCACAAAATTGGGGAGGTACATGACGGGGCGGCTACTACTGACTGGATGGAGCAGGAAAAGGAAAGAGGTATTACGATCACTTCTGCTGCCGTAAGCTGCCAATGGAATTTCCCTACCAATAAAGGGACGGTGGACGCGAATACTAAAAAATATAATTTCAATATTATCGATACTCCCGGTCACGTGGACTTTACTATTGAGGTAGAGCGTTCCATGCGTGTACTGGATGGTCTGATCGCCCTGTTCTCCGCTGTTGACGGCGTTGAGCCCCAATCAGAAACGGTATGGCGCCAGGCTAACCGTTACAAGGTTCCCCGGATTGGTTTCGTCAATAAGATGGACCGTTCCGGCGCCGACTTCTTAATGGTGGTTCAACAGGTTAAAGACATGCTGGGAGCGAAAGCCGTTCCTTTGCAATTGCCGATCGGTGCGGAAGATGATTTCAAAGGGGTGGTGGATCTGATCAAAATGAAGGGTGTCATCTGGCATATGGAAACAGAAGGGATGACCTTCGATGAAATTCCTGTACCGGCCGATATGCTGGAAGAAGCTACCGAATGGAGAGCCAAACTGGTGGAAGCTGTAGCCGAGTATGACAATACACTGTTAGAGAAATTCTTCGAAGATCCCAACAGCATTACGGAAGATGAGATGCACGAGGCCATCCGTAAGGCTACGGTGGACCTGAGCATCGTTCCGATGATGTGCGGTTCTTCTTTCAAAAATAAAGGGGTGCAGACTGCACTTGATGCCGTTTGCCGTTACCTGCCTTCTCCTTTGGATATCGAGGACATTGCAGGGCTCGATCCCAATACCGGTGAAACTATTCATCGTAAAGCAGATGCAAAAGAACCCTTTGCTGCACTGGCTTTCAAGATCATGACCGATCCGTTCGTAGGTCGTCTGGCCTTCTTCCGGTGTTATAGCGGTCACCTGGATGCAGGTTCTTATGTATTGAACGTAAGAAGCGGCAGGAAAGAGCGTATCAGCCGTATCATGAAGATGTTCGCCAACAAGCAGAACCCGATCGATTTCATCGAGGCAGGAGACATTGGCGCAGCGGTAGGTTTCAAGGAAATCAAGACCGGGGATACGCTTTGTGATGAAGATCATCCGATCACGCTGGAGAACATGTTCATTCCTGAGCCTGTGATCGCGATCGCCGTTGAGCCTAAGACACAGGCTGACGTCGATAAGATGGGGATGGCTATTTCCAAGCTGGTGGAAGAAGATCCTACTTTACGTGTAAATACAGATGAAGATACCGGTCAGACCATTCTGCGCGGTATGGGTGAATTGCACCTGGAAATCATCATTGACCGTATGCGTCGTGAATTTAAAGTAGAAGTAAACCAGGGCGCTCCCCAGGTGGCTTATAAAGAGGCTTTCAATGCAACGGTGACACACCGCGAAGTGCTGAAGAAACAGACGGGTGGCCGTGGTAAGTTCGCGGACATTCAGTTCGCGATCGGACCGGCTGATGAAGAATGGCTGAAAGAAAACGAAGGAAAACATTTCCAGTTCGTGAACGATATCTTCGGAGGTTCCGTTCCCAAGGAGTTCATCCCTGCTATCCAGAAAGGGTTTGAAGTTTCCATGACTACGGGTGTACTGGCTGGTTATCCTTTGACCAGCATGAAAGTACGTGTGTTCGACGGTAGCTACCACGATGTGGATTCCGATGCGATGAGCTTTGAAATATGCGCCAGATCCGGTTACCGGGAAGCAGGCCGTAAAGCGAAACCCATTCTGCTGGAACCCATTATGAAAGTGGAAGTGCTGACACCTGATCAGTACATGGGGGATGTGACCGGTGACCTTAACCGTCGCCGTGGTATCCTGGAAGGTATGGACAGCCGTGCCAACCTGCAGGTTATTAAAGCCAAAGTGCCTTTGAGCGAAATGTTCGGGTATGTGACCCAATTGCGTTCTATGAGCTCCGGCCGTGCTACTTCCACCATGGAGTTCTCGCACTATTCTCCGGCGCCTAACAACGTTGCGGAAGCAGTGATCGCGAAGGTTCAGGGAAGGAAAGTGAATGCTTAAATAAGAATTTCTTCTTATATAAAAAATCCCGCTTTTTACACAAGCGGGATTTTTTTTAGGGTGAAAAAACCCTTAAAAAAGAAGGGTAATAGTTTGCGGGTATAACGCACCGTATCTATATTTACCGCGTTAAAAACTAATGCTAATTCCCTTCTAAACCCCTTTTTATGAAGAAATACACTCTTCTCCTGGTGTTGTTTTTCCCGGTAACTTTCGCTTTCTCGCAAACTTTTTCGCATGGTGTCGGCCTGACTGTTTTTGTGACTACGGCAAAAGGCGGTAATGCAGCTGTTGCCGAAGGGGTCACTTATTCTCCCCGGATTAATTTTTTGGAAAACGAAGATTTTTCTCTCTCTGCAGGTGTTCCGCTAAGCGTTGGCTTTTCGGGGAGCTATAGCAGCAACTACAATTCTTATAGCGGCAGTACTACGAATAATACGCTCGGTTTTATGGCCGATGTTCCCCTGATCGTCAATTTTAATTTCGGGGCGGGCTCGACTCCGGACAATGAGAGCCGTTTCGGGTTTTATATAGGCGGCGGGGCCGGTTATCATTATGGCAAGTACAATGTAGACTCGACCGATTCCTACGGTGGTGCTTATACCTACCAGGCTACTATCAACGGGGTTGGGCCTGCCGGTAATGTCGGCGTCCGTTTTGGCGTGGGAAGAGGAACGCATAACGTGGAGGCGAGGCTGACTTATATGAAAGTATTGGACAACAGCAAGGCCAATATTTTTGGCATGGGCGCCCTGTTCAATTTCTAAAGGACCATTTGAAACTCTTTGTATAAGCCGTCTTTCAGGACGGCTTTTTTTATGTGCGCCGGCTATTGGCCTATCCCTGAACAGGTATTTGCCGGACCGCGTGTAAGACCCGCTCCTCCCAGCAGAAGTCATATCTGGATCGATGAGGAATGGGAATACCGGGGTGGCCATTATGTGTCTACCGGCGGTTATTGGGCGGCGCCTCCCCATCCCGGATGGATCTGGGTTCCCGGTCGTTGGGCACATGAGCGCAGGGGGGATTATTGGATACGTGGCCGTTGGAGAAGGCGTTAGCAGGCAGGCTTGAGGGGCGAGTTGCAGGGGAGCGGGCCTTCGACCCTGAAGGGTCGAAGGTCCGGGTCTAATGATGGCAGAACTTCGTCAGAGCGACATTTAGTCGCTCTTTCCTCGTTCGCAACCTTCGCTGCGCTCGGTTGGGGCTTGGCCCTGTGGGCCAATATATGAACGGCAAAGGGGGAGTCGGCATAAATGCCTAATTTCCGCCCCTAAAAAATTAATAGTATATGTTGTTGACAGCAAGGTCTTTTTTTGGTCCGGGAGTGGCTATTTTTCTTTTGGTATTTGGCATCGGCGCTTATGCTCAGCCCGGCTCGACGGAGCTGAAATGGACTAAGGAGGGGAATGCCTATTACCTGGTGAAGGCCGGGGAGGTGGTACGGGTGGATCTGCCGGATAGTAAGGAAACGGTGCTCGTTTCCAAGGATCAGCTGATGCCTGGGGGGCAGGGCAAACCGCTGGCTATCCGTAATTTTTCGTTTTCGGAAGACGGCAAAAAGTTGCTGCTCTACACCAACAGCAAAAGGGTCTGGCGTTATGATACCCGGGGAGATTACTGGGCCCTGGACTTGTCCACCAAAGAGTTGAAGCAAGTGGGTAAGGACCGGCCTTCTTCTTCCCTGATGTTTGCTAAATTCTCTCCTGACGGGGGAAAGGTGGCGTATACCAGTGAACATAATGTCTATGTCGAGGACCTGTCGACGGGGCAAAGTAAATGCCTGACGAGCACCAATGGTACCCGGAAGCTGATCAACGGTACTTTCGACTGGGTATATGAGGAAGAACTGGATTGCCGGGACGGGTTTCGGTGGAGCCCGGATGGGCAGCATATCGCTTATTGGCAGATCGATGCCAACCAGGTGAAGGATTACCTCATGCTGAATACCACGGATTCCATTTATCCCTTCGTCGTTCCCGTCGAATACCCGAAAGTCGGGGAAGCTCCTTCGCCTTATAAGATCGGGGTAGTGGACCTGAATACAGGCACGACCCAATGGATGAATATTCCGGGGGACCCCCGGCAGACCTACCTGCCCCGGATGGAATGGGCGGCTAACTCTTCCCAATTGATCCTGCAGCAATTAAACCGCAAGCAGAACGATAGCAAGATCCTGTTAAGCGAAGTGGCTACCGGCCAGACAACCCAGCTCTATGAGGAGCAGGATAGCGCCTATATTGAATGCAAGGGCGCCTGGCAGGAGGGGGTCGTAGCAGGTTGGGATTGGCTCAACGGGGGTAAAGAGTTCTGCTGGGTGTCGGAAAAAGATGGCTGGCGTCATCTTTACCGGGTCAGCCGGGATGGGAAGAAAGAGGCCCTGGTCACCAAAGGCAATTATGATGTCATTACGGTCAGCCTGATCGATGAGAAGAACAATTACGTCTATTTTATGGCTTCTCCGGATAATGCTACCCAGAAATATCTTTACCGGACCCGGCTGGATGGGAAGGGTAAGCTGGAGAGGATCAGCCCTGCCGGCGAGCCCGGAACTCATCAATACGATCTTTCTCCCAATGCCCGGTATGCCTTCCATAATTTCAGTAATGCCAATACGGACGAAATCCAGGAATGGGTGAGCCTGCCGGGGCACCTGCCCCTGGGCAAAGGGGGGGACATAGCCGCCAAGGTGCAGGAGACGGCGGCCAACAGGAACGTGGAGTTTTTCAGAGTGAGGACCCGGGATGGAGTGGATATGGATGGCTGGATGGTCAAACCGCAGAACTTTGACAGCACGAAAAAGTACCCGGTGGTATTCTATGTCTATGGGGAGCCGGCAGCGCAAACGGTGCTGGACCAGTATGGCTCGGGCTTTAATTTCCTTTATGCGGGCGATATGCGGGCCGACGGATACATCTATATGAGCGTGGAGAACAGGGGCGCCCCGGCTCCCAAAGGCCGGCAATGGAGAAAGTCGATCTACCGGAATATCGGGCGGTTGAATATCCGGGACCAGGCGATGGCGGCCAAAGAGATCCTGAAATGGCCTTTTGTGGATAGCAGCCGTATAGCGGTATGGGGTTGGAGCGGGGGCGGTTCCAGTACGCTGAACCTGTTGTTCCAGTACCCGGAGATCTATAAGACGGGGATTGCCATTGCAGCCGTCGACAACCAGTTGTGCTATGATAATATCTACCAGGAGCGGTATATGGGCATTCCCCAGGAAAACAGGCAGGATTTTGTGAACGGGTCGCCTATCACCTATGCTAAGAATTTGAAAGGCAATCTTTTATATATCCATGGCACCGGGGATGACAATGTGCATTACCAGAATGCGGAGATGTTGTTGAATACGCTGATCAAGTATAATAAGGTCTTCCAGTTCATGCCTTATCCCAACCGTAGTCATGGGATTTTTGAGGGGGATGGGACGAGGCAGCATTTATCGACGCTGTATACGGATTACCTGCGAAAGAATTGTCCGGGAGGGGGGAGGTGACAAAAGGCCCTGCTGGGCTGGCGCAAAGTGTCGCAGGGCCTTTTGTCACTCTAATGCGTCGCGACCGGCGGGGCTTTGCCCCCCGGTACCCCCCTTGGGAAGACACTTTTAAGGGTAAAAGAAAATTTTCCGGGCCATTGCGCAACTTTTTCTACAATTTCTTTTGTAAATATATAACTAACCCATACCTTTGCATCCCCGTTCGAAAAATGGGATTTGGCTTATGTCTCAACGAATCAGAATCAAATTACAGTCCTACGATCACAATCTGGTAGATAAATCTGCCGAAAAGATCGTTAAAACCGTTCGCAGTACAGGTGCAGTAGTAACAGGACCTATTCCTTTACCTACTCGTAAGAAAATCTTTACCGTATTGCGTTCGCCGCACGTTAACAAGAAGGCCCGTGAGCAGTTCCAACTGCATACGCACAAGCGCTTGCTGGACATTTACACTTCCTCTTCGAGGACGGTAGATGCTTTATCCAAGCTGGATCTTCCTTCCGGTGTGGATGTTGAGATCAAGGCCTGACGATACCCTGCCTGGTTTCCTCAGGGAGGAATAAGGGTAAGGATCAAAAGATCATCCGGACTCCGAAAGGGGGGAAGGATCCAATCAAACAGACACAAAGCTCTTTATATATCCATCTACAAACTTCCGGGAGTGATTCCGGGATAAAGTAGCGCTGGATGTGCCCGGCTCCCGAAGGGGAAAAGGGACGAAACTAAGTAAACTCCTTAACTGCTGCCACTGGCAGAGTTGGGGCACATATGAACAAGCCGTTCAGGGTTTGTTTACAACCGGTACTTCTGGCTTCACGGACCCGCGCAAGGCGGGCAAATGAAGACGCAAAGAAAAGGTCGGCTGCAAACGGTGGATTGAAGTCTCTAGATCGATGCTATAATATACCAATATAGTAAGTCTAAGGCTGTCCTCATACCCGATGGCATAAATTAAAAATGAAATGAAAGGCATTATTGGTAAAAAAATCGGGATGACCAGCATCTTCAGTCCTGACGGCAAGCAAACAGCTTGTACGATCATTGAAGCAGGTCCTTGCGTAGTAACGCAGGTCAAGACAAAGGACACAGATGGCTACACTTCCCTTCAATTAGCTTACGGCGAAAAGAAAGAAAAGCACACTACCCAAGCAGAAAAAAATCACTTCGCCAAGTCCAACACTTCCCCCAAACAGTTTGTAAAAGAATTTCGCAATTATTCCATAGAAAAGAATCTCGGTGACTCCATTACCGTAGAGATCTTTACCGAAGGTGAAAAAGTAGAAGTAGTAGGTACTACGAAAGGTAAAGGTTTTCAGGGTGTTGTTAAGCGCCATAACTTCCATGGTGTAGGCCAGCAATCTCACGGTCAGCATGACCGTCAGCGTGCTCCGGGTTCATTGGGTAACTCTTCCGATGCTTCCCGTGTAATGAAGGGTGTCCGCATGGCAGGCCGTATGGGCGGCGACCGTGTAAAGGTGAAGAGCCTGAAGGTCGTGAAGATATTCCCCGAAAAGAATTACATATTGGTGAGTGGATCGGTACCCGGCCACAACGGAGCTATTGTCTTAATTCAGAAGTAAATTTTAATCAGACTACCATGCAAGCAGACGTTTTAAATATACAAGGAAAGAAGACCGGCAGAACGGTGGAATTACCGGAAGAAATTTTCGGGATCGAGCCTAATGACCACGTGATCTATCTTGCCGTTAAGCAATACCTGTCCGCACAGCGTCAGGGTACGGCCAAAGTAAAGACCCGTATGGAAGTACAGGGTTCCAGCAAGAAGTTACATCGCCAGAAGGGTACGGGCGGTAGCCGTAAAGGTAACCTGCGTAACCCTTTGTATAAAGGTGGTGGTACCATTTTCGGACCTAAGCCCCGTGATTATGATATCAAGCTGAACCGTAAGGTGAAGGATCTTGCCAAGATGTCTGCCCTGGCGCATAAAGCCAAAGGCAACTCCATCGTAGTGGTGGAAGACATCAAGATGGATGCTCCTAAGACCAAGCAGTTCACCGATACGCTGAAGAGCCTGAATGTTGCCGGTAAAAAAGTATTGTTCGTATTGCCGGAATATAACGACAACGTATACCTGAGCTTACGTAATCTAGAGAAGGTAGAAGGTGTCCTGCTGGCTGATGTCAATACATACGATATTGTGAATGCAGATATATTGTTGCTGTCCGAAACTGCTGCCAAAGTATTCGCAGACGATGTGACTGAAGAAGTAGCATAATTAACAAATTTTCAAATTGAACTAAGATGAAACTTTCTGAAGTTTTAGTAAAACCCATACTGACCGAAAAAGCAAATGCCCAGCAGGAAAAACTGAGGAGATATGCTTTCAGGGTCAACCGTAAAGCCAATAAGCTGGAGATCAAGAAAGCCGTGGAAGATTTCTATGGAGTCACCGTGGTGGATGTGAATACTTCCGTTGTGCCCGGAAAGAACAAGACCCGCTTTACAAAAGCCGGTTATGTTCAGGGTCGCAAGCCTGCCTTTAAAAAGGCGCTGATCACGGTAGCGGAAGGGGAGACGATCGATCTGTATGCCAGTATCTAAGTCTTAGGCCTAATCTCCGGTCCGTCCGGATAGTATGATAAAGAATGGCGGGTCAAGCGCCGCAAAGGATTGACAAAAATTTTTAAAAAGAATAAGAAACGAACAATGGCACTTAAGAAATACAAACCGATTACCGCAGGGACACGCTGGAGAGTAGGAAACGCGTATGCGGAAATTACATCAGACACTCCGGAAAAGAGCCTTTTGGAAAAGGTGAAATCCACTGCAGGCAGGAACTTTCAGGGTAGAAGGGCTATGCGTTACAGGGGTGGTGGTCACAAGAAAATGTACCGTGTCATCGATTTCAAGAGAAATAAGAAAGAAGTTCCCGGAATAGTAGCTTCTATCGAATACGATCCGAACCGTACTGCGTTCATCGCGCTGCTGCATTATGCAGATGGCGAAAAGCGTTATATCCTGGCTCCCCAGGGTCTCCAGGTAGGAACGACGGTATTGGCCGGTGACAATGTAGTACCTGAATTGGGTAATGCGTTGCAGCTGAAGTTCATGCCATTGGGTACCAACGTTCACAATATAGAAATGCAGCCTGGTCAGGGTGGTAAGCTGGTGCGCAGCGCCGGTACTTCCGCTCAGCTGACCAATAAGGAAGAAAAATATGCCGTACTGAAGATGCCTTCCGGCGAATTACGGAAAGTGCTCATCAACTGCTACGCTACGGTAGGTGTGGTATCCAATAGCGATCATAGCCTGCAGAGCATGGGTAAGGCTGGTCGTAATGTATGGAGAGGTATCCGTCCGAGGGTCCGTGGTGTTGCGATGAACCCTGTAGATCACCCGATGGGTGGTGGTGAAGGTAAGGCTTCCGGTGGTCAGCCTCGTTCCAGGAACGGGCAGTACAGCCGCGGTCTGAAGACGAGGACGAAAGGAAAGGGCAGCGACAAGCTGATCATCCAGAGAAAGAACGGTAAAAAATTAGCGAAATAATTTAAATAATAGTTATGGGTCGTTCAATTAAAAAAGGTCCTTACGTAGACGCGAATCTGGAAGAGAAGATCCTGTCTATCAACGAGGGTACAGCCAAGAAAGGGGTGATCAAAACCTGGAGCCGTCGTTCCACGATCACACCGGATTTCGTAGGTCATACGCTGGCTGTTCATAACGGGAACAAATTCATTCCTGTTTACGTAACAGAGTTCATGGTGGGACATAAGCTGGGTGAATTTGCACCTACCCGCAACTTTAAAGGACATTCAAGTAAAAAGATAGCGTAACTAATAGTTACCGATAAATAATAAATAATGGAAGCAGTAGCTAAATTGAGAAATCACCCGACATCGCCCCGTAAAATGCGTTTACTGGCTGATGAGATCCGTGGTCTTCAGGTAGAGAAAGCCCTGGCTTTGCTGGAGCATCATCCTCAACATTCTGCCGTTCCGCTGCACAAGCTGCTGTGGTCCGCAGTTAAGAATTGGGAAGCGAAGAATGAAGGCCAGAGCGCTGCGGATGCTAATCTGGTGGTAAAGATCGTAATGGTAGATGGTGGCAGGACGTTGAAACGTATGCGCCCGGCGCCTCAGGGTCGTGGTTATCGCGTACGCAAGCGCAGCAATCACGTAACGATCATCGTCGATACGAAGGTGGTTGAGGCGAAAGAAGCAAAAAAGTTGGCGAAGCAAAAAACTAATTGATAAAATTTATCTAAAATAACATGGGTCAGAAAACGAATCCAATTGGGGCCAGGCTAGGGATCATCAGAGGTTGGGAATCCAACTGGTACGGCAGCAAAAAAGATTATGCCTTCAAGTTGATCGAGGACAATAAGATCAGGACTTACCTGAATGCCCGTATCAATAAAGGTGGAATTGCCAAGATCGTTATTGAACGTACGTTGAATAAGCTGATCGTGACGATCCATACTTCCAAGCCTGGTATCATCATCGGTAAAGGTGGTGGTGAAGTGGACCGTATCAAAGAAGAGCTGAAGAAGCTGACGGGTAAGGACGATGTCCAGATCAATATCCTGGAGATCCGTCGCCCTGAGCTGGATGCGAACATCGTAGGAGATACCATTGCCCGTCAGATCGAGAATCGTATCAATTACAAACGCGCTATAAAGATGGCGATCGCTTCTGCCCTGCGTATGGGTGCGGAAGGGATCAAGATCAAGGTTGCCGGTCGTCTGGGTGGCGCTGAAATCGCCCGTACGGAAGAGATCAAGCAGGGTAGGACCCCGTTGCATACCCTTCGTATGGACATCGATTATGCCAATGTATTCGCGCTGACCGTTTACGGAAAGATCGGTATCAAGGTATGGATCTGTAAAGGGGAAGTACTGGCGAAGAGAGACCTGAATCCGAATTTCGTCGGAGGCAAGACCGATGTAAGTGACAGAAGGGAAAGAAGGGATGACGATCGTGGTGGTCATCGTGATGACCGCAGAGGTGGTGGAGATCGCAGAGGCGGTGGCGGTGGTGGTGACAGACGCGGCGGCGGCGGTGGCGGAGAAAGAAGAGGTGGTGGTGGAGGCGGCAGGCATTAAGCCCTGACCCCCTGGCCCTGAAAGGAAATTTAAAAATAAAGACATCAAGTTCGAGATAACAAGGAAAATAATTCAAGATGTTACAACCTAAAAGATCGAAGCACAGGAAAGGACAGAAAGGCCGTATTCGTGAGACTGCCAAGAGAGGAGCCTCTATTGCCTTCGGCACCTATGCTTTGAAATCACTGGAAGCGATCTGGCTGACCAATCGCCAACTGGAAGCTGCCCGTCAGGCTCTGACCCGCGCTATGAAGCGTGAAGGGAATGTATGGATCCGTGTCTTCCCTGACAAGCCCATTACCAAGAAGCCACAGGAAGTGAGGATGGGTAAAGGTAAGGGTAACCCTGAGTACTGGGCTGCCGTAGTCGAGCCAGGTCGTATCCTGTTCGAAGCGGATGGCGTTTCCGAAGCGGTAGCCAAGGAAGCCCTGGAGCTGGCAGCGCAGAAACTGCCGATCAAGACCAAGTTCATCGTGCGCAGGGATGCGATTGCCTAGCGACCCGGAGGGACGCTGGTCCGGCAGGACCCCGACAATATGATCGACGCGAACCGAAGGTTCGCGAACAATCCGGACCGGGACCATCAGTGAGATCGAATAGGAAGAGAAAGAACGGACCGCAGGTCATAAGAACATAAACAAGAACAGTAAAACTGATATCAATGTCAAAGAGAGTTGATTTTGTAAAGAGCCTGAAGGATCTGAATGTATCGGATCTGAAAGCGCGCATCCAGGAAGATGAATTGCGTCTGAAGAAGCTGGAATTCGCACACGCTATTTCTCCGCTGGAAAACCCGATGAGCATTCGCGCCTTGAGACAGGATATAGCGAGGCTGAAAACGTCCCTGGCTCAGAAAACTGTTAAAGGGTAAAGAATAAAAATTGCCGGTGACTGCCCCGTGCAGGTTGCGGCTGATAATAAAAAAGCTAAAAGCTAAAACAATGGTTGAAAGAAATTTGCGTAAAACAAGGATCGGGGTGGTGAAAAGCAACAAGATGGAAAAGAGCATCACTGTTACGGTAGAAAGAAAAGTGAAGCACCCCATCTATGGTAAGTTCGTAAAAAAGACTACCAGCTTCCATGCTCATGATGAAAAGAATGAGTGCACCATCGGGGACGTCGTACGGATCATGGAAAGCCGTCCGCTGAGCAAGACCAAGCGCTGGCGCCTGGTGGAAGTCATCGAAAAAGCGAAGTAGTACGCAGGGCCTTCGGCCATCCGCCCTGGCGGTGGAGCTTCAGGCAATAGCCTTAGTACGGTATTAATTATAACTCTTTTCAAGCGGATAGCTTGGAGCCAAAAGTAAAAAAATGATTCAGCAAGAAAGCAGACTAAACGTAGCTGATAACAGTGGTGCCAAAGAAGTGTTGTGCATCCGGGTATTGGGGAATAGCGGACAGGACTATGCCGGTATCGGCGACAAGATCGTTGTCACTGTAAAGGACGCATTGCCTTCTGGAGGAATTAAGAAGGGTACCGTTGCAAAAGCGGTGATCGTTCGTACCAAGAAAAAATTGCGTCGTAAAGACGGTTCTTATATCCGGTTCGATGATAATGCTGTGGTATTGTTGAACGCTTCTGATGAACCCCGTGGCACCCGTATTTTCGGACCTGTTGCCAGGGAACTGCGTGACAAGGGATATATGAAGATCATCTCCCTGGCGCCGGAAGTGTTATAAGTAAGACGGACCACCCGTCCGTCGGGAGGGGGCAAACCAACTTAGAGTTAAATTCTCCGCCGCAGGCGGGTAAAGTATAATAAAATGAGTAACAGATTCAAACCGAAGTTCAATATTAAAAAAGGTGATAGCGTGGTAGTGATCACCGGAGACGATAAGGACCCTAAAAAAGCCCGTGTAGTCCTCGAAGTGCTTACCGATAAGAATAAGATCCTTGTCGAAGGCGTGAACATCGTGACCAAGCACACCAAGCCTTCTGCGCAGAACACCAAGGGTGGTATCGTGAAGAAGGAAGCTCCGATCCATATCTCCAACGTACTGTTGTGGGATGCCAAGACCGGTGCTGCTACCAAAATCAAACGTTCCCGCGTGGACGGAAAATTAGTTCGCATATCTAAAAAATCTGGGGAGGTTATCAAATGAGTACCGTAAAATACACTCCGCGTCTGGCAGATAAGTACAAAAAAGAAATTGTACCTGCTCTCATGAAAAAATTCGGATACAGCAGCATTATGCAGGCTCCGAAACTGGAAAAAATATGTCTGAACCGTGGCGTAAACGGTGCAGTAACCGATAAGAAGCTGGTTGACGTCGCTCTGGACGAACTGACGCTGATCACGGGACAGAAAGCTGTATCTACGTTGTCGAAAAAGGACATCTCCAATTTCAAATTGCGTAAGGCCATGCCGATCGGGGCAAGGGTAACCCTGCGTGGTGTGAAGATGTATGAATTCCTGGATCGCCTGGTGTCTACGGGTTTACCTCGTGTAAGGGATTTCAAGGGTGTGAACGAGAAGTCATTCGATGGCCGTGGTAACTATACCCTGGGGATCACCGAGCAGATCATCTTCCCTGAAGTGGATATCGACAAGGTGAATAAGATCACCGGTATGGACATCACTTTCGTGACCACTGCCAATACCAACGAAGAAGCATTTGAATTGCTGAAAGAGTTGGGTATGCCCTTCCGTGGTGTAAAGAAGGATTAATATTGTTGTGATTAGCTTATAAAATTTAAAACGTTATATAAAATGGCTAAAGAGTCAGTAAAGGCGAGACAGAGAAAAAGGGAAGCTTTGACAGCGAAATTCGCTGAAAAACGCGCCGCTTTAAAAGCCGCCGGTGATTACAAGGCATTGGACCTGCTTCCGAGGAATGCATCTCCTGTAAGACTGCATAACCGTTGCCAGTTGACAGGCCGCCCCAGGGGATATATCCGGTACTTCGGAATTTCCAGGGTGATCTTCAGGGACATGGCCCTTTCAGGCAAGATACCTGGTGTAAGAAAGGCGAGCTGGTAAGAGCCCGGCCGTAAATATTGATATCATTGGATATCGCATTGTAATTTTTTTTTGAAATCATATAATTGAATATAAACAATGGTTACTGATCCAATAGCAGATTTTCTGACTAGAATCCGGAATGCGCAGATGGCGAATCACCGTATCGTGGAGATACCTGCTTCCAACCTCAAGAAGCGTATGACTGAGATCCTTTATGACAAAGGATACATCCTTAAGTACAAATTTGAGGATGACAACAAGCAAGGCGTGATCAAGATCGCGTTGAAATATGATCCCACCTCCAAGGAGCCTGCGATCAAGTCCCTGGAAAGGGTGAGCCGTCCGGGTCTGCGCCAATACGCGAGCCCTGCTGAGTTCAAACGTGTGAAGAATGGCCTGGGTGTGTCGATCATCTCCACTTCCAAAGGGGTAATGACCGATAAGGAAGCGAAAGTACAGAATGTAGGCGGCGAAGTGCTTTGCTATATCTACTAAGAAGTAAAAGGAACCCGATACATTAAGCCCTACCTATAGAGGCTGACCGATCGGCAACCACGAATAACAATCATAAACTACAAACTAAGACTATGTCTCGTATAGGTAAGCAACCAGTGATCCTCCCGAAGGGTGTGACAGTGACAGTCGGAGAGCATAATCTCCTGAGCGTGAAGGGACCGAAAGGGGAATTGAAACAAGCCATCGACCGTGATATCACCGTGGAAGTAAAAGATGGCGCCGTAGAATTTAAACGTCCTACCGACCAGATCCGCCACCGTGCGCTTCATGGTCTGTACCGCTCCCTGGTTTCCAATATGGTGAAAGGGGTAACGGAAGGATACGTAAGAAAGCTGGAATTGATCGGGGTAGGTTTTAAAGCTTCCAGCCAGGGCAACCTGCTGGATCTGGCCCTGGGATATTCTCACAATATCATTTTCGAGATCCCTAAGGAATTGAAAATAGGCACCGAGCAGCTGAAAGGGGAAAACCCGAAGATCACCCTGGAAGGTGTTGACAAGCAACTGATCGGGCAGGTAGCTGCCAAGATCCGTGGCCTGCGTAAACCTGAACCATACAAGGGTAAAGGGGTACGTTATGTGGGTGAAGTGGTTCGTAAGAAAGCTGGTAAAGCGGCTGGTAAATAAATGAATAATTAGATTCTGGCAGTATCAGAATCGCTAAATAAACAACAATGGATACGAAAGTAATCAGAAGACAAAGGATCAAGTTTGGCATCCGCCGCAAGATCAGCGGAACTGCTCAAAAGCCCAGATTGTCTGTTTTCAGGAGCAATGGCGATATCTACGTGCAACTGATCGATGACGATGCCAGCAAAACATTGGCATCTGCATCCTCCCGCGACAAGGACATCGTTGCCCAGAAAGTCCCTAAAGTTGAAAAGGGCAAGCTGGTCGGTGCGGCTATCGCCCGTAAGGCTGTTGAGTTGGGTCTTACAACCGTCATTTTCGACAGGGGTGGATATTTGTATCACGGCCGTGTAAAGGCTGTAGCAGACGGAGCCCGTGAAGGCGGACTTCAATTTTAATAACAGGTACAGTAATTTGTAAATAGCATTCGTAAATAATTACAATGGCAAAAGTAATCTTAAACAGAATTAAAGCCGGCGATCTTGAACTGAAAGAAAAAGTGGTTGCTATCAATCGTGTTGTAAAGACAACCAAGGGTGGCCGTGCATTCAGTTTCTCTGCACTGGTGGTAGTCGGTAATGAAGCTGGAGTAGTTGGTCATGGTCTGGGTAAAGCCAAGGAAGTTCAGGAAGCTATTACCAAGGGTATTGAAGATGCAAAGAAGAACCTGATAAAAGTTCCGGTCATGCATGGTACGATCCCTCACGATCAGCTGGCTAAGGAAGGCGCTGCCAAAGTATTGATCAAACCAGCCGCCCATGGTACCGGTGTAATCGCCGGAGGCAGCATGCGTGCCGTTCTGGAAAGCGCCGGTGTAACGGACGTGTTGGCTAAATCCCTCGGTTCCGCTAACCCTCATAATGTGGTTAAAGCGACTTTCAAGGCCCTGGCCATGCTGAGGGAGCCGATCAATGTCAGCAGGACCCGGCACATATCATTAAAGAAAGTTTTTAACGGGTAGGCCCGAACCGGTCAACCATTAAATAAATAATCATGGCAAAGATCAAAATTACACAGGTAAAGAGCGGCATCGATCGTCCGGAGCGTCAGAAATTAACGCTGGAAGCACTGGGCCTGAAGAAGATGAACGCCAGCAAAGTAGTGGAAGCAACTCCACAGATCCTGGGAATGGTCCGCAAGGTGGAACACCTGGTGACCGTGGAAGAGGTGAAATAAAAACATTTTTTAAGCGGACCGACGGTCCGCTCGCGAGGGGCGATTCCCCGTAAGTCTAAATCAACTAAAATGAATTTACACACGATCAGGCCTGCTAAAGGCGCTACACACAAAGAAAAACGTTTGGGCCGTGGGGAAGCTTCCGGTAAAGGAGGAACTTCCACGAAGGGTAATAAGGGTGGACAGAGCCGTGCCGGTTACCAGCGCAAAATGGCTCATGAAGGTGGCCAGATGCCAATCCAGAGAAGGATCCCCAAACGCGGTTTCAAGAATAACAACCGTGTCTCTTACAAGGTATTCAACCTGGGTCAGATCGACCTGCTGGTAGAAAAGTATGGCCTTACCGAATTTACTCCTGAGAATCTGTATATCAATGGATTAATCAGCCGGACGGACCTGGTTAAGATCCTGGGTAACGGAGAGCTGAAGGCTAAACTGGGCTTTAAAGTGAATGCTGTCAGCGAGAAGGCTAAAACAGCTATCGAGGGAGCCGGTGGAACAATCGAAATTATCAAGTAATTTTATGTAATTTGCACAGACGCATCCAGGATGCGTCTTTTTTTGTTTGAAAAAAATTACGAAATTCCGTGAAGAAACTCATACAAACACTTAAAAATATCTGGAGCATCGAGGATTTGAAAAGTAAGATCGTCGTGACGCTCTCTCTGATATTCGTTTATCGTTTCGGGACTTATATCGTGTTGCCCGGAATCGATCCTAATAAGCTCAGCGCCCTCAGTGGCGCCAAGAGCGGTGCGCTGGGGTTGATCGATGCCTTCTCCGGAGGCGCTTTCTCCCAGGCTTCTATCCTGGCGTTGGGGATCATGCCTTATATTTCCGCTTCTATCTTCATGCAATTGATGACCATTCTGATCCCTCAGATGCAGAAAGTGCAGAAAGAAGGCGCCAGCGGTCAGAAAAAGATCAATCAATGGACCCGTTATATAACCGTCGGCGTCACTTTCGTTCAGGCTTATGCCTACGTGACCTATCTTAAGGGATTAGGTAAGGACGCTATCATTGATTCTTTCAGCGCTTATTTCTGGTTGACGACCCCGATCGTACTTACGGCAGGTACCCTGTTCGTGATGTGGCTGGGTGAAAAGATCACCGATAAGGGGTTGGGTAACGGTACTTCCCTGATCATCATGGTAGGGATCCTGGCCCGTCTTCCCCGGTCTTTCAAACAGGAATTCGACGCGAAATTCGCTCAGGGCAGCGGTGGTATCCTGATCTTCGTCGTAGAGATCGGCGTTCTGGTAGCTATCATCATGGGGCTGATCATTTTGATCCAGGGGGTGAGAAAGGTACCTGTCAATTACGCCAAGCAGATCGTAGGCAACCGACAGTTCGGAGGCGCTCGCCAGTTCCTTCCCCTGAAGGTGAACAGCGCCGGTGTGATGCCGATCATCTTTGCGCAGGCGATCATGTTCCTGCCTACCATCTTATCCAGCTTCGATTCTACCAAGGGGATGGCCAGATTATTCTCCGATCCAAGGGATTTCGTTCATATGATCATTTACGCGGTTATCGTGATAGGGTTTACCTTCCTTTATACCGCGCTGATATTCAATCCCAAGCAGATCGCCGATGATCTGAAGCGGAATAACGGGTTTATTCCCGGTGTGAAACCTGGTCAGCCTACCGCTGATTATATCGGGTCGGTTATGGACAAGATCACGTTACCGGGGGCCTTCCTGTTAGCGGTAGTCGGTATCTTACCTGGTTTTGCGCAGAGACTGGGGATCACGCAAGGGTTTGCTTCCTTCTTCGGAGGTACCTCCCTGCTGATCATGGTTGGCGTTATCCTGGATTCTCTTCAGCAGATCGA
Source organism: Puia sp. (assembly GCA_036394375.1). Classification (GTDB taxonomy): domain Bacteria; phylum Bacteroidota; class Bacteroidia; order Chitinophagales; family Chitinophagaceae; genus Puia. Next base: position 47,161 of record DASWFF010000088.1, read on the forward strand.
GACCCAATTGCTGATGCGGCAATATGATGGCCTGATGAAGTCCGGAAGGATACAGGGGCGTCAATCCTCTGTGTCGAACGCTGTGATCTAAGCAAATTGAACTTTTACATAGGTGAACCTGTTAGGAAAATAGCTCCTAACAGGTTTTTTTAAGTTTTGACGGACCTTCGTTTTGCCTGGTTAGGCAGGGAGCCGGGAGGTCTTTTAAACAGATATAAGGAAGGAACATGATTCATTATAAGACAGCATCGGAAATCGCATTCATGCGTGAGAGCGCACTGCTCGTCAGCAGGACGCTTACAGAGGTAGCTAAAATACTTAAGCCCGGGGTGAGCAGCCTGACGCTTGATAAAGTAATCGGCGAATTCATCCGCGACAACGGAGCGGTACCCTCTTTTTTAAATTACCGGGGATATCCTTTCAACTCCTGCATCTCTGTGAACGATGTAGTCGTGCATGGCTTCCCGAATCAGCAGGAACTCCGGGAAGGGGATATCATTTCCGTGGACATCGGGGTGATCAAAAACGGATGGCATGGGGATCATGCTTATACTTTTGCGATCGGGGATCCCGGCGCTGAGATCATACAGCTGATCCGGGTGACCAAGGAATCTCTTTATAAGGGAATCGAGAAAGCCGTGGCTGGCGGCCGTGTAGGAGATATCTCCTACGCCATCCAGGAACATACGGAACGAAAATATGGTTATGGCGTGGTGAGAGAGCTGGTAGGGCATGGGCTCGGCAAGCAATTGCATGAAGATCCGCAGGTGCCTAATTATGGCCGTAGAGGCACGGGGGCCAAGCTGAAGGAAGGGCTGGTATTGGCGATCGAACCGATGATCAACCTGGGAAAGAGAGAGATCTATACCGAGAGTGACGGATGGACCGTGCGTACATCGGACAATCAGCCTTCTGTCCATTTCGAGCACGATGTATGCGTACAAAAGAATAAGGCCGATATCCTGTCGGACTACAGCATTATAGAAGCTGCGGAAAGGGCGAATCCTAATCTTTTCACGGAACAGGCCGTGGTCTCATCCGGTGTCTAAGAAAAGCCTGATCGTTATCGGAGGCGGGGCGGCCGGGATCTTCTGTGCCGTGAATGCTGCTGGAATGGACCCCTCTCTGTCTGTGATCGTGCTGGAGAAGACAAGCAAATTGCTCAGCAAGGTGAAAGTCAGCGGAGGCGGCCGTTGTAATGTTACGCATGCCTGCTATGTCATTGCTGACATGGCGAAAAAATATCCCCGGGGAGTCAATTTCGTTAAAAAAGCATTTCATCAATGGTTTACTACCGATACTATCCGATGGTTCGCCGAGAGAGGCGTGGAACTGAAGGCGGAGGAGGATGGGAGGATGTTTCCTGTGACGGATTCTTCGCAGACGATCATTGATTGCCTGATGAAGGAAGTGAATAAAAGAGGGGTGGAGATCCTGATGCGGACGGAGGTGGTGGAAGTGGAGACCGGAGCGGACAGCCCGGCGTTTCGCGTGCATCTTTCGGATGGGCGGGTCCTGGATGCCGACTATGTTTGTATCGCCTGCGGAGGGTATCCCAAAACCGGGATGTTCCAATGGATACGACAAACGGGTCATACGATCGAAGACCCGGTTCCTTCCCTGTTCACCTTTAATATGCCGGGGCATCCCATTACACAATTGATGGGAGTATCTGTGCCGGATGCACAGGTAAAGATAATGGGCTCCCGCCTGCTGGAGAGAGGCCCTTTGCTGGTCACGCATTGGGGACTCAGCGGCCCGGTGATCCTGCGTTTGTCGGCCTGGGGCGCCCGGGAACTGGCGCTTGGCCAGTATGAATTTTCCATCCTGGTGAACTGGATCCCGGAATTCAATGAGCAGTCGGCCCGGGAGAAACTGCAGGAGGTCCGGTATGACCGGGCATCTCAGAAGATGGCGGCTAAAAATCCATTCGGCCTGCCCCAGCGCCTGTGGGAATATTTGCTGACGGCTTCCGGGATCGGGGCTGAGCTGCGTTGGGCCGACCTGCCGGCCCGGGAACAGAATAAGCTGGTCAGCCAGCTTTGTGCCGGTGAGTTCCGGATAAAGGGTAAAACTACTTTTAAGGAAGAATTTGTCACGGCCGGCGGGGTGAAGCTGGCCGAAGTGGATCCTTCCACGATGCAGAGCCGGAAAGTGCCGGGCCTGTTCTTTGCCGGGGAGATCCTGGATGTGGATGGGATCACGGGAGGATTCAATTTCCAGCATGCCTGGACCAGCGGATTTGTCGCGGCGAAGGCGATTGCGGGAGGGGAAAAAAGGGGGGAAATCCTTGGATAAGGCTCCGATTTTTCGTAAATTTGCAGTCCGAATTTAAAAACCTTCGGGATTTACATTTTATGTCTGAAAACAATATTATTAACTCAAACGCTGAAGAAGTACAGGAGTCTCCGGCAGTAGCAGAAGCTACCGCAGAGGCTACAGCGAAACCAAAAGCACCTGTATATGTGCAGACTGCACATGATGACTTCGACTGGAGCATTGACAAGAGGAATGTGGCCGCTTACACCAAGGCAGAAAAGGAAAAGTATGACCAGGTGTATGACAACACGTTCGTTGCTATTACGGATGGCGAACTGGTGAAAGGCCTTGTAGTAGGTCTGACCAAGACAGACGTGGTAGTGAACATCGGATTTAAGAGCGATGGTCTCGTTTCCCTGAATGAATTCCGCGATCTGCAGAATCTGAAGACGGGAGATGAAGTGGAAGTGATGGTGGTAGAAAAGGAAGACAGGGAAGGTCACCTTCACCTGAGCCGTAAACAAGCCCGCATCACCCGTGCCTGGGAGAAGATCGTGGAAGTACACAAAACAGGCGAAGTGGTTACCGGTACGGTTACCAGCAAAACGAAAGGCGGTCTTATCGTGGATGTATTCGGTATGGAGACTTTCTTACCGGGTTCTCAGATCGATGTGAAGCCTGTAACTGATTACGATCAGTTCGTTGGCAAGACGATGGAGTTCAAAGTAGTGAAGATCAACGAAGCTATCAAGAACGCCGTAGTATCTCACAAGGCCCTTATCGAAAGCGATATCGAAGCACAACGTGCAGAGATCATCAGCAAGCTGGAGAAAGGACAGGTATTGGAAGGTACTATCAAGAATATCACGGACTTCGGCGCCTTTATGGACCTGGGTGGTCTGGATGGTCTGCTGTATATCACCGATATCAGCTGGGGCCGTATCAGCCATCCGAGCGAAGTATTGAAGCTGGATCAGAAATTACAGGTGGTGGTATTGGATTTCGACGATGGCAAGAAACGTATCTCTCTGGGTCTGAAACAACTGACCCCGCATCCATGGGATGTGCTGCCTGAAACAATCAAGGAAGGCGAGATCGTGAAGGGTAGGGTTGTCAATATCGAAGATTATGGCGCATTCCTGGAAATCATGCCGGGTGTGGAAGGTCTGGTACACGTAAGTGAAATTACCTGGGCCAATACGCCGATCAACGCCAAGGAATTCTTCAAATTAGGCGACGAGCACCAGGCTAAGGTGGTCACCCTGGATAAGGACGCCCGTAAGATGAGCCTGTCTATTAAACAGCTCAGTGAAGATCCCTGGAATACGATCGAAACGAAATTCCCGCAGGGCAGCCGTCACAACGGTCTTGTGAAGAATATCACTCCTTATGGTGTGTTCGTTGAACTGGCTCCCGGTATCGGTGGTATGATCCATATCAGCGACCTGAGCTGGCTGAAACGTTTCAATCACCCGTCTGAGTATACGAAGGTTGGTCAGCACATCGACGTGATGATCCTTGGTATCGACAAAGACAACCGTAAGCTGCAGTTGGGACACAAACAACTGGAAGAAGATCCCTGGAATGCGCTGGAAGAGACTTTTTCTGTTGGTTCCGTGC
>DASWFF010000089.1:0-28295 GCA_036394375.1 Puia sp.
CTTCTCTTTGATCTGGTTTACCAGTTCCTTATCAAATGCGAGGTTTTTGAGGATTGTTTTCATGCTGTAAAATTACTACGGGATTTTCGTCCCTGCCAGACAACTTAAGGGCGTTCCTATTATCCCAAACCCGTTAAAAAAACAATAAAACCTTTGCTGGCAGGGCGCTTCAGGCTTTTTCCCCCATGAACGCCAATCCCATTATTATGCCTATCATTCCACCATCGCCTGGTGGATCTTTGTGGCGGCAGGCTTCGGCGCCCTGCTGATCACCCTGCTCACCGTCAGCTTCCAGGCTATCAGGGCTGCTTTGGTAAATCCGGCCAGGAGCCTCAAAACGGAGTGAAACACCGGTGCGGAATGTCAGCCCGGCAATCGTCACAAAAATAAATTTGTCAATATAGACCGATCGGTCTATATTTGCCTTGTCAAACGGATTCAACAATGAACAAGGCAGAAAAAACACGGCAATTCATCATCGAGCAATCCGCTCTTCTTTTTAATACCAGGGGTATTGCCGGGACCTCTATGAGCGATATCATGGCAGCGACTCAAATGGCCAAAGGTGGTTTATACGGGCATTTTGAAACAAAGGAAGACCTCTCGTATGCTGCTGTGGACTATAATCTGAACAGCTTAAGCGGAAAATTCAGAAAGGCCCTTGAAAAAGCCGGAACCGCCAAGAGCAAACTCCTGGCCAGCGTAGATTTTTTCAGCGACCCTATGCACTCGCCCGTGGAAGGAGGTTGCCCCATGATAAATTTCGGCATGGAAGCGGATGATACCAACCCGACCATCCGCAAAAAAGTGAAGGCCTCGATTGAGAACGCGGAGGGCTTCTTTCAATCAATCATAGAAGAAGGACAACGAAACGGAGAATTTAGAGAAGACTTCCCTGCCAGGGAGTTCGCCGTGAAAATGTTCGCCCTGATCGAAGGTGGCATCATGATCAGCCGGGTACTGGGCAATAATACCCGGATGAAGCTCATCGCCGGGATCCTCCGGAAAGAAATCGATACGCTGGCTCCCTGACGGGTACCCATCCTATGATCCATACGCAGCCTGACCGGCGCGATTTTTTTTACCCAATAATAGACCGATCGGTCTATTTCAAAAGTAACTCATCACGTCAAAATAAAAATAAAATGAACACTCAAAAAGTATGGCTCGTTACCGGAGCTTCCAAAGGATTTGGATTTGAAATTGTAAAATCCGCCCTCGCCAATGGCGACAAAGTAGTAGCCACCGTTCGCACAAAACCCGAACAACTCGTAGCTGCCTTCCACAATAACCCCGACTTGTTAGTGGTATTACTCGACGTAACGAATGAAGGGCAGGCAAAGTTGGCCAGCCAGCAAGCTATCGACCATTTCGGAAGGATCGACGTCCTGGTCAACAATGCCGGCTACGGACTACTCAGCGGTGTAGAAGAAGCATCCGACGCAGAAGTGAGAAAACAGTATGATACCAATGTATTCGGGTTGCTGAATGTCACCCGGGCCGTACTGCCTTTTTTCCGCCGGCAAAGAGCAGGCCATGTGATCAATGTCAGCTCCCTGTTCGGTTTTGGCAGCATCGCCGGTTGGGGGCTTTATGGTTCCACCAAATTTGCCGTGGAAGGTATTACGGAAGCGTTGGCGCTGGAACTGGCTCCCTTAGGCATCCACGTCACTGCCGTAGAACCGGGATTGTTCAGCACGAATTTCCTGGATGAGAGCTCTTACTTCGCATCCAAAAATTCCATTGCCGATTACACCGCCACCGTTGGACAAATGCGGACAGGCGCCGGTCAGTTACATGGTAAGCAGCCCGGAGATCCTAAGAAGCTGGGACAGGCTTTCATCAAACTTGTGAATGCGAAAAATCCACCTGTTCACCTGCCCTTAGGCAAAGATACACTGGCCTTTTACAAGGATAAGACAGCGCGGCTGGAAAAAGAAATCCAGGAGTGGGAAGCTGTTACGGTCAGCACAGATCACGATGCGGTAAAAGCCTAGAGCAGGGTGACCAACCCGATGAATGGGTGAAAGTAGGCTGGCGGCCCGATGAAAGGGTGAAACCCGGGCTGTCAGCCTCTGATCAGAATGGAACAGCGGTTGTTTCAAAAGCGGACATTCACAGTCCTATTAGACGGCATAAAATACTGATTGATAGCTTCATGTAGCTCTGGCACATTCTTAGCGGCCAAATTTACATGCTAAAGAACTACTTCAAAATCGCTCTGCGCAATCTTGCCCGGAACAAGGTGGCCTCTTTTATCAACGTTGGCGGGTTGGCTGTGGGTATGGCCGTAGCGATCCTGATCGGCTGCTGGATCTGGGATGAGGGTTCCTTCGATAAATACAATCCCAACTACGACCGAATCGCCGAAGTGATGCAGCATGCCAACATAAATGGGGAAAAGGTCACCGGCAATACGATCCCTTATCCCATGGGGGCGGCTCTCCGGAAAGAGTTTGGCCAGGATTTCAAGCAGGTCCTGATGTCCACCTGGAACGGAAAGCATCTTTTATCCTATGGCGATAAAAGGCTGAATGCAACCGGCAGTTTTTTCGAACCGGGGGTTAGCGAAATGCTCGACCTCAAAATGCTGAAGGGCAGCCGGGACGGGCTGAAGGATCCCGCTTCGATCTTACTTTCCGCCTCACAGGCCAGGGCCTGGTTCGGAGAGGCCGATCCGCTGAATAAGGTCATGACCCTTGACAATGACAACCGGCTAAGCGTAAAGGTGACGGGAGTGTATGAAGATCTTCCCCGGAATTCCGGTTTTGCGGACCTGTCTTTTATCGCCCCCTGGGAGCTGTTTGCCACCAATTCGGACTGGATCAAGGGCATGAAGGATACCTGGAAATGCAATTGTTTTTTATCCTATGTCCAGGTGGCAGACCAGGCGGATATGGACAAGGTCTCTCGTGAAATCAAGAATATAAAACTGGATAAGGTCAATAAAAGCGAACTAAAAGGGAAACCCGAGGTGTTCCTGCACCCGATGAGTAAATGGCATTTATTTTCGGAGTTCAAAAATGGAGTGAACACAGGGGGCCGCATCCAGTATGTCTGGCTATTTGGCATTATCGGGGCCTTTGTGCTGCTGCTGGCCTGTATCAATTTTATGAATTTGAGCACTGCCCGCTCTGAGCGACGCGCGAAAGAAGTGGGGATCCGCAAAACCATCGGTTCCATGCGGAGTCAGCTGATCTACCAGTTTTTTTGCGAATCGATGCTGGTGGCAGCTTTTGCCTTTGCCCTGTCCTTATTGCTGGTACAGCTCAGTCTGCCTTTTTTCAATGAGGTAGCCGATAAAAAGCTATCTCTTTTATGGGACCGTCCTTTGTTCTGGGCGCTGGGGATCGGGTTCACCGGGCTCACGGGCCTGATCGCCGGCAGTTATCCGGCCCTTTATTTATCCTCTTTCCAACCCGTTAAGGCCTTGAAAGGTTCATTCCGGGTCGGCGCTCTGGCAGCCATCCCCCGAAAAGTGCTGGTAGTCCTTCAGTTTACCGTTTCCGTTATATTGATCATCGGGACGATCGTCGTTTTCCGCCAGATCCAATTTGCCAAAAACCGGCCGGTAGGATATAACAGGGAGGGGCTGGTGGCATTGCCCATGGGCACTCCCGCTATCCATAATCACTTCGCCGCCGTGCAGGATGAATTAATAAAGGCCGGGGCCATCACCCGGCTGGCGGAATCCGGCAATCCGGCGACCTATGTCACCAGCACCAATGCCGGATTTAACTGGAAGGGTAAGGACCCGGGCCTGTCCGTTGATTTTCCGAATTTGGAAGTCTCTGCAGACTATGGCAGGACCATTGGCTGGCAATTCAAAGAAGGGCGGGATTTTTCGAAAGATTTTGCTACCGATAGCCTGGCTTTTGTTCTCAACGAGTCGGCGGCAAAATATATGGGGCTGAAGGATCCGGTAGGCGAAATGATCACCTGGGATTCCGTTCCCTATAAAGTGATCGGGGTCATTAAAGATATGGTCATGGAATCGCCTTTTGAACCGGTAAGACCCTCTTTGTTTCACCTGTCCAAAGATGCGCAGGATTTTGTGATCGCAAAGATCGATCCGCATAGCAGCGCCAGCGAGGCGTTGGCGAAGATCCAAAAGGTCTTTACGGCAACCAACCCGGCCCAACCCTTCGAATATCAATTCGTGGATGAAGAATATGCGAAAAAATTCGGCTATGAGGAACGCATCGGTAAGCTGGCCAGCGCCTTCGCCGGCCTCGCCATCTTTATCAGCTGCCTGGGGCTTTTCGGCATGGCCTCTTTTATGGCAGAGCAGCGCATCAAGGAAATAGGCGTAAGAAAAGTTTTGGGCGCATCCGTGTTTAATTTATGGCGTTTGTTGTCGACGGATTTCGTGGTGCTCGTCATCATCTCCTTACTCATCGCGACGCCTTTAGCTTATTTCTTTATGCATAACTGGCTGCAAAATTATCAATACCGTTCTGAGATTTCCTGGTGGATCTTTTTGGCGGCAGGTCTGGGCGCCCTGCTCATCACGCTATTAACGGTCAGCTATCAATCTATCAAGGCAGCGACGAGCAATCCCGTTAAAAATTTGAGATCGGAATAAAATACCCTAATTTTATTACCATGCTTAGCCAGTTTTCAACATTATCCGGTTTTTCGAAATTACTCGCCAAAGGAAGCCTGTTCCTTCTTTGCTGTCCCCTGCTGCCGGGCAGCCTTTTTGCCCAGAAAGCGCTGGAATCCTCACCCGCCGATCCCGGGGTCGTCTCGTATACCTACCGGAAATATTTCGAGAAGGATATTCCTTCCACCCTGGATATTATTAAGGGCAATGGCATTACCGATATCGAATTCTCCAATCTTTTTGGAAAGAGCGCCACTGAACTGCGCAAGCTGATCGATGAAAAAGGAATTTACTGTTCCTCCTTCGGAGTGGGATACGACGATCTCGTCAATAAGACGGCGGAAGTAGCGCAAAATGCCAAAGCGCTGGGGGCCAGTTATGTCCGGGTAGCAGGCATTCCACATAAAGGGACGTTCACCCTGGAAGAAGCGCAGAAGGCCATCGATGATTTTAACCGGGCAGGTAAGATCCTTAAAGAGGAATATGGGTTGGGTTTTATCTATCACAACCATGGTTTCGAGTTTCAACCCTACCTGGACGGTACGCTATACGATCTCATCGTTACGAAGACAGATCCCAACTATGTCAGCTTTGAGATGGATATCCTCTGGGCCTTTTTCCCGGGTCAGGATCCCGCCGGGCTCCTCCGGAAATACGGCAGCCGGTATAAGGCCCTGCACCTGAAAGACCTGCGTAAAGGGGTGAAAGGGGACTTCTCCGGAGGGACGTCGGCCGACAATGATGTAGCGTTGGGCACGGGGCAGATCGACTTGCCCGCCGTCTTAAAAGCCGCCCGGGAGGCCGGTATCCGGCATTATTATATCGAGGATGAGAGCAATGCGGTCATGACCCAGGTGCCGCAAAGCATCGCTTATCTGAAGAGTTTTAAATAAGCGGGTAAGGATCTGTTGACCAGCCCGGCTAGGCTGAGTCCGGCCTGCTCCGGCAAAAGCACTCACCCCTCTCATTTTTTCCCGGTTTCTTCTTTTTCCAGTTTACGCTTTACTATATCGACAGGATATTTCAAAGCAAGCTTTCGTATCTCATAACTGAAATCCCTAAATGTTTCTTCCCAGAGGCGGGCTTCCTCCGGAGTGTATTCATAAAACCCTTTTCCATTCGCTACGCCTCTTCCGCCGGCTTTTACGATATCGTCTATAAGCTTCGGGACTTCGGTACTATTGGAAAGCGTAGGAAGCAAGTCCTTCATCACGGTGTGATAAGCCGGCACTCCCGTAAGATCCATCCACCGGAAAACTCCCGCCAGTGTCATCCAGTAGCCGGCATTGTTACGGCAGGCCCTGTCGACATCCTCCACGGTAGCATACCCGTTCTCTACCAGAAACAGGGCCTCCCGGTAAGTGGCATACATCAGCCTGTTGGTAATAAATCCCCGGATATCTTTTCTGACAAGCGTAGGCTCTTTGCCCCAATAATGAGACAAGCCGTATAAGTATTCAGCAAGGACGACATCACTTAATTCCCCGCAAATAATCTCAAGGAACCGGGTAGTATGAGAAGGCTCCGCCCAATGAAGCCCGAAAAAGCGTTCGGGATGCCGGGTCAGCTTTTGCAACAGGCTGATCGGAATGGCAGAAGTATTGCTTGCCAATATGCTCCCCCCTCCGATAACGGCTTCAATTTTTTCAAATACCGACTTTTTGATCTCCATATTCTCGATGGTACATTCTATTACCAGTTCGCAGGAAGCAAGTAAAGTATAATCCCCGGTGATAGTAAGCTTATGGATATACTCATCCGGGCTTCCCGTTATTAATCCTTCCTCCTGAGACCTCTTCAGATGATCATATATACGCCCGTACGCGTGAAGCAGGTCATCGGGGATCGGCGCTACGGCCACTACGGGATGCCCGGCTATGAGCAAACAGGTTGTTATGCTGCTGCCCATCAATCCAAGCCCCACCACCCCTACAGGAATGTCTTTTATATTCATATTAAAAAGTACCACTATTTCCCGGATAAAGCAGGGGCCTTTGCAAGAATAATACTTTAGCGGATTTCAATAATTCCTACAGAATTTTCTAAGAATTGCATCCTAAGTTTGCCTCAAATTGATAACAAAAAAATGATCCTACCTAAGTTCTTATTATCTATCATATTGACTATCAATATATTAACAATATTTGCCCAGACGAAAGGGAAAATCAGCGGATCCGTTGTCAATGCCTCCACTAAGGAACCGGTCGATTATACCTCCATTTCCCTGATCGATCAGCAAACCGGGAAAGTGGTCAACGGGGTCATAACGGATGCCAAAGGTAATTTTTCCCTCGCAGGGCTCGCCCCCGGAACATATATTATAAAAGCTGAATTCGTCGGGTTTAAGACCTACACTAAGAATAATGTGGTGGTCGGCTCAGGTAATACCAACATAGGCGCTCTATCCCTGTCTCCCAGCTCATCCAGCCTGGAGACGGTTACCGTCACCGGAACAAAGCCCCTGGTGGAAAACCATATCGATAAAATGGTATTCAATGCGGCGAACGACCTGACCTCCCAGAGCGGGGTAGCGCTTGACGTATTGAAAAAAGTGCCCTCGGTATCCGTGGATGTCGACGGCAACGTGGAGCTGGAAGGAAATCCCAATATCCGTTTCCTGATCAACGGCAAACCTTCTACCATCTTCGGCTCCAGCCTGGCCGATGCCCTCCAGTCCATACCCGCCAGCCAGATTCAAAGTATAGAGGTCATCACCAGCCCCGGCGCTAAATACGATGCGTCCGGCACCGGCGGCATCATCAATATTATTCTGAAGGAGAGTAAGGTACAAGGCATCAATGGAACGATCAATGCCTCAGCAGGCACGCGGCTGGAGAACGGTTCCTTCAACCTGAACGTCCGCAAAAATAATCTTGGGCTCAATGCCTTCTTCAGCGGCAATGAACAACTGAATACCACCACCATCAATACCACGAACCGTCAGTCGTTCAATCCTGCCAAAGACACCCTGACCAACCTCTACCAGAACGGGAATTCCGCTTTTAAAAGGAACGGGTATCAGACCGGCATCAGCGCACAATGGGATATTACTCCCAAGGATAAATTGACCGCCTCCTTCAACTACCACCACTTTTCCAATAACAGCTGGGGCCTCACCAATCAGCAGCAACAGGTTACAGACGCCACCGGGAAAGTACTATCCAATACGCCCAGCGTCCGGAATGCGGGTAGCCAGGTCAGTGAGAACGCTACGGACTGGAGCCTGGACTATAAGAAAAATTTTAAAAAAGACCAGGAACTGGATGTCATGGTCACCACCAGCACCGGTAAGAATTCATCCAATTATTACCAGCAACAGGACTACCCGGGCGGAGGCATCAATCCTTCGGGGTCGAGAGGTTATAACCCCGGTACTGACAGGCAGACCGAACTTTCCGTGGACTACAGCCAGCCATTCGGCAAGGGCTTTACCCTGGAGACCGGCGCCAAAGCAGAGTTTGAGCATCTTAACAATACGGTGACAACGGACACGCTGTTAGCCGATAAGACCTACAAGCCCAATGCCAATCAAATCTACGGCTTTACCTATAGCCGGCAGGTGTATGCATATTATATCTCGTCTACCTTCTCCGCCTTCCACCATTTCCTGGACGGGCAGGCAGGGTTACGATACGAGTATACGAACACGACAGCCGATTTCCAGGGCGCTCATATTCCCGGGTATGGCATCCTGTCTCCCTCCTTGGTGCTATCCCACAAATTGGATGAGACCCAGTCCATCAAGGCCAGTTATAGCTACCGGATAGAGCGCCCGGATTACGGGGACCTGAATCCTTTTTATAATATCAGCGACCCGCACAATATCAGTACCGGCAACCCCAACCTCAGGCCGGAAAAGGGCAATCGTTACGAACTGGGTTATAACAAGACCTTTGGCAATGGAACGAATATTTATATTGCGGCCCTTTACCGTTATAATACCGATGACATACAGTCTTTCTCCACCTACTATACCTCCCTGAACGTTAATGGAACGACCTATTCCGATGTATCGCTGACCCAGCGCTACAATATAGGGACACAGTCATTTGTGGGAGGTAATTTTTTTGGATCCTTGTCTGTCACGCCTGCATTGAGCCTGCGCTCGAATATCAACTTTGGCGAACGCTCCAACCAAAGCCCGGGCCTCCCCTCAGTCAGTGGGTTTACGTTTCGCGGCAACCTGAACGCGACCTATAAATTCGGGCATGATCTTATAGCGGAGGTTTTCGGTAATTATAATTCCTCTCAAAAGAATATCCAGGGAACGCGGCCGGCATTTGGCTTCTATACGATGGCTGTACGCAAAGAGTTCCTTCATAAAAAGGCTAGCCTGGGCCTGACCGCCACTAATCCCTTTTCCAAATACGTGAATCAAAAAACCACCTTGTACGGGACGAATTTCTCTCAGTACAACCTGAGGCAGGTACCTTATCAGTCCTTCGGCATTACGCTAAGCTATAAATTCGGCAAGCTGCAATTCAAGGGAAAGGAACATGAAAATGATACCACTCCCGCTCCTATTGACTAACCCTGACAGCCTTTTGTATAAGCCCGGGGCCGGATTATTTCATTTTTTTATCTATATATTGCAACCGATTGTTTTTTTATGAAGAAGAAAGTCGCCTTAAAAGATATAGCTGAACGCGTCGGGGTTTCCATAGCGCTGGTCTCCTACGTGCTGAATAACCAGCGGGAAAACCGGGTCAGCAAAGAAATTGCCAAAAAGATCAGGGATACGGCAAAAAAAATGAATTACCGGACCAATCAAATAGCCCGAAGCCTGAAAACCAATAAAACAGCCACTTTCGGCTTAATAGTGGCGGATATTTCCAATCCGTTTTCTTCCCACCTGGCCCGTATCATTGAAGATGAAGCCGCAAAAAGCCATTATACGGTACTATTTGGGAGCTCCGATGAAAACGAGGAGAAATCTCAAAACCTTATCAATGTCTTTTTGGACCGGCAGGTTGACGGCCTTATCATAGCTCCGGCGGAGAACACGGAATCCCAGCTCCGCGCCCTTCAGAAAGCCGGCACCCCCTTTGTCCTCATAGACAGGTACTTCCCGGAGCTCAGGAGCAATTATGTAGCCCTGGACAATTTCAAAGCAGCACACACGGCTGTAAAGCATTTGATCCAGGAGGGCAACAGGCGTATCGGCCTGATCACCTTCGAAACAGAACTTTTTCATTTGCAGGAACGCAAAAGAGGCTACCTGGCCGCTCTTAAAGAATTTAAGATCTCCTTTAAAAAGGATTGGGTAAAGGAGATCGGGATGGAGGGAGTCCTGGAAGGAGTCGAGAAGGCGATCACCGAACTGCTTGACTTACCTAAACCTCCCGATGCCCTGTTCTTTATTTCGAATACGCTCTCCATATACGGAATAAAATATATTAATAAGCTCGATATCCGGGTCCCCGACACCCTGGCGATCGTCAGCTTCGATGAGACGGAAGCATCGGATATCTTCTATGCCCCTCTTACTTATATACGTCAACCTTTAAAGGAAATGGGACAATTAGCTACGCAGATCCTGATTGAAAATATCGGCAAAAAAAATATACGGCAGATGAACCTGGACGGGGAGCTCTTAATCCGCAAGTCGTCCATACGAACGAAAACACGGGGTTAAACCACCCGGTCCCCTGCCCTAATGTTTAAACAACCTCGGATCGAATACACAAACCGGGCCTGCAAAATAATTTCCGATATGCGCTCTTCTCTGGAACTCCGAAAACCTGCGGGCTTTTTCTTTTTCGCCCCTTTCCTGCAGGGTCCCCTCATCAGTCACTGCCAGACCTTCTCTTTCTGCTTCCCGGAAATTAATGGTCATTTTTGCTTTCACTAAGGCTAAAAAAAACTTTAACCGGGAAACAGGGTTAATGGAAATTGTTTTCATGTTGTTTCATTTTTGGTGTTTTATAATCATTCATGGATACCCCATAAAAAAAAGATGCCTGCGCGTTGGGAGCAGGCAATCATTTAGTCGTTGTCATAGGAATATCTTCTTATCCAAAGCAAAGATAAGGAATTTTGTTTAAACGTTTAACCAAATGGCATACTTTTCAGAATATCATTAGTTTACCATTTTTTATAGCCAATATACAAGGTCCGGCGATTTAGCAATGTCTAACTTTACCATTCAGATCGCAGGCGCAACTAATATGAAGAAGATAATCAACCTACTCGCTCTTACAGGCGCATTACTGTTCGTAAATCATGAAGGCACGGCGCAAATGTCGAAGCGAAGCCCGGCCATCCCGGTCATCACGGAAATTAAAGTTCTACCCGGGCAGGAACTGACCGTGAAAAACGCCTGTGAAAAGCTCCGGGAAGAAGTGCGCAGGGAACCCGGCTGCCTGGAGTTCGTGCTCTGTGTAAAAAAGGAAGATCCCGGCACCCTGGTGCTCTTTGAAATGTTCAAAGACGAGGCCGCCTTTGAAGCGCACAGAAACGAGCCTCATACCAAATTGTTCCTGGACAGCATCAAAGGAAAATATATGGAGAACAACGTGACTTTCCTGAGCCTGCTGGACGATGAATGATCTATTTCTCCGCCATCCCCTTCATAAACCGAAGACTTCCTGCAGCCAGCTCAGCCGCGGTATACCGGGAAGGGCGCCATAGAGAGACAGGGCCAGCTAATCCTTTTACAGTCGATGAAAAATTCTCCAGCACCAGCGCACCCTTATAGTCGATCTCCTGCAAGGCCCCAAAAAAATCTTCCCAATGCACATTTCCTTCCCCGGGCATCCCCCTGTCACTTTCCGTTATATGCACATGTTGCAGCCTGCTGCCCGCCGTCAATACAGGATCGTAGAAATTTTGCTCTTCTATATTCATGTGGAAGGTGTCCAGGTGCAGGGCAAGGTTAGCAGCGCCTGTCTGCCGGATCAGGCTTAATACTTCCCCGGCGCTGGTGCAGACGTAACTTTCATATCGGTTAACAGGCTCTATGCCGATCGTGATGCCGAGTCTTTGGGCGTAGCCAGCCACCTCGGCCCATACTTCACAGAGGATGTCCTCTTCCTCCCGGGTACGTGATTTGCCCGTAAATACGCCAATAGCCCCATGCAAGACCCCTCCAAGAAAATCCGATCCGAGAATGGCTGTGTTATCCAGGGCCTTTTTAATAAGCCGGGTCGCCTCCTTCGGATAAAAAGGGATATGGCAATGTTTGGGCAGATTCAACGAGCATCGGGCGCCAATACCATTTTGCGCTAATTGACGTCTGACTGTCACCGCGTCAAATTCCATGGAGACAGGCAAAAGAATCTCTATAAGATCGAATCCCGTTTCGGCCGTCTTTTGGATAGCGTACAAGCCGGTTTCCGGGGTCCAGACAGGCGGCGCCCAGGATAACATAGAAGCGCCAAACTTTGGGGTCATAAAAATATATTTTAAAAGGCCGGCACACGCTTGTTTTTATAAGTCAATACCATGCAGATGACAAATCCGCCAAAAGCCAGTCCTGTTCCCACAAGCTGGGGAGAACGGTAACCATATCCTGCCGAATAGGCAACCCGCCCAGGTAGGCCCCCAGCGCGTTGCCCATATTGGCGCTGGCCTGGATGCTGGAAGAGGCCAGCATTTCAGCGCCGCTGGCCGCCTTTATCATGAGCATCTGCAAAGGAGCAATGATGGCAAAGGCAATCCCGCCGGTGATAAATGTCATCAGGATTTCCGGTACCTGGTAAGCGCTGACCCATGAAACGATCAGCAAAGCGCCAATCATGGAAAGCAACAGGTTGGCCGTTGTCTTTAATGGAGAATACCTGTCCGCCAGCTTCCCTCCCGCAAAATTGCCGGCTGCCATTCCCAGCCCGGCAATGATCATGATGATCGTAACCATGTTGCCGCTAAAATGAGCTACTTCCGTCATTAAGGGGGCGCCGATAACCACGCCCAGCGCATAAATGGAGATCAGGTGCCCCGCGGAAGGTATCGAAACGGACAAGGATTTGGCTACGTCCGGAAGCACCCCCATCATCATGAATTCTGTCATCCCCACCGCAATTCCCTCGATGGTCAGGGTCAGCAGGCTCGGCTTTATCCCACTTAAAAATCGCGGAAGTTTCATAACAAATGTTTTGGCTCCGGTATCTCCCCGTCCATGATTCTTACATGTTTGCCCGATTGCAGTATTTCTGAAACAAGGCCCAGGTCATTGTTGGTATACCCGGAAATAACAACCAGGTGGATCGACCCGTCATCCATAATACTTTGATTATCTTCCATGGCCGCTACTTTTTTAAGATGAAATCCGTTGCGCCTGCTCACTGGATCGAGTTGGAACGAGGGTGTCGAATGACCACATTCAATCACCCCGATGTTGGTTAGTGTATTCATTATCACTGGATTTTAATTAAAAGATCAAAATTCTTATAGTAAAGATACGGTTTTTTGGTTAAACGATTAACCAATGTTTTTAATATTCATATTGCAGCAACTCTATTCGGTTACCGAAGGGGTCTCTGAAGAAAAATCGCTTTCTGCCGTCAATGGCCGACGAATAGGACAGTCCGACTCCTTTGCTCCCGAGGTATTGCCTGGCATTTTCCAGGTTCGCTACTTCAAAAGCCAGGTGCCGGTCGGATTGCCAGGAACCCGCTTCCCCCCGAATGTGCAATTGAATAGTTCCCATGGTAAACCACATAGCGCCCCTTGGGTGTTCACCCTCAATTTCTTCCAGGCCAAGCACGTCGGCATAAAACCGGCGGGCCTCCTCCTGCCGACCGACGGGAATGCTGATCAAAACGTGATCGAGCCTCCTGATGCCGATCTCCTCTTTCCCCTTTCCCTCCCGGGCAGGCGCCCCCTTTTCGGTAAACAGCCCCCTTAATACCTCATGCATGACACCCGGGTCAACATCTACGCCCGTCCAGTATTTGATCCCGATGACTCCCTGGTTCACGAGCATCTGCAGGCCGTCCAGCACCCGGCATCCACGGGCTTCAGCAGTCCGGATAAGATGCGTCCTGGGGGGATTGGGTATGCCGTCCGCCACTACCATCGCAGGATGCAGAGAATCGAAATCGATATCCAGCCTTGCCTCTATATCCGGGTAAAGTCCGATGGAAGTGGCATTGATGACAATATCGGTATTCCCGGGGATCACAAAAGTCCCATTCCATGGAATGAATTCCGCCTTCGCTCCTGTCCTCTCATTCAACAGACCGGCAACGGCCTGCCCGCGCCGGGTATCCCGGTTAACGATCGTAATATGCGAGGCGCCTGCCAGGGCCATCTCAACGCTTACCGCCCGGGCAGCTCCCCCTGCTCCGAACAATACCACTCTTTTACCGGCCGGGTCGGTGACGGTACGCATGGCTTGCACGAAACCTTTGCCATCCGTATTTTCCCCTATGAGGGTATCATCCCGGCGGACAATGGTATTGACGGCCCCGATGATCGTAGCGGATTCCCCCAGTCCATCGAGGTGTTCGATGACCGCAACCTTATGAGGGATAGAGCAATTAAAACCTGCCCATCCCATCGCCCTGGCCCCACGAACGGCAGCCCCCAGTCCTTCAGGAGAAACTTCACAATTAATATACCGCCAGTGCAGCCCATGATGCCGGTAAGCAGCTTCTACCATGGCCACCGTCGGGTTCTCGGCGGCAGGTATAGCAAAGGATCCCGTTAAGCGGGGAAGGAAATCCGGCGACCCGCCCTGATCTTTGTTATCCAATTTTTTGTCTTTTACGATTTGAAAATATCCGGCCAGGCCTTCCCGGCTGTTTATGGATTATTTCCCGGCCGTTTAAGGATTAGTCGACCATAACCCGGCCGTCTTCAGCAAGGCGCGCCTGTTCAATTTCAATTGCGCTACCACCAATTCCGCCAGGTCTTCCGGCTGCAAAACCTTTTCGGGATCTCCGTCGGTCAATTTCAGGTCCATTGCCATGTCGGTGGCCACGGTGCTGGGCGTTAGCGCGCTTACCCTTATATTATGCTTCCTCACTTCCAACATCAGGGATTCTGTAAGGCCTAGCAAACCGAATTTGGAAGCGCTGTAAGCGCTGGTGACCGGCGCTCCCCGCTGCCCTGCCGTAGAGGAAATATTGATAATATCCCCGGTCTTCCGTTTTATCATACCCGGTAAGACGGCACGGGTCACATAGTAGACCCCCAATAGATTCACCTGTATGATCTCCTCCCAGCGGGCAGGCTCCAATTCCAGGAAGCCGCCGAAAGAGCTGATGCCGGCATTATTGATCAATATATCGATGTCTCCCAGTTCGCCCTGTATCTTGTCCACCGCCTTATTTACTTCTTCCAGGCTGCCCACATTGGCCAGGGCATAAGAGGCCCTTACACCCAGCTCCTGAATTTCCTTTTGGACCTTTTGCAGATCCCCTTCTGTACGCCCGGTTACAGCGATATCCACTCCTTCCTTTGCCAATGCAAGAGCGATTGCCCGTCCGATACCCCGGCTGCCACCTGTGATGAGCGCCTTCTTTCCTTTTAATGATTCCATATTGTGCTATTTTTTTTCTTTACTTCTTTTTTCTCTACTTCCATAATTTACGCAAACCCTCCGTTTGTCCGAGCAAGGGGTCTGTCGCGGGAAAGGATACGGCTGCTATATTCTTGTCCGTGCCGGGCCTTTCCCCCGGCTCTCCCCTGTTCAAGTCAGGGCTTAATCCATTGGGGTAGGCGCCTACTACCGTCAGGCCATCGGAGCTGATACATTTATGACCTACACCTGCCGGAATAACGATTATATCGCCTGCCTGCACGGTCACTTTTTGCCCATTCTCACCCCCCAGGTGCAACAATCCACTGCCTTTGAATACACCCAATACTTCATGGGTATTGCTGTGGTAATGATGAAACGTATAAATACCCCATCGCCAGGTATTTGTCCAGTTATGGGATGCAAATTCCTGTTCCAGCCATTCAGCTCCCTTGTCGTCCCGTTCGGCAAAAGCATTGCGGTAGAGCAACAGGGGATATTTGCTATTGGGGATCCTGCCGTCATCCTTAAAATACAATAATGCTGGCTGTATGCGTACAGGTTCAGAGGCCATGCCCCTTGCCCGGAAGCCCAGACCCGCCGCGGATAAAGCGGATACTCCGGCCAGCCATATAAAATTCTTTCTTTTCATATAGGGAGTATTTTGATTTTATTTCTCTAATGGCCCTTTGCTGACCTCCCTGCCGGCCTTATATACCGCCTCGATCTTGCGGGTATTCCTGATATCGGCCAGCGGGTCGCCCCCAAGGATGATCAGGTCGGCGACCTTGCCTTTTTCCAGCGTTCCATATTTCTTATCTATTTTCAGCAGGATGGCCGCATTCCTGGTCGCTACCGTAATAGCTTCGAGAGGAGTAAGGCCTGCCTGCACCATCAGCTCCAGTTCCAGGTGTTCAGAGAACCCCTGTGCCCGTATCGGGGTGGCGCCGGAATCAGTACCCAACGCAACCAGTATGCCCGCATCGAATATTTTTTTCAGGTTACGCAAGGCAGTTTCGAAAGCAAGGATATTCTTTTGATAATTGGGAGACGCCTTCAATTTATCCTGGTAAGCCTGGCTGGTAATCATTTCATATACTCCTGGCTCCAGGGAATTTTTAAAAAATGCATCATCGACCCACTCCGGTTTGCGGGAATAGATATAGGCAAATTCATCTAATGAAAGAGTGGGAATGTAGGCTACGTGTTTTGCCTTCATTGCTTCCAGGAGATCCTGGTCTATATCTTTATCCCGGATGCTGTGAGCGATAATATCCACCCCATTTGCTACCAGTTGCCTGGCATCCTCCAGGTAAAAGAGGTGCGCCGCCACCCGTAAATCATAATTATGCGCCCATTTGATGATCTCCTGGTAGATGGCAGGCTGCATTTTTACGTATTTCCCGTTAAAGTCGTCCACCCATATTTTTACTAAGGTGGGCTTCAGTTCCTGCACGGCCCATACTTCCTCCCGCACCGGGTCCGTTGTCACCGGCCGGAACACCTTATCCATGCCGAATTCAATAGGGGGAGCTCCTCCCGGAGCGCCAAATCCAATACCTGCAGAATAAAGCCGGGCCCCCGGCAATTGCCCCGCTACCGAGGAATCACGCAATCCATTAAAGATCAGCGGCCGGTCCGTGCCCATGACCTGGATGGCGCTTACCCCATAATCCTGGTATCTTTTTAACTGCCGCATAATATTTTCCCGGGTATAATTGGCCGCGTTGGTAGTAGTGCCTTTTAAGGTACCGACATGCGTATGAGCGCTGATCAGGGCAGGCATCACCGTTTTGCCTGACAGGTCGATCACTCGCGCTCCCTTTATGGCGGGCCGGAGGTTTGATCCAATAGCGGCAATCGTGTCTGCCTGTATCAGCAGGTCTGTATGCTGAAGGGCAGCTTTCCCGGTGCCATCGATAAGCCGGGCATTTTTCAAAACAATGCCGCCGACGGCCTGCCCCTGCGTCACGATAGCCATCCCCGGCATCCAGATGCCCAGGAATAGAACAAGTATCTTTTTCATATGGTGCAAAGTTCGAAAGATATCCGCATATAGGGATTGTATTTTCAGGCTATATATTGGTAAGTTTATGTTAGGAGGCGCCCGGAGACACGGGGCGCCTAAACAGCTGATTACCGCTATTTTACGAGTCAAGGTCAATTTTTTTTCGCTCCCGGATCAGGCTATGTGGGGTTTTTTTTCGACCCTTGGTTAATCGTTTAACTTAAAATAGTGAAATATGAACCGTAACTCCTTCTGATTTCCGGGAGAGGAAACCGGCATAAACTTGTATTTTTACAGTATGAAGAGAAAGCAATTTGAACCACTGATTATTCACGATTTTGAAGAAAAGGAGTTTCATCTGCCCACTCATAGCCATACCTATTATGAGATAGTATATATCTTTAAAGGGGATGGGGTACACCTGCTTAATAATAGCCGGCTTCCTTATAAAGCCGGCGATCTGTTCGTCATTTCCCCGGAAGACGAGCATTATTTCGAGATCGGGAACAGCACCCGTTTTGTCTTCATTAAATTTACAGACAGTTATTTTAGCAGTAACGGCGACCTGGCTCCCGATGAGCACCTGGTAACCAGTCCGGAGACTATTATGCGGCATAAGCTGTTAAAGGAAATAAAGCTGAAGTTAGAGGAACCCTTTATCACTATCCTGCGAAATACCATAGAGAATATAATAGCCTATAACAGCCGTAAGGATGCGGCGACATCTCCCCTGGTCTATTACCAGGTATTATCCATTTTCGGGCTGATCAAAGAAGTCATTAAAAAACTGGATGTACGCATAGACAATGGCGTCCCGGATAAGGAAATATTGATCTCTTATATCAATCATCATATTTATGAACCGCAAAGTATACAGATAAAAAGTATTGCGACGCATTTTAATATCTCGCCTAATTATTTCAGCGCCTATTTTAAAAGGAACTTCGACATGAGTTACCGGGAATACGTAAATAGCTATCGCATCAGCTTAATTGAAAAAAGAATAAGTGCGGGTCAGCTAACGCTGAAAGAGATAGCCGTTGAATTTGGGTTTACGGATGAAAGCCATCTATCTCACTTTTTCAAAAACAGGAAGAATGCCAGGCCGACGGTATACCGCAAACAATTGTAACGGTACCCCACAGAAGATCCTGCCGTTTCACTATTCAACCGATCGATGGCTTCGCAAATCCCGGCGCCCCCCTCCTGGGTCCCGCCTGCTCAAAACTATAAGCCAGGCTCAGCAAGGCCCCTTCCTGGTAAGCGCTGGCTATAAAAGAGAAGCCGACGGGTAATCCCATTACCGTTCCCATCGGGACCGTGATATGGGGATACCCTGCCATGGCAGCCGGTGAGGAAAAGGAGAAGCCGGTATCGTAATCCCCATTGATCAGGTCGATGCAGCAGGCTACTCCATTGGTGGTAGCGCAAATGGCGTCCAGCTTGTATCGGGCCATCAGGCCGTCGATGATCTTACGGGCGCCGGTGGTCTTTTTCAAGGCATCCTTGTATTCTTTGCTGTCCAGCCCGGATTTGCTGTTACAGGTTTCCAGGGTCTCCTGTTTGAAAAAGGGCATGGCTTTGGGTTCGTTGCTCTTATTGAAAGCGATGATGTCCGCCAGGGATTTGGGAGTCGCTCCGGCAGCGGCCAGGTAACGGTTAATCCCATCCTTAAATTCGTATTGTAGTACCAGGAATTCGGCCTTTCCTAGTTCGTTGATAGGTTTCATCAACTCCAGCTCGATTACTTCAGCGCCCTGCTTCTTCAATACCGCGATCGCCTGCCCATACAATCCGACTACGCCTTCATGCCCTTTCAGAAAAGCTTTCTCGATGCCGATGCGCCGGCCTTTCAACCCATTCGGGTCCAGGAAACGGGTATAGTCGGTAAAGGAATGACCGGCGCTCTGCCGGGTGACAGGGTCTTTCTCATCGACGCCGGTAAGGGCGCCGAGTAAGAGTGCAGCGTCTTTTACCGTCCGCGCCATCGGACCCGCCGTATCCTGGGTAGCAGAGATGGGGATGATGCCGCTACGGCTCAGCAGGCCCACGGTGGGTTTGATCCCGACGAGGCCGTTGACGGAAGAGGGAGATACGACCGAGCCGTCCGTTTCCGTACCGATCGCCACCACACAAAGGTTGGCGGAGACAGCCGAGCCCGAGCCCGCACTGGAGCCGGAGGGATTGCGGTCGAGGATATAGGGGCATTTGGTCTGGCCGCCCCGGCTGCTCCAGCCGCTGGTGGACCGGGTCGATCTGAAATTAGCCCATTCGCTGAGGTTTGTTTTTCCCAGCAGCACAGCCCCCGCCTCTCTTAATTTTTTTATGATATGCGCATCCTGTGCCGCCTTATTCCCGACCAAAGCCAGGGAGCCTGCCGTGGTCATCATCTTGTCGCCCGTATCGATATTGTCTTTTACTAAAACGGGTATCCCATGAAGAGGCCCCCGGAGCTTACCGGCTTTTCTTTCCTTGTCCAGGGCATCGGCGATCATGAGTGCATCGGGATTTACTTCAATCACGGCATGAAGGGCGGGCCCTTTTTTATCGATGTCTTCGATCCGTTGCAGGTATAATTCCGTAAGGGAGCGGGCCGTATATTCCCCTTTTTGCATCTTTTGCTGCAGGCTATCGATGGTCGCTTCATTCAGTGCGAAATCGGAGGGCGCTTTGCCGGAACCCGCCGCAGTCGCAGCGTCCGCAGTCGTCCCATTGGATCCAGTCGCACCCGAATCAGTTGCATTACCCGGTTTGCCGTCAGCGGGTGAATGGCAGGAAGCCGCTGCCAGTGCAGTGATAGACAAACCCGTCAAAGAGGTGTTTCGCAGAAATTTCCTTCTGTCCATGATAGTTAGTTTATGGTAGGCTCAAGATACGTCAAATCCGATTTTCATAGCAACCCCCGGGAAAACTTAGTAGGCCGGGGCCTTATGCCCCGCCCCTTTATTTCGGGACCCAGATCCTGTAACGTCCGCTGCAATGCAATAAGCTCATGATATACAGTAGCCCATCGTAGTACCGCTCCACCAGCTCCTGCGGGATGGGCTCATTCCACAGCTCCTCCACAAACTCACGCTTATGGGGCGCCGTAGCGGCAAGGCCGGCCACAGCCGTAGTGGCAACGAGACCTTTGGCATGCCGGGCTTCCAGAGTCTCTCCCTCCAGGGTAAACTGGTCTCCATAGGACCCGATCCCCTTCGAAGCAAAAAAATCCTGGATCCGGTCGCTCAACACTTGTTCTCCTTTGTCTTTTCCCCACCAGGCCCAATCCACGGACCAGTTGCCGGCGGTACGCCAGGAGTCGAAGGAAAAATGAGCAGAGTGCCGGTTCCGGTTGCTGACAAAGGGGGTGCCGTCAAAATTGGCATAGTCGGGAGCAAGGCCCGTATGAGGATTCGTTGCTTTCTGGAAGAAGGCTCGGCTGGTATCTGCCGCCGCTGCCCAGAAAAGGCGGTCCGCTTCCGGTCCCCACCTCGCCCAAAGCTCATAAAAAGCCGGCAGGTGATAGGAAGGGTCCGTAAAATTTCCCCGGTCCACCCCCGGAACGAAGCGGATCATCTTTGCCGTATCGTTGACCATCGTGGCGATCCTTCGCGGCCCGAATTTCGTGGGACCGGACTTATCAGGATGATGGCGCATCGTCGTCAATATCTTATCCGCCCATTGCCGGTAATTATAGATCCCTTCCCCATTGCCCCAGCGCCCGGCCGCAAAATAGAGCGCCATCACAAAATATTCTTCTCCATCGGGGGCAGGGGTCTCTTCATTGGGAGTGCCATCCCTTTTCAGCGACCAGGAAAAATAGCCCTCCGCAGGATGCTCCGGAGAAGAAAGGTACATATAGGTCAGCGCATAATTCCAGATAGCGTCGAACTCCCTCTTCTTATCCAGCTGCACGGCGATCATCATGCCATAGGACATGCCTTCGGAACGGATATCGTGATGAGGTACATCGCTGACATAGGCCAGGGGACCGTTCTCATTTTTTCCCGCTTCGAAGTATACTGCCTGTGTAGCCGTGTCCCCATGAAAAAGTTGCCGGAAAGCCGTATCGATCTTTTCAGAAATTTGTTTTTCGGTATGCCCGTTCTCCCTCAATAGGTTGGGATATTTCCCCGTGGCAAAAGCGCCGGTCCCATCCTGGCCCGGGCCCGTGGCAACAGCCTCTTTCTGCTGCGCCAGACCATGCGCACATTGGGCGCACAAGGCCCACCAAATGAAATACAGGCAGCGGGGAGAATGACGAAGGATCATTATTAAATTGTAAACCCGGTCAATATACTGCTAAAAAACCTGAAATTCGTAGGATGCTCTACCGAATTTTCCTACTACCGACTATGCTGCTACTCACATTTGGCTTAGTAGCCCAAAAGAATTACCCGGTACTTACGATCCCCGCCACGGCGGCCTACACCCATATCGATCTGAACGGCCAGAGCGTGCTTCCCAGCGGACGAACAGTCACCCCTGCGGGGAAGACCATACAGATCACTCATGATCCTTTTGGCATGGCTGTTTCACCCGATGGCGGAACGATCGTTACTTTGCACAACGGGGTCTTTACCATCATAAACAAGGCCACGCTTGACAATATCCGGGTGCCCAGCTATGATGGGAAGATCCCCTCTCCCCTATCCAATGGGTCTTTCCTGGGAGTCGCGTTTGCTTCCGATAACCGTACGATCTATCTGAGCGGGGGCGACAATGGCGCTGTCATCGTTTATGATATTGCCGACAGGAGGCGTACCGGTCTGATCTCGCTGAACGGCCTGTTCGATTCCGTCGACTACCAGGACAGTTTCACCTCCGATCTGTTGTACAATGAGCCCGGCCATGAATTGCTGGTGCTGGACAGGGGGAATTTCCGGCTGGTACGGATCGACCTGGCCACTAAAAAAATAACGGCTTCGATAAAGACCGGCAGGCAGCCTTTTGGTCTTGCGATCAGTCCCGACCATACGATGGCATTCGAAGCCAATGTAGGTATGTATGATTATCCGCTTCTGCCGGATCTTACCCCGAAAAACTTCGACAGCCTCTTACTGCCGTTTCATCCATATGGGGATAATACCAAAGAGTCCAGGGAAGGTTATACCTGGAAGGGAAGGAAAATTCCCGGTGTGGGGGATCCGTTGGCTCCGGAGGCGATGAGCGTATATTCCATCGACCTGGGGACGAATACGGTGATCGACCGGTACAAGCCGGGGCCACCAGATCGGGCAGATGGTGGAAGGGGCCGAGGTAGTGGGAGGGGCAAGCCCGAATTCCCTGGCAATCGGCAACCGGTATGCCTATGTGAGCAATGCCAGCAATGACAATATTTCCGTGATCGACTACCGTCATCACAGCATCGTTGCGCATATCCCCATCCGTGTTGACAGCCTGATCGATCGCTATCGCGGGCTGCTGCCTTTCGGGCTGGCCTTGAGCAAAGATGAAAAAACGCTGTATGTGGCGCTGCTGGGATTTAATGCCATTGCCGTAATAGACCTGGACCGCCAGGTCACCCGTGGGCTCATACCCACCGGCTGGGGACCGGCCAGAGTACAATTAAGCAAAGACGAAAAAGAGCTGTATGTGATCACCTGCCGCGGCTATGGGGCCGGCCCCAATGGAGGTAAGAATTTCATATCCCCTGTGCAGGGGACTTATATCGGAGATATCCAGCTGGGAAGTTTTCAAAAGATCGACCTGCCCGACGACCGGCAATTGTCAGCGTACACGGAACAGGTCCTTCGCAATACATTCATCCGGACCGAGGTGGCAGACGACGGGAAAAATCCCCTTCCTCCTTTACAGGGTATCCGCAAAAGCCCGATCAAATACATTGTATATATCACCAAGGAGAACCGGTCTTATGACGAGGTGTTCGGACAGTTGGATTCGGGCATAGGAGACTCCTCGCTGGCGCGTTATGGCGTGAATGTAAACATCATCGAAAAAGACAAGACCCTGCTGCATGTGAATGTGGCGCCCAACCATCTGAAGCTGGCGCGGCAATTCGCCTTTGACGATAATTATTATTGCGATAGCGATGCCTCCATTCACGGCCACCACTGGATGATGGGGGTCATCCCGAATGAATGGGTAGAGGCCAATTCCAGCGTCGACAAGACGGCGAAGTTGTTCTCGAAGGCATCGGGGCGTCGGTTTCCCGGCTCTACCGGCAGCATGGACCCGGAAGATTATGCGGAGCGGGGCGGTCTGTGGGAGGCTATGGAGCGGAGTCATGTTTCTTTTTACAATTTTGGCGAGGCCAATGAGACGGCGCATGTGCGGGAAGAGTGGATGGATACGGCTACCGGAGCTTCTCATGCGGTGATGGTGCCCATGCAAAAAGCGTTGTGGCCAAGGACGAGCCATAACTATGCGGGCTTTAACACCAATATTCCGGACCAGTATCGTATGCAGCAGTTCGAAGGAGAGTTCACGAAAATGTGGCTGAAGGGGAAGGAGAAGATGCCCTCTTTAATTACGATGCAGGTGCCCAATGATCATACCGCCAGTCCCAGGCCCCGCGATGGTTATCCCTACCACCATTCCTATGTGGCGGATAATGACCTGGCGGTTGGCCGGATCCTTCATTTTCTTTCCCGTACCCCTTACTGGAAAAATATGCTGGTCATCATCACGGAAGACGATCCGCAGGGAGGGGTCGATCATATTGACGCCCACAGAAGTATCCTCATGATGGCAGGGCCTTATGTGCGAAGAGGCTATACTTCCCATACGCATGCCAATTTCGGATCCATTTTAAAGACGATCTACACCATCCTGGATGTTCCGTATGTCAACCAGTACGATGCCACGGCCTCATTGTTACAGGATTTTTTTACGGATGTTCCCGATTACCGGCCTTATGATCTTGTTCACCCTTCCGTTTCGGTATTCGATCCGCAGGTGGCGATGAAACGTTACAACAAAAATATCGATTGGCATAAGGTCGAGAAGGGTCCTGATATGGATGATGAGGAGGAGGAAAGAAAAAAACATTACGGGACGGGAGGGCGATGATCCGCGATCTTTGATAAAAACCCCCTGCCGGTGGGACAGGGGAATTAAAGATATGTATATTTGCTCCTAACAAAAAAAGGAGCTTGTCTATGACTATTCGCATATTTGTAACCGGCGGCACGTTCGACAAAGAATACAACGAACTCACCGGAGAGCTTTTTTTTAAAGAGACCCACCTTCCCGAAATGCTCAATCGCAGCCGCAGTACCCTGGACGTAACCGTAAGGACCCTGATGATGATCGACAGCCTGAATATGTCTGATGAGGACCGGGAACTGATTGCGCATCAATGTCGCGCCGCCGGAGACGATAAAATTATCATTACCCATGGTACGGATACCATGTCCGTCACGGCCAGGGTACTGGCGGAGAAAGTACCGGGAAAAACGATCGTACTCACCGGCGCCATGATCCCTTATAAATTCGGAAGCTCCGACGGATTCTTCAACCTGGGCAGCGCCCTCGCCTTTGCCCAGATCCTTCCCCCAGGAGTATATGTCGCCATGAACGGGCGTTATTTCACCTGGGATAATGTACGGAAGAACCGGCAGACAGGTCAGTTCGAAGAGCTATAAAAATCTCAATCATTATACATCAATCAGTCTATGAACAAGAAAACACTATTCACTATCGTATTGCTTGCCAACGGCCTTTTCCTCCGGGCACAGCGCGTGGGGTCTTCGCCGGAGTATATCAGGGCTTTAACAGCAGACTGGAAAGGGGAACGTTTTCCGGACGGGCGGCCTAAAGTATCCGACGCCTTCCTGGAACGTCTCAAAGGGATATCCCTGGAAGATGCCTGGAGCGTCCTGAAGAATAGAGGGTATCAGAACCAGTTTGAAGGAGATTGGCATGTTATCCAGCCGGACAGCGTAATGACCGGCCGTGTCGTGACAGCGCAATACATGCCTTCGAGACCGGACCTGATCAATGTCGTAAAAGAGCAGGGGAAGGTGGAAGGCCGCAACCCGCAGGGCGGCACCAATTCCTGGCCCATCGACGCATTGGTCGATGGAGATGTCTATGTCGCCGATGGCTACCTGAAGATAGCCGACGGCACCCTGATCGGGGACAACCTGGGCAATGCCATTTATGCCCGGTCGCACAGAGGCGTCATCTTCTACGGATCGGTCCGGGACGAAGCCGGGCTCAGCGAGATCAAAGGATTTAACGGATGGGTGAAAGGAGTCGACCCTTCCTATATCCAGCAGATGATGCTCACCACGATCAATGCTCCCATCCGCGTAGGCCGGGCCGTCGTACTTCCGGGGGATGTCGTGCTGGCCAATAAATACGGGGTCATCTTCATTCCCGCGCACCTGGTGGAAGACCTGGTGCTTACCTCCGAGATCACGGAATTAAGGGATGAATTCGGCCACCAGCGACTGATCGAGAAAAAATACCTGGCCGGGCAGATCGACAGCAAATGGACGGAAGAGATCAAAAAAGATTTTCTGGACTGGCTGAACCATTATCCCGGAAAACTGCCCATGACCAAAAAAGAATTGGACGATTACCTGAAAGAAAGGAATTATTGATTCACCCTTTAATATTCGTCTCTTGAATAAGGTGTCTGTTTACAAAATAGCGCTGGCCCTATCCTTGCTGTGTCTCCTGGCCGTTGTCCTTTTCCTGCTCACAGGGCATATTGACCGCGCCGGTCCCTTGTGTATCGCTTTCTTTATCACTCTGGCGATCGGGTGCAGGGGATATCCCCACCTGAAAGGTTTTGCCTATACGATCACCATTTTTGCCGCCGTGACGACAGCCCTGTATTACCCGTTTTATTTTTTGCAGTGGAACGGGTTCAAACTCCCGACGCTGATCACTCCCCTGATCCAGTTGATCATGTTCGGGATGGGTACGTCCATGGGACTGAAGGATTTTGCCGGCGTGATCAAAACTCCCAGAGGAGTCTTCATCGGCGTAGTCAGCCATTTCATGATCATGCCCCTGATCGGCTTCACCCTGGCCAGGCTCAGCGGTCTGCCGCCGGAGATCGCGGCGGGCATTATCCTGATCGGGTGCTCACCCAATGGCATGGCTTCCAATGTGATCTCTTACCTGGCCAAAGCCAACTTAGCGTTGTCCATCACCATTACGGCCGTGTCCACCATGCTGGCTCCCTTCGTAACGCCCTTTTTAATGAAGTGGCTGGCGGGAGCTTTTGTCAAGATCAATGCCCTGAATATGATGTGGGATATCTTTAAAATGGTGATCATTCCCATCGGCGCAGGTATCCTCTTCAATAAGCTGCTCAGCGGGAGGGCCAAATGGCTGGACAAGGTTATGCCTTTAGTGTCCATGTTCGGGATCGCCTTTATCATCGTGATCATCACGGCGGCAGGAAGGGATAGCCTGCTGACGATCGGCCCCATCCTGGTACTGTTCGTGCTGATCCATAACTTGTCCGGTTATACCCTGGGATATTGGACCGGGCGTCTCTTCAAAATGGATGAACGGGACTGTCGCACCATGGCGATCGAAGTGGGCATGCAGAATGGAGGATTGGCTTCGGGACTTGCCAAGGAAATGGGTAAGATGGCTACTGTCGGCCTGGCCCCGGCGATCTTCGGGCCACTGATGAATGTGACAGGCTCCATCTTAGCGTCCTGGTGGCATCGCAAGCCGCCCCCCTACCGCTGATCCCATTTTTTTTTAGGCAGGCAGGAAAAAATTAATTTGAATTTCCTAAATGGACTAAAACTACACTTATGATCAAAATCAGCAGCGTCTTATCGACCATGGCTCTTCTGGCGGGCGCCCATTTATCTGTTTTTGCACAGCCCTCTCCCGTACCGGATTCCGCAGCGTCTACCAAGCCGTCTATTTCTGTAACCAGGCATTCCGTTAAGATCGAAGGCAAACTGATCGGTTATACCGCTACGGCGGGCACCCTCGTTTTGAAAAATGAGAAAGGCGAATCTATTGCCCTGTTCGGGTTTACCGCTTATACAAAGGACGGGGAGACAGATGCGTCGAAAAGGCCGCTCACCTTCGCCTATAATGGAGGGCCAGGGTCATCCTCCATGTGGTTGCACTTAGGGGCGCTGGGCCCCCGCTGCATACCGATCACCGATCCGGGGCTTACTCCGCCGCCACCCTATAAAATGGAAGACAACGAGCATTCTGTTATCGATGTGACCGACCTGGTGATGGTCGACCCCATTGGCACCGGCTTAAGCCATCCCATCGGGAAAGCTACGACGAAAGATTTCTGGGGGGTAGACCAGGATATCAAATCCATTGGACAGTTCATCAAACAATATATCACGGATAATGACCGGTGGAATTCCCCTAAATTTTTACTGGGCGAGAGCTATGGCACGATGCGCTCCGCCGGCCTTGTCAGTTACCTGCTGGATAATATGGGCATACAGATCAACGGTGTGGTCCTGGTATCTTCCGTGCTCGATCTTCATTCCCTCACTTTCCAGGACGATATTTCCTATATAGACTACTTACCCACTTATGCGGCGACGGCCTGGTATCATAATAAAGTCCCGAACAAGCCGGCCAGCCTGGAGGCTTTCCTGAAAGAAGTAAGAGCCTTCTCCCTTGGCGAATATGCCAGCGCTTTAGTCAAAGGGGATCAGCTCAGCGATGCAGATAAAGACCAGATCATCACTAAGCTGGCAGGTTATACCGGCCTGAGCAAAGATTATTGGAGCAAGGCCAATCTGCGGGTGACCGAACCGGCTTTCACCCAGGAACTATTAAGGGAAAGTCATGAGACGGTAGGCCGGCTGGATGCAAGGTTCAAAGGGATCAATCAGGATCCGCTGAGCCAGTTCTCCAACGACGATCCGCAAAGCACGCAGATCAGCCCCCCTTATATCGCTTCCTTCATGAGCTATCTCTATACGGAGCTGAAAGTAAGTAAGACACTGGATTATCATGTATCGGCCTACGGCGCGGAAGGCTTCAAGTGGGACTGGGCACATGTCACGAACGGAGGACCAGGCTTCCCTGTAACGCCCAATACAGGGGTCGACCTGGCCAACGCGATGAGTAAAAATCCCAACCTGAAAATACTGGTGCTCAATGGGTATTATGATCTTGCCACTCCCTTCTATGGTACGGAGCTGACTTTTGACCATTTAGGGCTGGAAAAGAAAGTCCGGAGTAATGTAACTTTTAAATATTATGAGGCCGGGCATATGATGTATATCCATCCCGCCTCTCTCGCCGCCTTTAAGAAAAAT
>DASWFF010000090.1:0-24808 GCA_036394375.1 Puia sp.
AATCATGTCAAAGCAAAACCTCCGCTGCATAAAGATTTTGATATCAGGGAAATCGACCCGGAGGTGTTGAAGGCATATGACTACGTTGCTAAGCCATTCCGCCATTCTTTTTACTGCATTACGCTGTTTTTGGAAGGTGACGTAAGCCTCAACGCTGGATTCTGGAAAACAAAACTTAATAAGCCAGCCCTATATTTCAAAACACCCTGTCAGATCGTTTCCTGGGCAAAACCTTCGCGTTGGCTTAAAGAATATTTTATAGTTTTCACTGAAAGTTTTATGCTCAGTCATAAAGCACTTGCTGACATCATATTTGATTTGCCGTTTTTTCAACTCGAAAAGGCAATACCATTTGAAATCGGAGCCGATGAAGTCGAACTGCTTACTGACCTGTATAAAAAGATTTTGAGCGAGTATCAGTCTGATAGGGTCGACAAGTTTGAACTTATCGTTTCTTATACTCATGTCCTTTTGGTTCATGTACGAAGAATGTATTTAAGATATGCAGAAACGGATAAAGCACTTTTAGCGCATATTCACGAGCATGAAAATATATTAGTTGAACGGTATCGTTCTTTGATACGACAAAATATATTGCGGGGCAATATTGATAAACGAAATTTTACCATAAAACAACTTGCATCTCAATTATCAACTCACCCCAATCACTTAAATGCGGTTATAAAGCGGCAAAAGCAAAAAACAGCAATTGCATTTATGCATGAGCAAATTTCTCACGAGGCGCAATCGTTGCTGAGTCAGACAGGACTGACAATCAAGGAAATTGCGTTTAGACTTGGCTTCGCCGACTCTTCTCATTTCAACCATTTCTTCAAAAAACAAACAGGTATAACTCCAGCAGTCTACCGCAAAGAGAAAAATCTTTAATTATTGCAACAAGTGCTTTGATTTTTACAGCTAATTCTGAATGCCCCCGGCGTTGGGAAAAAAGGTATTGTCGGATTTTCAGAGCGGTTTGCGGAGTGATGTAAACGCAGCCTCTACCTTCCTTGTCAAAGTGGATCGGTCGTCTGAATCTTTATTTTTTACAATAATCACTTTGTTTTCTACAATTTATTCTACCCTTTGTTAAGGAGATTTACGATCCCGGCAAAGTAGCAGTAAAATTGTGTTCAGGGGTTAATAAGGGGAATCTTTGAGATTCACAGCAACGGTGTAAAATAGGGAATAAGCTCCAATTCTTTAACTATAAAATGTAAATCAAATGATTAAGAACATCGTGCTTGTACATGGTGCCTGGGCTGACGGCGCCGGCTGGGAAAGCGTTCACAATATCTTGACCGAAAAAGGGTTTAATGTCACTGCAGTTCCCAACCCCAATACCAGCCTTGCGGATGATGCAAATATCACAAAAGCGGTCTTGTCACAGCAAAATGGCCCTACAGTTTTAGTAGGTCACTCCTACGGCGGAGCTGTGATTTCAGAAGCGGGCGGTCATCCCAATGTGAAGGCATTGGTTTATGTTGCTGCTTTTGTTTTGGACGCGGGTGAATCCCTCTTTAAAATGTTGTCAGGCGCACCCCCAGATCCGAACTCCCCAATCTTACCACCTGCCGACGGCTTCATTTGGTTGGACAGGGCAAAGTTTCACGCTAATTTTTGTCCTGATGTCCCTGCTGCGAAAGCCAGGTTTATGGCAGACTCACAGGTGCCGGTAGGTCTTGCAGCTTTCAGTTCAGACCTAACGGCTGCCGCATGGAAAGCGAAAAAGAGCTGGTATATCGTGGCCACGGAAGACAAAATGATCCCACCGGATGTGGAACGTGGCATGGCAAAAAGAGCAAATGCCGAAGTAACTGAAATAAAAGCCAGTCATGCTGTTTATATCAGCCACGCAACAGAGGTCGCCAGGGTAATTGAACAGGCAGCTGCAAGTGCCTGATTGTTAATTTACAAACATTACCCTTGTCAACGGGGCCTGGGCCGATGGATCAGGTTGGAAAAGCGTCTATAAGCGAGGACAAAGTGTAACAATGATTTTAGAAAGATGACAATAAGCTCACAAAAAAGGAAAAAAAATGACAATTCAACAGGTAAAAGAGGCTTCTATTGGAAATTGGGAAAGTATCGCAGCAGAGGTACGACCAAGCAACAATAAAAATGCCGATGGAACATTGAAGCCGTTCTATTTGACAAGAAGTTTTACTCTCCATCACGATGACAAGTTTGAGCTTGCTGTAACAAATTTAGCTGACCCGCTTGGCGACGTGCCTATCGCAAAAATGTCTATCAAGGGACATATTGAATGGCGAGGCGAGCATCTAATATGTCCAGGGGCGCAAAAAGTAGATTTCTCCGCCGACGAAGAATATATCGTGTCGCCACTCATACAGGGTTTTGCAGATGTGCTGAACCAATACACTAAAGGCTTTAACGAATGGAAAGTTAAGGAGCCTCAAAGCATTTTCAAAAAAGCATTTCCGCCTTTTGGCCTTGCAGAGGGGCAGGTATTCAAAGAACATGACCTCATTCACATTTTGGACGGAATGATGTTTTGGGGTGCGAGAAATGTTGACGGGCGCGGTTTTGACACGGAAGAAAATCGCCCCGCCAACTTGCAAATTCCAATGATAAAGCGGTAAACAATACCATTAAAAAGGTTAAATTTATTACACTAATCGCTTTTATGCCCACTCTCAAATCAATATTTCGTTGCCCGTGGTGCCTTTCTTCTGAGCTAATGATAAAATATCATGATGAAGAATGGGGCGTGCCATTACATGATGACAGAAAGCTTTTCGAGTTTATGGTGCTCGATACTTTTCAAGCGGGATTAAGCTGGAATACAATACTCAATAAGAGAGAAAATTTCAGAAAGGCCTTTAATAATTTTCAGCCTGAAAAAATAGCTCGTTACTCGGATAAGCGAATTCAGAAGTTGCTTAATGATGTAGGCATTATTCGAAATAAGTTAAAAATTTATGGCACAGTAAATAATGCAAAGAAATTTATTGAGATCCAAAAGGAACACGGCTCATTTGATAAATATATTTGGCAATTCACCAGCTATAAAACAATTAAAAATAACTGGAAGGATATCAAAAAAATTCCTGCAAGAACTGCTCATTCCGATGCCATGAGTAAAGCCTTGTACGAAAAAGGATTTAAGTTCGTTGGCTCAACAATTTGCTATGCTTTTATGCAAGCAGTAGGCATGGTGAATGATCATTTGGAAACATGCCATCGGTACAATTCGAATTCATAGGGTAGTCAGGAGGGCCTTCCAAGCTGTCCTGCGAACTCACTGACGGCTACGGCGGTCCGATCGTTATGCCGCAAGAGCTTTTTATCTTGGGTGATAAGAAGTCTTATTTGTTCTGCCTTATCAACTGGCTTATTCCCCTGTTGGGGGTTGGCTGCCAATGTGAACCAGCAACTCGGACAAAAGTTAAATACACGAATTTTGAAAGGTCTGTTAAAGAAATAACTTACAGCTATTGTCAATAATCCCTCTCACGGGCATCTTACTGACAAACACATCGCCACTTTGCGGATACCGCATAAGCTCTTCTTCCGAAAGATCCTGTCGGGCGGTCGTGATGACCAGGTGGTCCAGCTCTTTCCCGGCAAAGGCACAGGAGGATGCATTCGGTACCGGGAGTTTGACCGAATCCAGCAATTCCCCTGTCAGGGGATTCCACCGGTATACGCCAAAGCCGCCCCAATGGGCGACCCAGAGCATGCCTTCCTCGTCGATGGTCA
The DNA here is from genome assembly GCA_036394375.1 of Puia sp. Lineage (GTDB taxonomy): Bacteria > Bacteroidota > Bacteroidia > Chitinophagales > Chitinophagaceae > Puia. The sequence goes on from DASWFF010000090.1 coordinate 3,724, forward strand.
TACCGTCCGGGGTACCCATATCCGAGGGAATGCGGATAGCTATTTTCTCGAATTGCAGATCCCCGGTGGCCCTGTCGAAAAGAAAGGATTGCACCGTTTTGCGGGGACTATCGATGTAATATAACCGGGAATTGTCCAGGGACCAGACCATTCCATTGGAAATAGTGACGGATCCTAATTTTTTCCGGGGAATTTTATCTTCTTCAATGCAATAAAGGGATCCTGCTCCTTCGTCAAAATCCAGCTGCAGGGTGCCTACCCATAGGCGGCCCTCGCAATCAATGCCGCCGTCATTACAACGGTGCCGGGGAAGGTCTTTTTCGATATCGAGCAGCCATTGCAGCTCTCCGATAGTCGGATCGAATACAGCTACGCCGCCCTGCATGCCGAGCAGGAGCCGGCCCTGTTTGTCGGGCAGGATCAGGCTTACCCGCCGGTCGAATTGCCAGACGGTTGCGGCGCCTGGGGGAGGGGATTGCCGCGCCATTCCGGTTTCCCGCAAAAGAGCTGACCACGGATATTCGAAAAGCCGCCGGTTCTCGATATCCACCCAAAAACAGGACTCTCTTCCGGCATGCCAGAAAGGGCCTTCGCCTAAAAAGCATTGAGCAGGATACAGGAGCGTGGCATTCATTATTTAATGGTTAAAGGTATAGACGGCGAATAGAGAACGTTACCCTTAAAAACATGGACGGAAAAATAGAGATCGTTAGCGAGCCGGGACTGACCAACAGATACACGGTATGGCTTTTTTTAAATCGGACGCTAACCGGCCACAGGCCAGTACTGGGCGATCTTCTTCTGAAGGAAAGCCACGCTCCGTTCCAGCTGGGCCATTCCTTCCACGCCGTCTTCTATACTTATCCATCCGTCGAATCCAACTCTTTTTAGTTCGGTGAAGATCGCATCATAGTCATTCAGGCCCTTGCCGATCTCCCCATGACTCAATCGTTTGGCATATCCGGCTGCACCGCCTTCTTCCCGCCGGAGATCTTCGATCGTTCCTTCCAGCAGGAATCGGTCGCTGGCGTGCATGGTCACTACCCGTTTGGAAACCATCTTTAGCAGATCCAGGGGATCTTCGCCTGCGAGATAGGTATTGCTGGGATCGTAGTTAACACCAAAATTCGGGTGATGGATGCTGTCTACCAATTTACCGAATACTTCCATCTTCTGGGCAAATTCGGGGAATTCCCAAAAATCATCTTTATAATGGTTTTCGAGGATGAGCGTAATGCCCCGTTGCTGCGCATAAGGCAGGCAAAATTCGATACATCCGGCAGCCAGCTTCACCCCTTCCTCGAGGGAAAGAGAGGGCCTGCGCTGCCCGGAAAGTACACGGCAATAGGATCCGCCAAGGGTATAGGTCATATCGATCCATCGTTGTTGTTTGGCTATTTCCTTCGACCTGAAGGCGGCGTCGGGATGGGTAAAGTCGGGGGAACAGCACATCATGGGTATCGTTAGTCCATGATCTTCTACCTGCCGCCGGAAAAGGGGCCAGTTCGATTCCTCCGACATCTCCAGGAAGCCGGCATACCATTCCAGTCCTTCGATATCTAATTTGGCGGCCAGTTCGATCCATTCTGCGACACGCATCGTACTGTCTTTACAAAGTGCGTGCATGAAAGCTTTGGGAAATGCTGCTAATCTTGGCATAGGGAGTAATTATACAATTTGTATTAGTCGCCCACCGGGCGACTAATGGTAGAACTATCTTTTGGCGGGTTACGGCCGAGGAAAGGATGCTGTTCGATGTCCACTACCTGTCCGCTGACCGGGCCACTCTCATCAGCCAGCCAGTATATGGCGGCTGCCGCAATTTCAGCAGGCCATAGGATACGGCCTGCCGGCGCATAGACGGGAGGGATATCCTTATACCAATCTTCCGCCAGCCCGTGCTCGCGCTTGCGGATCATCTCCGTCTCGGTGAGCACCCAGCCCGGGTTGATCTGGTTGACCCGCACGCCGTTCTCCCGGTGAAGGGTATCCCCCAGGTTGCGCGTAAGGGTCATCAACGCGCCTTTTGAAATGCTGTAGGCCAGTAAATTGGGCTCTCCGCTCCAGGCATTCACGCTGCCGATATTTAGCACACAGCCCCTGCTTTTTTCAAGATGGGGGAGGGCCGCTTTGATAAGGGCAAAAGGCGCGACGGTATTGATCTCCAGGACACGGCGCAAAAAGGCGGCATCCGTGGTCTGTATATTGGACGATACGACCCAGGCGGCGTTGTTGACAAGGGCGTCGATCCGGCCGAAGACCCGGAGGGTCTCGTCTACCAGGTGCTGAGGGGCGTCCGCCCCGCTCAGGTCTTCTATATGCAAAAAGGCCGAGTCTTTTCCCAATTCGCCCAACACTTCTTCTCCCCAGTCCTTTTCAAGACCATGGAGGACGACGCGGGCGCCTTCCTGAACGCATCTCTTCGCGATCGCCTTGCCAATGCCGGTCGTACTGCCGGTAACGATAATGACCTTGTTTTCGAGTCGCATACCTGGAATGGGATTTATACAGGTTTCAGTACACTTTTGACGACCTCACCGCGGTGCATTTTTTCGAAGGCTGTGTGCCATTCGGTCACAGGCCATACGCCGCCGATAATAGGACGTACATCTAGCTGTCCGCTGGCCAATAAGGCGAGCACACGTTCCCAAACCGGCCAGTTATGGCTAAAGCTGCCCTGAAGGGTCACATTTTTCTGCACCAGTGGATCCAGGGAGAATCCCAGGGGCTGCGGTCCCCAACCGACCTTTACGATATGACCATTGGGACGCACCAGCTGCATGGCGATTTGCAGGGTGATGCTGGCTCCGGCTGCATCGATAATGCAGTCGGCTCCCAATCCATCCCGTCGTCTCGCCCATTCCGTAGCATCTCCGATAATGGTTTCGCAGCCATATTGGGCGGCAATGGCCAGCCGGTGACGATCTGTTTCCAATCCCATTATCGCGACTTCCGCGCCGCAAAGCCGGGCTACCGCCGCACATAAAATACCGATCGTGCCCGGCCCCAGGACGATCACCCGGTCACCAGGTTTCAACCGGCTGTTTTCCACGACGGCATTGAAGGCGACGCAACAGGGTTCCGTAAGACAAGCCTGTTCGAATGCCAGCTGATCAGGCACGCGATGCAGGCAACGGGCAGGGACTCTTACATAACGGGTCATGGCTCCGTTCACCCCATATCCGAAACCTTTGCGGGTGGGATCCAGGTTATAAAGCCCGCGGCGGGACATGGGATTATTGGGATCGATAACGGCAGCCGTCTCACTGACGACTCTGTCTCCTTCCTTCCAACCTACCACCCGGCTGCCGGTCTCCACGATATGTCCTCCAAACTCATGGCCTAATACGACGGGATAGTTGACGGGCCAGGAATGATCGGCCGTCCATTGGTGCAGGTCGCTGCCGCAAACGCCGACATTGACGACTTCCAGCAATACGTCTTCTTCGCCAATCTCCGGCCTGGCTATCTCTCTGATCTCTACCGAACCTTTTTCCGGGGCATAGTTGACTACGGCCGCTGATAAAATCTTATTACTCATACTTTCTTATTTGCCGATAATGACGTCCCCATACGCATGCACCTTTTCGCAGATCAGGCGCAAGGAATCCTCCAGAGCGCCTCCGGCCGTTTTAAATGCATCGGCATCGATCGTAAGGGGAGCGCCGAGCACCACCAACGGGGCGCCGAATTCAGGACAACGAATGGCCTGTTCCAGGCTAAGTCCTCCGACTGCCTGAACGGGTAGATGAACCGCCTGCACGACTTCTTTCAATTGATCCAGGGGACTGGGCATGCGCTCGCCCCGGGCTGCGATACCGCGTCTTTCATCATAGCCGATATGGTGAATAACAAAATCGCAGCCAAGGTCCTCCAGCCATTTTGCACCCGCGACCATGTCCGGGCAGCCCAGGTTGTCACCCATGACCTTTACGCCGAAATCACTGCCCGCCTTTACCACACACCGGATCGTTTCTTCATGGGCCCGGGCCATCACCACGACATGGGTAGCGCCGGCTTTTGCCATCATTTCCGCTTCGAGATAACCGCCATCCATGGTTTTCAGATCGGCTACTATCGGGACGCCGGGGAATGCCTTACGCAGTTCCTGCACCCCGACCAGGCCATAAGCCAGGATGAAGGGGGTGCCTGCTTCCAGCCAGTCCACGCCGGCCCGCATGGCCAGGGCAGCCGTTTCGAGGACTTCATCCATGTCGGTCAGGTCCAGGGATATTTGAACGATGGGTTTCATATTTTTTAAAATCAGGCTTTATCAAAACTAATGCATTCCTTCAATTCCTTTTCGCTATAAGAAAGATCGTACTGTTTTAAGACCTCGGGCGGCACGCCGTTCCATTGATTGGGACGATTGCCGACATAACCGATATCGGTAAACCCGATCTCCGTGGTATAGAATCCCGTGATGGTCAGGTTGCGTAGCAGGGTGAAAAAAGTCGCTCCCTGCCGGTCCTCCGGCTTTGCTTTTTTGGGATAGGCGATGGCATCTACGACGGCGAGCCGTTGTTCCTCCGGAAGCTCCCTGAACGGCTTTTCGAATTTCTTTATGGAATGAAGGTCCAGCCAGCGGAGACCGCCGCGCAGGGGCGTCTGGTGCTCGGGCTTGTCTATCACGATGAATGCTATAAAGTCCGCGACTTTGGCATCGGAGGCACTACCGCTGATTTCATCGCGGGGGATGATAATATCCGCGAGAATGGAGATCGTGGCCATTTCCTCCGGCGTAAAAAAGATCTTTCCTTCCAACCCTTTCATGTATTCCTTTTCTTCCTCCATCCGGGTGGGGTCGTTGGGGGAGGCCGCGGGTGCGGCAGGAATAGCGGAGCTCTTTTTATCGTCCGTATGGCAGGCTTCGATCAGCGTGCCTGTGGCGACGGAACCTACCAGTAATGTTTTTATCGATTTTCTCCTATCCATAAAAAAGATTTAAATCAGTAAAGCCTCCGGCGTTGCGCGGGACGGACTAAATATTTTGTTTTTTCATTTCATCGATGATGTATTCGCTGGCCCGCATGGAAAGGGCGAGGATCGTCCAGGTGATATTCTTATCTCCCTGCGAAACAAAGGCGCTGCCATCCAGGCAAAACAAATTTTTGCATTCGTGTCCCTGGTTCCATTTATTGAGCGCGGAGGACTTCGGGTCATTGCCCATTCTGACGGTGCCCGCTTCATGGATGACGTTGCCGGGATTGTTCAGTCCCCACTGGTTGGCTTCGCTGTTATCCTTTGACGTTACAATAGCGCCCATATTGTGCAGCAGTTCCTTGAAGGTCTCGTTCATATGTTTGGCCTGTTTGATCTCGTACTCCGAATGTTTGACATTGAAACGGAGGACCGGAATGCCATACTTATCCACTACGCCGTCGGAATCGATCTCGCAATAATTATCTATCCTGGGTACGGCCTCTCCTCTTCCGGCCATGCCTACACGGGCGCCATAAAGATAACGGATGTCTTCTTTGAGGGATTTGCCATATCCTCCCGGCTCTTTATGCTGACCTTTGATCAGCACCTTGTCCTGGGTGTTCTCGATGCCCCAGCTGAATCCGTACAAAGGCATTCCCATGCCTCCGCCATATTCGATATGGTAGCCTCTTGGGAAATCGAGTTTTTTGTTATCCAGCCACCAGGGGGTATACACATGCAATCCTCCCACACCGTCCTCATTGTAGCGTTTGCGATCGAATAGCGCAGGAACGATGCCGCCCATGGAGGCGCCGGTGGAGTCATGGAGGTATTTGCCGACCACATTGCTGGAGTTCACCAATCCATTGGGATGACGGGGCGATTTGGAATTGAGCAGGAGCCTTGCCGTTTCACAGGTACTCGCGGCTAAGATCACCGTTCTGCCGAAGACCTGGTATTCCCGCAGGTCCGTTTTGTCGACATAGGAGATGCCGGTGGCGAGCCCTTCCCGATTGGTAAGGACCTCCCGGACCATGGCATTGGTATAGATGTCCACATTGCCTGTTGCCAGCGCCGGTTTTACCAGCACGGAGGAAGAGGAGAAATCACCGTATACTTTACAGCTTCTTCCGCATTGAGAACAGAAGAAGCAGGCGCCGCGGTCCTTATTGATCTGTTTGGTAAGGATGGAGAGGCGGGAAGGGATCACGGGAATACCGGTGCCCGAAGCCGCTTTTTTGATAAACAATTCATGCAGACGGGGCCGGGGCGGGGGCAGAAAAATGCCATCCGGATCATTGGGCAGTCCTTCGTTGGTCCCGAAGACCCCGATCAGCTTGTCTATCTTGTCGTAGTAGGGTTTGACATCTTCATAACCGATAGGCCAGTCATCCCCCAATCCGTCAGTACTCTTCCGTTTGAAATCTTTTGGACCGAAGCGGAGGGAGATCCTTCCCCAGTGGTTGGTCCTTCCGCCTACCATACGGGCACGGAACCAGTCCCATTTCGTTCCTTCTTCTTTGGTATAGGGCTCTCCTTCGATATCCCACCCGTGCCAGGCGCCATCGAAATCGCCGAACGGGCGTAATTTGGTGCTGGCCCCTCTTCTGGGCGATTCCCAGGGATTCTTCAATTGCAGGGAATGAATGGCCGGATCGAACATCGGACCCGCTTCGAGCAGGGCGATCTTTAACCCTGCCTGGGACAGCACATAGGCAGCCATTCCGCCGCCTGCTCCCGAACCAACGATGACCACATCGTATTTTTTTGCTGACTTCTTAATCTGGATATCACCCATATGGCAATTTTAATCGTCAATAATATTAATAAAGAGAAAAAACGTTGTTGGATACTACCCGAACGGGGAAAATTTTTCAGTTTTCTGCCGTGGACGTACTTCTGGGCTGGCTTCTCTTTCCCGGCCAGATTCTATTTCCGATCTGGCTTCTTTTTAAAGGCATTCAGATCTTCCAGCGTCCAGGAATCTTTCCGGGCCGCATTTTTTACCCGGATATCCTTTACGTCCTCCGGCTGGACCAGTCCGTCATGGCCTCCATGATTATCCAGGCCGACGCGGATAAAGCTCAGTACGGAAGCGATATATTCATCCGTATGCTCACCCTGGGCCGGCATTACGTCGGGATATTTGACATTGTCGACAGGACCTTTGAGGCCATTTAGCAGGATCCTCACCAGGATATCCTTATCCCCCATGACCAGGGAACTGCCGGACAGGGGAGGGGCGAGACGGGAGGAGAGACCTTTTCCGTCCAGTCCATGACAGGTAGCACAAAGCTGTCCAAAATTGGAGGCTCCCAGGAACACCAGCCTTTGATCATCCTCATCCATGTTCGAAGTGAGGTTCCGCAGTTCTTTCAGGGACTCGTCGCCTTCATGCAGGCTCTTAGTCGCTGCCCGGACGATCATTTGATTATTGGCATTGGCAGCGAGGAGGTCCTTCAGCAGGGAACGGGAGCGGGCATCTTTGCTGTAGCGAAGGGAAAGGGCCAACTGGATCCTTACATCAGGGCTGGGATCGTTCCGGATGGATGGGAGAGCGGCCAGGATCACGGCATCATCCTTTTGGAGGAATTGTTCACTGATCCGGACAGCCGCTTTTCTGACCTGGGGATCTTCGTCCCGGTACGCGGCTATCAGCGTCTCTGTGTCGATCGCCTTCAGCCCTTCCAGGGTCCAGAGGGCATGCACCCGGGTAACGGCTTCGGGGTCAGCATTCCAGAATTTCAGCTTGTCCCAAAACGATCTTTTTCCGAGGGCCAGCTGTTTAAGGGCCGGAATCTCCGATTGATGATCACGTATGATCAATAATTGCTGTGCATTATCCCGCCACCATCCGTTGGGGCTGGAGAGCGCTGTCACCAGCTGAGGACCTGTAGCGTCCAGGAGATGCGGGGCGGGACCGGGGGTATAGCCATCATGTACGATCCGGTAAATACGTCCCCGGTTAATATGTTTATCCAGGCCTTTGCGGCGTATCTGGGGATTGATATAACTATCGGGACGGGTCCAGTTACTTTCCTGGATGATGCCATGGTACATATCGACAATGTACAGGCAGCCATCCGGGCCCGTGGCTGTATTAACGGGCCGGAAGTTCATATCCGAGGAAGCCAGGAATTCTCTTTTATCATAGGCATTGGTGAGGAGGGTCTCACCGCTGCTATCGCTCACTTTAGCCCGGCGGATCAGTCTGCCGACCGGTTCGCATATAAAAAGATCGCCTTCCATGGTCTTCGGGAGACGGTCGCCCCGGAAAACGGTTTGACCGCAGGAGGCGGTGAAATGGTTAAGGGAGCTGTCCTGCCGGAGGCGTTCCTGCCCTCCCTGTACATCGGGGGTACCGATGATCGGCCATACCTGATCGAAATCGCCGCGGCGTTCATTGTCGAAATCGATCCGTCCGTAAGAAGGGTTCTGCTGGAAATTGAGGGCGGGCGTCTCTCCGCCTGCCGAAGAAAAATAGAGGCGGCCATAGTTATCCTGGGTAAGGCCCCATTGTCCTCCCGGTCCCGTTGCCATAGTGTCGATGTCCAGCCGGCCTTTGTTATACCGGTAACGCACCGGATTGGAGGTGACATAGATCCAGTTGTCTATATCCCAGATCAGGCCGCTTTTCTGGTGTTCGAGGTTGGCGTCATCGGGCGTATCGTTGTGATAGACGAGAGTCTTTTCGTCGGCTTTGCCGTCGCCATTCGTATCGTGGTAGCTATAGAGATTATAGGTATACGTCTCATTGACTACCAGCCGGTCGTCCAGCGCCAGCATCATACGGGGCAGGACGAGACTGTCTATGAAGATGGTGCTTTTATCCATTTTTCCATCTCCGTCGGTATCTTCCAGGCGCGTGATACGACAGATGGGAATACGTTCGCCGGTGCCATTAATGTCCTGCATATAACTGCGCATTTCCGCGACATATATCCTGCCGTTCCCATCCCATACGATGGCTACCGGTTCCTGGATCACCGGTTCGCTTGCCACTAATTGAAGGTGATATCCCGGCGGGAGGTGCATAGTCTTCATACTTTCTTCGGGGGAAAGCCAGGCAGGGTCAGGATTCGGATCGATGGTAACCGGTCTGGGGGGCGCCGGCTCTTCGGTGACCGTTGGTTTGCAGCAAACAACCGACAGGCAGGTGAGACCGGTGAAGACATATAACAGGGATCGTTTCATTAAAAAGTGCTGTTTAAACGACCGTTGATGGCCGCTATGCCTATTAAGAGTGAATTGAAGCCGTTATATACTCAGTTGGGGAAAGAAAAAGGGCAATTTCCCCAGTAAGTGATTTAGCAAAGTCATCCATAAACAAAAAAACAAAGTGCATGGCGCTAACAGTGGATTTCCAATATTCTACATCGCCTACCACTCTTGACCCATAGTTATTAATATACTTGCCTGTTATACGTTCCATTCTGTTCATTTTGTTCGACGATAGAATACCCTTGATGGAGAAGAGAGTCCTTTACCTGTTTCCAGCTAACCCCTTTGACAAATATCGTATTCGTGAATTTGGGGATCTCCTGAGCAAAGGAGAACAGGGGGATAAGAAAGTCATGAGAAAAAATACTTAAATTTGTGTCATGAGTAAGGCAAAAAATAAAGAAAAAATGGTAACTGTACCTGAGGCAGGTTTGGTAGCTTTAGTGGCTTCCAAATTGAAAGGTGTTGCTTTGCTCCCGGAGAAACTCGAAGATGCTAAAGAGTATCTCAACAAGGCAAAGCTGAAAACCAATTAATAGGGATCTTCTTCAAATATATTTCAATTTAAAGGTGTCAATATTGGCACCTTTTTTCTTTTGGCCTATTAATATTGTATATCAGAAGTTAATCGATTTCAATCGCGGGAGGTCCCGATAGAATAAATTGATGGCAGTTCCGCCTTTAAGGGCGAAAGATTTTTCTGTATCGATAATGGGCAGCAGTCTGACCAATAATTGAACTTGCCGGCCGTATATAGTATCAATGTTCATAGGGATTTAGGTATGGTTATGTTATATTTTTTATCCAGCTTCCCGCCTTCTGCCAACATCCGTTTCCCTGCACCCATTTCGATCTTTTCCGGCTGCAGTTTTTCCAGCCAGGAATGGTGGTGTCGCTCAGCGAGCCAGAAGAACAATCGTCGGACCTTTACGTTCTTGCATTGTTCGAGCAAGGCTTTGAGGACGTGGGGGGAAAGATTGGTCATTCCCTGCATCAGTTGGTTGGCGTGTTCGAATGATATTTCGTTGGGAACGCCGGTTAGTATCTCCAGCAATGCTCTTTCGGGCGATGATAAGATAAGGTCACCTTTGCCTTCTTTCCAGGGCTGCAGGCGGGTGAATGGTTTCAATGGATCGGACTGATAAGCTTCGGGTGTTGTACGTTTACCTAACAATTTCCGCTCGCTGTGCCATACGAAGTGAATGTCTGGTACTGCCTTATTTAATCACGAAGGTAAATGTGCCGTTCCGTATAAATGGATCTTTTTTTGGGTGGCAAAGGGCAGGTAATGGGAAAGACCCATAAGATCCAAGGCGCTAAGACCGCCAACCGTCAAGTTCAAGCCGAGGTTCTCTTGCAGAAAATATACTACCCCTTGCCAGATGGGTTTAGCATCCTGCCTTGTGTATACGCCTGGTGCGACAGTTGTCAACATCTTGCTTTTTATCAGGTTGTCGATTGCATGCCGGCCAAAGTCATGATTCATTAGCCAGGTACGTGTGATTATTGCGCCTTCCGGCAGCAGCCGGTTCAGATCCCTTCTTCGTATGGTATTAGTAGACATGGTTTACTTTTTTCTTAATTCGCGGCGATAATCGCCGCAAAAATGTAATTTAGTAAACTAAATTTGCTCCGGCATTAGCTGCCTCCGGTAGGTGCGCAATGTATATCACCCATTACAAACGTTCACACATTATATCTATTCACTGTATTTCAAAAGGAATTCTGGATTGATTGCCTTAAATGTCACCCTGCCATTGTTGAAGTTCTCATTAGATAACAGCATGTCTATTTTCTCGACCAATGGGCGGATTACAATCCCCTCCGCCCAGGTGTCCGGTCGAAGAGCGCTGCGGATGGTTGCCATGTGTACGATCGTATCAATATTATCATCGAGTTCGTAATCTGTCTTTAAAATGGGTACCGTAGGTAACTGTAACTGCCGGCATAATTGTATGAATCGATCCAGTGAAAGATATTCGAAACGATCGATGTTAAATACATTGAAAAAAAGAGCCGTTTGTCCTTTTAACCTCAACTTGTTCCCTTGGATACCTTCGCCGACAAGTTCGCCTTGAATAGCATAATTACCATTCAGATCCCTCAGCTTATTTTCTATATCCATCTGCCTGGCTACTTTCCAAAAGCTGTTTTCAACATCTTCCAACAATTCCAGATTTCGGCTACAAACTCCAAATTCATTATTATTTATATAGAAAGTCGCAGAACTTCCATCTAATTTCTCCGAGATATAACATTTCTCTCCTCTGTATTTATTCAACAACTGTTGTAACACCTGGACTCTTGTCTCGTCGGTTTTGGGGATAAAGGAAGGCAACTTCCCTTTTGCAATACCGCTCAAACAAGCGGGAATCGGCGGTTCATATTTTGTAATTCCAAGGACATCTGTGCAATCGGTATTTTCTTCCAAAATGCTGCCCTCAGGTAAGATGGAAAGCGGGAAGCAAATCCCTTGAGACACCTGTCCACGCAGTCTGATTGTTTTAATTCTCATTCCACGGGGTTTAAGAAATTCAAATTTGGGTCTTTCAGGCATCAAACTGTCGATCTCACAGTAAACACACAAATCCCCGACCTGAAATTCGCCCTTCTTTACCACTAACTGCCAGCCCAGCACCGTTGCTTTTTCGATGGCATCTGCTCCTTCAATCGCCTCCAATGATCTGATCAATTGAATACTTGCTAATTTTCTCATACTTCTTGTTTTTACGGGAGCTTAAAATGGTCAATAAAATTCCCGCATGCTGCGAAGCCGCATGTTGCAATCAATTATTGTATCACTGTGAAAAATAACAAGCTCCCTGATAGCCCGTTTCGTGGTGAGAATTTCTGCTTTTTAGTATCCGCTAAAGAAGACAGCGTATTGTGGAACTAATGATTTCCTGATGTAGCAAGGAAGTGAGCAGTAAAATTAAGTAAAGGGAACTATTTCAAAAAAAATAAAATGCCAAATATAAATGAAAGAATAATCAAGATAATCATCTTTCATAGTTTTCCAGTCAGGATAAACCTGACTGGAATGATACGGAATGTAATTTTGCTGTCCAAAAAAAGGGATCTCCGCTATTTAAATTTATCCATAGTAGCTTTCAAATGGCATCACTATTAATTCTGTCGGAAATCAAATAGAGCCGCGCCGTAGTTGAGAAAGAACGGTGAATCGCGGACCATTTTGTTGCTGGAATATAACATATGCTTGAAATTTTTAATAGTGTTAGCGTTTATATTCGATGACCCAAGTACAGATCTTGCTGGTGATCATCCGAATCCCTGCTGCCATGGGATAGGATCGTGGATAGAACTTGGGGGACCCTGGTGTTGAATTCTGTGCCTTCGACTGCGACCTGGTTGTGGGCAAGGGTAGGGGTTTGGCCCGGCGTCCGGCTGGGAACATGGCCGCGATCATGGGAGAGGGTATGATAGATGGTTTCTGCGGCATAGACTTTACCCAGGGTCTGACCCGTAACGGCCGTTTTAGTTTCATGATCGACATAAATATGGTCTTGCGGGTCACCGCCTTTGCGGGGCGGAATAATTACTTCGATACTGTTGCCCCTTAGGTCGGTGACCAATTCGCGGAGGGTGTCAGGCTGTTGGTCAGAGCCCAGTCGATACGCTGGCGGATGGAGGTAAGATTGTCGATGTGCTGAGTGCCGGGCTGTTGGAACTTTTTTTCGAGACGGGTATAAGTCGGACGGCTGGCGAGTTGAGAGCCCATAACGGGTCTTGCTCCCGGGACCACCGGTTTCGACGGTCACGTTATAGGTGCGAAGGATGGCATTGTATTCCTGGAGGTTGGTGAACGTATAGTCCCGGTTGACGGCACCGAGGATCTGGTCCATTGCCTGGATAAAAATTGACGATTTTTACATGACCTGTCCTTGCCCTGAAGTCAACGCTATCCCTGCAGATAATTAAGTATTTAATTTTTGTTTTTTTCCGCCATTAATTTATCCCATAAAGCTCCAATAGCTATTCACTTTCTCAAAATGAACATTAGTATCAGGCCAGTGATCCATATCGAACCCGGGAGCTTGCTCCAATGCCTTTCTTTCTTGTTTGAACACGAATAATTTTTTGCCCGGATCAACATGGAGCAGGTCGAAGGGGATGGCAAAATATTTTATGCCGATGCCAAGGAATCCACCGAATTCTATTATAAAATATTTTATTTTCCCCGTAGGGACGTCAATCATGATGTCTTTGATCTGACCCAAGTGTTCATCGAGGTCATTATGAACTTTATCTCCTATTATGGATAATGCGGTTAGATATTTCAGAGGCGAATTCGGGTAAAGTTCTCCCTGGTTGGTCCCAGTAAGATCATCTTCCGTCAGTTTATCAATTGCCAGATCTGTCTTACCTTTTTCTGTGTCATGGGCTTGTGTCTTTTTCATAATCTTTTATTTTTTAAGCTGCTTTCTTATCATTCAGCCAATGTTTTGGCGATGATCCCATTTGCGTTTTCTTTCTCCTGCCCGATGCCCATAGTCAGTGCGGTTAAGCCGGCCATACTGCCCAATTGCATGGTATCTTTGTAGGAGCTGGGTACCATATTTATCATCTGCAAATGTAATGCCACCGGATTGTTGGCATGGGTGAGGGGGGCCTTTTGGGGCTCCTGCACTTTCCAAAACGGAACGGCGTCCACGTCTACTTCTGCATAAGAATACCCGGTGAAACATTGGAAAATAAAAATATCCCGTAATTCGTTTAGTTTTTCGCTTTTGAACTGCCTGTAAATTTGCTTTTCAACTTCCTGTAGAGTTGGCCAGCCCTTGTCTGTATGGTCATAGTGACACTTATAGGTTACAAATATGTTAGCAGAAATTCATTTTCTAGTTACTGCCCTATTCAATAGGTCTTTAACACATTGGGCATATTTTGTGGCAGGTTCGGAATAACCTGACGCTGGGCCAGGAAATATTTATAAATTTCTTTTATATCAGCTTTTATCTGAATCTATTATGTCTGGCAGAAGTAGGATACCGATTAACCACGAAGTCCAAACACAGATACTCTAAATTAAAATAATTTTATAGAGGTCATGCTGAATTTTCTTTGCTGCACTTCTTGTTCAGCCAGTGAAACCCTATATATACGACTGACTGACCGCAGATTTCTTTTGAGATGGTTCTCCCTCTTTAATTAATTTAAAGAACCACTGAAAAGCAAAATTCTTTCCCACTTGGAAGAATATGGTAAAAAAGTGAAATTCTCTTTTGAACGGCCGAGCAACTTGTTGACCTTTACATTCTAAACAAAAAGAATATGAAAACTTACGCACTACCCTTCATTTTCGAAGGAAATACTTATCGCGCTAACTTCCATGAAATAAAGTGGTTAAATGGGGGCGGGGATGACTATCTTGTTTATCAGACAGAGCCGAGCTTGCTGGAAGAATTTGGAAATGATCACAGTATAGTTCAATGGCATAGGAAGGAGAAAAAAACTACATCTTCGCAATATCCTGGAGATAAAGATGCTATCAATCTCATGGGGTGCCTGGAAAATGCAGTAAGAGCATATCGAAACAAGAGGTGTGCATAAAGGGCGGGATTTCTCCTGTTTCCAGATTGTTTACCCTATTGAAACAAGAAAGCCTTGTAATTGAGTATTTACAAGGCTTTACTTTTCCATCTGTGACCCCGTCAGGATTGCCTCCGCTTCGCTTCGTCATCCCCTCGCATTGGCCTTACCCAAAGCCTCCCAGTCCGCTATCGCGGCCTGCGGCTATTTCATTTGTCCGCTATGGAGAGTTGAGGCTCTCCCCGCTACCAAATAAAATAGCCCCGCACTACGTGCGAGGCTTTGTGACCCCGTCAGGATTCAAACCATATCTTGGAAGCCGCTGCCAGCTTGAATTTCAAATAACGAAAAATCTGTAGTTCACCGGAGAGTTCACCGGGATATCTGAGGCAAAATTATTGATTTTCGACCAAATTGAGAATTTTGGGCCGTAAATAGCAGCAATATTTAACTGATTGACCAAGTACAATTTGGTACATATTAATATTTAGTGCGCTTAATCAGATAGATCTGATTAATTATCTTCAAATAAGGCAATCTCTCCAGAACCTAGGCCAATGTACCTTTTGTTTTGAATGGAAAATTGGTAGGTCTCGTACCCGGCAGATGCAATCAATATTTCAAGTTTATGTTTGTTCGTTAATAGCAAGGTTAAATCGGCGGTATGGGCATCAACTGATAGTTCCTTTAGTATCTCGCCTCTTAACATTGCCGTGATTTCTTCAACCAAATTTATAGGATTGGGTAATCCAAATTGGTGGCCATGATCCAGTGAAACAAGAACAATTTTATCATTTTCCAGAGCTCTCCAGAAGCCTGATACCTGTACAGATATTTTGTCAGCGAACCGAAAGATCCAACTATCAGCATTTTCATCGTATGAGACCGATTCAAAGATAGCATCTGCTTGTAAGGTTAAATTATTCATTTCAAAATTTGCTCTATCAACCAATGATGTTAAGATACCGGTATGTTCCAAAAGTTTGAATAGATGGTATTTGAGTCTTTCGATAATTTAAAGAAGTTGACAAGATAGGGAAAATTTTCATCAAAGGGATGCCTTCAAATTCAGAATGCTGAAGCCATAAACTTTTCAAATGTAGATCTTTCATTGATTTGATCAAACCACAATAGGTTAGCAACATATCCATAACTAACCTGAAAAGATATTGTTTACCCATTTTGTTTTGTTCACCCTAACTGATATTTTTGCCAGTGGACTCGTCTGGTCATTTTTTGTATAGGAAACGGGAAAGAAATATCTATAAGGCCCGACATCTATATTTTCAAACGGGCGAAATGAAATGATATTTCTGATATAGCCACTTGTGCACTCTAAGACTTTTAATTATAGAATAAGCGGTCGTGGCGATGGGGGCCTGCCGGAAGGTTGACAGTAGAAGGCGTGTGAGACCGATGGATAACATATCCATGAATGAGGCAACCGCCGCAGAGGTTATTGCGGATGGGTTGGCCACGTTGGAAGATTATTCTGCGTTCCCTACGGAGCAGGTTCTTTTTTCCAATCTTAATAGTTTAAGCAAAGGTTCCTCGAAAACCGGATCAGCCAAATACCTTTTATGGAATCAGCTACCTATGAAAATCCAGATCCGCCTTCACTTCAACTACTACGAAGCGTACCGGACTTTATACTACCTCCAGATTCCTTGCCTGTCCCAGCTAGATCCGCCAATTATTACGGTGCCCATTGCACGACTGAGTATACTATGTATTTTGAAGTCGTAATTACCGCCTATTGATTATCTTTACATTGCAATAATCGGGTAATCATTTATGACCATCGATCAGATCAAGCATTTTCAGGAATCAGAGGATAAGATAGAATTTAAGGAAGCGGCTACGCAATATAGCTACAAAAGTAGTAGGAGAAGTGTATTGGGCTACGTAGTAGCCCTTGCCAATGAAGGTGGGGGCTATTTAATATTAGGAGTAAAAGAGCACAAATCGCTGCCACATGAAATTACAGGATCAATTGCCTGGAAAGGACAGGAGGGTAAATTGGAGCAAGATATTTTTCGAGATAAACAAATTCGTGTTACAACCGAAGTGCTATTTGAAGGGGCAAAGCGGGTTTTGGTTATTAAAGTACCTTCTCGGCCTATCGGAAGGGTCCTGAAATTTGAGGATGTATACTTAATGCGAATAGGGGAGGAACTGCTTCCCATGAGCGAAGAAAAATTACTGGAAATTCTTTCGGAGCAGGAACCGGATTTCTCCGCCAAAATTTGCCCGGGTCTTTCTTTAGCTGACCTGGATGAATTGGCCATTGCTAAAATGAAAGAAGCGTATGCGCGAAAAAAAGAAAACTCGTCCTTTCAGGCACTTTCTACAGAACAGGTGTTATCGGATCTTAAATTACTCGACAATGGAAAATTGAATTATGCGGCTTTATTATTAATAGGCAAAATAGAAGCAATTGACCGGCACTTACCCCAAGCCAAAACGATCTGGGAATTTCGGTTTACGGAGTCTCAGATCCATAATGACTTTCGGGAAATGGTTTATGATCCCCTTTTCGTCGGTATTGATAAAATATGGACGCTCGTCAATGGGAAAAATGGAAGCATTCCTGTTCAGTCCGGGGCATATATTTTTACCGTTCCGGCCTTTAATGAGGCTGTCATTCGTGAAGCTGTGCTGAATGCTATTACACATCGGGATTATACCATTAGTAGTGAAGTGGTGATCAAACAATATCCTAAAAGGCTGATTATTAATAACCCTGGGGGATTTCCCAAAGGGGTTAACAAGGAGAACCTAATCACTGTCAGCAGCACCCCCCGCAGCCGCCTGATGGCCGAAGTGCTGGAGAAGACCGGCCTTGTAGAAAGGTCAGGGCAAGGGGTCGATAAGATATTTTCTCTTACCTTATCAGAAGGGAAGCCAGAACCGGATTATCAGGAATCGAACCTTTACCAGGTCACATTGAAATTAGTTGGAATTGTCACTGACAAGGCATTTCATATTTATATTACTCAACTGCAAAATGACCGAAACGAGACGAATAAATTAGGAGTAGAGGAGATTATTGCGCTGTACAAAGTGAAGCAAGGGCTCTTTGCGCTGGTAAAAACCTCAACTATAGCACGTCTGGAACGCGAAAACCTGATTTCAAAATCGAGCGGAAGCTCCAACCGGTACGCATTGTCTGACGCCTATTCGTCGTTAGCGGCCAGGGAACAGCGGATCGGCAGTCGTTATCTCGTCGCGGAGGTCGATCAATTCCTAATGGCAGTACAGGGGAAATCCTTAAAAATCGGGGAACTGGAAGAAGTGCTGGCCGAAGCGCTTAATCGTAATCAGATTAAGTATCTGATTACCAAATTATTTGAAGACAATGTTATTGTCACGGAAAGTGCCGGCCGGGGCACCCGCTATAAAATAAGGCCTCCTTTTGATGTATTAAATGGAGATTCCTTAATTAATGAAGTGCTTACTTCCTTGAGGACGCGACATGCTGAATAATTTCCGGACATTCGGTTCCTGCTTCGGGAAATACTGATCGACCCGAGCGAATTCTCCGTAAATCGACTCGAATTCTCCGCATTGGCGCCGAGGCCTAGGCAGGGTCGTCTCAGGCCTCGGATTCGCTGCTTGGTTTCGAGTGTCCGAGGGCGCCGAAGTGGGGAAAGGGGCGAAGATCGCGCAATATTTTTATTGCTGGAATATAACATATTCTTTATTTTTTAAATAGTGGTTAGCGTTTGTATCGGTGGCCCAGGTGCTGGTCTTGCTGCTGATCGCCCGAATCCCGGCCGCCGTGGGAGAGGATCGCGGATAGGACTTGAGGGACCCGGGTGTTGAATTCGGTTCCTTCAAGCCCGACCTGGTTGTCGGCAAGGGTAGGAACTTTTCCATGCGCTCGGCCGGGAACACGGCCGCGGCCTTGGGAAAAAGTTCGATTGATGGCTTCGCTGGTATAGACTTTTCCCAGGGCCTGACCCGCAACGGCCGTTTTAGTTTCATGATCGACATAAATATGGTCTTGCGGATTGCCGCCTTTGCGCGGCGGAATAATTACTTCGATATCGTCTCCTCGTAGGCCGATGACCAATTCGCGGAGGGTGTCAGGCTGCTGGAATAGGGCCCAGTCGATACGTTGACGGATGGAAGTAAGGTTGTCAGAGAGCTGAGCGCTGGGCTGCTGGAACTTTTTCTCGAGACGGGCATAAGTAGGACGGCTGGCGAGTTGGGAGGCCATAACCGGTGGACTGATCTTGTTACCCTGTTCGTCGAGGGCGACATAATAGAGGCCGTGATGCTGACGGGTCTTGCTCCAGTGACCGCCAGTCTCGACGGTCACGTTACAGCAGCGAAGGATAGCATTGTATTCCTGGAGGCTGGAGAATGTATAGTCCCGGTTAATGATGCCGATGATCTGGTCCATGGACTGAGTAACCGGAATCCCAGAACCTGGCACGATCTTCTGTAGCTCTTCGATGTTGGGTTGTTTTACCTGTCGGGGACGTTTGTTCGGAAGTAGGCCAAACTCTGTTTCAATGGCTTTCCGGGTCGGTTCGGACAAGCGTATGGCCATATAGTGGGTATTTATCCGAGTGCCGTCCGGACGGATGAGTGATGTGACGATATGGACGTGAGGATGAGCGGCATCGTCGTGGCGATAGACGAGATATGGTTGCTGCTGCATTTGAAGGCCTTCCATATAACGGTCGGCGATGGCGGCAAGTTTCTCGTCCGGAAGATGATCCGCAGGATCAAAGTTGAGGGTAGCGTGAAACATTTTAATGGTAGACCTGCTGTTGAGCTCGTTGAGATGCTGGAAACGGTGAAGCTTTTCGTCATAACTTAGCTTATCCTTGTCCTGCAAAAAATTCCCGACATGAATGAGTTTGGCCTTGTGTTGTGCCACTTTTTTTTCGTTGTAAGCCAGGAGATCGGACAGCCTGGCGGTAGGTGCTATTCGTGAGACCATAGTTGATATGTTTGGGTGATTGTTTGCGAAATGGTTTCAATCTGTTGGAACATTCGCGTTTTGTCCTGTTCGTTGATAACGATCCATTCCTGGAGATCCATAACCTGCCGGAGACTGTAGAGGCGGCGAACCGCCTGGTTGAAATTGCTCCCGATGTTGTCTAACGCATGTCGAAGCTCCAGGATTTCGGAGAGGAAATCGTCCAGTGACTGGTTTCGGTAGCGCATGACAATCGGTTTGCCCAAGACTACCTTGCGGGCATATTCGCTGAGGGTCTGGCAGGCGGTTTCTCCTGCGAGTTTTTCCACCTGAAGGTATTCGGTTTCCGTCATGCGGATGGTAAGCCATTTGGTGCGTTTTTCTGTTGTTTTTTCCATTGTTTTTACTTTAGTTGTTGATCGATTAGGGTAGAAGATTTCGTTAGTTTTCTATCAACGACAAGCCAGGTCTTGTGCTACTTTGGTTCATCTTGCTATGTTGCGGGGCACGTGGGTTTTGGACAGGAAATAGGGATGGCCGCATAAGGCTTAGATCTGTCAGAATTACGGATACTGGCTAGTGTGATATCGGGAATGGGAATTGTTGCAGATGTAGCAAATCAAGAGTCCTTGACTGGGTGGTCCTGGCTGTCAGAATGATAGTTAGGAAAACCTTCCAAGCTGTCCCCTGCGAGCTCCCCGGCGCTAGACCGGTCCGATTGTTATGCGGCAAGAGCTTTTTATCCTGGGTGATAACCGGCGGAACAGCGCCTGGGTTATGTACACCATGAGATCGAAAAGATCTTGAACGGGTGTATTAAAAAGGAGAACGAAGGTCCACTGGTTGAATACGCGCTGGAAGAAGGCGGCGGCCGCCGAAGGTCTAGCAGCAGTGTGGGGCGGGTTGAAGGACGAAACACAAGGGCGGTGATACTGTCAGAGCGTCCGTACCCGCCGGCATCGCGGTAGAATTGCTTGGCAAGATAATGATTAGCGTCTCTGGTACTGTGAGCCAGGGAGCAGTAATATTGTGCCACTCTGAAGGCCATACATCGTTCGCCTCTATAGTGTGTAAGAAAACCGGACGAGGTGGGAAGGGATGGTCTTATGGATAGGAGTAGGGTATAGTATAGCGAAATGCCTGCATCGCTTGGTGGCACAGGCGGGGCGGTGATACAGACTGAAATGGAGCACCGTTGGATTGTTTCGACTGTTATTTTTTTCATACTTCACGTGTTCTTTTTCACAGGGATAAAGATAGGACGTGGCGCGGTCTTTTCGTATACCTGGTTCAATTCTGTATAGGTGGCGCCCAATAGCGTATGCACATTTGCGCTCTCGACCTCTATTGTTTGGTATCTTCCATATGACCGTAATTATTCCGTCATGTAATCACAAGAAACCTTCTGTGGTAAAATTTCAGCGGTAAGTCGGTGGCTTTTGCAAGGATAAAAGGCTT
>DASWFF010000091.1:0-20355 GCA_036394375.1 Puia sp.
GGTCAGGCGCTGGAACATAAAGGCCTTGAAGATGCGGCCAATCTGGTAAAAGTTGCCCTGGGCGGTATCTTTTCCGGTGTGTTGCAGCACATCGACTATATTGACGATAGCGTTAGGATAATTCTGGTCCCAATAGGCCGAATTATAGGTAGCGCTGTACAGGTATTTATCTCCATCCCAATAAGAGAAGGTAGAGGATAGATGCTGGATCATACAGCCGGAATAGATCAGGTTGTTACGCCAGTCTTCATAACCATTGCCATCGGTATTACCCGAAGTCTGCAGCTGCGCATTGGTGAACAGGTAATTGAAATTGATCTGACCTTCCGTGATCTGGTTAGGATCCGTATTGATCTTCACAAAGTCTTTTTTGCAACTGCTGCCGGCCAGCAGCGTCCCCAAAATAATAATATATAGCTTCTGTGGCATATCAGAATTTTACATTCATATTAAAACCCCAGCTCCGGACGGAGGGGTATCCCGTCAGTTCCAGCCCCTGCCCATTGGTATTATTGATACTGGACTCCGGATCTATATTGGGAACATGTTTCATCAGGATAGCGAGATTGCGCCCCACCAGGGAAAAATTCATCCCTTTGATAAATCTTTTCTTAAACAGGGAGGCCGGCAGGGCATAATTGAGGGAGGCGGACCGTAATTTAATGAAGCTGGCGTCGTATACGAATTCCTCGGCGATATGATCCGAGCCTCCGGCAGAGATGTCCTGGAAATATTGCTGGGACGGCACGGCTATCTTATTGGGAAGCCCGTTCTCCAACACGCCCTGGCCGACATAACCTCCTTCCCTACCCGCGAGCGTCGCCTTTTGCAGACCATAATAATACAGCAGCAGGTTAGAGCCCGAATAGATCTTAGCGCCATATTTGAAGTCCACCAGCACGGAAAGGGAGAAGTCCTTATAATGAAATTCATTGGTCAGGCCGCCTGTCTGCTTATAGACGGTGGAACCAAGGGGTACGATCCCTGTCTGTTCCGGTTCGCCCGCTGGGGCCGGGTTGATGATGCCGTCGCTGAAGATCTTGTTTCCTTTTGCGTCCCGCCGGTAGGCATAGCCCATGATCTGTCCATACGGCAATCCCACCACGTTGCTGATGCTCACCTCGCTGCCCCAGCGGGGATAGGCGCCATTGATAACGATGCTGCGCGTGCCGCCGATCGTCAGGATCTTATTATTGTTGACAGCGAAATTGAAAGAAAGGTTCCAGGAGAAGGACGGGGTCTTCAGTGGTACTCCGGTCAGGAGCCATTCGATACCCCGGTTGCGTACCTTACCGATATTCTCGATGTATTGGCCGTACCCGGAGGTGGAGCTCACGGTTATTTTGACAATGTCATTCGTCGTCAGTTTGTTGTAGAAGCTCAGGTCGAAGCCCAGCCGGCTCCCGAAGAACTGCATGACAAGTCCCAGTTCTTTTTCCGCAATGCTGACGGGGCGCAGGGAGGCATTCGGGATCAGCGGCAGCAGGTCGCTCGTGGAGATATATCCCAGGGGCTGGCCGCTGACGGAATAAGCCTGTATGCCGTAGGTAAGGAGGTTCTGGTAAGGCTCGGTCCCATTGGAAGAGGCTGCGTAAGAAGCCTTTAATTTACCCAGGCTGATCCAGCCGGGCAGCCTCCAGGCCTCGGAGAAGAGGAAGCTGCCGGAGACGGAAGGATAGAGATAATGGTCGGTGTTGATATTGAGGGTAGAGTACCAGTCGTTACGGGCAGTGAGGTTCAAAAAGAGATAATTTTTAAAGCCGATGTCTGCGCTGCCGTAGAGGGAGTTCACCCGGTAGCGGCGGTTGCTGGAACTGTAAGGTTTATTGACGATATTGTTCGCGTTGTAATTGCCGGCGACGAGAAAGGGACCTGCCGGGCGATTGGGGGAGTTGGGTACGGCTCCGACCCCGTTGATGGAGTTGGTATTATCCTGGCGGTTGCCCCCGATATTGGCATCGAAGCTGAGATCGGCGCCTGCTTTTTTATGTACGCCGATCATGAAGTTGCCGTTAAGCTCATGATGATTCACTTCGTATTGGGTGAAATTGCCTCCATGGATCCCGTCGCTGCGGGTGTATTCCACCCCGGAAGGGACGATGTTCGTCACGTCGAAAATATATCCGTCCCGGGTGACCTGTCCCTTTATATAGAGCCAGTCCAGAAGGTCGTATTTGAGGGTGAGGCCGCCGGTGATCCGGTTGCGGTCTGTCGTATTTATATAGTCGTAGGCAATATAATAAGGGTTTTCAAAATAGGGGTCGGTGGTGCCGGGCAGCCATTCCGTTCCGTCGGGATGGATCGTATGCGCCTTCATCCAGCGGATATCGAATGAATTGGCAAGATACAGGGGCGGGGCGATCACATTGCCGGGATCGTCGGAAAGGGAGGCCCGGTTATTTACGTGTTCAAAGACATAATCCGCCGTCAGCTCCATCTGCAACCGGTTGGTCACGGAGTAGGTGGAATTGAAATTCAAGCCCTGCTGCCGCATAGAGGAGTTGGGGACCACCGTGCTGAGATGGAGGTCGGAGAGCCCCAGGCGAAAATGTCCTTTGGTATTGGCGCCGGTGAGGCCGACGGAGCTTTGATTGGTGAGGCCGGTCTGAAAAAAATGCCGGAAATTATCTTTAGCGGGGCTGTAGGCATAGGTGTCACCGAGATAATTAACGGCCGGAGAGCCATCGAGCCTGGCGCCCCAGCTATAATAAGGGGCTGCCAGCGCTGTCTGGGCGCTGGAGGGCTTGACGCCTGATACGCCCTGGCCGTAGGTATATTGGTAGTCCCGCTCATCGACCACGTTGTTGAACGTAAGATTGTTATTCACCTGTACGCCGATGCCGTGGGTCCGGTTGCCGGACTTGGTCGTAATGAGGATGGCTCCGTTGCCGCCCCGGTAACCGTAGAGGGAGGAGGCGGCCACTCCTTTCAGAATGAGAACGGATTCGATATTGTCCGGACTGATATTGGAGAGGCCGTCTCCCAGGTCTGCTCCGCCGTATTGGCCGGCATACATCTGGGTGGTATTATCGTAGGGTACGCCATCTATGACATAGAGCGGTTGATTGTTGCCGCTGAGGGAAGCATTGCCGCGGATGAGCACCCGGCTGCTGCCATAAGGGCCGGTGGCATTCTCTGCAACGCTGAGGCCGGCTACCTGTCCCACGAGGGCATTGCCCAGATTGATATCCCGGGATTGGGTAAAGAGGGAGCCGTCCAGTTCGGTGGCGGAATAACCCAGGGACCGTTCCTGCTTTTGAATACCCAGGGCCATCACCAGCACTTCCGCTAATGGCAGGTTGGAAGGCTGCAGGATCACGGCGGCCTTTCCGGCCTGTCCGGCCGGGACCTCCTTGCGGCTGTACCCTACAAAAGAAAAAGCAAGGGTATCTTCTTTACCCGCCTGAATATCGAACACCCCGCCCAGATCCGTGGAAGTGCCTTTGCGGGTACCTTTGACGGTGACGCTGACTCCCTGCAATGCCTTCCCGTCGCCGGCCATCACCCGGCCCCTGATCCTGCCGGGCAGAATAGACGCGGCCTCTTCACCCGGCAATCTACCGGATGAGTCGGATGGATCGGATGGGTCCTGTACGCCGGCATAGGGATCGTACTTACTATTTCTGTCGGGGGCCTTCCTACTCAGGATGACAAAGGTGCGCTCATCGACTTTTTTGAAATGCAGGCCGGTGTTCTTCAGCACCTGTCCCAGGATCTTTTCGATGGTCGCATTCTGCGACAGGACAGGATTGTTGACGAGGACCTTTCCCAGGGGCTGTTGGGAGAAGAGAAAATATACGCCTTTGGTCCTGTTCAGTTCTATCAGCACTTCGAGGAGGGGGCGACGGGCATTGGTCGTATCGGCAGGAATTTTCTTATCCGCAGGAGAAGGAAGGGTCTGTCCATGGGCCGGGGCCACGCAGAACAGTTCTGCGCTGAGAAAAAATGCAAGCATAGGAAAGTAAAAGCTTGATTTTCTCATTATACGATGCAGAGTTTGGCTATTATAAATCCAGTTGTCTTAGTCTTAGTTCTTGTCCTGGGCATGGGCCTTGATGAGGATCCCATCTTCTTGCCTGATAACGTCGAATTCGGAAGTAGCTTCCAGCGATTTCAGGAGTACGTCCAGGTTATTATTGGGCAGGATCGCGACGATCTTTTTGTCTCCGAGCGAATCGTCTGCCAGTTTCACCGTAATCCCATAGTGGTCTTTGATGATGGCGACCAGTTCCCGGAGGGGCGTCTGGTCGAATACCAGTTTCTGCTCCTTCCAGGCCAGCACGCTATCATTTTTTGCCGGTCTTTTTTCCAGTTGAGCGCTATTGAATTCCACGAAATCACCGGGTATCATATTCAGCTCTCTGCCATCCCGGCCATGAAGGATCACGCTGCCTTCCTGTAGCAGCACGTTGTCCTTTCCGCCCCGGTTGACCACATTGAACTGCGTGCCGGTGACGATGATATCGAAATGATCCGTATGCACGATGAAACGGCTCTTCTGAGGGGTCTTGCGCACATGGAAAAAGGCTTCTCCGCTCACCCATACTTCCCGGTCGGCGCCCTCTTTCCAGCCGGGAGAATAACTTAGTTTACTATTGGCGTTCATGGTCACGTCCGTACCGTCGGGCAGTTGCTGCAGGCTGATCTGTCCATAGTCCGTCTTTACTTCCGGCCGGCGGGAACGAGTGATGAACAGGCCCGCCGTGAGCAGGACTAAAATGCAGGCTGCCGCTATCCAGCGGCGGTCTTTATAAAGGGGAACCGGCAGGGTGGCGATCTTTTGCAGGAGGGCTGATTCAGCCCTGTCGACCTGTGAAGCCGGCACTTCTTTCTCCGGGAGGCGGGTGGTATTCAGGATCTCTATGGCCTGTTGTACCATGTCCTTTCTGCCGGGATTGGCTGCCATCCAATGCTCCCAGACCATACCCTGGCCCTCCCCTGTTTTAAAATACCAGGCAAGAAAGGACTCATCTGACAAAAGATCTTCCGGTTCACGATAGTTATCTAACATAATTAAGAATGGCGTATGCGGGAATAAGTGAGTGTAAAGATAAAAATATTTATCTACCCATTTTTGAATTGGCGCAATTTTGCTACATTCAGGTTTCAACCACCACTATTTGACTACTGCCGACCAGGACATAATGCTTTGGGAGTCTTTTCGTAAAGGGGATAAAGAAGCTTTTGCAGCCCTTTTCAGGGGGCATTATGAGACCTTATTCCGGTTTGGCTCCAAATTCACGACAGATACCGAGCTGCTGGAGGACTGTATCCAGGAGCTGTTCATTGAACTATGGCAGGCCAAATCCAGGGCGCCGGTGCTGTCCGTGAAGGCCTACCTGCTTAAATCAATGAAATACAAACTATTAAGAACATTCCGGAAAAACGAAAAAACCCTGTCTTTACCAGACAACGGAGATATTGCTTTCGAATGGAGCCATGAGACGGTCCTGATCCTGCAGCAGGAAAATGCCGAAAAAAAGCAAAAGGTGCAGGAGGCGCTGGGACGTCTTTCCAACCGCCAGAAAGAGATCATTTACCTGAAATATTATCAGAATCTCAGTTATGAAGAAGTGAGTGAGATCATGAACATCAACTACCAGGTAGCGCGTAATCTCCTCTACCAGGCGATCAAATCCTTAAAAAAGATACTGGCCGGCGTGACATTATTTTTCTTTTTGTAGGCCGACATTACATTTTTCTCTTTTCAGACACCTTTTTGTGAATTCCCGTTTAGAATTGGAGGAGGCTGACCACATGAGCGCCTGAAAAAATGCGGGCATTTTTTCAGGCGGGTCTAATGATGGCCCCTTCGGGGCAAAACGCCTGTGGCGTTTTTATGTTTGATTGAATTTTGCCCCTTATGCAAATAGGGTTTAAATTCGCCCATAATTTCAAACCCTGTCCTTATCCCCTTTTAAAATACATAAAAAAAATTCTGATCTATGAGCATGGTCGATTCATTCGAGAAAATCCCGGTAAAAATTTTTAGTACGCTGAACGAGGGTAGCCGTTTTATCGGCAAGGAGATCGCGACCCTTATCAAGGAAAAAGATGCCAAAGGTGAGAAAACGGTACTGGGCCTGGCGACCGGCTCCTCTCCCAAGTCCCTGTATGCAGAACTGGTGCGGCTGCACCGGGAGGAAGGCCTGAGCTTTAAGAATGTGATCACCTTTAATCTGGATGAATATTATCCCATCGATAATGACGCCCTGCAGAGCTATAACCGTTTCATGAAGGAGCAGCTATTCGACAAAGTGGATATCGACCCTAAAAATTGTCATATCCCGAATGGAGAGTGGAAAAAAGAGGATATTAAGATGCATTGCATAGAATATGAAAAGCAGATCGAAGACGCGGGAGGAGTGGACCTGCAGATCCTGGGCATCGGGAACAACGGGCATATCGGGTTCAATGAGCCCGGCTCCAGCCTCTTCTCCAAGACCCGGCTCATCCCCCTGGATAATTCCACCCGTATTGCCAACTCGGGGGATTTCCAGAATATTTCAAAAGTACCCCGTCTGGCCGTTACGATGGGCATCGATACGATCCTGAGGGCCAAGCGCATCGTCCTGATGGCCTGGGGACAGCTGAAAGCCCCCGTGATCCGAAAGGCCGTGGAAGGCAATGTCACCGAGCAGATCCCGGCCTCCCTGCTGCAGCAGCATAACGATGTTATGTTCGTAACGGATGAAATGGCGGCATCGGAACTGACCCGTTTCAAATCGCCCTGGCTTACGGGGGAAACCACCTGGACGCCTGCCATCATCCGGAAGGCCGTCGTCAATATGGCGTTGAAGCTGGGCAAGCCGATCCTGAGCCTGACCAACAGCGACTACAACGACAATGGTCTCAGCGATCTGCTGGTTGAGAAGGGAGACGCCTATGAGATCAACCTGCAGGTATTCTATGTATTGCGGGATAGCATTACCGGCTGGCCCGGAGGAAAGCCCGACATCAAGAATCCGGCTCGTCCCGAACGCTCGGAACCTTTCCCCAAACGCAGCCTGATCTTCTCCCCCCATCCGGATGACGATATTATTTCCATGGGCGGCACTTTCATGCGCTTGCATGACCAGGGGCATGATGTGCATGTAGCTTACCAGACTTCCGGTAATATTGCGGTGACGGATGAATTTGTCACCCGCTTCCTGGACTTCGCCGTAGGATTTGAAGTGCTGGCAGGCATCGACAGCCAGAAATCTTCCCAGATATTGCAGGATGCCACCCTGTTCCTGAAAAAGAAGAAAGCCAGTGAGATCGATACGGCAGAGATCCGTCAGATAAAAGGGCTGATCCGCCGCTGCGAAGCCAAAGCGACCTGCCGTTATGTGGGCCTCGAAGACAAGAATATTCATTTCATGAACCTGCCATTCTATGAGACGGGCACCATTGAAAAAAAGCCGATGGGTGAAGCCGATGTGCAGCTGACCATGGAATTACTGCGGAAGCTCCAGCCCCAGCAGATCTTTGCGGCGGGCGACCTGGCCGATCCGCACGGAACACATAAAGTGTGCCTGGATATCATCTTCGAATCCATGCGGAGGCTGAAAGCCGCCGGGGATGCCTGGATCAAGGACTGTTGGCTCTGGTTGTACAAAGGAGCCTGGCAGGAATGGGATATCAGCGAGATCGAAATGGCGATCCCCATGAGCCCGGACCAGGTGATGAAAAAAAGATTCGGCATCTTCATCCATCAATCTCAAAAAGATATGGTCCCTTTCCAGGGCAGCGATAGCCGTGAGTTCTGGCAAAGGGCCGAGGACCGCAACGCCAATACGGCGGGTCTGTATGCGCAGCTGGGGCTTACCAAATACGCCGGCATCGAAGCTTTTGTGCGGTGGCATTATTGAGACGCCACAGGCGTTTCAGCCGAAGGGAATAACATTTAAAAAATACGATAGCGTTCCGCTTTATCCGGCGGAACGCTTTTTTTTATGAGAGAGGCAGCAATCAAAAGGGGCCTTCTTTTTGATTTTGCTTCAAACTATGTATTTTTACGGCTTGTTAAGCCAACTATGACGCAGACAAACAGAATAGTATTGAAACAGGGATGGGCAGCCGCGTGGCAATCAGTGAAGTTCAGGCGAATGATCATCACGGGATTTATTCTGGCGGCCGTGATCATGTCTTTTTTTCCTGTTTTTTTTCAGGCCATCGAAAAAAGGAACGGAGTTGTATTGAATGACTGGCTGCTGAATATCTTACCGGCCTATGATGTCTCGTTACCGATGATGCTCGTTGTCTGGGCGATCACGGTCCTGCTGGTTTTTCGCTGCATACAAAGCCCGGACATCTTACTGACCTTTTTATGGACCTATATCCTGCTTAGTCTTGTGCGCATGGGCACCATCTCCCTGGTGGCGCTGGATGCGCCCGTCAACCTGATTGGGTTGGCAGATCCCCTTTCCAATGCCTTTTACGGGGCCAAATTCGTCACCAAGGACCTGTTTTTTTCCGGGCATACTTCCGCAATGTTCCTCATATTCCTCTGCCTGCAGAACAAACTGGATAAAGGGCTGGCGCTGGCAGGATCGGGGATCGTCGGATTTTTATTGCTGGTGCAGCACGTGCATTACACAATGGATGTATTGACGGCGCCCGTCTTTACCTGGCTGGTCTACCGGCTGACCCAGCGATGGCTGGGGCTGGAGGGCCGAAAATCCTAGAACGCCTCTCCCAATTGCAGGTAAAAGCCCTGGGATCTCCGGCCGAGGCCGTAATCCAGGCGAAGGTTGAGCTTTTCCGTTCTGTTCAGGGCGATGCGGAGCCCTCCCCCATAAGAAACTTTGGCGTCCTGGAAATTCAGGTCCTGAAATCCGGGGCCCACATTGCCCATTCCGGCGAAGCCGACGGCGCCAAACCGCCAGAAAAGGGGAACCCGGTATTCCGCCTGAATGACGGCCTGGTTCTTGTCCCGGTAGCGGCCGGCATAATATCCCCGCATGCTATTGGCCCCTCCCAGGTAGGCCAGGCTGCGCAAAGGGACTTCCCCGGCATCGAAAAAGCCATAGGCCTGTAAAGCCAGTACCTGATACCTATAGACCCGGATGAAGCGACGGAAGTCCAGAACATAGTTGGTATAGCGGTAATCAGACCCTAAAAGGGGCATAAAGTGGTCGAAATAGAATTGCAGCATCGTGCCCCGGTCGGGGGAAAAGGCATTGTTCCGGGTATCGTAGGTGATACTGAGGCCCAGGCCGGAAACATGGTATCCTGTTCTTCCGGGAATATTTTCTTTGTCAAACAGTCCTCCCGGGGTATATTCCACCTCGAAAACCCTTTGGAACTCATAAATAACGCCTAAAAAAAGGCTGGGGCCTATCCTGCGCTGGGGATGTAAGTAAACGTAATACTGCTTAAATTTATAAGATTCTTTGTTGCTGTCGCCGGTGGCTTTGCCCAGGCCCCAGAATTTGTCGGGAAAAGAGCTGTAGGACAATTGCTGATTGAGGATAAAGCGTTCTCCCGGGAAGTAAATGGAACCATTTATGGCCAATACTAATTGCGCCCTGGTTGTATAGAGGGCCAGGGCTTGTGCGTTAGAGGTACGGGTAACGGTGTCCTTCGTGTTCAGGTGAAAAGTGGAGGCGCTGGCCCCGCCAAAAGACCAGCCGGTCTCAATCGAACGCGCAATGATTGGAAGAAGGAGCGTATGCCTTATCTTTGCCGGGCTTTTAATAGGAAGCGGGAGCTTTTGGACAGGCACAACTCCCAGCGTATCTTTTTGAGCCGACAGGGAGAAGGAGTGAAAAAACAGACAGTAGAGTGCTAAAACCGGGTTAAATGGTGTTTTCCTGAACTTAGGTAGCGGCAAGGTTGTATTATTATTATTTGGGTTTACTGATTTTAAAACAAGCAAATTAACACGGAAAAACCTAATTTTCTTACATTTGAATATTAATGAAGAATTCACAATTTGTTAAAATTAAAATCATCTTATAATTTTAAAGGCGCTGAATCGGAAAGGATGACCTTCCCTTTCTTAAATAAAGCTAGCAATTATGAAAAAATTTGAATGCCCCGATTTTGTTTTAGGAGATAAAATAACAGAAGAACAATTTAACTTTTTCGACAAGTATGGCGTGATCATATTTAAGGATTTCCTTACATCGGAGACTGTTCAATTATTTAGAGACGAGATTAAACGGATCGAAAAACAATGGCTGGACGAGGGCCGGGAGAAGATCAACGGAATCCCCCTGAAGTTCGGAAAGGACCAGGATGGCAACAAGATGATTCAGCGGATGTGCTTTTTGTCCCTTTACAGCGATATGTTCCATGAACTCCTGCAGTATCCGCGCATCAAGGCCATTATAGGGCTCTTATATCCGTATGAAGGCCGGATCGCTGAAAATGAAAAGGATGGGCTGATCCTGAACCACTATGTCCGGACACCGGACAGTGCCTTCACCCAGATGGGCTGGCATACGGACAGTCCCCGGGACCTCTTCCTCGGGCAGAAGATCATGCCGATGCTGAACGTAGGCATTCACCTGGACGATACCCCCTTTGAGAACGGCGGATTACGGGTCTTACCGGGAACGCACAAGCAGAACATCCTGAAGCTATTATTTGGCAAGAAATATTTCATCGACAATAATCCCGATCGCCGGGAGATCGGATTCGACGTGAAGGCCGGTGATCTGACCGTGCATGACGGGCGGATCTGGCACCGCGCCCAGCAATCTCCGCTTTTAGGCGAAGCCAGCCGCCGCCGGGTGATGTATGTACCGATCATTACCGGTAAATACATGCCGAAGGATGAGAACAGCAAGACTCCTTTCTATCATCGCTTTGCCTCGAAAGTGCAGAATTAGTAAAGATTTATATATGAATTTGAAAAAAGGGTCAACGGTCGTTGACCCTTTTTTCACCTATTTTTACGGTAAACTCATTATCGACTATGACGGAATATGCATTAATTACAGGCGCCAGCAAGGGGATCGGCAAGAATATCGTGGAGGAGCTGGCCCGCAGGGGATTCAATGTCCTGCTGGTAGCCCGTTCGGGGGATCTGCTGAAACAGGTAGCGGCGGAGATCTCCAGCCGTTATACGGTGAAGGTGGACTGGCTGGCGCTGGACCTGTCTGCACCTGACGCCCCACAGAAGGTCTTCGACTGGTGCAAGCAAAAAGAATACAGCGTCAAGGCGCTGGTGAACAATGCCGGGTACGGGCTGAGCGGGCCTTTTGAAAAATATCCCCTGTCCGAGCACCTGAATATGATGCAGCTGAATATGAATACCCTGGTGGGGCTGACCCGGCTGTTCCTGCCGGATCTGCGCGGGCAGTCCCGGGCCTATATCCTGAACATCGCCAGTTCCGCCGCCTACCAGGCCGTTCCCGGGCTGAGCGTATATGCCGCCACGAAGGCTTTTGTCCTGGCTTTCAGCCGCGGCCTGCACCAGGAACTGCATGGCAGCTCCGTCTCGGTGACGGCCGTCAGTCCCGGGGCTACGGATACCGATTTCCCCAACCGGGCCCAATTAGGTGAAAAGGGGCTGAAGGCGGCCGCCAAATTCAATATGAGCCCCCGGGTAGTGGCTTCCCTTGCCGTGAAGGCCATGCTGGCCGGCAAGACGGAGGTGATCACCGGCATGCTGAACAAGGTAGGCGCCGTCCTGGCCTGGCTGCTGCCGAAGACACTGGTGGAAAGGACGGCGATGAAGATCTATGAGTAGGGATCGGGGATGATTTTTGTACGTCGTCGAATGCCTGTTGATAAATACTGACAGAATTTCTTCATAATCTGTCCAATAGATGCCCTTCAATTTTTTCTGTTCTGAATTTTTATTTTATATTTGCAGCCCCTTAGCGGAATACCGCCGGGTGAAAGATGGCCCCGTAGCTCAACTGAATAGAGTAACTGACTACGGATCAGTAGGTTTCAGGTTTGAATCCTGACGGGGTCACCTCTTGGGAAAGACAGTCAAATTTTTTTTTCTGTCTTTCCCTTTTTCTTTTAAAACCCGCGTCACCCCTGCATAGTAGCATTATGATATCCTTGTCAAAATTGGTTTGAAACGCTTTTTCTTTAAAAACGATTTTTTCGGGATACATCAAACCAAGCACCCGGTATTTTTCCTCTAAGGTGCTATCATTAAATATCTTATCAACATTCCGTAGAAAGAGGAACCCAAACTCCTTAATATTGGATTCTTCCGGGTCTTTCCGCTCAATATCCACGATCTCTCTTCTTAGCCTTGCAATTTCCGGCTCCAACCGGCTTTTTATATCTTTATAATCTACAGGACTAATAGCCCCATCCAGCATCAATACCTGGGCATTTTCCTGCCTTTTTTTAAGAATTTCCAGGTCATTTTGGAATTTGACAAGGCTGGCCGTTTTATTCTTACCGTTTTTCTCTCGTTCATCTTTTAGGATAAGTTCCCAGGTTCGGATCAGCTTTTCATTCCTGCTGGCAATTTCTAGTTGCTCGTAAAACGCATTATTGGCGTCCTCCGACTTATATCGCTCATTGCATCCCTTTGTGCAATGGTAATAGTAATAAATACCACCATTGCCTTTCGAGGTGCTGCCAGTAAGAGTACGACCGCAACGCGGGCATTTAAGAAACCCGCGTAAGGGCCATTCCTTTCTCATGGAATAATGCGCGGGATGGTTTACTTTTTTCTTGCCATCCAAGACATTTTGCACTTCGTAAAACAAAGCATCCGATACTATTGCCTCATGCTTTGCCTTTACAATCATTTCTGGTTCGCCTTTGTAAGCTGGCACTCTCATTCTTGCTATGTACAGTGGGTTTCTCAATAAACACCAAAAAGCATTACGGCTGATCTTCAATCCTTTTGCATTGACCATTTTTCTCACATCGTCAATAGGATAAGCACCGGTTGCCATTTGCTCAAACGCCCAACTAACCAATTCTGCATCTTTAGAAGGTATAATGCAAGGCTTTAAATTTTCATCGACGCTACGCTTATATCCTTTTGGAGCTAATGCCACCCAGCGACCTGCTTTTTTGGCTTTATACATTCCATCTTTGGTGTTCATAGCCCGGCGGTCATTTTCCACTTCAGGGGTGGCGAGATAAATAGCCAACATTATCTTGCTTTCTGGAATTTTCATATCCAAAGGCTGTTCGATCGCTTGCGGCTCTACTCCCATCCGCTTCAGTTGATTAATCATTCCATAAGCATCCCCGGCATTCCTCGAAAATCGATCCCACTTCAGGAACAATAAAAGATCAGCTACATGCTTTTTATGATCCAGGAAAGCCAGCAATTTTCTAAACTCTGGCCGCTCGAAAGTTTTGGCAGAGTAATCCTCCTTAAAAAATCCAACGACCTCGATGCCATTTAAAACGCAATGTTGCCGAAGTCGTTCCTCCTGGAAGGATAAACTGTGCCCCTTTTCAGCCTGTTCATCAGTAGATACCCGGATATAAAGAACAGCTTTTGTAGTTTTCATAAAATCCAGTTGTTATAGATAGTAAGTATTTGCGCCATTCAACATGCTTTTTTTGATAAATAGATGGGTACCGTTTTGGCCTCCTCTTTATCAGCATTAGCGGCCTTCTCTCCTTCAAGCCTAATCGCAATAGCCGCTATTGCATATATCCATTCACGTATTCTCATTAGCTCATCATCGGTATACTTGTATTGCTCATCATCCCAAATTTTCCGCAATTCTGTCAAGCTTACTTTATTTGGGAAAGGGTCTTCTTTTATAATGTCTTTCAGACATAACTGGACGATTTTTGCTTTCATAGGGTTAAGTTACAAATTTACAAAAAATTGATAATCAATTAGATACATTTTTATCGCTAGGCCCCTCCCCTTTTCGCTTGCCTTTTTGGCTTAAAATTTCCTTAGCTATTTTCTTTAAATCATCGTCTTCTTGATAAGCCTTAAGCTGACCGCTTAAAAAGCCAAGATTGTATGAGATGCCTGTTGCCATTAGACGCCAATTAGTGGGGAACAGTTCTTTCTTTATTGCCTTAGTCAACAATTTTATACTTTCCTGGTCTCCACGATCAGTGGGGTCTTGAGCTGAAAATCCGACAATGACGTATTTCTCTATTTGAGGCTTATCGAACTGGAATTTTATAAAACCGGCGTTTTCAACCATTTTGTTTAACCGCTGTTCTAACCGAGGAATAGTTGTTTTTTCTATTTTGTCAATGCCAAGTTCTTCCTTGTCCCTTTTTTCGTTTTCAAGTATTTTCTCATTGTCAACAAAATCAGCAATTGCTTTAAGGTCGTTCCAGAACCTAATATACCTAGTACAATATTTGTTTCTGTCTTCCTCTGTGATAGGCTCTTCCTGTACGGGACTATTATCTAATTCAAAGGAATAAATTTTCCCACAGACTGAACATTTATCAGAAAGTATCAATTTGTCGTTTTCCTCCTTGGATGGAAGTGAGTATAATTCATTTCCGCAATCATTGCATTTCCTTTTTGGAAAAAAGTATTCAGATCCATTAGGGTAAATAACTTTTCGGGGTAAATGATTTTTCGGGCATTCAAAAGCAAATAATATCCTTGTATCCTCTTCTTTAAATAAATGATCAAAACAGTACATCTTACTTCCGCAAGTATTGCAGTGTATATTTTGTGGGACCGGAGTAGAGTTTAACAGATAATCTTTTCTTTCATCTGTTTGCATTCGTTCCAAAACCCTGCTTTCCCTATATTCGGCTGACAAAATACCTTGCAAATGAAAAGGGTGGCATGCATTAAGTATGCCTCCTTCAAATGAAGGAGGATCGGTTTTTTTCTCTAAATCTTTTAATCGGTTAATTATTGAACGATCGTATTCGTCATAATAATATTGATCGGGTTGCCGGTATTTTTTCATGGCTCATTAATTAATGGTTGATAAGAAATGTCTTCAAGATTTTTCGCTAAGAATCTTTGTTATTTCTAAAATCCCAGAGGGAGAACCATCTTCTTGTTTTGATGCCAAGAACCCAGTTGGGATATACTCATATATTGCTTTTGATACTTGTAGCAATAAATTGTTCCTGATCGAAGCGTCATTTCCAATAATAGATCCAGCAAACAAACCATAAGAATTTAATGCATTATGTCTGTGCCTGTTTATTGTTTCCAAGTGCTTGTATACGGAATATTTTTTAAACGAGTAAGTGATAAGATATATTAATATAGTAACAAGCAATGCTTTTGCAATTAACTTGCTGTAGTCATAAGCGAAATAAACTTTATCAGCAGTCTGAATTCTTTCACTGCCATCAAACAATTTATACTCAATTATTCCTACTAACATTCCTATTGAAATTAAGCTCAGCAAAATAGCGGCCAAAAGCCAATTTTTTGAATTGGAGTAATTGAGACCCGCTTCATCTTTAAAAACCTTAGCATAATTTGAAATAACGGCATTGGCTGACTTCTCCTGCAATTCTTTTAGTGTAACCTCTACTCTTTTATTCTGCTCATTTATTTCTTCTGTTAATGACTGGATATTTCGTTTTGAGTCAATATATAGTATATCCTGTTCATTCTTAATTTTGATCAGGTCTGACTCTTCTGATTCTAATTTATCTGGTTTAAAGCTTAGTAATGTGTTGCAAATAAATAAGAATTTGTTATTGGGGCTTGGCTCTAAGTACCTGAGAGTTTCGTCGTTTATTTTCTTTAATAAATTGTTTTTATTGTTAAAGAACTCTTGTGTGTATTCATTTTTTGAATCGGCTTCCAATTCATTTATTCTGTCCACAAAATCTTTTAAATAGCCATTTGCCTCTGCGCTTAATTGTGCTGGCAGATTCGTCATTGTTGATACTTCGTAAATTTTGTCAAGTAGAAATTTGAATGGCTTTAAACTCTCTATCGTTCTTTCATAATACTCTCTTTGGTCTTTTCTTTCATAACCTTTAGCATTTATTGTATCCAAATTTATTTTGAGATAGTCTGAGATTCCTTGGTACATGGTAATGGGGTTTAGTTTGTTTAGATATGGCTATGAAAGATAAAATTTATATTAAATAAATCAAAGAGTATTTCATGAGTGTGATACTAATCAAGGTCAATTCTGAAAAATATGGACCGAACCGCCTTGATTAAATCTTCCAAATTGTATTGCTCTTCCTGTTTCAGGTATTTCAATCACCACATCGACATCATGCTGAAAGGAATTTGCGCCCCGGAAATTCCCCTCCTTAGTCGTCTGAAACACAAAAATGAAAGATTTAAAGGGATTCTCTGCCTTTAATCGGATGAGATCAGCCGGCTGAAGTCCTAATCTATTGACGCTATCCAGGAAGATAAAGCTATACCCATCCAGGTTGGCCGGCAGCTCCGATGCTACATACAGGTTAGGATGAGCGACATTCTTATCGGCCAGTTTTTTCTGCAATGTCATATCCAGTCCTTCTTCTTTTGCCACGTACAACACTTTCCCATGATGGCGTGCCAAGTAGCCTGCAAAATCAATACAGAGATAAGACTTGCCCATCTTGGGCCTCCCGAAGACCATTGCCGTAAAATTGGGAGAAGGATCACCGATCAGGTCATACCATTTCCCTTTCAGCCCGATGGTCGTAAACTCCATATTGGCAAAATCCATGCTGTTCATGAGGACCGGCTTTTCTTCCGGACCATTTAAAGATTGGCAGGCGCAGCCGAGGATGCCATTTAGGCCGTTCAAGGTGGCTTTTTCGATCTCCAGGGCCTTTTGCCCTTTGCTGGCCGTAAATGCCTTCAGGTGTTTTTTCAGCGTATGAATTTCGTCGATGTAAGGATCGTTATCGGTGATTTTGCTTTTATCCATCGCCCGGTTGATTTGGTCCAGGAGTTGGCCAGCTTTGTCCTTCATTCCTATCTTGCCGTTCATGCCGATATACCGTTTGATGAAATTTATTGAGGGGAGTACTTTTTGTTCGCCGGTCAATGCCTTCATTTCCTCGAAGGTTGCTGGTTTCAGCTCGATCTTAATCTTTGCCTTCATCGAATTATACACCTCAATCAGCTTGTCCTGGATGAACCTGATTTGCTCGGCATAGGTGGAAGTCTTGCGGATACGCTTTTCGACAATGGCTTTTTGCAGAGAATTAATAAACCGAAGAATATCTTCTTTAGTCTTGATCTTTCCATCCATATTTACAAACCGCCGGATGATACGCAACTCTTCCGGTATCCGCTCGACCATATCGGGTTGCTTATTTTTGTTTAATAACCTTAATAATTCTTCCTTATATTTTTCTTCCTCCTTTGTAAGTCCATTATAATTCCAAACATCTACTACTTTCTGAAGTTCTTTTTCCAGTTCTGCTTCACCCATTTTTTTGAGATTACGAAATTCTATTCGCCACTTTTCATATTCAGTCTCTGGAGAGATGTCTTGGGAATATAATTTATTGGGATCATTTTTAGGAAGCCTTCTATTAATCTCCCTGAATATTTCGTTTTTTTGTTGCTTCGCCTCAGATGAAAGCTCATTGACCTTCTCTATCTGAAGTATTGTTTTATAAGCCTCATCCAATTCTCCGGAACTCATTTTTTGGGGATCCCTAAAATCTATCCCTGATTCACTGTCAGAGGCTGTGTCCTCTGGATGTTTCTCGGGGGTATCATCGGCTGCTTCCTCTTGTTTTGCAGCAGCAGGTGTACCTCTTTTCTTTCTTTTTGGGGAAGAAGTCTGCTCCTTTTGAATTTTGTTGGCTTTTCCTGGCATTTTCTTGCTGCCTTTGCCATGTACGGCCTGATTCAGCTTCGATACATATAGGTCTATTACTTTTTTCACCCCTTCGCTTGTATGGTAGGGCTCCCAGCTTTGCCCATTGCTCGTGGCTTTTACCACAAAGTCATGGCCTTTTTGTAACGCTTCCGGAAGGGTGGAAAGATCAAGGCGACTTATCTCGTCAAAATAATTATCAATAGTGATCATACGGGTAGGTTTTGATTATGCGGCTGCGAGTAATTCTAATTCCAATACCAGGGCTTCCGCTTCTAATTCTAATAAACGGATATTGGCCGGCTTGCGGGCTGTTTCTTCTTCCGGCGGCGGCATCTCGATTGGTTTGCGGTTGCTGTAGTGACTACTATCGGTTTTTATGTTTTTGGTGTCGGAGGAATGGATGGTGATAGAGCTGCCATGATTCACCTGTAGCAGCTCAATGAATTGGTCGATATTACGCTCCGGCAGCATGGCGACCATTTTATCCGATACTTTTTCAAAGTTATTCTTCTCGACCAGGGCCAGGATCTGCTTATCCAGGTAAACGTCACCACCCCTTACCCGAGAGGCAGGGACAATGATTTTGAAATAGTTCCCTGTCCGGATCAACACCACTCCATTGTTGGTGACGATGTTTTTGCCGTCTACCAGGGATTTAATGATCGGCAGGGCTTTCAGGACCGGCACAATTACCTTATCCTGCACTTCCTCCCCGGCATCCCAATGTTCGGGCAGCAGAATGCCCTTTTTGACCTGCCCATCCAGGGTGGTGTAGCTGACCAGTTTCCCTTTACCGTCACTGAATGCCTGCAAAAGGTTGCCGGTGATGATATGCCTGATCCTGCGGTCTACATTATTGTCCTTCGTATAATTCTCCCATGCCCGGAGAAGAGAAGGAAGCTCCGGTTGCGCCACATCGGCACTGACCCCAATAATGGCATTGATGCTCTCCGAGTAAGAGGCCGGGATGGCGAGATACTTGGAGCTGTTGGCGATGGCATACCGCAGCTTGATGGCAGACGGGGCATAGGGATTTTTCTTTTTGGGATCGATCATAAATCCCAGAAAAGCGGCTGGCACCAGCTCATTGCCGCTCTGGTAGGTTTCTACCGGGTAGTTCAGGAAACGGCCAACGAAAAAGAATTTAAATATCCGTTCCAGGTACCCGCGCCTATTAACCATTATCTTCTCCAGGTTTTGAAGCTGCGCCCCCCGGGCGGCATTCAGTTCGGTCTTTCGCTCAGCAACGGCTTTTAGCCAGGCTTGATCGCCCTGCTTTTCCTGTATCCGTTTGATCTTCTTCTCCTGGGGAATCTCTTTGATCAGCTCGTCGTATTTGGCATGGACTTCCGCCCTTTCCTCCTCCAATCGCCCGCCAATGGAGGATTGATAGCCTGCCAGTAGCTCTTCCTGCAACCGGGTGGCATCGCTCCCTTTGAGGGCTTCGGTGAGCAGGTTTTCCAGCTCGGTGACGGTAAACGGTTTTTTGAGCACGTTGGCCCGAACGGTTTCCAATGCGCTGTCATTGCCGAAAGCGCTGTCGCCGCCCTTGCCCATTTTGATCACTCGGGAGGAAATCGTCTCGGCTTCCAGGTTCATAGCCTCCACTTCCAGGTCGTACTCGCCAATCTGCCGGAGGTATTCTACATAGTCATCATAACGTTGAGCTATCTCGTTGTAAAAATCCTCCTGCATTTTGGTGGACAGGACGGCCACCCGCCCGGAGACTTTCATGGCGGCCTCCTCTAACACATCTCCCTCCCGTCCACCACTATCCGACCCGGATCGTTCCAGGTACAACGGATCATCCAGCAGCTTATTGACGGCCGGATTTTCCACCAAATATTCTTTGACGATCTTGTCCCCATATTTATTCAGGAAATCCGGCACGTCCAGGATTTTGGAAGATTGCTTCTGATTGGAGGTCGTATTGGCGTCGAGTGACTTTAGTTTCTTCTGTAGCATCATCATCAGCCGCTTTTCGGCAGGGATGGCGGAAACCAGGTAGTCATATACCGGTTGCAGGATCTGCCCCGTCCGGTTGATCCGGCCCCGTTTCTGGACTTCCGTGGAAATATCCAGCTCCG
Source organism: Puia sp. (assembly GCA_036394375.1). Classification (GTDB taxonomy): domain Bacteria; phylum Bacteroidota; class Bacteroidia; order Chitinophagales; family Chitinophagaceae; genus Puia. The sequence goes on from DASWFF010000091.1 coordinate 19,751, forward strand.
CCTGCAAGACGATCATTACCCGCTGTTTCACTTGTTCTTTGGGCACCTTAGCCGTAGGAACGGCATGGGCCGATGCCCCGGTAGAGCCGGATTGATTGATCATCAGCACGTCCACCTCGTTGTTGTTGAAGCGCCGGAAGGCATCATTGGTATTGATACGTTTCCGGGACATTACCAACCCCTTGCTGCCCTTTCCATTGAGCTGCAGCTCATACTTACGGCCAGTCACCTCCGCCACGGAATACCCTGCTTGCTGAATCCTTTTAATGATGACATCAATCGGAGAGATCGTAATGCCTGTGGAAACGGTATTGATCTTTTCCTGGATACGGGAGTATTCCGCCTGGGCATCCGCTGTAAAATCGCTGATCGAAAATTTTTGGTGAATGGGCTGGCCATTAACATCCTTTTCCGTATAACGCAGGACGCCTTCCAGGCCCCTTTTCAGCACTTCGCTAAAATCCGCATTGATGGTATCTCCTTCACTTACTGGCATGCCCTGTTCATTCTCCATTGTTTCGATAAAGCTGCCCATCGTGGAGGCGAAGGCGATCAACGGCTTTTTTCCTTCTTGTAACCGTTGCAGGGCTTTTTCCGCCACCGCC
>DASWFF010000092.1:0-16552 GCA_036394375.1 Puia sp.
TATTCCGATAAGGAATATGCCTCGGCAGGAGTGGAAATAAGGCATGACCTGGAGGACTGCGATATCCTGATGGGTATCAAAGAAGTTCCGGAAAAAGAATTGATCCCGGGAAAAACATATCTCTTCTTTTCCCATACCAAAAAACAACAGCCTTACAACCAGGCCATGTTCCATTCCATACTGGATAAAAAGATCACCCTGATCGACTACGAATGCCTGGAGCATGATGACGGACAAAGAATCCTGGGCTTCGGATTTTTTGCAGGGGTAGTAGGCGCCCACAACGGCATCATGGCTTATGGACTCCGTACCGGCTTGTACCAATTGGACAGGGTATACCAGGAAAAGAGTTTTCAGGAACTGATCCATACTTATTTCGGATTGAAATTACCGGAGATCAAAGTGGCGGTTACCGGTTCCGGCCGGGTGGCGCATGGCGTATTGGAAGTGATGAACCTGCTGGGGATTATCGAAGTGGAGCCGGATGAGTTCCTGGAAAGACGTTTTTCCTACCCGGTATTTACCCAGCTCAAAGGGGCCAGCCTTTACGAGCACTCCCTGAAAAAAAACTATCACCGCGACGATTTTCATCAGCATCCCCGGGACTACCAGTGTAAATTTCAGCCATTCACCCGGGTGGCGGATATACTCATGAATGGTATTTACTGGAATAAGGAGATGCCCCGTTTATTTGAATGGGAAGACCTTGCCGATAAGTATTTCCGGATCCGGACCATTGCCGATATCACCGACGACAAGGATGGTTCCATACCCTGCAACCTGGGCGACACTTCCATCGAAGACCCGGTATATGGAGTGGACCGATTATCCCGGAAAAGAACGGCCCCTTATCTGCCTGGCTCCATCGACCTGATGGCCGTGGGTAACCTGCCTAATGAGCTACCCCGCGATGCATCCCGCTATTTCGGGGAGCAACTGATTAAATACGTGCTGGAAGATCTGGTAAAAGGAGGCTCCCCGATCATCGAAAGAGCTACGATGGTTAAAAAAGGCCAATTGACGGCTCCGTTTAGCTATCTGGAAGAGTATGCCTCTCATTAACGGCAGGACTGTCCTGACGCCTCACAAATACAGATAATAATCCTTCATCAACTCCACAAATTCCTCCGTGTAAACGCCGGTCTCATTTTTAATGCAGAGCTCCGCAGAAGGAACAAGTCCTTCCTCTTTTCGGGAACCGCCCCCCTCGTTCCGGGAGAGACCTTCCTCGTTCCGGGAGAAATGAAGGATGCCCCTGAAAAAATCGTGGAGGGGCGTCTGTCTCACTAGTAATTTTTCCTGCAGCGCGAACCCACGGCTAGCTGCCAGCCCGATAAAATAATCCACCCGGTGGTAGGGGAGAAGGATGCCAAAAGACCCGGCGCTCTTCAGGTTGGCGTCGATGACTGCCAGCAAGGCTGTTAAAGTGAGTTCCTTGCTGTGTTTGGCCAGATTCCCCGCCTCGGATGCCGCAGGGAGATCTCCCTCAAAGAAAGGTGGATTGGTGATGATGAAATCGAATTTATGGGGAAAGGCATAGCTGCGCACATCCCCGGGAAATACTTTCAGATCTTCTTTCCATTTGTTCTGCGTTATATTCTCTTTTAATTGCTTGAACGCGGCCAGGTCCAGTTCGATCCCCTGTATCTCCCCTTTGTGCTTCTGCGCCAGCATCAGCATGAGCAGGCCCGTGCCGCTGCCGATATCCAGCGCCAGGGAATAGGAAGGTATTTTTTCAGCAAACCAGGCCCCCAGGATGCAAGCGTCCGTACACACTTTCATGGTGCACTGGTCCTGGTAGACTACAAACTGCTTGAATTGAAAATAAGGATTAGGCATTCCATTCCCCCCTCGCGCTGGCGCTGACAGACAGATCGGCAAAATCCCCTTCCAGGTATTTATAATATCCGGTAATAGCGATCATCGCTGCATTGTCCGTGCAATATTCAAAAGAAGGGATAAAGGTATTCCAGCGCTCCCGGACTCCCATCTCCCGGAAGGCTGTTCGCAGGCCGCTGTTGGCAGAGACTCCCCCGGCTATGCAAAGGTCTTTGACACCTGTCTGCCTGGCCGCTTTCTTTAATTTATTCAGCAGGATAGAGACGATCCGGCTCTGGATCGAAGCGCAGATATCGTTTAGATTGTGCGTGATAAAGTCGGGGTCTTTTGCAGTGTGGTCCTGCAGGAAATAGAGAATGGCCGTCTTCAGTCCGCTGAAGCTGAAATTCAGCTCCGGGATCTGTGGCTCGGGAAAGGGAAAACGGGTAGCATTGCCTTCCCGCGCATATTTATCGATCAGCGGGCCGCCAGGGTAGGGCAGGCCCAGTAATTTAGCCGATTTGTCGAAGGCTTCCCCCGCCGCATCATCCATGGTCTCTCCGATCACCTTCATCTGCAAAGGGGATTGGCAAAGCACGATCTGCGTATGCCCCCCGCTCACGGTGAGACACAAAAAAGGAAATTCAGGCCGGGCGTTGGCTGCGCCAGGGATCAGGTTCGCCAGCACATGCGCCTGCATATGATGCACTGCCAGCAAAGGAATATCCAGAGCCTGGGCAAGGGATTTGGCAAACTGCGACCCTACCAGCAGGGACCCGATCAGCCCGGGAGACTGCGTAAAAGCGATCGCCGTGACCGACTCTAATTCGCAATCCGCCTTTTTCAGGGCCGCCTCTACTACTGGCACAATATTCTGCATATGCGCCCGGCTGGCCAGCTCCGGCACAACCCCTCCGTATTGTTCATGAATAGCCTGCCCGGCAATGATATTGGACAGGATGACCCCGTCGCGGCAAATAGCGCAACTGGTCTCGTCGCAGGAAGATTCGATAGCTAGAATAGTAACGGGCGCCGTGCCCCCCGCAGGGGCATTCATCTTTTCCATGGCGCAAAAGTAGTTCAAAGCGGCCGACTGCCCAACCAGGACCGTCAGGTCGCCTATTTCGACCGGATCGCCACCACCGGGTCCATTCTGGCGGCAATAAAAGCAGGGATGATACCGGCCGACACGCCGGTAAACAGGCAAATGCCCACTGCCAGCAAAATAATATCCACCGGAATAGAAACCTTAAAGCTGACTATATGTAGGGATGTAAATAAAAAGGTAAGCAGGAACACGGCCAGCAGCCCGATCAGCCCGCCGATAATACATAGAAAAGCTGACTCCAGCAGGAACTCCATCATAATGACATTCCGCTTGGCCCCGAGCGCTTTTTTAAGACCGATCTGGCTCGTCCGCTCTCTCACCGTCACGAACATGATATTGGCCACTCCGAACATTCCCACGATCAGCGACAGGGCGGCAATGGCCCAGCCCCCGATATTCATACCCGAGAAAATAGGATCGAAGAATTTGCTCAGGCCATCGATATCATTCAGGGCGAAATTATCTTCTTGCGTAGGGCTCAGCTTGCGGATGGACCGCATAGCCCCCCGAAGTTCGTCCGTCAGCGCTGCCGTCGAAATAGCAGGTCCTGCCTGTACCAGGATAGTGGGGTTGGCATATTCTTCCCGGACAATCGACTTCATAAAATTATAGGTCAGCAGGATGCAGTTGTCATAATCCCAGCCCCCCAAAAGACTTTGGCCCTGCTTCTGGATCAGACCGATCACCAGGGCGGACTTGCCATCCTTCAACTTTACCGTGCTGCCGACGGCCCGCTCGGGCTTATCGAATAATTTCTCGGCAATCGTATAGCCCATGACCACATAAGGAGTGCCACGATCGAAATCCGATTGCAGAAAATAGCGCCCGTCGCCGATGGTAATCTGTTGTATCTTATCGAAATCCTCGCTGTTGCCGTAATAAGTGACGCCCGTCAGGGAATTGTCCCCGAAGTCGACATTGGCGGAGGCGTTTATGCCAAATGACATATGAGGGGCATCGGGAACTTTCAAACGAAGCTGCTTCATCTCCTCGTATTTCTGATTGGGGCGTTTGACAAACTTCCACCAGGGATAATCGGGACCGCCTCCATATTGCCATTTATCGATATAGATCGTTTTGTTACCCATGGACTTAAGGTCGTTATTCACCGCTTGTTGCATGCTGCTGATCGTGGACAATACGCTGATAATGCAAAAAATGCCAAACGTGATCCCCAATAAAGACAGGAACGTGCGCAGCTTATTGGATCTGAACTCCTCCAGCGCCATTTTAAAACTCGTCCAGATGATTTCCAGGTAGCGAAACATGATTCGAATGTAAGCATTTCGGCAGCAACGTACAAGAGCAAGGATAATTTCATTAAAATCAGAAAGTTTAGTTAGGCAGAAAGCCTCTGAAATATGTAAGTTTGCCGATAAAAGCAAAACAACCTCACATGTTCAGCATTGAAAACCGGCATTTGAAAATAAACATCCACCCAAAGGGAGCGGAATTGCAGAGTATTTATCACAAGGATCATAAACTGGAGTATATGTGGAATGGGGACCCGGCCTTCTGGGGCAAGCATTCACCCTTACTTTTCCCCATTGTCGGCACCTTGAAGGAGGATACCTACACTTACCAGGACAAGACTTATTCCCTTCCCCGGCATGGATTTGCCCGGGAACTGGAATTCGAAGTAGAAGAGCAGGGGCCGGATGCCATTACCCTCTTGCTGCGGAGCAGTGCCGCCACCAAAGCCAACTATCCTTTTGACTTTGAATTACGGGTGACCTACCAGCTGGCTCCCCAGGGGCTGGCCACCACCTATTCCGTCAGGAACGTGTCCGACAAAGATCCGTTATACTTTTCCATTGGCGGGCACCCCGCTTTCAAGGTACCCCTGGTCGCAGGCACCGCCTATCCGGACTACTTCCTGGAGTTTGAACATAAGGAGACCTCCCCCCGGTGGCCCATTACCAAGGAAGGTCTCATCGAAAAGCCCCCCAAGCCTCTTTTGAGAAGCTCCCGGCTTTTGCCCCTCTCCAAAGAATTATTCCAGGACGACGCGGTGGTGTTTAAGAACCTCTCTTCGACTACCATTGCCTTAAAATCGGAAAAGACGGAACGTGGCCTGCTCTTTGACTTTGCAGATTTCCCCTACCTGGGCATCTGGGCGGCAAAAAACGCCGATTTTGTCTGTATCGAGCCCTGGTGCGGCATCGCCGACAGCATCGACAGCAACCAGCAATTGACCGATAAAGAAGGGATCAACAAATTGGCCCCCAACGATATTTTCGAAAGGACCTGGACCCTGGCCTTCAGCTAGGCCCCATAGCACAAAGCCTACGGCATAACACAGGCCTGTTATTTATATAGCACAAAGCCGGTCAGAGCATCCTCTGTCCGGCTTTGTATTTTCGTTCAAAACTCAGAACTCAAATGCCTTCACCGTCGGATCCTTCAGGATCTCCCGTATAAAATGCCGGTGATTGATCTGCGACCCCTGCACCACCCATTCCCCGGTGATCATATCGGTCAGGGTTTTAGTCTGGCGGCTGAGCTTGTATTTCAGATGATGCTGTTTGAATAGGTTCTCATACCGGTGCAGCGTCTCATTTTCGAAATTGCAGACGATCTTATAGTTCCGTATCTGGTTCACGCGGTCTATCCAGCCTTCCAGCAGGCTGAAGATGAACAGGACCGTTAACACCAGCAGACAGGCTATAAGAGAAAGGACCTCAAACCCGGCCCCGATACCCATCCCCAATGCCGCCGCCACCCAGATCATCGCTGCCGTAGTGATGCCGCTTACCTTAGTATCTCCTTTGAAAATAACACCCGCCCCTACAAAGCCGATACCTACCACGACATTGGCGGCTATCCTATCCGGCGTTCCTTTTCCGCCGATCAGTTCCGACAGCATGGTGAAAAGAGTAGCTCCCAGGCAAATCAGGGTCAGGGTCCGGAACCCCGCCGATTTACTCCGATACTCCCTTTCGGCACCGATCAATCCCCCTACGACTACGGCCAGAATCAATTTCCAGACAAAATCCTGCATCACTGACATAAACAACTATTTTTATGATTTAGGACCCTCTAGGCCTGTAGGGTATCCTTTTTCCGGTTTTTGGGGCGCTCCTTTTTAGGGGGTTGGGGGGTGAAATACCCCTCTTTATATTCCTTAAAATAAGTCTGATAATCCTTTTTCACCTGCCCGGCATAGGCCGCCGAATAGTCCAGCAAACCTTGCTGCCAGTGATGATCTTTCCCGAAAGCGATCAGTTCATCCGGCAGGGCGGCTCCCTGCCGCCCCGCGCTTCGCAGCTGCGCGGAAGCAGTGAGTATAGCCATATCCTGTATCACACACTCGATGTCTTTATACCGGTCCCTGATCAGGAGGAAGTCGATCTTATCGGCCGTGGGCTGCATTTCTTTCAACACATAGGGATCTCCCTGAAAAAGGGTCGTGCTCAGCAGGGCAGGGGAGACATTCTGCATCCTTTCCTGTACGGCAACGACGCGTTCGGCCTCCGAAGCCCAGGCCGGCTGGGGCACATTCAGCCAGGGCTGAAGGGAAGAAGGCGGCGCCTGCTTCATATCGATCAGCAGATGTTTCTTGGGATCTTTATTATTTCGTAAGAGGAATACATAGCGTTTCACCCCCAGGCTGCCCGTGCCGGCAATCCGGAAAGCAGCATCCAGCACCTTGTAACGCTTCTGCAGCAACGGCGTATCCTGGATCCACTGGGTAACATGAGCAGCCAGCTCTTTTTTCAGGGATTTATCGATCGGGAAAAAACGGACGTTATCGATCCGGAGAACGAGCTTTTCATTTTGGAGGATCGTTCGCTGCCGGATCAGCTCTTTTTGCTTCCGCTCCCGGATCTTTTCCAGGAATAGGCGTACGATGCCGTCAGCCGTCTCCGGCTCGAGATAACGGGCTTTCTCTTTAGCCAGCGTGGAGGAATAGGCCTGCAGGAACAAGCTGGCCATCTTCGTGGCTTCTTTTCCTTTAACGCCCACCGATTCAAAGCCGGTAAAAATACTGGTGACCATACGGGCTAATTCCCAGGGAGCAGGCGCCAGGATGCCTTCATCAAAATCATTGAGATCGAAATAGACCAGGCGATTGTCCCCTTTATAGGTCCCGAAATTCTCCAGGTGGAGATCTCCGCAGACCCAGCTCAGGGGATATTGAGGCAGCGCATCGCTGTGGCTGAGGTCCTCATAAAATAAATGACAGGTACCCCGAAGGAAGCGGAACGCATTCTCCGCCATCATCTGGTATTTTAGCGCCGTATAAGCCGGCAACCTGTCCTTGTTGAATTGTTTTATGCGTTCTGCAATATTTGGCAAAGTGGATTCTTTTCAGAAAGATACTTATTTTCAGGGAATTCCTAAATGCCTCTTATCTTGCGGAGGTATGCATCAACTTATAAACTATATGAAACCGGGGCCCTGGATAGCCCTCTTTGGCTGTTTATTTCTGGCCGTTAGCTGCCGTCAGGCGGAAGCCCCCGAATATTATGGATTTCAGGATATCCAGATTGGTAAAGTCGAGGGTCAGAAGACCACCCTTTCCGCCACCCTTAAATTCTATAACCCTAATCCATACAGCCTGCAGCTCAAAAGGGCGGAAGTGGATGTAAAGCTGAATGCAATACCGGCAGGCCATTCCCTGCTCGACTCCACGATCTTAATCCCCCAAAAGGATACTTTTTATGTACCCGTCTCCATGCAGGTGGACCTGCGCAGCATTCTCAGCAATGCCCTGTCGATGCTGCTGGATAAGGATAAGCAGGTCGATGTCACCCTGGACGGAAGGGTAAAGTTAAAAAGGGGGTGGATCTCCTTCAGCAAGCCTTTCCATTACGATGGCAAACAGGACCTGAACGCCCTCCTGTCCGGCGGATTCTAGCCCCTTGGATCTCCGGCCCGCGCCGCCTATTTCACCAGGACCCACCGGTTTACGGTATTATACGGCCCCTCCAGCACGACTTTATAAAAAGCCGAAGGAGTGGACCCGATCCCTAAGATAGCCGACTGCTGACCCGCCGGCACTTCCGCTAGTAACTTATACTCGTCCTTGCCGCCCGTTTTAAAATTATTGGTGGTGGTCAGCCAGATCTTTACTGTCCCATCCTTATCGAAGGACTTCCAGTGGATATTCAGCCGGTTATTCTCATATTGAATGGAAGGATCGGCGACAGACAGCTTTCCCGTCAGCGGCACCCCATCGATCTCCAGCTGATAGTCCCTGGCAATGGCAACACCCAGATGACGGGCGATCGTCGGCATAATATCTACGATGGCCGGAGTATAATCCCGCCAGTAATGGTTCAGATCTTTCGCATCTGTGGCGATCCAGGTGGTCCGCTCCCTTGCCGACTGCCCCCCATGCCCCTTGCCATTGATGCTATCCCGGCCATGATCGGTCGTGACGATCACCAGCCAGTCTTCGTTGAACTTCTTTTCCCGATACTGTACGGCGCTCCAGACCCGGCCCACCTGTTGGTCGGTAAAACCGACCGCCTCTTTCATCTCCGGACCATCCCCATGCCGGTGGCCCATATCATCGGTATATTCCAGGTAGAGCCAGACCAGGTCCGGACCCTGTTCCCGGATGCATGTTGCAGCGTCATCCGTCACCTTTTCATCGATCTTATGGATATACAGGCTCTGGTTATCATGCGGATAATTCACTGTATCCAGTTCAAGCCCATCGGTATGATAATCTATTTTGAAGTTCCCCGTCTGGGGCAGGGACTCGCCGACCAGCCGGGTCCGGTTGTCGAGCCAGGTGGAAAAAACCGCCGTTTTTTTCGAAGTGTCCGCCAGTTTTAACAGCCGGAAGATAGTAGGATACTGATAATTGGGATCCTTTATGTCATTACCCCATACATTGTGTTTGTTCACCCAGGTGCCTGTAAGCAGGCTATTATATCCGACGGCGGAGATCGTAGGCGTTTGAGAATAGCCTCCCTTTTCCCCTCCTACATGCGCTCTTTTATAGCCATTCAAACCTTCCACCTGCTTCAGGGCAGGCGGGTGGACCTTTTCCAGCACATCGGCCGGTATGCCATCCGCAATGATGAAAACGGCCTTTTTCTTTTTCGGTTGTGCCTGCAGGTGCAGGGAGATCAGCGCTATGAACAATAAAGCCAGGTAATTACGCATATTGATTATTATTTGAATCCCGTTCAAATATACTCCTCTCCTGTGAACATAGTATTAATTTCGCCTGGCATATCGTACCTTTGCGGCTCGAAATTATGAAGTATAATAACGAAATCAATAAGCGCAAAACATTTGCCATTATTTCCCACCCGGATGCTGGTAAAACGACCCTGACGGAGAAATTCCTTCTTTTCGGGGGCGCCATACAGACCGCCGGGGCCGTAAAAAGCAATAAGATCAAGAAACATGCTACGAGCGATTTCATGGAGATCGAGCGTCAGCGTGGTATCTCGGTCGCGACTTCCGTGATGAGCTTTGAATATAAAGGCATGCTGGTGAACCTGTTGGACACCCCCGGTCACAGGGACTTCGCCGAAGACACCTACCGGACCCTTACGGCTGTGGATAGCGTCATCCTCGTCATCGACAGTGTCAATGGCGTAGAAGCCCAGACCCGCCGTCTCATGGAAGTATGCCGCATGCGGGACACCCCTGTCATCGTTTTCATCAATAAAATGGACCGGGACGGTAAAAACCGCTTCGATCTGCTGGAAGAAATAGAAAAAGAGCTCAATCTCCAGCTACACCCCATGACCTGGCCCATCAATAGCGGCAAAGACTTCAAAGGGGTTTACAACCTGTATGATAAGAACCTCGTCCTGTTCACGGCCAATACCAAGGCGACGGATGAGGATATGGTAAAGATCGACAACCTCAACAGCGACCTGCTGGATGAGAAACTGGGGGAAAAAGATGCTGCCACCCTCCGGGAGGATGTAGAACTGGTAGATGGAGTACACGGCCAATTGAATGTGGACGACTACCTGGCCGGGAAAGTGGGTCCCGTTTTCTTCGGCAGCGCCATCAATAACTTTGGGGTACGGGAAATGCTGGACAATTTTATCCGCATCGCGCCGGGCCCCCGAAGCCGGGAGACCTCTACCCGCCACCTGGATGTACAAGAGGATAAATTCAGCGGCTTCATCTTTAAAATTCATGCCAACCTGGACCCCAAACACCGGGACCGGATCGCCTTCCTACGGGTCTGCAGCGGCAAATTCGAACGTAATAAATATTTTCACCATGTCCGGCTGGAAAAGGACGTCCGCTTCAGCAATCCCTATACCTTCCTCGCCCGGGATAAGGACGTGATCGAAGAGGCTTTCCCCGGAGATGTGGTAGGGTTGTTCGACACCGGTAACTTCAAGATCGGCGACACCCTCACTGAAGGCGAGGATTTCTATTTTACCGGCATCCCCTCCTTTTCCCCGGAGATCTTCAAAGAAGTGGTCAACAAGGATCCCATGAAGACCAAACAACTGGAGAAAGGGCTCCTGCAGCTCACCGACGAAGGAGTAGCCCAGCTCTTCACCCAATACGGCGGCAACAAAAAGATCATCGGCTGCGTAGGTGAACTGCAGTTCGAAGTCATTCAATACCGCCTCCTGCACGAATACGGCGCTTCCGTACAGTTCAATGCCCTGCCTTTTTTCAAAGCCTGCTGGATCACCAGTAAAGACCCTGCGAAACTGGAAGAGTTCACCCGTTTCAAACACGCCAATATAGGCGTAGACAAAGACGGATATACTGTATACCTGGCCCAGAGCGAATGGTTCCTCAATACGGAACGGACCAACAACCCGGAAATCGAATTCCACTTCACCTCGGAGATCCATAAATAACTCAAATCCCCCAATATAGGGAGGTCCACCAATAAAAAACAGGAGCCATTGATTCAATGGCTCCTGTCAACGATCTTTTGGATTATAGCTTGCTTGCCGCGATCCGTTTATTTTACGCGTTTCAGCGAAAAAGTGCCTGCTTTCGTAGAACCGGAAGTATAGATCCAGGTTCCCTGAGATAATGTCCCGGCAGTGCTGTCATATCTGGCAGTAATATGCTGGGTCCAGCTTCCCGAGGATAAATCGGTATTTGTAAGCGTCGCGGTCCATGCAGAGTCGCCAGATAACGACCAGGTACCCTTACCAGTCCATATCACTCCGTTGGTTCCACCGCCTTGCTGAATGACCGTACTGTCTGAAAATAAATTGTAGGAATAGTAAAAAGAGCCCAGATAAACGGCGTCGTTAATCTGATAAGTACCCACCCACAAACCTACAATTGGATTAGGATTAGTAGCGGTCGGAGTCGGCGTGGTCTTCTTACAGGAGACAAAAAATAAAGAGGCCATTGTAATGCTAAAAAAAAAGAATTTTTTCATGATCGGGCGTTTAGGCTAATGTTTAGATGGTTTTAAAATACAAGTATAGGTAATTATATTCTGCTTTTTAAGCGTTTTCCGCATTAAATTAAGTTCCCCCTATTTTAATTTATTAATTATCCTGCTATCTTTAAGTACCTCTTTAACATTTGATCTCGAAATGAAGAGATTTCCGGGCCAATCGTCATTGACGTTAGTATTGTTTTATTTTATATGTGTTCGGGCTTCCGCTCAAACCCCGGCCCCTTCTTTTAATTTACCGGATACCGTTTGCCTGAATACCCAAGTGAAGATCACCAATACCTCCGTAGGGGGCACGACTTTTTATTGGAATTTTTGCCAGGCGGATCTCAATGAAACACCAGAAGCTCTCAACATGGGCAATATCGGGAACCTGCTTTCTACGCCGGTATTCCTGGACATAGTCTCCGAGAACGGCAATTACTATGGGTTTTTGACGAATCATAACCCCGGAGGTTTGGTCCGCCTGGATTTCGGCAATAGCATGCTCAACACGCCGACAGCCACCAACCTGGGTAATTTCGGCGGTATCATCAATGCTGGTCCAGGAACGGAAGGCATACAGATGATAAAGAGTAACGGAAAATGGTATGCGCTCATAGTAGGAGGAGATCCCATTTCCGGCGGCATGCCAAAAATAGTCCAAATCAGCTTTGGCGCCAGCGTCGCCAACCCATCACCCGTCGCCACCGATTGGGGCAACCTGGGGAATATGGACCAGTCCATAGGGCTCTATGTTTTCAACGAGGGGAACCATTGGTATGGATTTACGGTGAACGCCACGAATAACTCCATGACCCGTTTTGACTTCGGGACCAACCTGGACAATCCCCCCGTCGCGCTGAATATGGGCAATCCCGGTGGTTTCATGCAATACCCCACCGGCATCTGCGCCATCAATGACGGAGGCTTCTGGAGGGTATTTATCGTAAGCTCGCAAAATAATACTCTCATAAGACTGGATTTCGGCAATTCCCTGTTGAATACGCCCGTTCCCATAAACCTGGGCAACCCTGGCAATACTTTCAATGCAGCCCGCGACCTCCGGATCATCCGATCCTGCGACCAGGTGATCGGTTTTGTAGCAGGAGGCGCCAACACCAATGACCTGATTAAGATCGACTTTCATAATGATCTCACCAGCGCCCCCACCGGGGTCTCCCTGGGTAATATCGGGAACTTCAACTTCTCCCATTGCCTGGCCAAACTGTTCCGGGTAGGGGCCGACCTCTATACCTTCGTGCCGAATGCCTTTAATAATACCCTTACCCGGGTCCGATTCCCCGGTTGCAATAATGCCAGCTTCCCGAATTCTCCTTTGAAAGACCCTCCGGCCATCACCTGGTCGCAGCCTGGCACCTACCGGGTGAACCTTATCATGGACGACGGACTGGAGACGGAAGCCTCCTTTTGCAAAACAATCGTAGTGCTCCCCGCTCCGGTGATCTCTACTACCAACGATACTTTGATCTGTACGGGGGGATCGGTGCAGCTGCTGACCACAGGAGCCGGCAATTATACCTATAGCTGGTCTCCTGCCAATGGATTGTCGGATCCCAACATCGCCAACCCCCTGGCGACGCCCGCCGCTTCCGGGTATTATTATGTGACGGCCGTCAGTGCCGGTGGCGCAAATGCCTGCACCACCCGGGACTCCGTTTTAATAAAACTGAAGCCCCCAGACTCTTTCCGGATCCAGCCATCCCCGGCCAACGTCTGCAAAGGAGATACCATCCGGTTGCAGGCCCAGGGAGGCACTCCCGATAGCAGGGATAGCTGGCGATGGTTAACGCCGGTCGGCGCGCAGGACCCCTCTTCTCCGGCCATTGACGTGTCCCCGCCTGCTACTACCACCTACCAGGTGATAGGATTGGATGAGATCTGCCATACCTCGGGTACTGCCAATCTCCTGGTAAATGTCCTGCCGTTACCTGCGGTAGTAGCTTCCAAATCCAATGATATCGATTGTATCATTGGAGAATCGCGCTTATTCGCTTCAGGAGCGATCCGCTACAGCTGGTACCCGGCCGCCTCCTTATCGGATTCTTCCGTCAGCAGTCCCCTCGCCAGCGTGGATACCACCACCCGGTATTATGTGGAAGGTAAAGGAACAAATGGCTGCACTTCAAAAGACAGTATTGTCGTATATGTAAACAAAAATTCTCCGACCAATGGCTATCCGGTAGCCAATGCATTTACACCTAACGGTGACGGCCATAATGATTGCTTCGGAATAAAATACTGGGGTTATATCGGCAATGTGGAGATGGCAATTTATAACAGGTGGGGGGTAAGGGTCTTCGAAAGCAAACACCGCGACGCCTGCTGGGATGGCGCCTATCATGGACAACCCCAGCCTGCCGGGACCTATATATACATCATAAAGGCCAACACCCTCTGCGGCAACGTAGTTAGAAAAGGAACTCTCGAGCTGATCCGTTAGCGACCCGTCTTCCCTTATTTCAAAGGCATCCCTACATAATTATGGGGCGTTATCTTTTTCAATTCTTTTTTAAGGACCCCTGATATCTTAAGCCCATCGATGAAGTGATGCATGGATTGTTTGGTAATACCGGTATTCCCCCGGGTAAGCGCCTTCAGCGCCTCATAAGGCTTCGGATAATTTTCCCTCCGCAGCACGGTCTGGATAGCTTCCGCAACGACCGCCCAGTTGTTTTCCAGGTCCTGGTGCAGTTTCTCCCGGTGAAGCACCAGCTTGTCCAGCCCCTTTTCGATGGATTTCAGCGAGAGGACGGTATGGGCAAAAGGCACCCCCACATTGCGTAAGACCGTAGAATCCGTCAGGTCCCGCTGCAGCCTGGAGATGGGCAATTTGGCGGAGAAATGCTCAAAGAGGGCATTGGCAATGCCGAGGTTACCCTCCGCATTCTCAAAATCGATGGGATTTACCTTATGGGGCATTGCGGAAGAGCCTATTTCCCCCTTCTTTATCTTTTGCTTAAAATAATCCATGGAGACATAGCTCCAGATATCCCGGCAAAAATCGATCAGGATCGTATTGATACGTTTGATGGCATCGAAATGAGCGGCCAGGTTGTCATAATGTTCTATCTGCGTCGTGTATTGCTGGCGCTGCAGGCCCAGCGTGCCCTCCACAAACTCATTGCCCAGTTTAGCCCAGTCTTTTTTCGGGAAAGCCACATAATGGGCATTGAAATTCCCGGTGGCGCCCCCGAACTTGGCAGAAAAAGGCACCTGTATCAATTGCTCTACCTGGTTTTCGATCCGTTCGATAAAGACCATGATCTCCTTCCCCAGCCGGGTAGGGCTGGCAGGCTGACCATGCGTCCTGGCCAGCATCGGGATCTCATTCCATTCGCGGGCCAGCACTTCCAGCTGTCTCTTCAGGTTCAGCACCCCGGGAAGGTATTCGAATTCTACGGCATGCTTCCACAGTAAAGGGATGGCCGTATTATTGATATCCTGGGACGTAAGGCCGAAATGGATCCATTCCTGGACCTCGGCCGTATCTGCTCCCAGCTCTTCTAATTTGGTTTTAAGAAAATATTCCACTGCCTTGACATCATGGTTGGTGATCTTCTCCGTTTTTTTTATCAGCTGGGCATCCTCCTGGCTGAAATTCTCCAATACGGATTGCAGATGCTTCCGGACATTGGCGGGCAGGGGAAACAGCCTCTTTTTCGATAAGAAAAGAAAATATTCGATCTCTACCAATACCCGGTACCGGATCAGGGCATACTCAGAAAAATAATCGTCCAGGTGCTGCACCTGGTGACGATAGCGTCCGTCGATGGGGGAAATGGCAGTCAGTGAATTTAATTCCATGTAATATACCTTACTTTTGCAGCCAAAATTAACATAAAGGAATTGGAAAGAAAAATACGAGTAGGAGCTGTTAGTTATCTGAACACAAAACCGTTGCTCTACGGAATTCAACGTTCCCCGATCATGAAGGACATGGAACTGATCATAGATTATCCCTCCCGGATCGCCGATATGCTCCTCCGGGATGAGATAGATATGGGATTGGTACCCGTGGCCGTCATTCCCAAAATGAAGGATTGGTATATCAATGGAGATATTTGTATCGGCTGCAACGGCCCGGTAGCCTCCGTATGCCTCTTCAGTGAAACGCCTGTCGAAAAAACACAAAAAGTATTGCTGGACTACCAGAGCCGGACCTCTGTAGCCCTGGCCAGAATACTCTTACGGGAATACTGGAAGATCAGCCCGGAACTGGTAGCCGGAGACAAGGATTTCCGGGACCATATTAAAGGGACCACCGCGGGCGTCGTGATCGGCGACCGGGCCCTGGAACAAAGATTGCGCTCACCCTTCGTATATGACCTGGGAGAAGCCTGGAAAGACCTGACCGGTCTGCCCTTTGTCTTTGCCGCCTGGGTCAGTAACAAACCCCTGGATCCCGGTTTCATAGAGAAATTCAATAAGGCCAACAGGGTCGGCCTGGAACAGATAGATGCCGTGGTAAAGGAGAATCCATACTCCGCCTTCGACCTCCGGGACTATTTCACCCAATACCTGGATTACCAGCTGGATCTTGCTAAACGGCAGGGTCTGGATAAATTCCTCCAATACCTGGCGGTGAATGTCAGCGTATAGGTGAAAAAACCGCTACTTTTATACGACGGTAAAGTTTAACAACAACCATGTCTATCTTAAGAAAGATTACCAAAAAAATAGCCTCCTCCCAGGGCCTGACCCCGCTGGAAAAGAAGATCGTGCAGGATATCGAAACCGCCCGGGGCAACCTGAATAACCCTTTCCCCTCCGACTTTTCTGAAAATGAAAGGATGAATATCTCGGCGGTAAAAGGGTTCACCATGACCAGCTCCGAAAGGCTCGTAGCTCTATCGAGGGGCATCGATTATCTCGTGCAGAACAAGATAGCAGGCGATGTCGTGGAATGCGGCGTATGGAAAGGAGGCAGCATGCTCCTGGTAGCCAGGAAACTGGTGCAACTCAAAGATGAAAGCCGGAATTTATTCCTCTTCGATACCTTCGAAGGCATGTCGGATCCCGGTGCCGAAGACGTGAGCGCCATAGACCAGTCTACCGCCAAAGACCTCCTGAACACCTTCGATAAGACCGCCGGAGATAATGTCTGGTGTTATTCCCCTTTAGAAGAAGTGAAGGTCAACCTGGCTAAATCCGGGTACCCTTCCGACAGGATCTCCTTCATAAAAGGGAAAGTAGAAGATACTCTTCCGGAACCTTCTATCGGTCCAATCGCCCTGTTACGGCTCGATACGGATTGGTATGAA
>DASWFF010000093.1:0-25776 GCA_036394375.1 Puia sp.
AAAGAACGGGGGAGGGGCTGGCAAATCTTTTCATACATTTGCGGCTACATGGCAAAAGAAAAAAATAAACCCGTGGCGGTACGATTTGACCTGAAGCTTCTGGAAGTGCTGAAGGAGGAGGAGAAAATCGAAACCCCTCAGCAGGCCCTGAACTTCCTGTCACAGTTTTGGGAAAACAACCGGCCTGCAAAGGATGACTTTGCGAAGGGACTTAGTGACACAAAGATAAAAGAGCCTAAGGAAAAAGATCCTAAGACCGCTGCCCCCAAACCAAGCGAATCTAAAAAGAAAGAAGCTGAGTCCGCATCGCATCCTTCCGGCTTGTCGGGAATCGACCTGAGTATCTGGAAGGCTGAACAAAAAGAGAAAGAGAAAAATAAAAATGCAGGATAGAGGGGCGCTGGCAGACTAAGAATAAGGCAAACAAGGGTCAAAATATCCCGGATATTATAGATTTTTCTTCAACTGAGCCAATAATCTTTTTTCCTCCCAGCTATCGTCATACCGCAGCCCATTAATAAAAAAAGAGGGCGTTCCATTCACTCCACTCCGGATGCCGCTGTCGAAATCGGCTTCTACCTTCGTGGCAAGGGTCGTATCGGCTAAATCCTCTTCGAATTTGCCGGTATCCAATCCCAGCGTCTGTGCGAAAGTGATAAAAGGCAGGCGGGGCAGTAATTGCTGATTTTCAAAAATAAGGTCATGCATTTCCCAGTATGCATTTTGTTTTCCCGCTGCTTCCGCTGCTACGGCTGCTATAAAAGCCTGTGGATGCGCCTCGCTCAGGGGGAAATTCCGGAATACAAATTTCAAGGTATTTCCTAATTCCTGCTGGATCCGCTTGATAATGGGATAGGCATGGCCACAGTGCGGACACTGGTAATCCCCATATTCCACCAGTTCGAGGGTGGCAGCGGCAGCTCCCTGGATATGATCTTTCTCACTAACGGGCGGGCGTAACTTTTGCGCCATGATTCTCAAGATTTTTTTAAGATTTCTGATTGTTGGTCAAATCGTCCAATGCCTCTATAATTCCATCTGCACCCGGATTGATACCGACAGGAGACAGATAGCTCCAATGAATGTTGTGTTTTGAATCAAGGACAAAAAGGGCCCGTTGGCTCTCACCCTCCTTGTCATCATAGACGCCATACAACCTGGATATTTCACCTTTGGGCTCGAAGTCCGCCAGCAGCGGGAAGTGTAGCTTCCGGTCCTGTGCAAAAGCCATATGGCACCACTTACTGTCCACGGAGATCCCAAGCACTTCCGCATTGTATTTGTGAAAGTATTTCAGCATCTCGTTATATAATGCCATCTGGTCGCTGCATACGGGACTCCAGTCTGCCGGATAGAAGGCGAGGATCAGATTTTTGCCTGCGAATTCGCTTAGCCTGATCTTTTGATCGGGGGTGGCATATAATTCAAAGTCCGGCGCCTTCGTGCCTTTTTGTAACATGTTATCCTGATTTAATTGAAAGTTACTACTATTGCTATGAAATAATCAGGCCATGCGCTTCCGATCCTGGCTTTTTAATACTAATTTTAAACAAACTATCCTTTCTTGAACATCGACGCTTTTATCTATTTAGAAAAGCTTCGCAGCCTGATGCAGCCCCTTCCGGGCGTTACGGAAGCCAGCTGTTACGGGACGCCCGGTTTCTACGTGAATAAAAAGCTATTCGCCCGGCTGAAAGAAGACGGAGAGACCCTGGTCATTTATACAGAGGAACGGGACAAATGGATGAAGAAAGCGCCTTCCATTTATTTCATCACGGATCATTACCTGAATTATCCCACTATGCTGATCCGGCTGAACAAGTCCGGGCAAAAGGAATTACAGGCACTGTTAGTAGCCTCCTGGAAGATGAGGGCGCCTCAACGCCTGATTAAAGAATATGATGAAAATTCAAAGGGAGGCCCGGCTGATTTATAAGCAATAACGTCTTATCTTAGAACATCTTATTGACAGTAATCAGCTATTATGAAAAAATCAATCACGCTGGCTTGTTCTATCCTGACTGCCCTCTGCCTGACAGGCCCGCTCTCCGCACAGCAACCGTCCAAATACAATGGCATCGATGCCGGCCTGGGAAATATTTTCCGGCTCTCCGACGCCAAATCCCGTTCGATCAGCCCCGAAAATTATAACGGGGGGAAGGGGGACGGAGGCAAAGCCACCACGGGCACCGGCGCCAGCGCAGCCAGAGAACTGGGGCCCGGATGGAAGATCAGCCCTTCTGTCGTTATCAAATCAAAGACTACGTTCACGATCGCCGAGATCGATGGCTCCGGCTCCATCCAGCATATCTGGATGACTCCCACCGGCAACTGGCGGTATTCCATCCTTCGTTTTTACTGGGATGACGAAGCGACCCCTTCGGTAGAAGTGCCGGTCGGTGATTTTTTCGGAATGGGATGGGGACAATATGCGCCTTTGCGTTCATTGCCGGTATGCGTGAATCCAGGCAGCGCTTTCAACTGTTACTGGCCGATGCCCTTCCGGAAAAAGTGCAGGATCACGATGGAAAATATCGACACGAAGGATATGACCTTGTATTACCAGGTGGATTATATCCTGACGGAAACGCCTTCCGATGCCGCTTATTTTCATGCACAGTTCCGAAGAGTCAATCCATTGCCTTATAAAGAAAATTATGTCCTGGTAGATAGTATTAAAGGGAAAGGGCAATATGTGGGCACGTATATGGCCTGGGGCGTACACAATAATGGCTGGTGGGGAGAAGGCGAGATCAAATTTTATATGGATGGCGATACGGATCATCCCACGATCTGCGGCACCGGTACGGAAGATTATTTCTGCGGGTCCTATGATTTCGATACGCAGCAGAAAAATGCGGCAGGGGTCGTAGAATCCGCTTATACGGAATTCTCGACGCCTTATTCAGGTCTGCCCCAGGTGATAAAGGGGGACGGGCATTATGATATGGCGCAACGGTTTGGCCTCTATCGCTGGCATATCACGGACCCTATTCGTTTTGAAAAGAACCTGAAAGTGACGATACAAGCCCTGGGCTGGAGGGAAGGAGGACGTTATCTGCCCTTACAGGACGATATTGCTTCCGTGGTCTTCTGGTACCAGGCGGAGCCGCATACACCTTTCCGGAAGCTGCCGTCGAAGGACGAACTGGAAGTAAATTGAGGGCCGGCCATGGCCGGATGATCGACCCGTCATGCGCCAACTGATCTGATAATGACTGAAACGATGCTATATGAAAAGAGGCTCTTTTAAAATTATTTTAATCAGCGTACTGTTCGCCGGATCCTGTCATGACAAGCCTGGTCATGACAAATCTTCGGAGATCCGGGACTTCGATCCCGTTGAATACAAACAGGGCACTTTCGGATACGATCTCCATTTCCTGCAACAGCACGATCCTGTGATCGTTCTGCAGAGCGATCAGGGGGCGGCGCAGGTGATCGTATCGCCCCGGTATCAGGCAAAGGTTTTTACTTCTACGGCGGACGGCGTTGCCGGCCAGAGCTTTGGATGGATCCATTATAAGGCGTTCACGGCGCCGGTGGATGCTCATATGAATGCTTATGGCGGGGAGAACCGTATCTGGCTGGGACCGGAAGGAGGCCGGTTCTCTTTGTTCTTCCCTAAGGACTCTCCGATGCTGTTCCAAAACTGGAAGACGCCGGCGGCTTTCGACACGGAGGCCTGGAAGGTGATTGCCTGGAACGAAGGGGCCGTCAGCCTGCAAAAAGATATGCAGCTGGTGAATTATGCAGGCACTCCACTCTCCGTATCCATAACGAGGACTATCTCTATTTTAAGCCGCCCCGCTATCGATAGCCTGCTGCATCTCTCTCCCGATACCACGGTTAAAGCCGTGGGATATCAGACGGTCAACACGCTCACCAATACAGGGCGGCAGGAGTGGACGGAGGCAACGGGTATGCCTTGCATCTGGATGCTGGACATGTTCAATCCTTCGCCGGCAACGGTGATTGTCATCCCTTATAGGGATACTACGGGCAAAGTCGCAACAACGGATTATTTTGGTGAAATATCTCCGGACAGGATCCAATACGATCAGGGTACTCTCTTCTTCAAAGCGGATGGAAAAAGCCGGGGCAAGCTGGGGATCCACCCGCAAAGGGCCAAACCGATGGCCGGAAGTTATGATGCACAAAATAAAGTGCTGACGGTTACTTTATTTGAAGTGGATTCGTCCGGGAGATACCTGAACCAGGAATGGAATACCCGGAAGCCGCCTTTCAGCGGGGATGCGGTGAATGCCTATAATGACGGACCTCTGGCGGATGGAAGTCAGATGGGCCCCTTCTATGAGATCGAGAGTGTCGCTCCGGCGGCGGCTTTGTCACCGGGCCGATCCCAGTCCCATCGGCATGCTGTCTTTCATTTTATAGGTGAAGAACCGGCTTTGGACCGTATCTGTGTCCGGGTGCTGGGCGTCTCTCTGGCGAGGATCAAAAAAGTATTTAATTAGCGGCTCCGCGCGGCAGGTCGGGAATCTGATCTAGTTGAAATTAGCAATTCTGAATCTGTTTTGCTATGGATATATGCTTTTACTTTGCTTCATTCAACTACTTACCATGGAAATTACAGCATTCAGCGAACAGGAAATACAGCAGTTAAGGGCTGAAACCAGGGGGACAGCCGAACGTATACATTTTAATAATGCGGGGGCTTCTCTGCCGCCGGATGTGGTGCCGGGGACTATTATTACGTACCTACAGGAAGAGGCGACTTATGGCGGCTATGAGACCGAATATAAATACAGGGAGCAACTGGACAATGTCTATAGTCTGATCGCAAGGTTGATCCATAGTGAGAAGGAGGAGGTGGCTATTGTAGAAAATGCGAGTATTGCCTGGGGGCTGGCTTTTAATGGGATAGCTTTTGAAAGGGGGGATGAGGTGATCACCTCGGAAATGGAGTATGTTACCAATTTAATTGGATTTTTGAATGCGCAAAAAACGCATGGGATCGTCATCAAGGTGATTCCGAATGATGAGCAGGGCGTTTTTTCCTTATCGGCCCTGGAAGAGGCTATCTCCCCGCAAACCAAACTGATCGCTATTACCCATATTCCTTCCAGTGCAGGGGGCATGATCCCGATCGTTGAAATAGGCAGGATCGCCCGTAAGCATCATATTCTATACCTGGTGGATGCCTGCCAGACTATCGGGCAGGTACCGATAGATGTGAAAGAGATCGGCTGCGATATGCTGTCGGTAACCGGGCGGAAATTTCTGCGGGGGCCGAGGGGAACCGGGTTTTTATATGTCAGGAAGGAGGTGCAGGATCGATTGAAGCCTATATTCATGGATGGTTTTACCGCCGAATTGATCAGCATGGATACTTTTAAAATAAGGAACGATGGCCGGCGGTTTGAATTGTATGAAAAGAACCGGGCTCTTACGCTTGGCCTGGGTAAGGCTGTCGACTACGCGCTGCAGATCGGGGTAGACAGGATCTGGCAGCGGGTACAATTATTGGCTTCTTCGCTGCGGCAACAACTGGAGGGCATCGATGGGATCACCGTTCATGACTTCGGGGATCAAAAATGCGGCATCGTAACCTTTTCGGTGAAGGACATGGATAGTCTCCTGGTAAAAAACAAGCTGGCGGAAAAACGGATCAATGTATCTGTCGGCAAAGCCATCTCCACCCTGATCTATATGAATAAAAATCATCTCAGCAGCATCGTCAGGGCTTCCATACATTATTATAATACGGAGGAAGAGATAAAGATATTTTGTGCTGCGCTGGTGTCTGTAATAGCGGGAAAAAATTAGCGCAAAATGGTATCTAACCGGCTACTGGGTGGATCAGACCAGTTGTTTTTCCAGCATTTTCTTATAGCAGGCAAATTTATATTTGGAAAAGGCTTCGGCTGTTTGGATAGCCAGTCCGCTTAGTTCGTTCAATTCGTCATTCTGGAATTGCCCGCTGACAAAATAAAAATAGTTCTTGCCGGAAAAGTCCGTTATCCGGTCAAATAGTTCTTTGTTGTTACCGGGAGTGATCACCCCGGAGTCCGACAAATCCTGGTAAGCTTTTTTTAAGGCGGGTTCATGCTCTTGTTTCAGGTCACTGACAATAGCGTTGACCTGGCCCAGGGAGATGCCGCCTGTATAGAGTGGGTGTAAAGCCTGCAGCACTTTATTGACCAGGGCCGCATATTCATCGTTCCGGTTACAGACAGACCGATAGGAGCGATAATGGGCGATAAGGGATTCTTTATGACCGGGGCGTTGCAGAAAGAAGAGGAATGCCTCTTTGTCCGAGGATTGCTGCCCGGTTAATTGTTCCGCGATCTCTTTTTCCAGTTGTGCAATAAGGGAGTCGCAGTCTTTCACGGAATATTTTTCCCCGTCAAAATCAAAACTGGTAACGTCTATATTTTTTTCTTTGATGGCTTTTATGATTTCCAGGTCATTCTGATTGCTGTTGATGGAAGCCTGGAGCTGAGCTGTCTCTTCGTTGAACAGCTCTTCGAATGTCCTGGTGGATACAGGATGATCGCTCAGCGCATCGATGTCCCAATCTTTCGCATTGATATAGCGGCCGTCATAGTATCCTTTATAAGCTGGGGGGAGGGCGTAGGCTTCTTTTTTAGCGGAGTACTCCTTTTCGAAGTCCTGTGTGTCATACTGTTCGGGGGGGGCTTTCAGGTTGACGGACTTGTACAGATTACCCGTCATTTCTTCCTGCAGGGATTCGGGGCGGTCAAATAAATGCCAGACGCTGGTATCGTCGGGCCGGGCCTCGATGGCCAACCGGTCGAGATGGGCCTTTCTTTCTTCCAGGGTGGGATGGCTGGCCCATTGATTTTTATAATTGACCCTGGACCGGGAGAAAGATTGAACGAAATGGTAGGATATTTCAGGCAACCCGTCTTTTACCGGCAATTTATACTCGCTGGCGAGTGAGCGGAGGACGGTCAACTGATTGGTGAAGATGTTTTTAGCGATCTTATTTTCTTTCAGGCGGTCATTCGCATCACTGAGGACCGTGTTATAACAGCTTCCGGATACTTCGATCCTGCTCAGGGCGCTGACCAGGTTGTTCCCTCCGGATACGCTGGCAGCCACGGCATCGGCATGAAATTCCATTTCCCGGCTCAGGCTCATATAGCTTTTATTGATATGGGTATACATCCCTTTGAGGATCCATTGAATGCCCTGGGCGATCTTGACGGTGATGCCAGCAAAAAAACTCAGGTAGCTATGGATATTTCCCCAGGAGTTTAAAAAAGAAGTGTAACTATTGTTCTCATACAGCATGTTATGAATGACCTTATTGACATTGTAGGTAAAACTTCCCAGTTTCATGCTTCTCTGGCTGAAATGCCCGAATTCATGGGCCATGACCGCCTTAAATTCGCTGATATTGATGGTGTTCACCAGGCCTAGTCCAATTTCCAGGTTTTTACGAACTGGCAGGAACATGCTCCAGAAGCTTGAATTGTAAAATACGCAGGCGTTGACATCCGGGGAGACATAGATCTTTTTAGGGAAAGGGGTATTGGTCTCTTCTGTCAGGCGGCGGATGAATGCAAAGAGCCGGGGCTGGTCCTGTTCGGTGATCTCCACCCGTTTGGGGTTCTCATCTTTTGAAACAGCAAAAATGAATTTTACTAAAAATACGATCACCGATATCCCCACTCCCATCAGCCCCAGGCCGATCATCAGGGTGATGAACCTGGGCATTTCCATGATGATCCAGATCCCGACGGAAAAGCAGGCGATGGCCAGGGCAATGGCTGCCACGACCAGGAGCAGATAGGCGGCGATGAAAAGGAAGATAGATCCCATTACTTTGCTTACCTGCTGCCGGAAAACGGGGGAAATAGTCAGCTTTCCCGGCGTGGAGTCAGCGGGGGAAGGGGGATATAAAAGATCATTCATAGTAGGTGGTTTAGGGGGGAATCTTTATTTCAAGAATCCGTAATCGACTACCCGGCGCAGGTATTGTTTGTCCCGGATGACCCAGGTGAACTCGCTGCCGCCATTGTCAACGTTGAGCATGTAAATGTAAAAAGTGTGTTTATCATTGGAGAGGTAAACAGCGTTGCGGGTGCGGGTCGAGCCGGATTGATTAAAACTGAATTTCGGGTCATAGAGATCGAAGAAGGCGGTGGCAGGAACGGGAACGGTATCTTTACCAACGATGACGGTCACCGCTTCTATCGTTGTATGGGGTTGTTCGCCGTAATTACCTCCGTAGTAGGGTTTGCCATCGATCTTGACCAGGTGCTTCTCCGAGAACATCAGCTTATGTTTGGTAGGAAAAAATACTCCTGTCCGGATGGTCACCTGGATATTCTCGTTTTCGAATGTCATGAAGTTGGGGCCATAGTCTTTGATGGGAACCGTCTTGAGCTGGGCTTTGCCGATGCTCTCGTCGACGCCGGCCAGGGCAAAAGAGGCCTGATCGGCCCGGACATCTTTATCGGAGATCTTTATGAAATTGTCCTTTTTGTTGCGGTAATCCGGAAAATCGAGGTCCTGGGCCCGGGAGGAGACGGTGGTCGAGATCAGTAAAAGAATTAATAGAATGCGCATAGGTGTTATTTATAGCTGTATTCGATCCTGCCCTGCAATTCCCTTTTCTTGTTAAAGCAGGACTCTTTTATTTTCAATCCTTTGTCGTCGTATTCATAGATCCATTTCTGGTAATCATTGCTGCCTTCGGGTACGACCAGCATGGAGACAGGTCGCTCTCCGGTCTGGTATTCAAAGATATTAACCGGCAGTAATCGCTGGGCCTTTATGTTGTAACGAACGATATCGGTAAGGCGATTCTCCGGATCATAGTAATAATAGATGGCCGGCAGGTCGATCTTGTTCCGCCGGGCCCTTTCTTCCCCGATATTGCCTTTTTCATCCGTCACAAACCGTACAAAAGTGGTGTCGTTACCGTTCTTGATCTTGAGCATGCCGGAGGGCTTGCCCTGGGCATCGTATTGCCAGAGATGCTGCTCTATGTCTTTGAGGTGGTTATCCGTTTCGAGGGATGTATTGGTAATGGAAGTAATATGTCCTGCCGGGTCATACTGGTATTCGGAAGTACTCTGGTAGGTATCGCTGGTATCCACGATCTTAACCAGTAGTCCGGAGGGGGAGTAATAAGCCAGGATCCAGGAGTCGGGGGTGCCGGAGGAGCGGGTATGGGTCGTTATACGGGAGAAATCGCCTGTTACCTCCTGGTCGCCGACAAATCCCTCCGAGGGCTGGCCGTCGCTTTCAAAGCTCTCCAGTTTGACGGAACTGACCTTGTTGTCCTTATACTGCCGCCATTGCCCGGCCGTCTGCTTGGTCACGACCAGGTCCTTGTAATAATATTGGGCATGAGACACCTGGCAGAGCACAATCAAAAAGAGGGAAGCGGTTATTAATTTCGTCAAGAAAGATCCGATGGTTAACTTCATTTTATCCTGGGAATTTTGTTTTGCCGGCCGGTGGACCACCGGTCCATCGGGCAGCAAATGTAGGATTCAACGCAAGAAACGAAAAAATCCCTTTTTTAATACATGCGGAGGCCTATAAGTTCCTTATTTTAGTTAAAATTTTCCCAGTGTCGCATTTAAAGGAAAGAAAAGAAAAGATCTGCTTGAATTGCCGTACCGCCTTATCCGGGCGGTATTGTCCTATTTGCGGGCAGGAAAACCTGGAGCCAAAGGAGACGGTCTGGCATCTGGTACAGCATTTTTTTAACGATATCACCCATTTTGACGGGAAATTTTTTAGTACGGTAAAATACCTGATGCGGAAACCGGGGTTTTTGTCGGCGGAATATATGGCGGGGCGAAGGGCCACTTATCTCAACCCGATCCGCATGTATGTCTTCACTTCTGCTATCTTTTTCCTGATCTTCTTCTCTCTCAAGCGGCCTTCGGAACTGGTGAATATGAATGAACCGTCCGATAAAGAGGTGAAGCAGAGTGTGTCGGAACTGGCGAAACTGAAGCTGGACGACGAAAAGAAAATGAAAACAGCCGATGATGCGGACGACCGGCAGGATTATGCGGATGCGGTCCGTAAGCTGGACATTGAGTTGGCGACGATCAAAAGCGCCTATGGGGATACGACCACCCTGACATTCAGCAAGACGGACAGGAAGCTGTTGCTGGCCCGGGCCATGATGGATAGCTCGGTCAGGGGTTCTTTCCCGGTGCCGCTGCGGGATTCTCTGAACAAATTGGTCTGGGCAGGCAAGATCCTGGATACGGGAAGCCGTACCATTGTTTTCGGGTGGGATGTGGGACAATATAAGTCGGTCGAAGCGTATGATTCCATAGAAAGCCATCTGCCGGACAGCCTCCGGGACGGGTGGTTCAAGAGGATGATGATGCGCAGATTGATCGTCTCCGGCGAGGAACTCCATCGGGATAAGCGCCGTTATTTTGAGCAATTCGGCGAGCATATGCTGCATTCCTTTCCCAAGATCCTGTTCTGGTCCCTGCCTTTTTTCGCCTTGATCCTGAATATCTTATATTTCCGGCACAAGCAATATTATTATGTGGACCACGGAATTTTCACCATCCATGTCTATTGCGCTACTTTTATCCTGACCCTGGCCATCGTGCTGCTGAATCAGTTGAGCTCTCTTGGCTGGGAATGGTTGAAGGTTGTATCGGAAATCCTGATCTTTTTGATCATGATCTACATGATGATCTACCTTTATAAAGCGATGCGGGGATTTTACGGGCAGGGGAGGGGAAAGACTTTTCTCAAGTATCTGATTGCCTGCTTCCTGGCTTTTATCATTAATACGATACTCCTGGTGATATTCGTGCTGATCTCTGCTATTTCGGTGTAGGGTGAACCTGTGCCGATGATGCAATCTTTAAATGATTTTTTATGAGTGAAGTTTCTATCTCCTTCCAGCGTCTGGTCGGGATTATGGATGAATTAAGGGAAAAATGCCCCTGGGATCGTAAGCAGACGGTGCAGACGCTGCGCCCGCTTACCATCGAAGAGTTGTATGAGCTGGCGGATGCCATCACGGAGGAGGACTGGAAGGGGATCCGGGAAGAGTTGGGGGATCTGCTGCTGCATATCGTCTTTTATGCCCGTATCGGCAAGGAGCAGGGGCAGTTCACCCTGGAAGAGGTGATCAACGGGATCTGTGATAAGCTGATCAGCCGGCATCCGCATATCTATGGCGACACTTCGAAGCAGGAAGGGCTGGTCACGGTCAACAATGAAGAGGATGTAAAAAGGAACTGGGAGCAGCTGAAATTAAAAGAGGGTAAGAAGTCCGTGCTCAGCGGAGTACCTCTTTCGCTGCCGGCGACGGTAAAAGCGACCCGGCTCCAGGAAAAAGCCGGGAAAGTGGGTTTTGAATGGGATCATGCGGAGCAGGTCTGGGATAAAGTGAAGGAAGAAATGGATGAGCTGCAGGAAGCCATCTCGCTGAAAGATCCGGTGAAGATCGAGGAGGAGTTTGGGGATCTTTCTTTTGCCCTGGTCAATTATGCACGGTTTTTGCAGATAGACGCTGAGAATGCCCTGGAAAAAGCAAACAGGAAGTTCATGGGGCGATTTACCCGGATGGAGGAGGAAGCTTTGTCAAAAGGCAGATCCCTGGCCGATATGACCCTGGAAGAAATGGACGGGATCTGGGATTCCATTAAGACCCGGGAAGGGTCGGGTCCGAAGGACAAACATTAGCACTTTTGCCGGAGATGCGCCATATTTTGGAAAGCGCATCTCCGGCAAAAATAAGACCCGGGAAGGGTCGGGTCCGAAAAATTAAAAGCAAAACCAACGGGATTGAAGTCTTTTTTTATTGATATTTTCCGCAGGAACAGGGTCCTGTTACTGGCAGCTACCGTCTTGTTCCTGACCGGCTATTTCCTCAATGTATATTTCAGCAGCGATGCCTCCGTCAGGGTGCTGCGTAATTCGATACAATCCCTTTTACAGGAAAGGGAACAGGATTTTGAGCGGCTGACCAGGGATTCGGCTTTATTGAACAGGCTGTCGGACAGGCAATATACTGAAGACGAGCTGGGGAAATTGGTAGATAAGCGATATGGCCTCTTCCTCTACGATACGGATTCAATGAGCGGGGCAGGCATTCTGAAATTCTGGAGTGACCAGCGTTCGCTGCCTACCCAGGCTTTGATGGGCGCAGCGGATGGCAATAGCTTTGTCCAGCTCAGCAACGGGCAGTATGTTTTTATCCGAAAAGCCGTGCAGGGTAGCGGAGGTCGTCTCCTGGTGGCGATTGCCCTGATCCCGGTGCGCTGGCAGTATTATATCTCCACGACCAATCTGACACCGGAATTTACCGACATCGCTTCTGCGGAAGAGCGGGTAAGAATAACGGCGGCGCCTACCGAGTTCCCTGTAAAAAGCTCATTGGGCAATACGCTCTTCTACCTGGAAAAAAAGCCGGGTTATCATGCGCCCCCCCATTACCTGGTGATCCCCCTGGCGGTATTGCTGGGTGTCTTGCTGGTATTGATCATCATCCATAATGTGGCGCATACGATCCGGGAAAGATGGGGAGCGAGCCGGGGGATAGGATTCCTGATATCGGTGATCCTGCTGCTGCGGATCCTGGTGTATGTCTCTCCCGACCTGCTGAACCTGCGCCAGTTCGAGTTGTTCGATCCGACCATTTACAGTTCCAGTATCGTATTGAGTTCGCTGGGGGACCTGGTCATCAATGCCTTCTTGTTTTGCTGGATCATCCTGTTTATCAAGCGGGAGGTCAGCGAGTATACGATCCCCGAATCGGAGCAGCGATGGAGGAACTGGTTGTGGACTTTCGTCGGATTAGCCGTGCTGGTGATCACTACTTTCGAATTTGCCAATATTGTTCAGTCCCTGGTGACGGACGCCAAAATATCCTTTAATGTGCTGAACTTTTTCAGCCTGTTGAATAATTACAGTTTTGTCGGCTTTATCGCGCTGGCGGCGCTGGCCCTGGGCTATTTCTTTTTATCACAGGTCCTTTTTCAACTGGTCGGTTACCTGATCCGTTCGCTTTCCATCGTGCTGTATATCATTATTGCGACGATGGGGTTGCTGGTGCTGACTTTTATCCATAATACGATTACGGTAGAGCTGGATATTTTTGTATTGATATGGTTGCTGGCCTATGTCTGGCTCATGCAGCGCCGCGTCTTCTTCAACCTGCGGTTTCGTTTGAATGTCAGTGAGGTGCTATTCTGGCTGTTTATCTTTTCTACCTCTATTTCCGCCGTGATCCTGTTCGAGAACCGGAAAATGGAGGAGGATCAACGCCGGCGGACGGCCGAGCGGTTGTCGGAGCAGGCCGATCCTACCAGCGAAAAAGTGCTCAGTATCGTCTTCAGCTATATCGATAATGATTTTCTGTCCCTTAATTTTTCCCGGTTTAAGGATCCCGTGTCCAATTCCGTCATGAAGGATAGCATGGTCAACCGGAATTTCAGCGCCTACCAGAATAAATTCGATACCCGGCTCTTTACTTATGACGACAATGAGCGGCCTCTTTATAATGATCCTTCTGTCTCTTACGATACCCTGAATACCATCTTTACCGTGCGGGGTAAGAGCACCGATATCCCGGACCTGAGGTATTATGAAGAATCTTTTGACAAGTATACGTATATCTATAAAAAGTCCATCTATGACAATAGTTCCGGGAGGGTGACCGGGTACCTGTTCATTACGGCGGTGCCGAAAAGCTATAAGGGTACGAATGCGCTGGTACCGGAGCTGTTCCGCCAGAAAAGGGAGGACCTGCCTGAATACTATGCTATTTATAATAAGCGGGAGTTGATCACCGATAATAACGACTACCCTTTTTCCACGCATTTGACCGATGAGCAGATCCCGAAGGCAGATTTTGTCCATGTGAGAAAGGGTGTTTACGATGAATTGTGGCATCGTGCTTCGGACGATATTTACGTAGTGGTCGTAAAAAGGGATAATTCCGCGATAGAGGATATCACGTTATTTGCGTATCTGTTCACTGCTTTTTTGTTTTTGGTGGCTTTGTTCCGGCTGGCGGCGTTGCTGATCTGGTCACGCATGCACTGGAGCCAGTTGAAGACTTACTGGCAGATGAATATCCGGTCGCAGATCCATACTACGATCATTTTCATCAGCCTGTTTTCCTTTTTTGTGATCGGGGTAGCGACGATCGTGTTCTTTATCAACCGGTATGACCGCAACAACCGGGACCGGCTCAGCAGGGCTATGCAGGTCATGGTGAGCGAGGTACAGAATAAATTGTCGGGGCAGGTCATTTACGGCGATGAGTGGAAATTATATTACCCGGGCGCGATGGGCGAGCTGCAGAAGATGATCGAGGAAGTGGCGCAGGTTCATAGTACGGATATTAATGTATATGATCTGAACGGCAACCTGCAGGTCTCTTCCAATTTGTTCGTTTATAATAAGGGGATCCTCAGCAAGAAGATGCATCCCAATGCCTATTATAACCTGCACCAGTTGAATTCCATTCAATATACCAATTATGAGCAGGTGGGCGGGGTGCGGTATGTGAGTATCTACCGACCGCTGCGGGATGCCAGCGGGAATGCCTATGCTTACCTGAATATTCCTTCTTTTACGACGCAGGATGAGTTGAAGGAGGAGATTTCCAATTTTTTGGTGACGATCATCACGCTGAATGCTTTTATTTTCCTGATTGCCGGTACGATCGCCCTGTTCCTCACCAACCGGATCACTTCTTCCTTCCTGCTGATCTCTAAAAAGATGCAGGAGGTGAACCTGGGGAAGACGAATGAAGAGATCCAATGGAAAAGGAATGACGAGATCGGGGGGCTGGTAAAGGAGTATAATAAGATGGTGAAGAAGCTGGAAGAGAGCGCTATCGCACTGGCCAAGAGTGAAAGGGAGGGGGCCTGGAGAGAAATGGCCCGGCAGGTGGCGCATGAGATCAAGAATCCGCTGACTCCCATGAAGCTGAGTATCCAGTATTTGCAGAAGGCCATCGATAATAATTCGGTCAATGTAAAGGAAATGGCTTCCAGCGTGGCGAAGACACTGGTGGAGCAGATCGATCACCTATCCAAGATCGCTTCGGATTTCTCGCAATTCGCCAATATCGGGAATCCCAAGAAGGAGGTGTTCGATATGCATGAGATGTTGTATTCCCTCACTTCTTTATATGAAACGACGGAAAACCTGTTGTTCAAATGGGTGCCGGTACATCAGAAGATCATGGTATATGCCGATAAGACGCAGTTGAACCGCTTGTTCACCAACCTGCTGCAGAATGCGCTGGAAGCCTGTGATGACCAGGGCAAACGGGTCATCAGCGTGAGTGAGGAGATCAAGGAAGGAGAGGAGTCGATCATCGTGAAGGTTACCGATAACGGGGAGGGGATTCCGTTGGAGATGCAGTCGAAGATCTTCATTCCGAATTTCACTACCAAGTCTTCCGGTACGGGGCTGGGGCTGGCGATGAGTAAGACCATTGTAGAGCAGGCCAAGGGTAAGATATGGTTTCAGACGGTGGAGGGGGAGGGGACTACTTTTTATGTGGAGTTGCCGATATTGAGGGCGACCTAAAACGCCACAGGCGTTTTGGCTGAAGGCCCATCATTAGAGCCGACCGAAGACAGACTTCAGTCTGTCTTCGGAAATAAGAGTAGACTGACATATGCCCGCCAGATGCCGCAGGCATCGGTACAAAATGGCCAGACACTAAATGCCCCGCGCTTTTTTCCTTTCTGCCAGGTAGCTCTGGAATTGATGCAGGTTAAAACTACTCAGGTTCTTTTCGGGGGTGAGTCCTCCTTTCTGCGCTGCGAGCACTCCATATTTCACATCTTTATATCCTCCGGTAGAATGCGCGTCGGGATCGATGGAGATCATGACTCCTTTTTCCAATGCATAACCGATCCAGCGCCAGTCCATATCCAGCCGGCGGGGGTGGGCGTTCAGTTCTATCACCACGTTATTCGCTGCACAGGCGTCGATGATCTTTTTATGATCTACGGGATAACCGGGACGGCTTAACAGCAGCCGGCCTGTGGGGTGGCCGAGAATGGTGGTATAGGGGTTTTCGATGGCGCGCAGTAGCCGGCTCATCGCTTTTTCTTCCGGCATCTTTAAAATGGAATGGACGGAGGCGATCACCAGGTCGAAAGTAGCAAGGATGTCATCGGCATAGTCGAGGGATCCGTCGTAGAGGATATCGGACTCGACGCTTTTGAAAATGACGAAGGGGGCCAGCTTCCGGTTCAGTTCGTCGATTTGCCCGTGTTGCTCTCTGATGCGGTCTTCGTTGAGGCCGTTGGCATAGAAAGCGCTTTTACTATGGTCGCTGATCACCAGGTATTCATATCCTTTCTCCATGCAGGCGACGGCCATTTCTTCGAGGGTATTGGAGCCATCGCTCCATTTGCTATGGCTGTGGATGATGGCGCGGATATCGGACGGCTGGATAACGGCCGGAAGGGCTTGGTGAGCGGCCTGTTCCAGTATCTTCTTCTGTTCCCGCTGATAAGGGGGGATGAAGTGGATGTTGACGGCAGCAAATATTTCTTCTTCGTTTGTGTAAGCGTGGTTGCGGTCCCAGTGGGTTGTTTGCTGCCAGGATTCGAGAAATTCGCCGCTGCAGCTTGTTTCCAGTAAGGTGGCGGCGAAGTTGCCCGGGCTGGTATGGGTGAAGGATAAGGAGATATTTTCGGGGCCGGTGAAATGACTCGTGGTTATGTTGGAAGATGGATTGCCGGTGGAGTCTTGTTGGTCGCTGTCGGCGGAGAAGCCGTTGGATTCAAGAAATTGCTGTAAGGGTTCGGGGTGTATGGTCGTTACCCATTGCAGCTGGTCGATGATTTCCAGCTGGCGTCGGAACTCGCCGGTAAAGCTGAGTGGTTCTTTTTTAAATTTCCCCTGTAGCTGTCCGTGAATCGCATAGGCGTAGACCTCTATTTCTGCGAATAAATGGCTTCCCTGGCTTTTGAGATAGAATTCGATGGCCTCGCGGACGTTCTGTTGAGTCTTTTCGCCGAAGCCTTTATAGAGGAGAAGTCTGTTTTCCTGGCAGGCATAGAGCAATTCGCCCATGGTCTCTATTTCCATTTCTTTCCAGATCGTGGCGATTTTTTTAGGCCCCAGGCCCTTGATCCGGAGTAATTCGATAATGCCGGGGGGTGTCTTGTCTATATATTCCCGGAGAAGTCTCAGCTCTCCGGTGGTGATGATCTCGTGAATTTTTTTGCCGATGGCATCTCCGATGCCTTTGATGGAGGTGATCTTTTCGGGCGGGATGTCCTGCAGGGATTCGGGTAATTTTTCGATGGTGAAGGCCGCTACCGAATAGGATTTTGTCTTGAAGGAGTTCTCTCCATGGATATCCATGAGTTTCGCTAATAAGCTGAACTGGTCTGCAATGTAGTCGTTGTCGATTGCCATAAGGCTAAGGTAAGAAAGATCGGAAGATTGGATACATCCCCAAAATAAAAAGTCCCGGATCTCTCCGGGACTTTGATATTTTCTGCCTATCTAAGAAATAAGAACTATTTCTTCTTTGCAGCTTTCTTAGCGGCTTTCTTTTTCGGAGCTGCTTTCTTTTTTGGAGCGGCTTTTTTCTTAGCGGCTTTTTTTGCTGTTGCCATTTTTTTGGAATTTAATTGGTTAGTAAATCAATTATACCATAAAAATAGAAACTTCTTTGAATTAACCAAAAATTTTTTTTGATTTATTCAAAATTTTTTTTAAGCACCTACTTCAGCAGCATTGACAGAAACGAAAGTTTTATCGCCCTTTCCTTTCCGAAATTCAACCAGACCATCACTGAGAGCAAACAAAGTCCAGTCTCTTCCAACACCAACATTTTTGCCGGGATGGTATTCTGTACCACGTTGACGAACGATGATGTTACCGGAGATGGCGGGCTGACCGCCGTAGATCTTAACTCCTAAGCGTTTGCTTTGTGAGTCGCGACCGTTCTTTACACTACCTTCACCTTTTTTGTGTGCCATTATCTTAAAGTTTGTAGTTCTAAGTTTGTTGTTTTGTACTTACTAAGCGATTTCGCTGATACGGATCTTCGTGTAATGAGTACGATGACCATGTTTCTTACGGAATCCTTTTCTTCTTTTCATTTTGAAGGCAATTACTTTATTGCCTTGTACCTGACCAAGGATTTCGGCTTTGATAGTAGCCTTCACATCTTTGCCTACGGACAATTTATCGTCACCGTAAGACAGCAGGACTTCTGCGAATTCTACTTTATCCCCGGCGTTCCCTGTCAGTTTGGGAACATACAAGGTCTGGTCCTTCTGGACCCTAAATTGCTGGCCGGCTATTTTTACAACTGCGAACATAAAATTTCAATATTAGGGCTGCAAAGGTAAGGGGTTTTTGGGAGAAAAAAGAAGGATCTGGTGAAAAAACCCCGAGAAAGGCAAAAATAATACTTTTTTCCTGGTTTTAGGCGGGGGACGGGTTATGGGAAGGTGGCCGGCGAGCTCTTGCCCCGTTAGGGGGGGCTTATCAATTTAAGATTCCCTTGCGCGTAAAATCAGGTTTTTCGTGTAGGTTTGTCGCCATGAACATGAAGATAAAATCCTTTTTAGCGAGACCGTTCGCTTCATATATATATAAGGCCATACAGAAGGGGATGACGACCGCCGTTGGAGACCAGGAGAATATTTTTAAAGATTTGCTGCGTGTAGGGAGTAAGACTGTTTTCGGCGAGGACCATCACCTGGGGGACGTGAAGACTTATGATGAGTTCAAACAGGCCGTTCCCGTCAGGGATTATGAGCAATTCTCGGGCTATATTCACCAGATCAAGGAAGGCAAGCACAATGTGCTATGGCAGGGGATTCCCATTTATTTAGCCAAGACCTCCGGCACCACCAGCGGGGTGAAATACATTCCGATCACGAAAGATAGTATCTCCAACCACATCAATACAGCCCGCAATGCCCTGTTATGTTATATGGCGTCGACGGGCAACACCGCTTTTTCGGATGGGAAGATGATCTTTTTGTCAGGGTCCCCCGAACTGGAACGGATCGGCGGAATCCCTACAGGCCGGCTGAGCGGTATCGTGAATCACCATGTTCCCCGTTATCTCCGGACCAACCAGCTTCCTTCGTATGAAACTAATTGTATCGAAGATTGGGAGACTAAGCTGGATAAGATCGTGGAAGAAACGATCCGGCAGGATATGACCTTGATCAGCGGCATTCCACCCTGGGTACAAATGTATTTCGACCGGCTCATACAGGTCAGCGGAAAGCCCATAAAGGACATTTTTCCTTCTTTTTCTGTACTGGTGCATGGGGGAGTGAACTTCGAGCCTTATAAAGCCAAGCTGCTCGAGAGCATTGGAAAAAAAATAGATACTATTGAGACTTTTCCTGCTTCCGAAGGTTTTTTTGCATTCCAGGATTCCAGGGAGGAAGAGGGTTTGTTGCTGAACACCAATAGCGGTATTTTCTTTGAATTCATTCCTGCCGCGGAAATATCTTCACCCAACCCCACCCGCCTTTCCCTGAAAGACGTGAAGGCCGGAGAGAACTACGCCCTGGTGGTAAGCACCAATGCGGGTCTTTGGGGATATAGCATCGGGGATACGGTAAGGTTCGTCTCGGTCAATCCATACCGGCTGGTGGTAACGGGAAGGATCAAACATTTCATTTCCGCTTTTGGGGAGCATGTGATAGGGGAGGAGGTGGAATATAGCCTGATGAAGGCGGCAGAGGCGGAAGGGCTGTATATCACTGAGTTTACGGTGGCGCCCATGATCCAGCAGGGAAGTGGAAAATCCTATCATGAGTGGTTTGTGGAATTCGAGAATAAACCGGCCAATATCCGGGAGTTTGCGATCAGGGTGGATGCCAACCTGCGCGCTAAAAATATCTATTATGACGATCTGATCACGGGCAATATTTTACAGCCCCTGCAGATCCGTCCGGTTAAAAAAAATGGGTTCATTGATTATATGAAATCGGTAGGCAAGCTGGGTGGGCAGAATAAAGTGCCGCGTCTGAGCAATGATCGTAAACTGGCCGGTGAGTTGGAAAAATATATTGAGTAATTTATCGTTTGGTTGGTGTGTGAACAAACCCGAAATTATTAAAGAATGTCAAACGGCCTATCAAAAAAACGCATTGCGCTCTTTGGCTCTACCGGCTCTATCGGAAAGCAGGCGCTGGAAGTGATCGATGCCAATCCTGATCTCTTTTCCATGGAGGTGCTGACAGCGCAGAATAATGACGAGCTGCTGATCGCCCAAGCTATCCATTTCAAGCCGGACATCGTCGTTATCGGAGAGGAGAAGAAGTATGAGAAGGTGAAGAATGCCTTGGCTTCGCATCCTGTTAAAGTCTTCGCGGGGGAAAAAGCGTTGGAGGAAGTGGCTTCCATGGACGTATATGATATTATGCTGGCCGCCATTGTCGGCTTTGCCGGTCTGCGCCCTACTTTATGCGCTATAGAGAATGGGAAGGCCGTGGCTTTGGCCAATAAGGAGACCCTGGTCGTTGCGGGGGATATCGTTATGCAAAAGGCGCTGGATAAAAGGGTGCCCATTATCCCCGTGGACTCGGAGCATTCGGCGATCTTTCAATGCCTGGTGGGAGAGACCCGGAACAGGATCGAAAAGATCATTCTTACCGCCAGCGGGGGGCCTTTTTTAGGGAAAAAACCGAATTTCCTGGTGAATGTCAAAAGAGACCATGCCCTGCAACATCCCAACTGGAGCATGGGCGCCAAGATCACCATTGACTCTGCGACCCTGATGAACAAGGGGTTAGAGATGATCGAGGCCAAGTGGCTGTTCAATCTGCAACCGGACCAGGTGCAGGTGGTGATCCATCCCCAGAGCATTATTCACAGCATGATCCAGTTCGAAGACGGCAGTATTAAATCCCAGATGGGTATGCCGGATATGAAGCTTCCTATTCAATATGCCCTGGGATTCCCCAGGCGTATTGCGAATAAATTTCCGCGTTATGATTTTAAGAAGCCGAACACCCTCACTTTCGAAGAGCCGGATATCAAGACATTCCGCAACCTGACCCTGGCTACGGACGCCCTGTTCAAAGGCGGAAACCTCCCCTGTGTGCTGAATGCCGCGAATGAAATAGCCGTCTTTGCTTTCCTGCGCAACCGCATCGGCTTCCTGGATATGACGGACCTGGTAGAACGCACTATGCACCATGTGCCGTTCATAGAACATCCTACCCTGGAAGAATATTTTGAAAGCGATGGAGAGGCCCGTAATTTTGCCGCATCCTTAATAAAGCTCTAAATTGATAGATCCTCCCAATAAATATTGCCTATTTTTGAACCTATTCATTATCTAAACATTTAAATTCCGCCGATGGCGGATTGCACTATATGACACTATTAGCAATTGATTGGTCCGGAGTCGGTGTTAAAGTACTACAGTTTATTTTATCCTTTTCCATATTGGTGGTGCTGCATGAACTGGGGCATTTTTTACCGGCCAGGTGGTTTAAGTGCCGGGTAGAGAAGTTCTATCTGTTCTTCAACCCGTGGTTTTCCCTTTTTAAGAAGAAGGTGGGGGATACGGAGTATGGGCTGGGATGGATCCCTTTTGGCGGTTATGTAAAGATCTCGGGTATGATCGACGAGAGTATGGATAAGGATCAGCTAAATCAACCCCCGCAACCCTGGGAGTTCCGTAGCAAGCCGGCCTGGCAGCGGCTGATCATCATGCTGGGAGGGGTGACGGTGAATGTAATATTGGCGTTGGTCATTTTCATCATGATCATGTGGACCTGGGGCGACCGCTATGTTCCTGCAGCTAATTTGCGATATGGGGTCTATGCGGATAGCCTGGGTCGTAAAATAGGGATGCAGGACGGGGACAAGATCATTGCGGTGGCGGGGAAGAAAGTAGAGAGACAAGGTACGGTGGGTTCGGAGATCATTATGAACGAGGCTAAATCTATCACGATCGAAAGGAACGGGCAGCGGATGGAATTAACCATTCCGGCCGGGTTTATCGGTCAATTGAATAAGAATCGTCTGGGAGGATTCACCTATGTACGGTATCCCCTGATCGTGGATACTATCCTCCCTACCGCTAAATTCACGCAAGGGAGCCTTCAGAAAGGAGATACGCTGATCGGCATCAACGACCATCCGGTGAGATGGTCTACCGATATGATCAAGGATCTCAGCTTCGATAGCTTCAAGGGTAAGAACATCTCCCTGACGGTATTGCGGAATGGGAAGGATACGGTCCGTGCCGTTGTGGCCTATGACGAGAAAGGGAATAACGGGGTGGGTTATAAATCGATGGAAGATATCCTGGGCAGCCGCCAGATCAACTACACTTTCCTGGAAGCGATCCCTGCGGGTATTCATCGGAGCGTACTGACACTGACGAATTATATCAAGAACCTGAAGCTGCTCTTTACCTCCAAGGAAGTGAAGACGCAGGATTCCTTGGGCAGTGTCGTAAGCATCGCCAATGTATTCCCTTCGATGTGGGACTGGCAGAGTTTCTGGACGCTGACGGCTATTTTCAGCATCCTGCTGGCGTTTATGAATGTGTTGCCGATCCCGGCACTGGATGGGGGACATGCGTTGTTCACGCTGGTGGAGATGATCACGGGCCGCAAGCCGAGTGATAAGTTCATCGAATATGCGCAGATGGTGGGGATGATCCTGTTGTTTGCGTTGATGGCGTATGCGCTGGGATTGGATATTTTCAGGATGTTTAAATAGGGAGCTTTTGCAGCATAAGAAAAAATTCGTACATTTGCAGCTGGCTCTAATTGCGATGACATGCATGAAGCATGCATCGCAATGCTCTAATGATGGGAGTACTTCGGAGGAGCATCGTTCCTTGCTCCTCCTCGTCCGTAACCTTCGGTTAGGCCGACGACCTGTGGTCGTCTTTTGGGGGTGCCTGGTTTTGACAGCATAGATCTTTGAAGGTGTAAGCATGCCGTGCGTTGGGTAATTAGCACGTAAATCTGAATACTCAAACTTCAAATGGCAATACTACGTATGCCATGGCTGCCTAATCAGTGATTAGATAGTCATTCGGGCCGTGTCGCAGGTTAGCCTGTTACCAAGCTTCACCGCCGACTTAAAAAAAATACGGGATGCTGCAACAGAAGGCTGTGACTGTTGCTTAAGACCATTCAGCTAAGGAAGCCATCGGTGTGTCCGGTTCCTGTGGTTTCCCGACAATCAATGCCGGAATAAGCATGTAGAAAGCTTTTGGCGAATATGTTTGGACAGGGGTTCGAATCCCCTCACCTCCACCTGAAAGGACTTAGCGGAAATATTTTCGCTAAGTCCTTTTTCTTTTTCAGCTAAGTCGTTGCTCATCATATAGATTATCCTGATCGCTTCATTGATGCGCGTGGTTCGAAGATGATCACCGTCAAAACTCAATTTTTCGGGGTACATCGAACCGATCACCTGTTGTTTCACCTCCATCGAGCCGTTCTCATAGATTTTATCCAACTGGAATAGATTGTCCAGGCCTTCTTTTAATAAACTGTCGATGCCTGTAGGGTGTTTGATCAGGGTATCTAGCTTTACCTGGAGCCGAACCAGTTTTTCGGTATAGGCCGATTTCATATTACGATAATCTTCCGGTTCGATCTGTCCGGACAAAAGCAGATCCTGGGCTCTGGCCAGTTTGGCTTCGAGGTCCTTGATATCTGCGGTCCACTGTACGCGGTCGCCCTGATGGGTGCTGGATTGACTGGTGAAGGCCTTAGTAAGACTGGTTCGGAAAAGTTCTTTCAACTCGGGCCGGGGGATATATTTCTTTAGCTCGCTTACAAAGAGCTGATTGACTTTATCCGCCCGGAACCGGCAGGTACAGTCACCGACACAGTGATAATAGGGATAATACCGGCTCCTGCCCCGGGAGGAACTGCCGCATAATAATTTCCCGCATTTAGGACAGATCAGAAAGCCACGCAAAGGTAAGTCCTCATTGACGACCGATTTTATTTTATAGATCCTGCCCCGGCCATCCAGGACGTCCTGTACTTTGTAAAACAGGGCTTCCGATATGATAGGTTCATGTTGCGCTTTTGCAAACCGACTTTCCTCGTCCTTGTGTTGGGGGATGAATATTTTTCCGCAATAGACCGGATTGCGAATGGCAAACCAAAAGTGACTTTTTGTAGACGTTAGCCCCTTCTCTTTCGCCAGCTTAAATACTTTCTCGGTATTGTTAACCCCTTTAGCCAGTTCTTCGAATACCCATTTCAGGATAGTGGCCTGCGGCTCTTTAGGGGCTATATATTTCCTTCCTTTTTCATCCGCCTTATTCGTATATCCAATGGGCGCCAGACCCATATAACGGCCTTCTTTCATCGCTCTGCGCATGCCGAAGAATATATTCATAGCCCGCCGGTCATTCTCTACCTCGGGGGCGGCCAGGTAGAAGGCCAGCATCATTTTATTTTCCGGGATGGATAGATCCAGGGGTTGTTCGATGGCCTGGGGTTCAACACCCAGCCGGCGTAGTACGTTGATCATCTGGTAGGCATCCCCCGCATTGCGGCTAAACCGGTCCCATTTGGTAAATAGCACCAGGTCGGAACTATGCTTTTTCCGCTTTAAGGACAGCAACAGGGCTTTCCATTCCGGGCGGTTGAATGATTTGGCGGAATGATCTTCAAAAATCACCTGACGCACCGTTATATTGTTGATCGAGCAATATTTGCGTAGTACTTCTTCCTGGTTGCGTTGGCTATACCCCTTGTCAGCTTGTTCATCCGTGCTCACCCGGATGTATAAATCAGCGATCTTGCTCATTTTGTAAGAATTTAGATACAATGATATTTGAAAGTTGGTGCAGGAGCTGTCCAACGAGTTCTGCCTCTGCATAGTTGATGACTATGCCTTGCACTTTTAGCAGCTCCATAACCTTTGCAGGTTTTAGAACAGCTTGCTCCTGCTCCTCCTGGTCAGCCGCCAGGGGATCTATGCCTTCTTCTCTCTCACTTTCCATACCCACTATTAAGGTCAACCGATCACTAAAATTACGCACTTGTCGGGTACGGAGCCTATACAGAATACGGTGAGGTGATTTCTTTAGAGCTCTTATGCCGATTTGTCTGTAGCATTCACACCGCCTATTACCCGCTGAAGTCAGGGTGAACGATGGTACTAAAATCCTCCAAATATTGCGTGCCACAGAGAATTGGCAAGATGTCCGAAAGTGGCACATGCGCAGCAATTCCCGGTTCACGAAAACAAAATTTATGGGCGGGAAAAATGCGCTGTCTGTTCCGTTGCTACCTGGCAAGAATGCCAAAAAGACATGAGGCAGCACCTTTCTGTGATACCTAAAATTAAGCACTAGTAATATTCGTTACTTGACCTATATAGGGACAACTCATGAAGACACTTCTAAGCCGTGAACCACTTGTAGGACTTGAAGCCACTTTTACGTTTGCTGGTCCTTTTAAACTTTGCAGACACTTTTAAGCCCTGCAGACACTTCTAAGCCCTAATGACACTCGGGAAGAGCGGTCTCACTCCGGCAGGGTTCGGCAAGCGCCGCGCCAGGTGGTCCCCGCATTGTTAATCCTTGCCCTTCAATCCGGCTCTATCAATTGCCCACCTGTCACGCCCCTTGCAGCTCCCCCTGCCTTCGTTCGGGCAGCTCTCGTGTCCGGGGCTAAGGCCCCGTCCACCCGCTGCCTCATTTTGTCCGCCACCCGCAAGTGCCCGGCCGCCTGTCTGTTTGATTTTGCCTCCGCTTCGCTCCGGCAGATATTAAGGCCGAACCGGCGGGTAGCTGCGCGGCGGCCTCCTATCGTCGGCCTCCCCCGCGCA
>DASWFF010000094.1:0-101441 GCA_036394375.1 Puia sp.
TCGGCCTATTGGGACCAGAATTATCCTAACGCTATCGTCAATATAGTCGATGTGCTGCAACACACCGGAAAAGATACCGCCCAGGGCAACTTTTACCAGATTGGCCGCATCTTCAAGGCCTTTATGTTCCAGCGCCTGACCGATATGTACGGAGATTGCCCTTATTTCCAGGCAGGCCTGGGATATATCTCCGGCATTACTTCTCCCGTATATGATAAGCAACAGGATATCTACCAGGATCTCCTGCATGAATTGCAGGAC
Source organism: Puia sp. (assembly GCA_036394375.1). Lineage (GTDB taxonomy): Bacteria > Bacteroidota > Bacteroidia > Chitinophagales > Chitinophagaceae > Puia. The sequence goes on from DASWFF010000094.1 coordinate 262, forward strand.
GCCGCTGCTAAGCTGGATCCCGGGAAAACGAATACCATCGGTTCCGCCGATCTGCTCTATGGAGGCGATCCCCTCGCCTGGAAGAAATTTGCGGCATCGGAAATGGTGAGGGTCGCCATGCGTCTCAGTAAGGTGGATCCCGCCACGGCGGAGCAATGGGTGCAGACAGCCGTTCAGATGGGCGTGATGGCAACCAATGCTGATAACGCCATCCTGTTACATCAGAATGTGACCGGCACGCCTGTTACTAACGGCAACGGACTAATCCTGTTGGGCAACGACCCCAATGGCTACCGGCTCCATGAGACTTTTATAAACTTCCTCCGGGACGCCGGCGATCCCCGTCTTCCTTACCTGGCGACCGTATGCGCCAACCCCGGCCTTCCTGCTGATAAAGGGGATACGGGATTTATACGCCAACTGGGACAGCCGGGCGGTTATGATCCTCCGAACAGCGGAAGTCCCCGCGATCTGGTAAAAGCGCCCAACTGGCCCGGTAACCAGAATAATTATTCTGTTGTCAACCGGTATACTTTCTCCCGCCTGGATGCCCCCAGCTTTTTTCTCACCTGCGCAGAGACGCAGTTATTATTGGCGGAAGCCGCCCGGCGGGGCTGGATCAGCGGTGACCCGGCTTTATATTATATGACCGGCGTAAAAGCGGCGATGCAGCAACTGGCCGCACAGGCAGGGGCCGGGCCTTCCGGTACGCTCATCGACACCTGGCTGAATGCCCATCCCTATGACCCGGCCCTGGGTCTGCAGCAGATCAACGAACAGTATTGGGTGGCAGGATTTATGGATGAGAACGAATGCTTTGCCAACTGGAGAAGAAGTGGATATCCTTCCCTCACTCCCGTCAACTATCCCGGCAATGTTACCGGTGGCGCCATTCCCCGCCGCTTCACCTATCCCCCCGCCGAAGCCTCTAATAACACTGCTAACTACAACACAGCCGTCTCCCGCCTGAGCAATGGAGATAAGATGACCTCGCGTGTGTGGTGGGACAACAAATAAGGGGGCGTGCTTTCTTGCGCAACATGTCGCACGCCCCCTTATTTGTTGAATGCGTCGCGACCGAGAGAGGACTCTCGGTAATCTCCTGTTCTCGAACAATTCATGATCTCCTCCGGAATGCTGCATACCTTTCAAAAAAGAAATTTTTCAAAAGAACATTACAGAAATTCCTTCTCCGGCACTTCTTATATAGAGGAAATATTTTTGTATGTCGAAAAATTATGCCGGAGTAGAAGATCTTTTGTGTGATGAGTCATTCCTTTCCTGGTATTTCAAAACGGATCTCCGTGCTATACGACAATGGGATCAGTGGGTCGCTGCCAACCCCGGCCACCTGACCCGGATAGAGCAGGCCGTTGAATTCCTGCAATCGGTACGCCTCGAAGAAATCAGTTTTTCTCCCGGGCAGATTACGCATACGGAAAGCCTCTTATTAGAAAAGATCCGTTTGGCTGAAAGCCAGTCTAAAATAACCCGGATGCCTCAACGACGCTGGTGGGTGGCGGCAGCCTGTGTTCTCCTGCTGGCAGGACTCGGCATCGGCTACCTCCGCCTGACACACCCTTCCGAACTCCGCACCGCCTATGGAGAAATACGGACCAACCAATTACCGGACGGCACGGAAGTCATCGTGAATGCAGATAGTAAGCTCACTTATTCCACCGGCTGGAAAGATGGAAAAGACCGCGAAGTATGGCTCGCCGGCGAAGCTTTTTTCCATGTCAGTAAGACGCCCCTGAAAAGCCGCTTCGTCGTACATACCGATCATTTCGATATCATCGTTACCGGCACCCAGTTCAACGTGGTCAACAGACGGGACAAAGCCAATATCATGCTGAAGGAAGGAAGTGTCATCCTACATACCAATGAAGGCAAAGAACTGAAAATGATACCGGGCGATTTCGTGGAATATCGTAGCGCACAACTGGAAAAGAAGCAGGTGAAGAACGACAGCGTCCTGGCCTGGAAAGAACACAAACTGTTTTTTGATAACACCCCGGTACGCGAATTGGTAAAGATCATACACGAACACTACGGCGTCACCGTACAGCTCGCCGACGACAGCATCGGCGACAAGACCATCTCCGGCATCTTACCGAACGATAACCTGGAAGTATTGCTGCAGGCGCTGGAAGCTACCTCCGATTTTGAAGTGGTGCGCGAGGGAAATAATATACTTATAAAACGACATTCATAAGATATTCAAAAGGTCATTCAAAACTAAGTTTCACGATCATTCAAAACTACCATTCAGGGATCATTCAAGACTAATCTTTCATTAAAACTTAACGCTGCAAAAAATGAGAAATTTAAGCTTTAGCCGCGCTATGCTCGGCTGCTTTATGGGCGTGGTTTGTCTGGCTCCTGCCCGTTCACAAAGTACATATGCGTACGCGGGTAGGAACAAACCAACGGTGCAACAAAAAAGCCTGGAAAACAAGTACCGGGCGGACGAAACCTCTCAGAAACAAAGCCTGTTCACTGTCCTGAAGGAATTGAACAAAACAAGGGGCATCTACTTCCTGTTTTCCGAACAATCTCTCGGCGATAAATTGGTCAACCCGCTCGAAGGAAACAACGACAACGTTGAAAAGACCCTTGACCAGGTGTTGAAGAATACCGGGCTGAAATTCAAAAAGATCAATGACAAGACCTTCGTCATCCTCTCTGGTAAGAATACCTCCGATAACGATCTGAACGCGGCCAGCCTGGTGCCAGCTTTTTCCGGTAATGAACCGGAAACTGCAAAGGAGAAGATCGCAGCGGATCCCATTGCTGGAAAAGTTACGTCCAGCGATGGCAAACCGCTTTCAGGGATCAGCATAACGGTCAAAGGTTCTAAAAGAGGCGCTTCCACGAATATCGGCGGCGTTTTTACGATCCAGGCGAACAAAGGCGATGTCCTCATTTTCTCTTCTATCGGTTACCAGACAAAGGAAGTCGTGGTAGGGGAGGAGACTGCGATTACAGTAGTATTGGCCGCCTCTAATCAGCAATTGACGGAAGTGGTGGTAACGGCCCTGGGAATTAAGAAGGAAAGGAAATCCCTGGGATACTCCGTTACGGAAGTCAAAGGGGAAGAGCTGACCAAAGCCCGTGAAGTGAACGTGCTGAACTCTTTGGAAGGCAAAGTAGCCGGCTTGAATGTAAGCGGCATATCCGGCGGACCCGGCGCCTCTTCCAATGTCATCATCCGCGGCGTTTCCAGCCTGGGTCAGACCAACCAGCCTTTGTATGTTATCAATGGCGTGCCTATCGAGAACCAGCCCAGCGGTACGACCGGCAACGGTACCGGTAATATGGGTTCCCAGTACGATAATGCTCCCGATCTGGGAGATGCCATGGGCAATATCAACCCGGATGATATCGAAACGATCTCTGTGCTGAAAGGCGCCGCAGCCTCCGCTCTCTATGGCTACCGCGCCAAAGGCGGTGTTATCCTGATCACTACCAAGAGCGCAAAGAACAACAGCATCGAAGTAAATTCCAATGCCGTGGCGGAGACCATCCTCAATCCTAGCCACTGGCAATACGTATATGGACAGGGAAGCAATAATCTTAAATCACCAGATCAGGCTTCCGCTTTCACTTCCGGTCAATCCAGCTATGGCGCTAAGCTCGACGGTTCCAGCGTGGTCCAGTTCGATGGGGTGGCCCGCCCTTACGTGGCGCAGAAGAACAACCTGCAGAACTTCTATCGCACCGGATCGACGTTTACCAATACCGTGGCATTCAACAAGACCTTCGAAGGAGGCGCCATCCGCTTCTCCGCCAATGACGTCACCAACGAGTCCGTTGTTCCCAATTCAGGCCTGAACCGGGAATCTTTTAACCTGTCGGGTAATTATAGCTTTAACAAACACCTGGCCATCGACGTCCGGATGAATTACATACTCGAACAGGCGAAGAACAGGCCCTTCTTATCGGACGGCGCGGGTAATGCCAACTTCAATGTCATGTTCCTGCCGACCAGCCTCGACGTCGATGTGCTGAAGAAAACCAGCAACCCCGATGGCACCGAATATGCCTACTCCCAGAATGCCTATGCGACCAATCCCTGGTTTGCCGCAAAGAATTTTATCAACAACACCGATCGGGACCGCCTGATCTCTTCCGCCAACCTGCGCTACACTTTCGACAACGGTCTCTTTATACAGGGCCGCGTGGGACGTGATTCCTACAACGACCATTATAAGGCCGTTGTTCCCAATGGAACGGCTTACCGGGCTTATGGCGCCATCACGGAACAGAGCACCAGCTTCTCCGACCTCAACATAGACGGATTGGTTGGAAAAACTTTCAATGTGACGCATGATTTCACCATCACGCCCAATGTAGGCGCCAGCTACCGCCGGACGAAATCCGATATGTATACGAATGCCGGCGACCACTTTGCCGTTCCCTTCGTATATAATATCCTGAACGCTACACAGAATAAAACAGTTAATTATTTCCCCAGCGACCAGCAGGTCAACTCCGTATACGGTACCGCTGAGCTGGCTTATAAAGGCCTTCTTTATCTGAACGGCTCCCTCCGGAATGACTGGTTCTCTACCCTCGCTACACCGGGGAAAAATAATAAGCTCAATGTCCTGTATCCTTCCGTAAGCGGCTCCTTCATCTTCTCGGACGTGTTGAAGAGCGACTGGCTCAACTTCGGTAAGCTGCGGGCCGGTTATGCCGTAGTCGGTCAGGCTACCACGCCCTACCAGACACAGCTGAGCTATACCTTCAATTCAGCCACCTTGAATGGCCTGCCCCTGGGCACGATCTCCAATACCAGCGTGCCTAACAGCTCCCTGCAGGCTTCCAAAGCCAAAGAGTTCGAGATCGGAACGGAACTGAAGTTTCTCCGCAACCGGTTGAGCTTCGATCTGACTTATTACAGCAAGAAATCAACCAATGAGATCCTGCCTGCTCCCGCTTCCATCTCCTCCGGTTATGTAGGCGCCGTGCTGAATATCGGCGAATTGCAGAACAAGGGTTTTGAAGCATTGGTATCAGGCGTTATCATTAAAACGCAGGACTTTAACTGGACCAGCACCGCTAATGGCTCCATTAATAACAACAAAGTGATCACCCTGGCTGCTGGCGCCACCTCGCTGGCGGTGGGAACCTCCCGCACCGGCAATGGCTTTACCCAGGATGTGGTGGGCAAAGCTGCCGATCAGGTAATGGCATTCGATTATAAATACGACGCTTCCGGCAAGACCATCGTAGTGGACCCATTGACGAATATCCCGGTACAGGGCGATCTCAAGGCCTTCGGATCGGCTTATGCCAAATGGATCGGCGGCTGGAACAACGAATTTACCTATAAGAGACTGGGCCTCTCCTTCCTGATCGACGGGAAATTTGGCGGAAAAGTATTCTCTGCCACTGATTTCTACGGATATCTTTTCGGGTTGCATAAAGCCACCTTGGTCAACCGGGAAGGCAACTTCGGGACAACCGCCAATCCCGTTAATGCCGGCACCTATTACAGCACGCTGGCAACGAATGTATCCAGGCTCTTCGTGCAGGATGCCAGCTTTATCAAGTTCCGCCAGATCAGCATCAGCTACTCCCTGCCGGCAAAATTGTTTAATAACGTGATTCAGGGCGCAACCATCAGCCTGGTGGGACGCAACCTCTTCTACCTGATGAAGAAGACCGACAACATCGATCCCGAAGCCGCTTTCACGGCAAACGCTCAGGGCCTGGAATTAGGTGGTGTGCCGCCATCGAGGACTTACGGCCTGAACCTGAATTTTAAACTCTGATTTATTTAAATTCTAACGCTTTTTATCATGAATAATTCACTAATAAAATTTACAGGGCTTCTTTCGCTGGTGGGCCTGCTAAGTACAGGGTGTACTAAAAAATTCGAGCAGATCAACACCAACCCTGCTTCCTATAACCAGACGAATTTCGACCCCAATTTCATGCTCACCTCCGCCGAGCTGGGCTATACTGGCAGTACGGACTTCGCCTATGACACCTGGAGGTCCAACCTCATCTATTGCTCCACCATGATGCAGGGCTTGTCTACCGTGGTCGGCTATTGGGCCGGCGACAAATACCTGCTCAATAACGGTTATACCGCCGCTTACTGGGGCTTTAGCTCGGATGGCGCCTATCCCGAGCAGATCAAGCCGATCGTCGATATCGTACAATCTACCACCGGTAAAGCACAATATAAGAACCTGCACCAGATTGCCCGCATTCTCCGGGCGCTGATGCTGGAGCGGTTGACGGACCTTTATGGAGATGTGCCTTATTTCAACGCCGGCATGGGCTACTATAACGGGGATTTCTTCCCCAAATACGATTCCCAGGATTCTATCTATACCGATCTGTTAAAAGAAGTGGACAATGCTACTTCCCAGCTAGACCCTGCTGCCGACCAGCCTTCCGGCGACGTCATCTACAAAGGCAATATCGCCAGCTGGCAGAAATTCGGCAATACCCTCTTATTACGGATCGCTATGCGCCTGGTGAAAGTCGATCCTGCCACGGCCCAGACCTATGTAACCAAAGTACAGGGAAAAACAATGACCAGCAATGCCGACAATGCGTACATCCTCGGTGACGCAACCGGAGGCCGTGCTACGCAGAACAGGAATAGCCAGATCCTTTTAGGGGACGGCGGACAGGAGAATTATTATACAAGATGGTCGGCGACCTTTATCAATATGCTTAAATCCGCTGGTGACCCCCGCTTATCCAAAGTAGCCGTGACGAATCTGTATACGACAGACGTATCAAAAACGCAGAACCCCGCCGCTAATTCAGATCCGTCTGTTCAGAAAGGGATGCCCAATGGAAAAGACCTGAGCGGTATCCCCGGCCAGACCATCGGATCGGATCCCAGCTTCACCAGCTTCACAGACTATTCCTCTCCGGCCCCTGCGCTGATCAAAAGGAACGGGCCTACGTTTGTCCTGACCTATGCGCAGTCTGAATTGTTATTGGCCGATGCCGCTGCCCGCTTTGGCATCGGTGGCAATCCGGCCCAGCATTATCATGACGGCGTAAAGGCTGCCATCACCTACCTGAGCCAGTATGATCCGGCCGCTGCCATCAGCGATGCAACTGCCGAAACATTCGTAACGGCCAACCCTTATGTTGCAGCCAATGGATTGGCAATGATCAATACCCAATACTGGCTCCATGTGACGACCTCACTGGATTTTTACGAATCCTGGAGCAATTGGAGAAGAAGCGGGTTTCCTGTGCTGACGCCGGTTAACTACCCGGGTAATGCTACAGGCGCCACTATTCCGCGCCGGTTCCCTTATCCGCTGGACGAAGCGAATACGAACCCCGTGAACTATAAGGCAGCCCATGATGCCATTCCGGGCGGAGACCTGATGACCTCTCACGTTTGGTGGGACAAATAAACTACTCAACTCTGTTGGTATATTTTGCAAGTCAAGAATAAAAGGTTATTATTCTTAGCATTAAAAAAGGGCGGGATGTCTATCCTGCCCTTTTTCTTTTTTTAAAATTATCCATCTAAGAACTGATCTTAAAGACCACTGCATGCTCGGCAATCGCCTTATTCTGTAGTTTGGCAGGGATGGTAATGATCAGTTTTTTCCCCTCCTGCCGGCTTTTCAAATTCCCTTTAAAGCCCAGGAGGCTGATCCGGCTCTTCGGATTGAATTTATATCCTTCGATCGCCACCTCTGCAGGTAGGACCACCTCTTTGGAAGCTCCTAAATAGAAGGCATATACGCTGGCGCCGTCCTTGGACTGGGTGAGATAGACATTGCCGGAAGACCAGGGACGTACCGGTTTACTGTTATAGATGCCTTCCCCATTGATCTTCAGCCAGGCGCCCATCTCTTTCAGACGGCTGTATGCCGTGTCATCCCAATCTCCCTCCGGAGAAGGGCCCACATTCAATAAGAAATTGCCTCCCCGGGAAACGATCTTTACCAGTAAATGGATCAGCTCCGTAGAGGACTTGTAATGGTCCTTCGGAACATAACTCCAGGAATTCCCCATGGTAAGACAGGACTCCCAGGGATCTTCCATAGGATGGGTGGGCACCTGTTGCTCGGGCGTGGTATAGTTCTCATACTCTCCCCCGACGCTGCGGTCGACGACGATCAGGCCGGGCTGATGGGTCCGGGCCATGCCGGCAATCCGCGCCATATCGATATCCTGGTCATAGGGAATGCTCTTCTGCCAGTCTACGGAAGGATCCACCGTATAAAGAGGGCGCACCCAACCCCCATCCAGCCAGAGCAGATCCATTTTGCCATAACCCGTCATCAGCTCTTCGATCTGGTTATAGGTAAAATCTTTATAGGCCTTCCAGTGTTCGGGATGTTTCGCCGGGTCATAGTTCACGTTCCGGTCTTTCGGAGGGAAATAAGGCCACCAGTAATTTTCATTATGCCAGTCCGGCTTCGAGAAATAAGCCCCGATCATAAAATTCTCCTTCCGGAAAGCGTCGAATACCTCTTTGGCGACATTGCTCCGGGGATTGGAGGCAAATGGCGACTTGGAAGACGTGATCTTATAATCCGTTTGCTTCGTGTCGAACATACAGAACCCGTCGTGATGCTTGGTCGTGAAGACCACGTATTTCATGCCAGCCTCCTTAGCCGCCGTCGCCCACTTGGCCGGGTCGAACTTCACGGGATTGAAGGTGGTCTGTAAATTTTCATAGGCTTTCACATAATCATAATAGCTGGCGCTATAAGGGCCTCTCCGTACCTCCCAGCCTTCGTCTTCCGGAGCGATACTCCAGCTTTCCACGATACCCCACTGGCTATACGTCCCCCAGTGCATCAGCAGACCGAACTTGCTGTCCTGCCACTGCGCCAGCTTTTCCCGTACCAGCGTGTCTTTAGGAGGCATATAAGCATGGTAAAAATTAGCCTTCCAGAGTGCATAACGAATGTATTGCGTTTGCAGGCGCTCTTCGAAATCCGGCCAGTTGCGTTGTTCTTTCGGGCTCCACAGCACTTCGCTGAGAGCGCTCAGCCGGGGGAAGATCATGTACTCCACCTTACGGGGATTCGACATATACTCACTCCATACATTGGCCTGCGCTCCCCGGACATGTTTGGCCTGCTCCGCCGTCAATCCCGCTGGTACAGGCTCATAGCTATAGACTTTTTGCAGGGGCAGGTATCCTCCGATGGTGACGGAGTCTTCGTTTTGTAATTGGGCATGGTCGAAATAGACATATTCTCCCGGGGTCATGATGACGTCATGATTCTGTTTGGCGGCATCGATGCCTCCTTTTTCGCCCCTCCAGCTCATCACGGACGCATTAGGCGCCAGCCCACCTTCGAGGATCTCATCCCAGCCGATGATCTGCCGGCCTTTGGAATTGATGTATTTTTCTATCCGCTGCACGAAATAGCTCTGCAGCTCATTCTCGTCTTTCAGCCCGTTGTCCTTGATTCGTTTCTGGCATTTGGGGCAGGCCTTCCAACTGTCTTTGGGACATTCGTCCCCGCCGATATGAATGTACTTAGAAGGGAAGAGGGCGATCACTTCATCCAATACATCCTCTAAGAATTTAAAAGTGCTGTCATTACCTGCACAGTAGACGTCCTTAAATACTCCCCAGGTCTGTTGCACCTGGTAGGGACCGCCGGTGCAGCCTAGCCAGGGATAGGCTGTCAGCGCCGCAGAAGAATGGCCCGGTAATTCAATTTCGGGGAGAATAGTGATATACCTGTCCGCGGCATATTTCACCACATCCTTTATCTCTTCCTGGGTATAATACCCGCAATGAGGGGTGCTGTCATTGCCCGTGCCGGGATAATGGCCGATGATCGTTCCGCTGCGGCAGGAGCCTATTTCGGTCAGCCTGGGATATTTTTTGATCTCGATCCGCCAGCCCTGGTCTTCGGTGAGGTGCCAGTGGAAATAATTCATCTTATGAAGGGCGAGATAATCGATATATTTTTTTATAAAGTCCACCGGGAAGAAATGGCGGCCTACGTCCAGGTGTAATCCCCGGTAACCAAAACGGGGATAGTCTTCGATGCTTACCGCGGGAATAGAAAGCCCCCCGGAAGCACGTACGGCCGGTCCCGAAGCCAGGGCCACATAAGGGCTCACCGGCAGCAGTTGTATCAGGGTCTGGATCCCATAGAAGGTCCCGGAATGGGTGGCCCCGATAATGACGATGGACCCGGAATTTACTTTCAGGGAGTAGCGGCCCTCCTCTGCGGAAGCGCCGATCGGATTTGAAGCTCCGCCATTGGTAATGTTCTCCCCGTCAACAGCAGTAGAAAGCAGGATATAATCACCGGCAGGCTGCCGGTCAGGGGCGACAACCCGCAGGTGTACTCCATAGACCTGCTCCAGGTAACTATTAAAGAAGCCGGTGGACGAGGCTTCCGAAGGCTCGGCTACCAGGACCGTATTCTTGTCAATCATAAAATGACCATCCAGCCAGGTCGTGCTGACCGGTTTAGGAATAATGGCTGGTTGTTGCGCACGTAGGAAGCTCCCTGCACATAGAACGACAAGGAGAAGAAGGGGACGTAAGTGTATTCTCATAGGACGAAAATAAGAAAACTACGTCCAATCCTCATCAAAGCGGCGAAAATCCTGTTTGATTTCGATGTAAATTTTCCGGAACGTGTCCATTCGTTCTTCCAGCTCATCTGTACTGGATTCCCAGTTCTCTTCCCGCGCTGATTCCCGGAGATCGTGGAAGATATGTTCTACCTTATTCCGGGAGTCGGGGAGATCATGCCGGAGTTTGTCGATCACCTCTTTCTGGCAAATAAAGAGGTTTTGAAAATGCTCCACTTCTGCTAAAAGATCTTTGGGTAATTTTTTGGTAGCGAGTTTTTCCAGGTGGCGTTCAAAATCGCGGATCTCTTCTTTAATGGAGGCGAGCTCTTTCTTCCAGGATTGCAATTCCTCCCTGAACTGTTCGATGGAGATAGTTGATTCCATGAGATGTTATTTAGGTGAGAAAATGAGGATACTCTGCTTAAATTTAAGCATTACCCCAGAAGAGGGCAAAAAAAATTTCGGACCACGGGTCCGAGGCCCCCCGGCGGACATTTAGTCCGCCAGCACCGGCAGCACAATCCCCGACACATGCGCTCCATCATGATAGACCCGGATCGTCGCTTTTTGAAAATCTTCTTTTTTACAGGTGGGTATATTGACAAAGGTCTGGGGATTCAGATCCACCAGGGGAAACCAGCTGCTTTGCAGCTGCACCATGATGCGATGCCCCTTTTTGAAGGTATGGGCGATCTCGTTCAGGTCGAAGGATATTTCCGTCGCGAGGCCCGGGACGAGTGGCTCCGGCTTCTCATAGCTCTTCCTGAATTTACAGCGGAAGACATCGGCCCTTACTATTCGCTGATAACCGACTGGCAGCGTGACGGCAGCGCCTTCCTCTTTTTCAGGCAGCACATCGATCAGTTTGACCACCAGGTCGGCATCCGTACCCGAGGCGGACATAAAAATGTCGGCTTTGAGCCTGCCGGTGACCCGAAGATCCCGGGTTAGCACATCCGTCTGGTAGACCAGCACGTCCGGCCTTTGGGCAGCAAATCGCTGGTCGGTGACAATATACTGGTTGTCCCTCCCCCCACGCACCCCATCGATATAGGGTACCGGGTGGGCCGGATCGCTGACATATTCATCGAAGGCCGCCGAACCGGCGCCCGCCTGCGCTGCACCCTTGCCTCCCGAAGCCGTCGAACCGGCACCAGCACCCCTCGCTCCCGGAGCCGCCGCTTTCCCCTCAGTCGACAGCCTTCCCCCCGCCCGGAGGTAAAATTTTACCGGCCTGGCTTCCGCCGGAGGCCAGGTAGGGTACTTCTTCCACTGATTCGCCCCCGTCTCAAAGACAGTGGCTTCCGCCAGGTCCAAAGTGTCCTTATCTTTTAAGTAGTGATTGAAGAACTTCGTCTCGATCTGGTGATAGACCTCATTGACATTCTGCTGGAAATCCAGGATGCCGAACTGGTTCCAGGATCCCGCGCCCCAGCCGCCATGCGTCCAGGGGCCCATGACGATATGATTGTCATTATGGGGAGATTGCTGTTCGATCGCCTCGTAAGTACGCAGGGCGCCGAACATATCCTCCGCGTCGAACCAACCGCCCACCACCAGCACCGCCGGCCGGATATTTTTCAGGTGCGTCCGGATATTCCTCGCTTTCCAATAAGCATCATAGGTGGAGTGCCCCATGTATTCATTCCATATTTTCCCCTGGTTATTGAAGTATTGAGGGCCATTGGCATTTTTAAGAGGACCCAGGTCCAGGAAGAACTGGTAAGCATCCTGGATATCCGCCCTGAAAATATTGCCCTCGTAATTTTTTACAGGAGTGGGCCGCCTACTATCGAAAAAATTATCAAAGTCAAAATTGTCCAGCAAAAAGAAAGCCCCGTTGTGATTAGCATCATCGCCGATGAATTCATCGGTGACCGGTGCCTGCGGAGATACGGCTTTAATGGCCGGATGAGCATCCGGCAACGAAGCGGAAGCATAGAATCCCGGATAAGAGATTCCCCAGATCCCCACACGACCATTGTTATTCCGGATATGCTTCAGCAGCCAGTCTACCGTATCCCAGGTGTCCGAACTTTCATCCGTCTCCTGGTTGGATTGCTTCCCTTCCTTATGCGGGGTCATTTCTTCAAAGTCCCCTTCGCTCATATACCGGCCCCGCACGTCCTGGTATACAAAGATGTATTTCTCCTGCAACAGGGCTGAATTAGGTCCCAGCGATCCCTTGTAGACGCTGTCCCCGTATGGACCGGCAGAGTAGGGGGTACGCTCCATCAGGAAAGGATAAGGATGGCTTTCATCCCTCGGACTGTAAATGATGGTATACAGCCTTTTCCCGTCCCGCATGGGAATATACACCTCTTTCTTAGTGTAGTTGTCTCTTACGAAATTGGGCGCCTGGGCGCTGCACAGCAAAGGCAGCCAGACCGCCAGCAAAAGGGATTTTTTTAAAAGGAGGATAAGGTCGCGCATATAAGTTGTTTAATAATCTCTTTAAAACTCCCCCTTTAGGGGGTGGCGGGTAGCACCGGCAGGATCAGTTGGGACGGATGCTCGCTGTCATGATAGATATGGATCGTCTCTTTCTGAAAATCGCTGTCATCACAGGTATAGATATTCACGAATTTCTGCGGATTGCGGTCTACCAGGGGGAACCAGCTGCTCTGCACCTGCACCATCACCCGGTGGCCTTTTTTGAAAGTATGCGCCACATCCGGCACGGCAAAGCGGACCGTCTCGATCTTACCAGGCTTGAAAGGAACTGGTTTTTCCCAACTCTCCCGGAACCTTCCTCTCATCACCTCCCCATGCACCAGCATCTGGTACCCTCCCATCGGGTAGGTCTTCGAAATCTCCCTCCGGTTCGTTTCTACAGGCTCATTGCCATAGGCAAAGTCATCCGGGAACACATCGATCAGCTTCACCACGAAATCCGCATCCGTACTGCTGAGGCTTACTTTCAGATCGGCGATCACCGGCCCGGCCAGGGTAAGATCTTCCGTCAGCGCCGGTGTCTGGAAGGTTAACACATCCGTACGTCTGGAGGCAAATCGCTGGTCATCGGTCATATACTCCCGGGTCCGGTGGAAATGAACATCCTCCGTATAGGGGACAGGATGGGCCGGATCGCTGACATACTCGCTGAAATTGTTCTTCGCTGCAGGCACATCGCGGGATAAGCCGCCGTCAGGTTGCAGGTAGAAAGAGACATCCTTTTTCTCCGCCGCCGGCCATTGGGAGAAAGCCCTCCACTTATTCTCGCCGCTGAAAAAGATAGTGGCGGCCGCCAGGTTGGGCGCTGCGCCCTTGCCCTTCAGATAATAGTTGAAAAAAGGGATTTCAATATTATTTTGGTACCAGAAAGCAGTATTGCTGCCGAATTGTACATTCCCCAGGTGAGTACCGTCATTGGACGCCCATTCTCCATGATACCAGGGGCCCATGACGATATGGCCATTGGTGGACGGGCTCTGACTGTGGATCGCTTTGTATAGGTTCCAGGCACCATAACAATCTTCTGCATCGAATAAGCCCCCGACTACCAGGATAGCAGGCTGAACATTGTACATGGACACCCGGGCATTACGCGCCTTCCACCATTCGTCGAGATTGGGATGCTGATACAGATCTTTCCAGAAGGCAATGCTGTCCCCGGTCAGTTTCAGTATGTTTTTCAAAGCGCCTGTCTGCAGGTACCATTGATAATTGTCCTTGGAATTGAAGTTATAGCCGTCAGGCCCGACCGTGGTAGGCTGGGGCCTGGGTTTGCCGAAAGAGGAATAAAAATCCCATCCGTCCATCTGGAAGAAAGCCCCGTTATGATGGAAATCATCCCCCATGAACCAATCCGTAACGGGAGCCTGCGGACTAACTGCCTTCAGGGCCGGGTGCCCGCTGGCAGCGGCCATCGTCGAATAAAAACCAGGATAAGAGATCCCGAACACACCCACCTTGCCGCTATTGTGCGGAAGATTCTTCACCATCCAGTCGATGGCATCGTAAGTATCACTGGCTTCGTCAACATCCGTATTTGATTTCTTATCTTTTATAAAGGGACGCACATCTACGAATTGCCCCTCGCTCATCCAGCGGCCACGGACATCCTGTGTCACCATAATATACCCTTCGCGTAAATAATAGCGTAAATAGCCGGCCATGAAATTTTTCCATTTGTCTTCTCCATAAGGAGCGCAGGAATAAGGAGTGCGGGTCAGTAAGATAGGGTGTTGTTCGGTCGTATCTTTCGGAATATAGACGGAAGTGAATAATTTTACTCCGTCCCGCATAGGGATCATCCGCTCTATTTTATAATAGTTATCCCGGATCCAGACGCTGTCCTGGCTGGTCCCCTGGCTATAGGCAATGATACAACCGACGGAAAAAAGAAGGGAAAAAAGAAGTTTTCTCATTTTATCTGCTAATTTTAGTTTTCTAATTGAATTACGGCAAAAAAATTGTCGAAATATAATTTTTTGCCGTAATTCCGCTAATGTCGGCAGACGAGGCCTTGGCCTCGTCTGCTAACTGGACTCCGTCCAGGTTAGACCAAATTAGGCAAAGTCCATTAATCCCTCAGTGATTATTTTATGAGCGAAGAGGAACAATTAATAAAGGTATTTTATACCTGTTTTCAACAGCGGGACTGGAAGGGCATGCTGGATTGTTACCAGGAGAATGTGTTTTTTTATGACCCTGTTTTCGAGAACCTGGAAGGACGCGAGGCCCGCGCTATGTGGGAAATGTTGCTCACCAGCGCTAAAGATCTGGAAATGAACTTTAGCAATATTCAGTTGGAGTCAGCTTCGCCGGATCCCGCCGGTGAAAGCTATGGTTCCTGTCATTGGGTAGCCTCTTACACTTTTTCGGCGACAGGCCGGCGGGTAGTCAATAAAGGGAAAGCCTGGTTTAAATTCAGCGGAGGCAAGATCGCCGAACACCAGGATAATTTTAGTTTGTGGAGATGGAGCCGCCAGGCATTAGGCATTCCCGGTGTATTGTTCGGATGGACCCCCATCCTGCAAAATAAGATCCGGCAGCGGGCGCGCAAAAACCTGGAAAAATTCATCAATAAAAACAGCACTATATAAATATGTTCAATCGTCGTAAATTTCTGCAATCCTCCGTATTTAGCTCCATAGGTTTATTCCTGGGAAAAAAGGCCGCCGCCCAATCCGCTCAACCCGGCTCTTCCGCATCAGCGGCCGCCCTTCCGGCCCCGGTAATGGATTCTCCCATCGTGATCTCCACCTGGGACGCCGGTATCGCCGCCAACAAAGGAGCCTGGGAAGTGTTAAGCAAGAACGGAAAAGCCCTGGACGCCGTAGAGGCAGGAGTAAAAGTGACGGAGTCCTCTATCAACTGCTGCGTAGGACTGGGCGCTAACCCCGACCGGGACGGTATCGTAACCCTCGACGCCTGTATCATGGATGACAAAGGTAATTGCGGCAGCGTAGGCGCCCTGGAACGGATCAAACACCCTATCTCGGTCGCCCGAAGAGTGATGGAGAAGACTCCCCATGTCATGCTGGTAGGCAGCGGAGCCCAGCAGTTTGCCGTGGCGGAAGGATTTCCCCTGGAACCGCAGCAGCTTTCGGACGATGCCAAAAAAAACTATGAACAATGGTTGAAAAAATCGGAATACAAGCCGGTCATCAATATCGAAAAAACACAAAGCCATCCGGGAACCCCGGGTCATCCCGGAGCCGGCGAACCTTCCGCCGGTGATCACACATTGGCAGCAGCCGGTGTCGGCCCCGCCGCTCCATCGCGGTTAGCCGATGGAAATTGGAACCATGACACCATCGGTATGGTGGCCATGGATGCCAGCGGTAATCTCAGCGGCAGCTGCACGACCAGCGGCATGGGCTTTAAAATGAGAGGCAGACTGGGCGATTCCCCGATCATCGGAGCCGGATTGTTCGTCGATAACGAGATCGGAGCCGTCACGGCGACAGGACAGGGAGAAGACGTCATTCGTATTTGCGGCTCCCATACCGTGGTAGAACTGATGCGCCAGGGCCTGTCCCCCGAGCAGGCCTGCAAGGCGGCGGTGGAAAGGATCATCCGGATCAAAGGGGACAAGGCAAAGGAAATACAGGTCGCCTTCATCGCCCTGAACAAAAAAGGAGAGACAGGCGCCTTCGCCATTCAAAAAGGATTTAGTTACGCGCTGAAAAATAATAAAGAGGAAAAAATGTATGATGCAAAGAGCTGGTACTGATTTTTACAAACTCGAAATATGCAGTTTCAATCTCTCTTCTGCCCTGATCGCACAGCAGGCCGGCGCTCAGCGGGTGGAGCTTTGCGCCGGCCCCGATGAAGGCGGCACGACCCCCAGCCGGGGCGTTATCATGGCTGCCAGGGAGCGGTTGCAGATTGAATTATATCCGATCATCCGGCCCCGCGAAGGCGATTTCCTTTACTCCGAAGAAGAATTTGCCGTCATGCTGAAAGAAGTGGCTTTCTGTAAGCAGGTTGGATGTAATGGAGTAGTGATCGGCCTGTTGAATGCGGATGGCACCGTAGATAAGGCAAGATCGGCCAAACTGGTGGAAGCGGCTTATCCCCTGGGGGTCACTTTTCACCGGGCTTTCGACTGGGCCATCAATCCCTTCGAGGCGATGGAAGATATCATCGGCATCGGGTGTGAACGTATTCTCACCTCCGGTCAGCGACCTACCGCCCTGGAAGGCGCGACGATGATCAATGAGCTGGTCAGACAGGCAGATGATCGGATCCTTATCATGCCGGGGTCGGGGGTGAGGGCTTCCAATATCGGGACCCTGGTGGAGAAGACGGATGCGCCGGAATACCACACTTCCGCCCGTATCCGCGTAGGCGGCGCCATGGAATATGTCAATACCGCCATGAACGAAGAGCAGCTCGTTACGATGGCGGACAAAGAAGAGATTGAAAAGATCATAGAAAGCCTCCGGTTACTTGTCAAAAGCAAATAGCCCGAAGCATCGCTTCGGGCTATTCGATTATTCATTCGTCACGATCTTATTCTACTTTGGTAATCTTGAGCATATTGGTGGGCAGGTGCTTCTCCACAGGGAGACTACCGGTGTTCACCACTACGTCCCCTGTTTTCAGGAAACCTCTTTCTTTAAGGATCTCATGCTGGTCCGTGACAATACCGTCCATGCTTTCTTCCTCTGCATAGTGGAAGGCCCTTACACCCCAGCTAAGGCTAAGCTGGTTGATGAGGCTTTTTTCCTTGGAGAAAATATACAAAGGCGCTTTCGGACGATAGCTGGATAATACGAAAGCCGTATAACCACCCTGGGTCATCCCAATCAGGGCATCCGCATTGACATCCTGCGCCAGTTTACAGGCATTATAACAGATGGCGTCGCTGAGGAAAGAAGGGGAGTGGGGCTGGGGGATCAGATCCTCCTCGCGGTTGTAAGGATATTCTGTCCTTTCCACTTCCAGGATGATTTTGCGCATCGTCTCCACGACCAGGGCCGGATGTTGGCCGGTGGCGGTTTCGGCACTGAGCATGACGGCGTCAGCCCCTTCCAGCACGGCATTGGCCACGTCTGTGATCTCGCTGCGGTTGGGTTTTACACGGTCGATCATGCTTTCCATCATCTGGGTGGCCACGATGACTGGCTTGGCACGGTGGATCGATTTTCGGATGATCTCCCTTTGGGCCATCGGTACTTTCTCGACCGGTAATTCTACCCCGAGATCTCCGCGGGCGACCATCACCCCATCGGATTGATTGACGATATTACGCAGGTCCTCCAGGGCGGAAGGCATCTCTATCTTAGCAATGACCTTGGTGGTGCTTTTCTTTTCCGCAAGACGGCGTTTGAGATCTACGATATCATCCGCTTTACGGACAAAGGACAAAGCTACCCAGTCCAGTTCTTTTTCTATAATAAAGGCCAGGTCGATAATATCCTTTTCGGTCATAGACGGCAGGGATATCTTCGTATCCGGGAGGTTGACCCCTTTTTTGGGCAACAGGACCCCGCCATAGGTGACGGCCACTTTTACATCGCCGCCGGGGTCTACACTGACAACCATTACTTCTATTTTACCATCATCGATGAGGATCTTATTGCCTACCACGACATCATGATGCAGGTTGGGATAAGAAACATAGATCTTCTCTTTGGTGCCGATAACCTTCTCCTTCGAGGTGAACGTGAGGATATCGCCGGGCACGATCGTCAGACCGCCGTCCTTGATATCACCTACCCGCAGTTTGGGGCCCTGCAGGTCACCCAGGATAGAGATATTATAAGGCTCTTCCACATTGATCTTCCGGATATGATCGATGATCTTTGCTTTATCCTCGTGGTCGCCATGAGAGAAGTTAAGCCTGAATACATTTACACCGGCTTTTACCAGTTCCAGCAGCTTCTCATAAGTGTCACAGGCCGGGCCTACCGTGGCAACAATCTTCGTTTTATGAAAAGTATGCTGAATACCTGCTTGCTTATCCATATCCTGATGCAGATACTTCGATAAATTTTTTGACATGAACAGTGGATTTTTTTTTAAGAAGCTAATATTTTTACGATTTTCAACCAATCGTCGCTGATCTTTTGCTTGGCCTTTACAGCTTTTTCAAGAGGCGTATAGTGCATTTTGTTATTTACGATCCCTACCATCACATTGTGACGGCCTTCCAGCAGGCATTCTACGGCTGAATAGCCCATACGGCTGGCGATTACCCGGTCTATGCAGCTGGGCGATCCCCCGCGTTGGATATGACCTAATACGCACACCCGGGTATCGGCCATCGGCAGGCGTTCCTTGATCACCTTGGCTACATCATTCCCTCCGCCGAAATTCTCTCCTTCGGCTACTACTACCAGGTTCACCAGTTTCTTACGGCGTTCTTTTTCCTGCAGGGAATTGATCAGCTCTTCAATATCCGTCTTGCGCTCCGGGATGAGGATATGCTCCGCCCCGGTAGCGATCCCGCTATGAAGGGCAATATAACCCGCATCCCGTCCCATCACCTCGATGATGAAAAGGCGGTCATGGGCATCGGCGGTATCGCGGATCTTGTCGATCGCTTCCACGGCCGTGTTGACGGCTGTGTCAAAACCGATGGTGAAATCCGTTCCGGCAATATCCTTATCAATGGTACCGGGCAATCCGATACAGGGGATATCGAATTCAGTGCTCAGCTTATGAGCCCCCCGGAAAGAACCATCCCCCCCGATGACCACCAGGCCGTTAATGCCCAGTTTCTTCAGGTTGGCATAGGCCTTTTTCCGGCCTTCATGTTCGAAAAATTCTTTGCAGCGGGCGGTCTTGAGGATCGTGCCTCCTCGTTGTATAATATTGGCTACACTTCTTGAATGCATGGGGACGATATCATTTTCTATCATTCCGCTATATCCCCGCATGATCCCGAATACTTCCAGTCCATTATAAATACCGGTACGAACAACGGCACGGATGGCTGCATTCATCCCCGGAGCATCGCCGCCGGAGGTGAGTACGCCAATTTTAGTGACTTTGCTTTCCATTAAAATATTGTTCTTAGCGTTTGATTTTTTAAAAAAGCGTTAACCAATGGTAAGAATTATTGAAAAATTTCTACCTTACGTTTAAAGAAGTCCCAAAAATAAGGATTTGATTTGATTCGGCAACACTCGAGGAAAATGATGTTGCGTTATTCATCCGCAAGGTAATGTCTTTTACTTCGAAATAATGTCTTTTAAATGGCCTCATGATAAAAATTTATCATGGACGGCTCCTGAAATCAGAACGGGATTTAAAAAAATAAAATATGGAGTTTGGTAAAGTGACCCGGTTAGAAGAAGTGGATTTTTCCTTGCCGGCGGACGACCAGATGACCGATCGGCTTTTCGAAGGCCTGGCGGGAGGGAAAGAGGAGCCCACAAAATTATACGTGGGCTGTACCCAATGGGGAAATAAGAACTGGTTAGGGAAAATTTATCCCAAAGGAACGAAAGACAAGGATTTCCTGGCGCATTATGTAAAACAATTCAATGGTATCGAGCTGAATGCGCTGTTCTATAATTTGCAGCCCAGATCCGTCATCGAAAGATGGGCCTCTCTGGCGGATACGAGCTTTCGGTTTTGCCCGAAATTCTCGAACACCATTAGCCATACCCTCCAGTTAAAAAATACAGATCGGGATACAGACCTTTTCATAGACCATATGCAAAGCTTTGGCCCCACGCTGGGCTATTCCTTCCTGCAATTGTCAGACAAATTTGGTCCGGACCGGGCCGGCACCCTGCAGGATTATATCCGCAGGCTTCCCCGCGATTTCCACACCTGCGTGGAGCTGCGACAGGAAGATTGGTTTGCCCCCGTCAATCGGCCCACCGGCAGCAACGCAACCGCCGCCACCGACATCCCGGCAGGGGCCGCCAACGATACCTGGCAACTCTTCCACGACCTGGGCATCGGCACCGTCATCACCGACACCGCCGGCAGAAGAGATTGCCTGCACATGAAACTGACAGCGCCCGTAGCCTTTATCCGTTTTGTGGGCAACAACCTGCATCCCACCGATTATCCCCGTATCGACGCCTGGGCCGGCAGACTAAAGACCTGGATCGACAAAGGATTGAGGGAGATCTATTTTATCATCCACAGCCCCGATGAACTATATGCCCCGGAACTGGCCCTCTATGCCGTAGAGCAATTCAATCAACAATGCGGCACCAACCTGAAGCCGCCGCGACTGCTGAAGGAAGATCAATCAAAGAATCTGACGCTGTTCTGAGATACCTGATCTCAGGAATCGGTTTTTCCCAGGTCGGCAGGTCTTATGATGGGTAATATAAAATTGGAAAACAAGGTTCCGGTAAACTTTTGACGGAGCAACCCCCGGACGGTAGAATAAGCCAGCCCCGTAAGCGTATTATTCAAAGCCGCGTCCACTTCCAGATCGTCCTTGCTCTTACTTATAAGCGCATCCATATTTTCCACTTTGAACAGATGCTCGGTAACATAGGTGGCGCTTGCTTCTTTTTTACCTTTTTCATAAGCTTTTAGCTCGATCGTAAAGATCAAACGAATAACCTTTTCTTCCAGGCCGATGGTTTTTACGATCTCCAGGTTAAAGTGGATGGATTCTCCACTGTTCTGGGGCAAAGGAACATCCTCGGGGATCGAATAATTAAAAGCCAGGTCCCTGATATGGGAATAATGAACTTTACTGACGTCGAATGGAGTTTTTTTTGCCATGACAAATTAATAAGCAAGCTCGGAAATCCCTTTTTCTTCCTGATCAGTATGGTTTAAAAAAATCTCCCTCTTCTTAACAACCTCACCGGCAAGATCCGATTGATCAGCCTTCCCGGCGCAATGGATAGTTTGAAACTCCCGGTAGCTTTCTTTGCTGGCCTTCCCGTATTTTTCCCTTGCCTGTTCATCCGTTAAGATGATGTCCTGTCCTAATGCCACTTCCATTTTCGTGATATTCTCCAGGCCGATATTATGCAGCCCGCTCAGCCACTTGCTTATTTCGCTGGGCTCCTTTCCCAAAGCCTCTGCCAGGGCTTTCTGAGAATTAATGGAGGGATGGTTATCCAGGATGTCCCGAACCTGGTAGCTGATCGCCACGTTCTTTTTGACATACTGCGTGGTCTCTGGATCTACTTTTGCCAGCATTTCTGCAAAAATTTTCGATGCCATAGTATTAGTATTTTATAGTTAATTCTTCAATGTTTGTTATTTCCGGACCCTCCGTCTCTATTCCTATTTCGGTTAATTGTTTTGTCCAGCTTTGCGCATTATAAAAATGATGGGACACATTCGGGCAATCCTGTGCCTTACTGGCTGTCTTGATTCCGCCGTTAAATAAAATCACCACATTTTTACTAACCCAATGACAATAGAGCCGCAAATCAATTGCTTTATCAAGGTATTTACTCTTCGGCGGCAAAGCAACACAAACTCTTTCTGATCTGAACACACTAAAAACGGCTCCCCGTTTATCATTACCTATAATTTTCAGCCAGGAAATCAGTTCATCTAATTGCTCAGCATATACTGCTTTCTTTTTCATTCTTTCAAGGAAGTTTTCCGTTTCCGATAAAGTATTCTCCTCTCCTTTTACGGTATAAAAAGCCACCGTGTCAAAACGGGCAAATTCCTCGATTGTAGCAAATGAATGCACTTATAGGTTAATTCCATTCCTTTAATTCTCCAAAGTTATAAAAATAAATAACTTTAAAATTATTTTTTTCCTTTTTAAGCAATTTTTTTTCTTTGGAGGAATGGTCAGCCATTATTCAAAGGAAGTTAAATCCAGTATGCTGGAGTCTTGCCCTGTCGGGGCCGGATTGGTGGAGGGCGCCAGATGCACTTCCGCCAGCATACATCGGGCGCTGCCGCCGCCATTGGTCTCGATGGTTGTAAGAGAGGAGTGAAGGATCCGGTTAAAGGAGCCCAGCTTTTCTACCTGGGCCGGAGTAAGGGACTCATACGCCTGGGTGGACATGACCAGCAGCTTTTCTGCTCTCGCATTGTGCACCTGCAGCATATTGCCGGCAAAATGATTCATCTGGTCCAGGCTGATCTCAATGATCTCCTTCCCGGATTTTGTGATCGTGGCGGCCAACAATTCTCTTTCTGTTGCCACAGGCAGGGAATCCAGGCAGACTACCACATACCGGTCAGCCACACACATCATCACATTCGTATGATAGATGGGATTGCCCGCTCCATCCACAGCCGTGAACACCACCGGTTGATATCCCGTTTTTTTGCAGAAATCCTCCAATACCTTTGGGTCGGTGCGGGGAGAAAGGCAGGCATAAGCGATCTTGTTATCCCGGTCCAGCACCATACTGCCGGTCCCTTCCAGGAACAGCCCTTCTTTTTCATAAGTACTGAAATTCAGGATTTTTGAAAAGTCGAATTTCCGTGCCAGCTCCTCCAATACCCCACGCTTCCGTTCCTGCCGGCGATTGACGGCATACATGGGGTAAAGACAGACGAGCCCTCCCTGGTGAAAGGACACCCAGTTATTGGGGAAAATGGAGTCAGGCGTATAGGGCTCGGGCGTATCATTGATAACGGTGACATCTACACCATTGTCACGGAGGATATTTACCAATCCTTCGAATTCGGCCAGGGCCTTCTCCTGTGTCCGGTTATCGGAGGCTGCGGACTGGAAGGCATTGTTGACGGCTGTTTCAGCATTGAAACTGAAATTCACCGGGCGTATCATGAGTAAATAAGAGGTCGTCTGCATAATTCAGGTTTTGAATCAGGATTAGGAAAAGGGAACGGCCCGTAGCGGCGAAGCTTATTCGAGCTCATCCCGGTGCAGGGGCATGCTCATACAGTGGAAGCCTCCCCGCGCTCTCGATAATTCCGCGGAAGGCATCAGGATCAGCGTATTTTCCAATTCGTTCGGATCGATGGCTCCTTTTTCCATTCCGGCAATCAATTCATGGGCATGGATCACGTCAAAACCATTGGCGACAAAGGCTTCCACCGTCTTGTCATTACGGTCATATCCCAGGACCACCCCCTCTTTCAGGGCCAGCAGGTTACAGGAATCCGTCCATTGCTCCCGGGCATCGAAGGGAAATTCATTATTCCCGGAATAGATGAACCTCACTTTATCCGCGCATTCCAGGTCATTCTTACTGATATCGGTCAGCAGATCTTCCAGGTTGTCGAAATATTCCGGGTTGCCCGGATCTTTTTTCCTGAATTGAATGATCTTGAGCTTGTCTTCTTTTTTATTGTTCTCCAGGATCCTTTGAACGGCATCCTCGTCTTCATGTTTGATAGCCTTCCGGGAAAAAATGCCCAGCAGGATCCATACATTGCGCTTCACCTGGGTGAAGATGGTATCGATATGCATATAATCCCGCTTCTTGGGGATCCGGATGATGGAGATCTTCTTGACCACACTTTTTTCAAACAATACCTTGATAGCCTGGTAGGCGGCTTCCAGGGAAGTACGCTCGCTAACGCCGATCAGCAGATGGTCCTTACTGACGACCATGACATCTCCCCCTTCCAGCGTGACTTTTTTGTCGTCGCCTTCCCGGGGCAGTAAGAAATGATGATGCGTATCCGATAATTCGATGATCTTATCCTGGTACTCCGAAAAGAGCGGATGATTGAAGAAGATATACTTAGCCAGCAGGGCTTCCCGGGTACGCGCTTTTTTGGCGGGCTTGTTCAATAATACATAGCTGTTGATGACGATGCCGATGTCGCGCGTGAAAATGAAGTTGGGAATGGGCGCGAACAACATTTTTTCATCGTTCATGGTGCCGCTGATAAACGTTTTGGCCAGTTGCACGGGCGATAGTTTCTGCAACTCTTTTTGTGTGTCGTACGAACAGGTTTCCAGGGCGCAGACAGAAGCCACCAGCTTCAGCTGGATCTCATGGTCCGCCAAAATATCGGCCAGCAGCCACTGTAGTTCCACTACCTTCTCCGAACGGAAGAACAGATCATCCCCCGGCTTGTAAAAAGCCCGTTTGCTCTTTTGATCGTCAATATCGGCCAGCTTTCCTTTGATCTTCTCCGGATCCAGGAAATATAAGAGGATCTTCGTGTAGAAATCATATTCTTTCCGGCGGATGGTGTCCAGGTGTACAATATCCTCGAACAACCAATCCTGCGCTTTAGAGGGGACTACCTTACCCAGTCCGCTATCGGGACTATGCACCAGCAGGCGTCTCAGCCTGCCGATCTCTGATGAAACAGATATCTGTACTTTATTGGAATGATGCCTTGCCATAAATAAAATTACTTTTTGGAGTACTTGTAAAGGAAACTACTTAGAATGCCGGGCGGGAACTGCGGGAAGATGGCTAATCGGGAATATAATAATTGACAGGGAGCAGCAGCTCGGCAAACCGGCACCCGCCTCTTAATAATAAAGCTTTATGAGATATTTTAGTCATATTACCGGTTGTAAAGGTACGTATTTGCCCTATAGCAAGGAAATTACGATAATTCCTTCCTTTTTTCCCGGCATTGATCGAATTGCATGCAGGTTTTTGTAGGTTTGGGAAAAATACGGAATGCAAAAAATTACGGAAGATACGATCGATAGTATCAATGATCGTATCCAGCACATGGATGAAGATCAGATCGGTAAAGTTTGGGATGCCTTCGCAAAAGAACAGCCGGCCCTCGTGGGATACGTGCTGGGAGAGAGCAAGGAATTAAAAGTGCCCGACGCCCGGGAAGATGTAGCGTATATCCTCACGATTATATTACTCAGCTTCCGGAAATTACAGCCGTCCATACCCGTTGTCACAGAAGAGGAATTTGAAAAAGCTTTCAATGCAGAATTCGAGGAAATGGAAGAGGTCTTTCATGATGGATTTGACGAGACCGACGCCATGACCATTATGGACTCCTTTTGCCAGCCTGATCTGCTGCAGTTTGCAGCCGCCGTCATTTACAGCGAAGGAGATGAAGAGGAAAACAGCAATTTTACGGAAGAAGAAGCCGGACTCTTTATCGTTATCTTTAAAACCGTGATCGGACTTCTCGACAGCAAGGCCGGGTCCTGATGCCTCAGGAGATAATTAAATAGTAAATAAAGCCCCAGACAGCGATAAAAAAGAGCGCCATGAGGGCATCTCCCTGTATGTTCTGCCACGGTCTCTTCTTGTATATGATTTGATAAACCACCCAGCCGGCAAGCGCCAGGCCCAAAAAACCGACTCTGAGGAAAAACACCCACATAAGATCTGATTTGCCTTAAAATTAATGCTTCCCGCGCTGCTACCCAAAAAAACTACCAACTGTTAGTTTACTAAACAACTTTCTGCTATTTTTGGGCCACTAAAACTTATTTTTTGTATGCATTTCCAATTATCAGAAGAACATTTGATGATACAGAAGGCCGCCAGGGATTTCGCGAGAAACGAATGCCTGCCGGGAGTCATAGAAAGGGATGAGCACCAGAAATTTCCCCGGGAACAGGTATTGAAGCTGGCGGAGCTGGGTTTTATGGGTATGATGGTGGACCCGGAATATGGCGGTGCGGGAATGGATACGGTGAGTTATGTACTGGCCATGGAAGAAGTGAGCAAGATCGACGCCAGCGTAAGCGTATGCATGAGTGTCAACAATAGCCTGGTCTGCTGGGGCCTGGATAAGTTCGGTACCGAAGCGCAGAAACGAAAATACCTCATTCCGCTGGCCCAGGGCCGTAAGGATGGGGACCTGTATATCGGGGCCTTTTTGCTGAGCGAGCCGGAAGCTGGCAGCGATGCCACTTCCCAGCGCACTACCGCCGAGGACAAGGGCGACTACTACCTGCTCAACGGCACCAAGAACTGGATCACCAACGGGAATTCCGCATCGGTCTACCTGGTGATCGCACAGACGGACGTAGCGAAGAGCAGCCATGGGATCAACGCCTTTATCGTAGAAAAGAATAGTCCCGGAGTGGTGGTCGGTGCAAAGGAGAACAAGCTGGGCATACGGGGAAGCGATACGCACAGCATCTTATTCAATGACGTGAAAGTGCCAAAGGAGAATAGGATAGGGGAGGATGGATTTGGTTTCAAATTCGCCATGAAGACCTTATCGGGAGGACGCATCGGTATTGCCTCCCAGGCCCTGGGCATCGCCAGTGGGGCGTATGAACTGGCGCTGAAATACTCCAAAGAAAGAAAGGCCTTCGGAAAAGAGATCATGCAGCACCAGGCCATCCAGTTTAAATTAGCGGATATGGCTACCCGTATCGAAGCGTCCCGCCTCCTCTGCCTCCGTGCAGCCTGGGAAAAGGATAACGACCTGGATTTCACCCTCAGCTCTTCCATGGCGAAAGTATTTGCTTCGGAAACGGCGATGTGGACGGCCACGGAGGCGGTACAGGTTCATGGGGGATATGGATATGTTAAGGAATATCATGTCGAAAGGCTGATGCGGGACGCGAAGATCACCCAGATCTATGAAGGCACCAGCGAAGTACAAAGGATCGTCATCAGCCGCTCGATCCTGAAGGGATAACAGTGCGTATCTTTGCCTATACCCGGCCGGTAGCCGGAAAAATCGAAAAGTCAGATGTCCATCGACAAGGAAAAATATGACGCCCTTCTTACCGAATTGAAGGGCAAAGCACAACTCATTGCCGTTTCCAAGACCAAACCGATCGAAGATATCCAGGCCCTTTATGATTTAGGGCAACGGGACTTCGGGGAGAATTATGTGCAGGAGCTCGTGGACAAACAAGAGCAGTTGCCTTCCGATATCCGATGGCATTTTATAGGGCATCTCCAATCCAATAAAGTAAAATATATAGCTCCCTTCGTTCATCTTATCCATGGGGTGGACAGCTCCCGGTTGCTGAAAGAGATCGACAAACAGGCGGCCCGCAGCGGGAGACGGATCTCCTGCCTGCTGCAGGTGTATATTGCCAGGGAGGAGACCAAATTCGGGTTGGATGAAGCCGAACTGGCCGAAGTGATGAAGACCATCTCACAAAGCCAATCCGTTCCCTCGTCCGGTGAGCCTTCCCCTGCTTCCGGCGAATATAAGAACGTCAGCGTACTGGGATTAATGGGCATGGCCTCTTTCACGGAAGATCCTGAAAAAATAAGGAGCGAGTTCCGGACCCTCCAATCATTATTCGACCGATATTTCCAATCCGCTGTCGTATCGCCCGTTCCATCCGCGACCGCCCCGGCGACCCCATCCATCCTCTCCATGGGCATGAGCGGGGACTACAGGATCGCGGTGGCGGAAGGAAGCAATATGGTGAGGATCGGGAGTTTGCTGTTTGGTAAAAGAGGCTGAATGCTGTAAATTCGCATATTCCAAAGGAATTGTTCATTTTATGACTGAGATCAAAAAAGAAGAAGAAAAGTCCCTGAATTTTCTGGAAGAGATTGTACAGGAAGATCTGGAAGCCGGTAAATATAAAACCATTCTGACGCGCTTCCCGCCGGAACCGAATGGCTACCTGCATATCGGCCATTCCAAATCCATTATCCTGAATTTCGGCCTGTCGCAAAAATATGGAGGACAGACGAATCTGCGGTTTGACGATACCAATCCCGTGACCGAAGACACCGAATATGTGGAGAGTATCAAAGAAGATATACGCTGGCTCGGTTTTCAGTGGGCCAATGAATTATACGCATCCGACTACTTTGAGCAATTATACCAGTTCGCGGTGACCCTGATCCGGGAGGATCTGGCCTATGTGGATGACAGCACCAGCGAAGAGATCGCCAAATTAAAAGGCACGCCGACCGAGCCCGGAACGGCGAGCCCCTACCGGGACCGGTCGGTGGAGGAGAACCTTCGCCTGTTCGAAGAAATGCGGGCCGGTAAGTATAAGGACGGAGAAAAAGTGCTGCGGGCGAAGGTGGATATGAGCTCCCCCAACATGCAGATGCGGGACCCGATCATTTACCGTATCAAACATGCCCATCACCACCGTACAGGAGACAAATGGTGTATCTATCCTATGTATGATTTCGCCCATGGCCAGAGTGACTCGATCGAGCATATTACCCATTCTATCTGTACCCTGGAATTCGTATCTCACCGCCCCTTATACGATTGGTTTATCGAAAAGCTGGATATCTTCCCTTCTCACCAGTATGAGTTCGCCCGGTTGAACCTGACCTATACCGTAATGAGCAAAAGAAAGCTCCTGCAGCTGGTGAATGACAACCATGTGACAGGCTGGGACGACCCGCGGATGCCCACTATTTCGGGCCTGCGCCGGCGGGGATATACGCCGGAAAGCATCCATGCTTTTGCCGAAAAGATCGGGGTGCAGAAAAGGGATAACCTGATCGATATGTCCCTGCTCGAATTCTGTATCCGCGAACACCTCAATAAGATCGCCCTCAGGCGTATGGTGGTCTTTGATCCCCTGAAGATCGTCCTGACGAATTATACGGGAGGAGAGGAGCTGCTGAAGAGCGAGAACAACCCGGAAGATCCCGAATCCGGCCACCGGGAAATCCCTTTCAGCCGGGAATTATACATCGAACGGGAAGATTTTATGGAAAATCCCCCTAAGAAATTCTTCCGGCTGTCCCCGGGGCAAAAAGTTCGCCTGAAAAGCGCCTATATCATTCAATGTGATGAAGTGGTAAAAGATGCGGCAGGTAATATCACAGAGCTGAAATGCTCCTATTTGCCCGGCAGCAAGAGCGGCGGCGACCAATCCAACATAAAAGTACAGGCCACCATTCACTGGGTGAGCATACCGCATGCCATTACCGCCGAAGTAAGATTATACGACCGTCTGTTTAAAGTGGAAGACCCCGCCAATGAAGAAGGGGATTTTAAGGATTATATTAACCCCGACTCCTTGCAGGTACTACCGGCTGCCTATGCGGAGCCGGCTTTAAAGCAGGCTAAATTTACAGAACACTACCAGTTCCTGCGTAAAGGATATTTCAGCCTTGACAAGACCAGCTCTGAAGAGAAGATGGTCTTTAACCGGACGGTGACCCTTAGGGACAACTGGGTGAAGGAACAAGCTAAGAAGTAGATAAGAATCTGCGGACCGAAGGTCCGCAGATTCTTATCTACAGACTAATTGCCCCGGCCGCCCCCACGTTGCGGCATGTTTTGTTCTACCCAATCCTGGTATTTTTTATACTGGTCAGCGCCCAATACAGCCTGGATCCTCTTATTTCTTTCATCCATTAAAGTGGTCCTTTTCGCCATCTTGTCTTCCCGGCTCGCAGACTGATCCATCATGATCTCACGCATCTTCGGCTGAAACTCCTTTTGAATGGCCTTGAAAGAATCTACCTGCACAGGAGTAAGCTTCAGGTCCGTGGTCATCTTTTGCATCATTTCTTCCTGTCTTTGTCTCATAGCGGCCGTATCCCCCCTTTGGGCATAGGTCGAAGAGAAAGAGAACAGCGCTATGACTACAGCAGCGCAAGCGATCATTTTTTTACTGAGGTTCATAAAGTATCTTTTTAATGAATAATAGAATACCAAATTTGTGCTAAAAGCAGCGATTGCAGACCGCTTTTACGTAGGCGGCAATTAACCCGAAACGGCATCGGTCAACAGCTTTTTTTTTGGCGTGAATGTGCGGGAGATGCGCTTCCAGCGTCTTTTGCCGGGGCAGTTTGGTACTATTATTGCATATGACAAGGACAAAGATCATCCCCTCTATTCCCCGAACTTGGTTTAACTTATTTGTCATCCTTAATATAACCAACTGTGTATCAGCATGAAAGAAATTTTACTTAAAATTCTCTGTCATGTGTTTATTGAGTGTTAACCTATATGAGTTCGGGCAATTCCTGGAAATACTTTTATGGATCTCGCTGCCCATGGTCCTCATCGTCCTGCTGGTCACCACCTACCTGCATTACCGGAAAAAAAGACGGGAGGCCACGGAAGAAACGGATGCTCCCTATCATTCTGTCCCGGATTGGACTTACCCGTCTCCGGCTACCCCTTATCAGCCTGCTGCTAAAGACTTTTCGGGCGAAAAGTCCCGTCCCTCCGGCGATCGTCTCGCCAGCGGTCTCTTTATAGGCGATCCGACAGCAGCCCTGCCGAAAGAAAGTGGCAATGCCTACCGGGGCCTGTTGTGGATGAAAGATAAATATGAGCAGTACAGGGAACAGACAGACAGGAAATTCGAAAAATTAAAAGAAGAATTAGCCCGTTCGGAAGAAAAATACCTCAACCTGCTGGCCTCCCGTTCCCCCCGGGAGACCCCCGCTTTGCAGGAAATCTCCTCCACCGAAGCCCAGCAGGAAGTTTCTCCCACCGAAGCCCCCCGGGACAGCACCGAAGCCCCCCAGGACCCTCCCCTTGAAGAGGCTTCCCTCCGCGATCAGATAGAGGAGAAGGACCAGCAGATCGGTTTTCTGCAACTTGAGTTGGAGCAACGGATCAGGAACTATCACCAACTGGAATACCAGGGCAGGGAAGACAAGGCCCGGTCAGAGGAATTAGCCGGGCAATATTTGCAGGCACAGGAACTATTGGCGGCGCGACAGTCGAAAATAGAAGAGTTGGATGAACTGTTGGTGCAGGAGAAAGACAAATTTGCCGACCTGGCCGCCAAACTGGAATGCAATATCCGGCTCCTCCGGCGTATCCACCAGGAGATGGACCGGTCATTGAATGCGGAAGAGAGCGGGCCGGATCAATCCCCGCCTCTATCCGAAGTCAGCAAGATCGTGGGCTGGGTGTAACCCCGGCTTTTATTCATTCTGCAATTGAACGACGATCGGTTGTTTCTTATAGGAATTTACCTGGCGGCCATTTTGAATGGCGACATTCCATTTACCGCTTTTTTTGATGACACGGACAGCCTCCTGTCTTAACACCTCCGGTCCGCTGATGGCCTGTACATTGCTGACATTTCCTTCCTTGTCGACGACGAACTGCACGATCACCGTCCCTGCCATTCCTTCAGCGATCGCCTGCTCGGGGTAATGAAAATTCTTAAGCAGGAACCTTCTCCAGGCCTCAAGACCTCCCGGATAAGAAGCTTCGATTTCCACGATGTCGACAATGTCACCGTCGTCATTCTTTTTTTCCGGTTTGACAGTAACACCCGTGCCCTCGCCATTATTTTGAGGAGGAGCCACGACTCCATCGTCCGGAGGTCCCTGCACGGTTATTGTTCCCAGTTTCTCCTTGCTCATGTCGTCCTGCGTAGGAGGAACATCCTCCGGTTTCACCTCTCCTTTCACGATCCTGGGTACGAAATCCTTGAGCGTTGCCATCTGCTGCTGTACCACTGGCTTGAGTTTGGGTGGCGGCGGCATTTCAACGGGTTTGTTCCTGGGGGTTACCTTATCCAATATTATATCGGCGACGGGTGGCGGCGATCCGGCATGCGTTTTATCCAGCCTCCCGGCCAGCGTATAGCTCCCGATCAGTACCAGGCATACGGCTCCGGTAAGCATCAGTGCCTTCGTAAGCCGGCCGTTATAAGTCTTGCGTAAGTCATAGGCTCCATAGTCTTTATTGCGGCCTTCAAACAAAATGTCGAGAAGATCGGCGCGGGGTATTTGTTGTATTTCCATGGTGATGAGTTTATAGTAAGACACCCGCTGCTACTGATTCCACAGGGAAGCAGGCAATATTTTTGTTTATGGAAAAAAGGAATTTAAGCGTCGGGACGGTCGCAGCCTGCCGGCAGTTTAGGTATTGATAAATACAAATAAGTGGCGTATATTGAAATACTGAATCTCCCCAATTGTTCAGCGGACCGTTCAGCAAAAGATAACTCACCTGCTTATGTTCAAAAACTATTTCAAAACAGCCTTCCGCAGCTTCCGGAAGAATAAGATTATTTCGCTGATTAACATCCTGGGCCTGTCCATTGGCATCAGCTCGGCGCTCATCATCTACCTCATCGTACAATACGACCTCAGCTTTGACAAATTCGAGCCCGACAGCGAGCGCATTTACCGGATCGTTTCAGAAGGCCCGAACTGGCACAACCGCGGGGTCCCCGCTCCGCTCCATGAAGCCGTACAGCGGGAGATTCCCGGCATCGAAAAAATGGCCGCCTTTTTTGAATACAACGACTGGAATCTAAAAGTCTCCATACCCCACGACAACAACAAAGCTCCCGCTGTTTTTAAAAAACAGGAAGGCATCGTTTTTGCGGAAGCCGATTATTTCGCCTTGTTTCCCCGCCAATGGCTCGCCGGCAATGCCGCCACCTCGCTCAAAGATCCTTTCCAGCTGGTATTGAGTGAAAGCCGTGCGAAAACCTACTTCCCGTCCATCCCCCTTGCTGACATCGTCGGCAGGACAGTGCTGTTCAACGATACCATCCGGACCACGGTCTCCGGCATCGTGAAAGACCTGGACGCGCATACCGATTTTAACAGCCAGGCATTTATCGCCTTGTCTACGATTCCCAACAGCGGATTACTCCCTTATTACGGCTGGACCGAATGGGAGAGCACCAATTCCATCTCCCAGACCCTCATAAAGTTGACGCCGGGCCTGTCTGCCAAAAAAATAGAACGGCAGATCACCGACCTGGCCGGGAAATATAACAAGGCGCAATCGATCACGGAAAAGACCAGTTTCCATCTCCAGGCCCTGAGCGATATTCATTTCAACGGCGACTATGAAGGCGTTGTCAGCAAATCTAATTTGTTCAACCTTATTTTACTGTCAGGCTTCCTCTTACTGCTGGGCGCCATCAACTTCATCAACCTCTCAACAGCGCAGGCCGCCCAGCGGGCCAAAGAGATCGGCATCCGCAAGACCCTGGGCAGTTCCAAAGCACAACTGATCTTTCAGTTCCTGCAGGAGACTTTTTTGCTGACCCTGGCCACTACCGTACTCTCCGTCCTGATCACTCCCTTATTGCTGAAAGCGTTTTCCGGATTCATCCCGGCAGGATTGAAGTACGAAGGCATCGGGGAAATACATGTGCTTATTTTCCTGGCAGTATTGATCGTAGTTGTCAGCCTCCTGGCTGGATTTTATCCCGCGCTGGTACTGACAAAGTTCCAGCCCGTGCTGGTACTGAAAAGTCAGCCCGGCTCCCTTACCGGAAGGACCCGGGGCATCTGGCTTCGCAAGACGCTCACGATAAGCCAGTTTGTGATCGCGCAGGTATTTATCATCGGCACGCTGATGGTGAACCGGCAAATTCATTATTCCCTGGAAAAAGATATGGGCTTCCGGAAGAATGCCATCGTCAATTTTTATGTTCCTTTCGACTTCTTTAAACCGGATCAGCGGAAATTCGTGCTGCTCGATAAGCTTCGGTCCATCCCTCAAATAGAAGCCGTCACCTTGGGCAACGGGGCTCCGGCCATGGGTGGCACCATGACCACGCAGGTAACGTTCAACGATGGAAAAAAAGAGATAAAGATTTTACCCGATAGCCGAAGTGGGGATACAGCCTTCATCAGCTTGTATCATATCCGGCTGCTGGCGGGAAGGAATGTGCTGCCTGCCGACTCTGCGACGGAATTGCTGATCAACGAAACGATGGCCCGGCAAATGGGCTTTCAGCAGCCCCGGGATGCCATAGGTAAATTCGTTGCATTCGACGGCCGGCAAGTACCGGTGGTAGGGATCATGGCCGATTTCAATCTGTCCTCCGTGCGCACGGCCATTCATCCGCTGCTCTTTCATTTAGAGCCCCGCTATGGATATGCCATGAGTGTAGCGTTGCGGCCTGACGCCAGCCAGTGGAATGACGCCATCGCTAAAATACAGGCTGACTGGAAAACACTATATCCGGAGGCAGATTTCGATTACCAATTCCTGGATAAGTCCATCGAAGATTTTTATAAACAGGATAAAGACCTTTCCCGGTTACTGGCCTGGTCAACCGGCATCACCATCTTCATTAGCTGCCTGGGATTATTAGGCTTGGTGATCTTTACCGCCAACCAACGTACGAAGGAGATCGGTATCCGCAAAGTGCTGGGTGCTTCCGTGGCGCAGATCATCACCCTCTTGTCCGGGGACTTTATCCGTTTGGTGAGCCTTGCCTTCCTCATCGCCGTTCCGATAGCCTGGTGGGCCATTCATCAATGGTTGCAGAATTTTGCGTATCACGCGGCTCCGGCCTGGTGGATCTTTGTGATCAGCGGAGTAATGATGCTGGCCCTGGCCCTCTTCATCCTTTGTATCCGTGCAGGTCGCGCAGCGATGGCAAACCCGATAAATAGCCTTCGAACGGAGTGATCTCCGCCGATAATCGATGTTTTTCAAAACCGCTTCGACGAAATCTCGTCAGGGTGACCTTATTTATACTCCCCAAAAACCTCTCTGAGCGTATCGGCAATCTCTCCCAGCGTGCAAAAATTCTCTACGGCTTCCAGGACGACGGGCATGATGTTCTCCCCGGAAGCGGCTTTATCATTCAGGTCCTGCAGAATGGAATCACAACGGGCAGGGTCCCTTCTTCTTCGAAGGGAAGCCAGCTTCTCCGTCTGGATCTGCCGGATGGAATCGTCTATTTTGAATCCGGGAATGGAATTCTTCTCCTGTACCTGGAATTTATTCACGCCCACGATGATCTTTTCCCCGGCCTCGATCTCCTGCTGGTATTTATAAGCGCTGCGGGCGATCTCTTCCTGGATGAAACCCTGCTCGATGGCGCTCACGCTGCCCCCCATCGCATCGATCTGCTCCATCAGCTTCCAGGCCGCCTCCTCCACCTCCCGGGTCAGCGACTCTACAAAATAACTGCCGGCCAGCGGGTCGGCTGTATCCGGGACGCCGCTCTCATAAGCGACGATCTGCTGCGTGCGCAGGGCGATCCTGGCCGCTTCTTCCGTGGGAAGGCTCAGGGCTTCGTCATAACCATTCGTATGTAGTGACTGAGTGCCTCCCATGACGGCTGCCAGTGTTTGTACCGTCACCCGGGCAATATTGTTCAGAGGTTGCTGTGCCGTTAGCGTGCTGCCTCCGGTCTGGGTATGGAAGCGCAGCATCATGGCCTTAGGATCGGTAGCGCCCAGCTCTTTCATAATCCGGGCCCACATTTTCCGGGCGGCCCGGAATTTGGCTACCTCTTCAAAGAGATTATTATGAGCATTGAAGAAAAAGGAGAGACGTTTGCCAAAGACATCGATATCCATCCCCTTTGCCATGGCCGCCTGTACATAGGCTTTCCCGTTACTCAGGGTGAAAGCGATCTCCTGAACGGCCGTGCTGCCAGCCTCCCGGATGTGATAACCCGAGATGGAAATGGTATTCCATTTCGGTAGCTCTTTACTGCACCATTCGAAAATATCGGTAATGATCCGCATGGAGTGCCTGGGGGGATAGATATAGGTCCCCCTGGCTGCATATTCCTTCAGGATATCGTTCTGGATGGTGCCGTTGATCTTTTTCAGGTCGGCTCCCTGCTGTTTGGCCAGAGCCGTGTAAAAGGCCAGCAGGATATAACCCGTAGCATTGATCGTCATCGAGGTAGAGACGTCTTCCAGCCGGATGCCTTTGAACAGGGTCTGCATGTCTTCGATGGAATCGATGGCCACCCCCGTCTTTCCCACTTCCCCTTCGGCCAGTTCATGATCACTGTCATATCCTATCTGCGTCGGCAGATCGAAGGCCACGCTTAAGCCCATAACCCCCTGGCTCAACAGGTAATGATACCGTTCATTGCTTTTTTCGGCCGTGCTGAAGCCGGCATACTGCCGCATCGTCCACAACTTACCCCGGTACATATCTTTTTGAACGCCCCGGGTATAGGGAAATTCACCGGGCAACTCTCCGTACGCAGCGTTGGCGGGGGGAAGGTCGGCGGCGGTATACACTTCTTTGATCCCGATCCCGCTATCTGTAAATATTTTATTTTCAGGCATAATCGTTTATTTATCCATCCCGGCTCCCAACTCCCCCTTCAGGGGTGGGGGTTACATCAGCTTCTTCGCTTCATAGCTCAACGCTTCGGATACGATAGTTTGCAGGGATGCCTTGGGGCTTTGCACCAGCAGGTCGAGCAGGTGTTTGTTCAGGTCGATGCCGCTGGCCTCTTCGGGCATGAAAGAAGCTACCTGGTTAATGATGAGCAGGTTCTGCTCCTTGAAATTGCGTACGGCATCCCAGGCTTCGGCGCTGACATAGATCTGCTGGGTGATATTATGCTCGAACTCCTGGCGGATGCTCTGGGTCAGCAGGGATTGCATCTCCCGGCCGCTCAACCCGGGCTGATTGACCCGGCTGATCAGGTTGGGTAAGGCAATGCGGTCGGTCAGAAGGATCAGGCGCTCATAGGCCTGCAACTGCATCTGGCGGATCGGTATCCCGCCGGATGCGACATCCGCCGCATTCGCCCCGGCTTCTTTTTTCTCCCCTTTTTTGATCTCCTGCCGTTGTTTCCAAAAAAGATAGGCCAGGGTGCCTGCAAGGAGAAGGGCGATGATAATGGCAATAATGAATTCATTGGTCCCGATGGTCATGGAAGTTTTTTATAATAGGTAAAAATAAGGAATGAAGACGATCTTTTAAGTAAGATTAAATAACGAAGGAAGAAGAGATTTTATTTGAACGTCGCCAATGATTAGAACTTCGTCAAAGCTTCGTTTCTCGCTTTTCCTCGTTCGTAACCTTCGTTTCACTCGGTTACGTTCGCAACCTTCGCTTCGCTCGGTTGCAGCCAGGATACCCGTGGCATCTTTAAAAATAGAACCAATGCCATTTCGTCCCATCCACTTCATTCCATTCGATCGTAGGCGCGGGGAACTTAATGGTCCGGTTTAATTTCAGCAGGGTAGTGGACAGGGGAGACAACCCGTCCGCCCGGTAAAGGTCCGTATCCAGCCCGAAATAGAATTGACGGTACCGTTTATAGGCCGGAATAGGCTGCCCATTAATTTCCGTGGGATTGGTGACCCCGCCGATCATACCCTCCGCGCCATAACCGGCCGAAAGATTGAGCCATTTCGGAAACCCGCTGCTGCCGGGTAAAAAAGAACCGATATTCACAGACAGCCAGTAGGTCTGTCCATTATAGTCCTTTAGCATTCTTTGCGGCAGGTTACTGCCTAATTCATTGGGCTGGTAATGGGCGAACAGCGTATGATGATAAGAGTATTTCAGGCCGATCCGCTGCTGACCCCATAACAACTGCTGCCCTTCGAACAGGAGGCAGCCGGCCAGGTTAGCCAGCATATCTCCCTTGGAGAACCCCCATTTGACGGAATGACCATCCATGATCTCGATCATGCTCAAGAACCCAAGGGCCGTCAGCGTGCCGAACAACG
The DNA here is from genome assembly GCA_036394375.1 of Puia sp. Taxonomy (GTDB): domain Bacteria; phylum Bacteroidota; class Bacteroidia; order Chitinophagales; family Chitinophagaceae; genus Puia. Next base: position 38,421 of record DASWFF010000094.1, read on the forward strand.
CCGAAGTTCCTGCCTTGACCCCTCCCCAGCGCAGCAGATCGCTCTGAATGGCCGCTATATTGTAGGCGGTAGTAGCATGACCCATCTTGTCCATATTGAGCCATTCGTTGTTGTCATTGAAAAAATGGAAGGGGCTGCGGGGGAATTTCTTATACCAGAGATAATTGAGTCCGATCGTAACAGCCGTTCCCAGGGCCGCTTCTGCAAAAATCACCCCATTCACCCGGCCGGGATCATACTGTTTCGAATTCCTGAAAAATTCCTGCGCTGCCAGGGGAGGAGCCTGCAATAAAAGGATCGCCAGTAGCAGGAGAACGATTCGCTGAAGTCGTCTTGCCCGTCGCAGATATAGTTTTCTTGGTTTTCTAAACATGGATATTATAGGAGAGCGTCCCGGGGTTTATCCGGGACGCTCTCATCTGGTATCAAAAATAATGATTTTTCTTTAGTGTTCCGCCTCCCCCTGGTGTTTGGTATCCACTTTCCGGTAAGACCAGAAGAAGACTAGCGGGAAGATCAGCAGCGAAAACACGGTAGCGCATAATAATCCCCCGATCACCACCCGGGCCAGGGGACGTGAACTTTCCGAACCGATACCGGTGGAAATAGCCGCCGGCAGCAGGCCGATCGTAGCCATCAGGGCTGTCATCAATACCGGGCGGATCAACTCATTCACCCCTATTTTAACAGAAGTGTACAAGGGACTTTCATCGCCTTTGATCCGTTCAAGATTATGTTTGAAAGCCGAGATCAGGAGTACCCCTTCCAGGATACAGATCCCGAAGAGGGCGATAAACCCGATACCTGCGGAAATACTGAAATTAGTGCCTGTGATCAACAAGGCCAGTACGCCTCCCACTACTGCAAAAGGAACATTGAGGAATACCAGCCCGGCATCCTTGAGGTTCCCGAACATGACGAAGAGTAAAAGGAAGATGAGCAATAAGCTGATCGGCACCACTTCCGTCAATCTTTTGGAGGCGCGTTGCTGATTTTCAAAATCTCCCTGCCATGCCATGGAATAGCCCTTCTTCAGGGTCACCTTCTCATTCACTTTTTCCTGCGCCTCTGCAATGGTGCTGCCCATATCCCTTCCGCGAACCGAGAATTTAATGGCGGAATAACGCCGGTTATCATCCCGGAAGATCAGGCAGGGGCCCGTCTTCTGCGTAATGGTGGCTATTTCATGAATAGGTACTTTAGAACCATTTTGCGTGGGCACCAGCAGATTACCGATATCGTCTTCCGTCTCGCGGAAAGCTTCCGGAAAGCGGATGCGTATATCGAACTTCCGGATCCCTTCATATAATTGAGTAACAGCCTTGCCTCCGATAGCCATCTCTATTACAGCATTCGCATCGGCGGTGGAGACCCCATATAAAGCCATTTTGCCTTGGTCGAGGTCTATGTCCAGTTCCGGTTGCCCGATATTTTTGATGACCCCCAGATCCTCGATCCCGGGAATGGTCTTTAATATATTGTTGACCTTTCCGGATTGATCCTCCATATAGTCGAGGGAATCCCCGTATATCTTTACACAGATGCTACCCTTTACCCCCGACACGGCTTCTTCCACATTGTCCATGATGGGTTGCGAAAAATTAAGCGCAGCTCCGGGAATGATGGATAGCTCCTTGCTCATATTGGCGATCAGTTCGTCTTTGGATATCTTCGGGTTCCATTCCTCTTCCGGGTACAGGGATACGCCGAATTCGTTATTGTAAAAGCCGGCTACATCCGTCCCATCGTCGGGACGGCCTGTCTGGGACATGACCCTTCGCACCTGCGGGAATTTTACAATGATCGATCGCATCTGGTGGGCCCTTGCTACCGAAGTATCCAAGGATATGCTATAGGGTAGGGTAGCGCGGATCCAGATCGAGCCTTCGTTCAACTCCGGCAGGAACTCGGACCCGAGGAACCGGAAACAATACAAGCCCGCCACAACTACCAGGGCGGCCACAATAACGGAGGGCCTTTTGTGATGAAATACAAACCGAAATCCCTGCATTATTTTACGCGTAACAAAATGCACAAAGGGATTATGTTTTTCCCGGACATTCTTCCTGAGCAAGGCGTTCACCATGACCGGGACCAGCGTTAACGTAAAGATCAGGGCGCCCAGCAAGGCAAAACCCAGTGTATAAGCCAGGGGGGAGAATAATTTTCCTTCCACTTTTTGAAAAGAGAAAATAGGCAGCAGGGCTGTAATGATGATTAGCTTGGTGAAGAAAATAGCTTTCCCCAGTTGCGCCCCTTTTTTCTTGATCATGCCTAGCTTGGACAACCTGTTGAATCGCTCCATCCCGATCTCCTTTGCCTTCCGGTCCAGCAATACAAAGAGCCCTTCCACCATGACAACAGCCCCATCGATGATGATCCCGAAATCGATCGCGCCCAATGACAGCAGATTGGCGCTCATATGCATCCCGTTCAGGCAGATAAAGGCGAACAAAAGGGATAGAGGAATGATGATGGAGACAATCAGGGTGGTTCTCCAATTGAACATAAACAGGGAGACGATCAGGGTCACCAGCAGGATCCCTTCCACGAGATTATGGAGCACGGTATGCGTGGCATATTTTATCAGGTCTTCCCGGTTGTAAAAAGGTATTATTTTAGTGTCTGCCGGTAATATCCGTTCATTCAGTTTTTGTATCTCTTCCTTTAAGGAACGGATCACCGCATCCGGGTTTTCCCCTTTCCGCATGAGCACGATGGCCTCTACGGCATCCGGGTTATTGCGGAGCTTCCGGTGGGCGGAACTATCGTCGATGGCATCCGTCCGGCCTACCTCGCCCAGGCGGGGAAGGTTGGATATTTCCACATCGGCCACGTCTTTGACCAGGATGGGAATCCCGTTATTATTTTCAATAATAATATTCTTTATCTCATTGATATCGTTTAAGAGCCCGATGCCCCGCACCACATAAGCCTGGGAGTTCTTTTTAATAAAATCCCCTCCTATATTGATATTGCTTTTGCTGACAGCATTGTAAACATCCAGGGGAGTAATGCCCAGGTTGGCCAGGATCTGAGGATTAGCCCGGATCTCATAGGTCTTTACCATACCGCCGAAGCTCACGACATCGGCAACTCCCGGGACGGAGCGCAATTCCCTGTCCACAACCCAGTCCTGCAACGTTTTCAGTTCCCGGGGATCACGGAAAGTACTTTCGAGCGTATAACGGAATACTTCCCCCGTGGGCCCGGTAGGCGGCTGGACCTGCGGCGCTATGTTTTCGGGGAGGCTGGCGTTCGGTAAAAGATTACCCACCTGCATACGGGCATAGGTATCCTGAACATCGTCATCGAAGATCAGTTTGACAACAGAAAGGCCAAAAATACTCGTGGAGCGGAGACTAGTCTTCTTCTGTACCGGGTTCATCGCGATCTCGATGGGAATGGTCACGAATTTTTCCACTTCTTCCGCGCTTCGGCCCGGCCATTGGGTGATAATAGTGATCTCCGTATTGGTGACGTCCGGGAATGCCTCGATAGGCATATTTTTAAAGGTGAAGAAACCATAAGCTGCCAGGAGAAGCGTTGCAAAAAAAATAAAATATTTATTCTTTAGAGAGAAGGATAGAATCCCTTTAAGCAATTTATTCATCAAATGATTTTTATGGCCAAGCTTATTAACGCCTGTTTATGGTCAGATTTGTCGGTTTTTTTCGAAACAATAGTTGTTATCGTCCGGTTAATAGATCGTTAATGTAATTTAGAGATTCCGGGAAGAAAACCAAATAAATTTGATGCACGGGTGAATAAAAGGAGTTGTATTAATAATAACTTATATATGCTTCGGTTTTTTTCTGCTGAGGCAGGTCTTACTTTAATAACCCATTGTCCTGTTTTTCGTGATGAATAGGCTACTGATAATAATAAAGGGGCCGCCTCGATTATTCTGAGGCGACCCCTTTATTATTATCAGTTATTGTGCCAGTGGACCATGGTCCACTCCCATTCATTTATATCTGTTCGTCAATGGCTCCCTGATGTTTGGTATCCACATTCCGATAGGCCCAGGCGAAAATGAGCGGGAATACCAGCAGCGAGAAGATCATGGCGCATAATATCCCCCCGATCACCACTCTTGCCAAAGGTCTCGAGCTTTCGGAACCGATCCCATGGGACATGGCTGCCGGGAAAAGGCCGATAGCAGCCATCATAGCCGTCATCATAACAGGCCTGATCCGGGAGTTGACTCCCAGCTTAATGGCTGTATACAGGGTATGGCTCTGGTTCTTTATGCTCTCTAAATTGTGCTTGAACACGGTTATCAACAGTACCCCGTCCTGTATACAGATACCGAATAAAGCGATAAAACCGATACCGGCCGATATGCTGAAATTCGTACCCGTCAGGTGTAAGGCAGCGACCCCACCCACAATGGCAAAGGGAACGTTGAGGAATACCAGCCCGGCATCTTTCAGGTTGCCGAACATGATGAACAATAACAGGAAGATGAGGAGCAGGCTGATCGGCACTACCTGTTGTAGTCTTTTGGTAGCCCTTTGCTCGTTCTCGAAATCTCCCTGCCACACCATGGTATAGCCTTTTTTTAAGATTACCGCTTTATCTACTTTTTCCTGCGCTTCGGCGATGGTGCTGCCCATATCCCGGTCACGGACGGAAAATTTAAGGGCGGAATAACGTTCATTATCATCCCGGAAGATCAGGCAGGGGCCGGTCTTCATGGAAATTTTGGCTATTTCCTTCACTGGCACTTTTGATCCGCTCTGGGTGGGTACCATCAGGTTTCCAATATCGTCGACGGAAGTGCGATATTGCTCCGGGAAGCGGACCCGGATATCGAATAATTTGATTCCTTCGTATAAAGTAGAAGCTGCTTTTCCGCCAATCGCCATTTGAATAACGGCATTGGCATCGGCGGTAGCTACCCCGTATAAAGCCATCTTTTGCTGGTCCAGGTCGATATCCAGCTCCGGCTGCCCGATATTTTTAATGACGCCCAGGTCCCCGATGCCCCTTACGGACTTCAGGATCTCGTATATTTTAGTAACCTGTCCTTCCATATAATCCAGGGAATCCCCGAATACTTTTACGCAGATAGACCCTTTTACCCCGGACACGGCTTCTTCGATATTGTCCATGATCGGCTGGGAGAAGTTCAGGTCCACCCCCGGGAGCACGCTCAGCTTCCGGCTCATGGTATCGATCAATTCTTCTTTAGTCATCTTCGGGTTCCAATCATCCCGCGGGTATAGCAGCACGTCAAATTCGTTGTTATAAAAGCCGGTGACATCCGTTCCATCGTCGGGACGGCCGGTCTGGGAAGCCACAACTCTCACCTGGGGAAATTCCATCAGCATGCTGCGGACTTGCCGGCCGGTTTCTACGGACTTTTCCAGGGATACGCTGTAAGGCAACTGCGCCCTCAGCCAGATCGCCCCCTCATCCAGTTCCGGCAGGAACTCCGTGCCCAGCAGGGTGAAGGCATAGAAGCCGATGCCAATGATGATAAAGGACACGGCGATGGTAGTTTTTTTATGCTTCCAATGAAACATGAATCCCCTGACCATCATGCCCGTAAGAAAATGGGTAAAAGGGTTATGCTTCTCATGTACATTCTTCCGGAGCAGGAGATTGATCAATACCGGTACCAGGGTGAGGGTGGTGATCAGCGCCCCCAAAAGAGCAAAGCCTAAGGTATAGGCCAGGGGGGCGAACATCTTTCCTTCCACTTTCTGGAAGGCGAAGATGGGCAGCAGGCCGGTGATGATGATCAGCTTGGCGAAGAAGATCGCCTTGCCGAGTTGGGCCCCATTCTTTTTGATCAGCCCCATTTTGGCCATCTTGTTAAATCGTTCCATGCCCAGGTCCCGCGCCTGGTGATCCAGGATGACGAATAGCCCCTCCACCATGACCACTGCTCCGTCTATGATGATCCCGAAGTCTACGGCTCCCAGGGACAGCAGGTTGGCGCTCATGCCCATTAAATGAAGGCAGATAAAGGAGAACAGCAGGGATAAGGGGATGATGATGGAGACGATCAGCGTAGTACGCCAGTTGAACATGAACAGGGATACCAATAAAGTCACCAGCAGGATCCCTTCTACGAGGTTGTGTAATACGGTATGAGTCGCATAATGGATCAGGTCTTCCCGGTCATAATAAGGAACGATCTTCGTGTCCTGGGGAAGAACTACCGAATTTAGTTTTTCGATCTTTGCTTTCACGGCCTGCACCACTTTGCTGGGGTTCTCCCCCTTACGCATGATGATGATGGCTTCTACCACATCGTCCTGGTCCACTATCGTCCTATGCCCGAGCGGATCGAGCACCGGGTGCCCGGACGAATCGACAATAGGGTCTGCCCTTCCTACATGTCCCAGGCGCGGCACATTGGATATCTGCACATCCGCCACATCTTTTATAAGGACCGGAATATCATTGGTATTGGTGACGATGATATTCCTTATTTCATTGATATCATTCAACAGGCCGATCCCACGTACTACATAAGCCTGGTTGTTCCTGACAACGAAATCCCCGCCGATATTGATATTGCTTTTTTGAATGGCGGAATAGACATCCAGGGGGGTAATGCCGAGATTGGTCAGTTTGCCGGGATCTACCCTTATTTCATAGGTCTTTACCCGGCCACCGAAACTGACGATATCCGCTACGCCGGGTACAGACCGGATCTGGCGGTCGATCACCCAGTCCTGCATGGTCTTTAGCTCCCGGTCGTCCCGGATATCGCTCTTTAAGGTATAACGAAAGATTTCCCCGGTAGGGCCGGTGGGCGGCTGCACCTGGGGCTGGATATTTTCCGGCAGGGTCACATTGGACAATAAGGAGTTCACCTGTACCCGCGCATCTTTATCCACTACGCCGTCCTCGAAGATCAGCTTTACAAAAGAAAGGCCGAAAATACTGCTGGAGCGCAGGCTTATTTTTTGCTGCACCGGGTTCATGGCAATCTCGATCGGGATCGTGACAAACTTTTCTATTTCTTCAGCGCTTCGTCCCGGCCATTGGGTGATAATACTGATCTCCGTATTAGTGACATCCGGGAAGGCCTCGATGGGCATGTTCTTAAAAGTGATAATGCCCGATATCAGCAAAAGCCCTGCGCAAAAGAATATGAAATACCTGTTCTTTAGAGAAAAGGCAATAATGTTTTTAAGAAGCTTATTCATCTCCTGGCGATTTAAAAGAGTTTAAGATGGACGTCAATCGTTCGATGTGAAGTCAATCATTCAATACAAAGATGGATCTTAGCTATTCAAGGCATCGTATATAAGGATGGCCTGGGACGAAATGACCTTATCTCCATTATTCACACCGGCGGCAATAAAGGTCCGGTCCCCAACCGTATTGATCACCTGTACAGGAGTGATCTTCACGTCTGACTTACTGTTGAATACCAGGACATAGTATTGGCTATGATCGAAAATGATCGCATGTGAAGAAACACTCAGACATTGCCTGTTCTCCTTGTTATTGACAGTAATACTGGCGTACATTTCCGGTTTTAGCGCATAATCCGGATTGGACAGCACCACCCGCAGTTTCATGACCTTACTGGCAGGATCCAGGACGTTCATTACTTTGTCGATCTTGCCTTTGAACACTTTTCCCGGATAGGCCAGGGTCGTGACATCTACATTATCCCCCAGGTGGATCAGCGAGATATTGGATTCATATACGTTCGCCTGGACCCAGACATTCTTCAGATCGGATATTGTGAACAGGCTGGTGCTATTATCCCCGCGTATCGTCATGTTATTAGTGGCGGCTTTCTGGACAATAAACCCGCTGATGGGGGCGCGTACTACAAATTCCCCCTGCGTATTGCCGCCATTGATCTTTAAGACCTTGTTCACCCGGCCCAGCTCGGATTTAGCCTGCTGCACCGCTACTTCCGCGCTGAGTGAATCCGTCATGGAGGCAAGGCCGCTTTTATACATATCCTTTGTCTTCTCGAGGGTTTTTTCAGCAATGCGCAGATTGCTTTCTGCATTTACCAGGTCATTACCATATCCGGCCATTTCCGAGCTCTTCACAATAGCCAGTACCTGGCCGGCCTTTACATAATCCCCCAACAACACTTTTATATCCTGCACGTTACCGCTCACCATAGCGTACACCGGTATCACATTGTCTTCATTGGATCCTACCTTGCCCGTAAGCGTAAGGGCATTCATTAATTGGGAAGTGATCACCGTGTCGATCTTCAAAGTATGCAGGACAGTATCGGGGATGACATATTTCGCTTTGTCTGCGACGGGCTTTTGCTCCTGTGATTCACAAGCCTGGAAAAAAAGAGCGACGGCCACTAAAAGAATGCAAAGGGGTTGGCTGCCTGTTTTAAAAATCTTTTGCATATAGAAACGATTGATTATCGGTGAGAATTAGGGTTAGTAAAAGAAATTGGTTCCTGTATAATAATTGATGTCCTCAAAAGCGCTTATCCTGTTGAACTGGATCGCATTGAGCTGGAGCGTATTTTGTTTGTACGAATCATAAAAATCCAGGAAATCCAGGATGCTGATATTCCTCTTTTGATAGTTGATCACTACCTCACGCATCAGGCGTTGGAAATCGCCGAAAAATTTCGGATCGATGGTCTGATACAGCTTCTGCTGGGCGAACGCTTTTTGCAGGGACCGGGTCACGTTCTCTTCCACGGTGGCCTGGGTGCTTCTTTGCGTGGCCACGGAACTCGCGATCTGGGCCTTTGCTGATTTGATATTCCCCTGGTTACGATTGAATACGGGCAGGTCCATGGACGCGCTCAAACCATATAAATTGGTCACGAAACTACCCCTTTCGTCAAAACCCAGAGCGAGGGCAAGATCCGGTACCGCCAGTGCTTTCTGGTAGTTGTAATTGAGCTGGTTGATCTTCGTATTGGCCTGGGCGATCTGCAGGTCCGTCCGGTTGTGATACGCCGAATCCATTAGCATCGGGAGAGGATATTGGGCCGGGTCCAGTTTGCCAAGGAAGGCAGAATCGATAACGGGATCGATATACCAATTTGGCTTTACCTGCAAAACGAGCCTTAGCTCACTTTCCACATCGTTGATCTGGTTGATCAGATCACTATACTCGCTCTGAAAACTATATAACTGGGCTTTGATCCGGACGACTTCCTTTTCGGCGATATAGCCCTTACCCTGCTGTTGGGCGAAGGCATCCACGATCTGCCGGAGGGCCCTGATCTCCTCATCGTATATTTTCGCCGATTGCTGCAGGTAATAGATATTGAAAAAGTCCGTCCGGAGCGTATACTTCAGCGTCCGGAGCAGGTCGAAGAACTGGTATTCGGTCAGCCTTACATTTGCCTGGGCCAGTTGGACCTGTTTGTTCCGCTTCCCGGCCAATAAAATGAGCTGCGATAAGCTGCCATACGTTTCATCCTGGTTGCCCGTCGGAAAAAACTTATTGATTTCTCCCGAATAGATCGAATGTCCGATACTGAAATTAGGATTCGGCCATAGACGGGCCTGGATCACCAGGGCCTTATTCGCATCGATGCTGTACCGTTGAGCCAATAATTGCAGATTGCTGTCCAGGAACATTTTCTCGGCTTCGGGTAATTGTAATCGCACGGTGTCCTGGTGTGGTTGTGCCGGAGCGAGTGTGCTGACAATAACAGAAACTATGATCAATAAGATCAATTTTTTTTGCATAGGTTATGCGATTGTTTTTGAGTGAGCAAAACTATTGTATTTTAATGTTAATCAGGGGTTAACCGTACCGGAAACACCTGATCCTGCCCGTTTTTTAAATATAGATGTTTTTTTTATGTGTTGTCCCGTCCGGGGATATTCTCCAAGGTCAGAACGAACCATAAAAGAGTTTACTTCGGATGGCAGCAATACAAGCAAGTAAGCGGAGATAGCTAAAAATCATGCCGGGGTTGATTCCGGTGGGGGGGAAATGATCTCTGGAAATTGGGTCGGAATCTTTTTGACGGGAGGCTCTCCCACGGGTTTCTTTATTATCTGCCGGTAGGGAGCTTCCAGGCTGACGATATAAAGATCGGTTTGCCAATGCAGGCTCTTTGAAATGTTTTTATTGGTATCGGTGCAATTATCGTAACTGAAGTCGGGCTGCTGGCCATATTCCAATTCTATGATCCACTCTACCGCTGTTTCCGTGGGATCGTAGGTCTTATTATACGCATAGGAATAGTCGTAATCCCAATAAGCCTGGCTGCCGACGCCGAGGTTCAGGAGCTGGAGCGCTATTATGCCTACCAGGATCTGCCGTGATATGTGTAAAGCCTTCCTATTCATCAGGGATCGGTAAAGCTATTCAAAATAATGGTTGATTCCGGAAAATATTCTTAAACAAATTGTTAAGAAGTCCTGATAATCAAACTGATATCTTGATAAAACCAAGTCAATATGAAAATTTTATTTTCAAAACGATAAAGGCAAATGCCCATATCAAGCTTCGTTCAGAACTTCGTTTTACGCTTACATCCGCCGAACCTTCGCTCTGCGCGGCCGGGCCAGATGCCTGCGGCATCCAGCGAATGCCGGAACAGTGAACTGTCCGGCGTTCGGGTCTAATGATGCGCCTTCGGCGAAAACGCCCGTGGCGTTTTAGGGAGTATTAAAACGAAAACCTACCCCGTGTATTGTTTCCAGGTTGACTTCCGGGTCGGCTTTAAAGTATTTTCTCAGCTTGGTAATGAATACATCCATACTCCTGCCCAGGAAATAGTCGTCCTTACCCCAGACATTCAGCAGCACCTCTTCTCTCTTCAGGATCCGGTTGGAATGCTCGCAGAGGAATTTCAGGAGATCGGCCTCTTTTTGCGTGAGATTGAATATTTCCTTCCCTATTTTAAGCTTCAGGTCCGTATAGGAAAAATTGAGCTTGCCGATGGTAAAAGACAAGGCCTGATCGGAATGCATCTTGCGGGTCCTCCTTAAAAAGACTTCCATACGCATTAATAGCTCCTGTATACTGAAGGGCTTCGTGATGTAGTCATCGGCCCCGCTCTGGAAGCCCTTGATCTTATCCTCCTCCATCGACCGGGCCGTAAGAAATAAAATAGGCACCATATCACTCACCTGCCGGATCTTTTTGGCAACGGCAAATCCATCCTTATTAGGCATCATGACATCCAGCAGGCAGATGCTGAACTCGCTTTTATCGAACTTATCGATGGCAGATTGTCCGTCAGGGCAGAGGACGACCTCGTAACCGGCATCTATGAGATTATCCTTTATCACATACCCAAGAGAAAGATCATCTTCGGCCAGCAGAACTTTTACTTTAGGGACTAGTTGCATAGTGGTTAATTGAGAGGAATAAATAATCTGAACTCCGTACCGATACCTGGCAGGCTATTCACTTTTATCTTACCGTTATGCGCATCGATGATGCGTTTGACAAAATTCAGGCCAAGTCCAAATCCTTTCACATTATGGATATCGCCCGTAGGTATCCTGTAAAATTTCTTGAAAATGCTTTTAATGTATTTCTTCTCGATACCGACGCCATTGTCTTTTACGGAAATGAAAAAATCGTCTTCCGCACTCCCCGTCTCCACGACAATATGGGGCTCGGCAGCGTATTTCAACGCATTTTCCAGCAAGTTGACCACCGCCAGCTCCAGGTGGGCCATATCGCCGTGCAGGACGCCTTTATCCTCGTCCATTTTTAATTCCACTTTAGCCCTTTTTTCTTCGATCAGAGGCTGCACCTTATTCAGCGCCTGCTCTATCAGTTGATGGGCGTCGATATTCTCCTTGCGGATAGGAAGGGTCTTTGATTCGGAGGAAGCCGCTTTCAGCAGACGCTCCACCTGGCTTTGCAGATGCTCGGTCTGATTTTTTATAATAGCGGTATACCGTTCCAGCCGGTCGGGCTGATGGCGGATATTCTCCTGCGCCAATACGCCGGCGGCGATCTTCATGACAGCCAAAGGCGTTTTGAACTCATGCGTGAAATTATTGACAAAGTCCTTTTGTACTTCCGCCAGGAATTTTTGCCGGTAGAAATAAAATAGACTGACGGCCAGGCCGATCAGGGCAATGAACAGGATGGCGCTGCTGACGATCCAGAAATCCATCTGCTCCAGTATATATTCATGACGGTGAGGAAAATAAAGCAATATATGGTCGAATTCCTCGGAGAATACCGGCAGCTCCTGCACAGGAGGTTTGACACCGGCATATCTCGATGCCGGCGTAGGAATGAATTCTTCGTAAACGAACTTTTTTGATGTGCTGCTATAGGCTCCCAGCTTGCAATCCGTCAGGACCCCGAAATCGGCGAACTCTTCCTGCAGGTAAAAGGAAAGACTGTCTTTCGAGGGGATGGTATCCGCCTTAAAAAGAAAATAGTTATTGCCGGGATTATTGATCAGCGTTTGCAGGCTGGTGCCGGGAGCATCGTTCATTTCCAGGTCTTCGAACAACCCCCGGATGCTCTTGACCACATTGATATTAAATTGCCTTTCTTCAAAAGAATAGACCTTTTTCAGCCAGTAAAGCTGGACCGTAATGATCAACGCTGCCAGCAGAGTGGCAGAAAGAACGATCCATTTTAAGGTTGATGAACGCATGGATGCAAAATTGCTGTGCTTTGCTTGTACTAATTTAGGAAAATGGTTAAGTAGTAGTTAAGGGGACTGTAAATATCCGCTTATTTTTAATATACAAGTGCCTGTTAATATACGGTTAAGGAATGAAACTTTTTTTTGGTAGCCCCTCCACATTTGGATAAATTCACAGGGAATTTCATTTTTTCTTCAAAAAAACACCCGGATTATGAAAAAAATTGTCATTATTGCCAGTCTGATGCTTGCCTTTGCCGGAATTAATTTCGCCCAGACCACCCCGGCGACGCCTCCTGCCAAAAAAGCTAAAACCACCAAGACGACTCCGGCTACCGCTACCACACCGGCCGCCGCCGCTAAACCCGCTACAGCCGCCGCCGGCCCTACCAAAAAGGACGGTACCCCCGACATGCGCTACAAGGCGAACAAAGATGCCGCCAAGACGCCGCCTGTCCATTTGAAAAAAGATGGTACCCCGGACAAACGTTATAAGGAGAATAAGCCTAAAAAGACCAGTTAGTTCAATAACCCGGCACCTTTTTTGCAAATTTCTAACGCAACTTATTTTCTGCACGTAAAAAAAACAACATGAAAAAATTGCTCTTGCTGGTCTTGGTTCTGTTCGCTATAACAGGCGTGTCTATGGCAGCACAACCTCATAGACCTCCTCACAGACTTCCTCCGCATCCGCATCACCACCCGGTGCCTCATCACCACCACCATGTCGTCCATCATCGTCCTGTCCATCACCCCGTTCATCATTGATCTCTATAATTAAAAATAAAAAAGGCGCTGGATCAGCGCCTTTTTTATTTTATACAAACGTCTTATTATTTGGCTTTGGCCGATACGACGACTTTCGCTTTTTCGCTGACGGGCGTTTCACCTCCTAAGGGCCTGCGTTTTGCAAAATCCACCAGGAACGGAGCAGCTACAAAGATGGAAGAATAAGTACCGGTGATCACCCCGATCAACATGGCAAAAGCAAAACCCCGGGTCACTTCACCACCCACCAGGAACAGGATCAGCAGGGTAAGAAATACCGTAAGAGAGGTCATGATCGTTCGGCTCAGGGTATCATTGACAGACTTATTGATGATCTCGGCATTACTGGCTCCTTTCATAAGGTGGCTGTTTTCACGGATCCTGTCGAATACGATCACCGTGTCGTTCATGGAGAAACCTATTACCGTCAGCACCGCCGCAATAAAGTGCTGGTCAAGTTCCAGCGGGAAGGGCACCACAGAATACAGGAAGGAGAACACTGCCAGGGTCACGAACACATCATGCAGCAGGGCGATGATCGTTCCCAATGAATATCTCCAGTCACGGAACCGGATAAAGATGTAAAGGAAAATGATGATAATGGAGAAAATAACTGCCTTGAATGCTCCTGCCTCAAGGGAAGCGGAAATGGTAGGAGTCACTTTCTTATTCCCCTGCACGAATTTATTCGAAGCAAACTCATGCTCACTGGTACCCTGTGGCAGGAACGCCGTCAATCCTCCGTATAGCTTATTCAGTACGATGGAATCCACGCCCGGAGTTTCCTGGTGGACCAGGTAGTCCGTGGTGATTTCCAGCTGGTCGTTGCTGCCATAGGTCTTCACCTGCGGTTCGGATTCAGGGAAAGTCTTTTTCAATGCTTCAACCACCTGTTGGGATTCTACAGGTTTATGGAAATTGACCACATAACTTCTTCCCCCCTGGAATTCTATGCCTTTTTTGAAACCATGGAAAAAGGAGCCTATTCCCAGGATCAGCACGACAACGGAAATGCCATAAGCTACTTTCCGGTATTCGATGAACTTGAAAGCGGCATGTTTGAAGATACGGCGGGAAATAGGCGTAAAATATTTAAAGTGGCGGTTCTTATTGGTATAATAATCCGTGATCAGCCTGGATACCAGGATACCGCAGAACAGGGATAACAGGATACCCAGGATCTGGGTGGTCGCAAAGCCCAATACGGGGCCCAGCCCGAAATAGAACAGGATCAGGGCGGTGAGCAGGTTGGTTACGTGCGCATCCAGTACAGGCGCCAGCGAACGTTTGTACCCATCGCTCACGGCCAGCTGGTAGCTTTTACCACGGGTCAGCTCTTCCTTGATACGTTCGAATATAATAACGTTGGTATCCACTGCCATACCGATCGTCAATACGAGGGCCGCAATACCGGGGGCTGTCAGGGTTGCATGCAGGGCGCTGAGCACCCCGATCGTGAACAGCAGGTTCAGGATCAGAGCGGCATTAGCCACCCAGCCGGCTGTGTTGTAATAGACCAGCATCAGGGTGAAGATCACCAGGAAGGAGATGACGAAGGCCATCAGGCCGCCGTGTACGGCTTCCTTACCCAGGGTAGGTCCTACGACCTCGTCATACACGATCTTAGCCGGGGCTTCCAGCTTACCTGATTTCAATATATTGGCAAGGTCCTGTGCTTCCTGTATGCTTTGGTTGGAATTCCGGCCCCTGCCCATCGTGATCTTGGACTGGCCGCCCGTGATCGGATCATTGACAAATGGAGCGGAATAGACAATATTATCCAATACGATGGCGATGGGTTTGCCGACATTCTTAGTCGTCATGGTAGCCCAGTCTTTAGAGCCCTGTTTGTTCATGCTCATATCCACGATCACCTCACTGGTGGTGGGATCGAAATCCTGGCTGGCAGTCTCGATGGCTTCGCCTTCGATCCGGGCCTTTTCGGAACCGGGAATGGTCCTGATGGCATATAATTCCAGGGCGGGGATCAGCTTACCGTTGTCATCGACATCCTGTTTGCCCCAAAGGAATTTCAGGTCCTGGGGAAAATTGTTCCTTACGATGGGATTGTTCAGGTAGTCATTGATCGTACCCGTATCTTTTAAGGCCGCCTGGGCGATCGGAGCGGAATAACGGGGCTGGCCTGTTTTGGGATCCTGTTGGGGCTGTAAGAAATGTAAGATACGCAGCAAGGGATTCTGGTTGGGACCGACACTGCTGGTATCCTTTTTGGCGCTGTCCGTCTTGTTCAGGCTGGTATCGGCCTTCACCCCGTTGAGGTAATTCTGAAGGCCTTTGTCCGCATTCTGAATAGAAGTGATCAGTTCGCCGGTATTGTAGACTTCCCAGAATTGCAGGTTGGCCGTAGACTGCAGGTAACGACGCACCCTCTCCGGGTCCGTAGCGCCTGCCAGTTCGACATTGATGATACCCCTGTTCTCATCCAGGCTGATGCTGGGCTGGGCTACCCCGAACTGGTCGATACGCAGTTGCAATACCTTATAGGTCTGTTGCATGGCAGCGCTGGCCTGTTCATGTAAATAGCTGATGACGGCATTGTCGCTGGCATCGAACTTGATCTTATTACGATTCGCATTGGCGAATAAAGGAGCTAATTTTCCGGTAGGGTTTACTTCCTTATAAGATTGGGCAAAAAGATCGATGAGATTACCGGAACTGGTCACTTTTTTCTGGTTGGCCAGATCGATGGCTTTTACCAGTTGCGGGTCCTTGCGGTTATTGGCCAGACCTTTGATCAGACCGTCCAGCGCCACGTCCAGCGTTACGCTCATACCACCCTGCAGGTCCAGGCCCAGCAGCAACTCATTCTCTTTTGACTTCTGGTAAGTGGTTCCCCACCAGGTGATCTTGGTATCCTTCGTGCTATCCAGCAATTTACGCTTGCGTTCGCGGAAGACCTGGTCCAGCGTATCCTGGTAAAGGGCACGGGCCTCTTTGTCACCGGGATATTTTTGGGTGCCGGCCGGATAGAGACTGTTCACATATCTTTGTGCCTTGGCATCAATGCTCGATTCATGTTTGTTGACGAACCAGGTAAAGGATAATTGGTACAAAGAGATAAAGATCAATAAAGCAGAAAAAATACTTACCAGTGCTCTCATTGGAAGTTTCGTTTGTTTTTAAAGAACCGCAAATATAGGTTTTACAATTGAATAGTTTTAGCTATTTTGAATTATTCCGGCCCCTCTGCCGGTTTCCCTCCAAACTCCCGCCTGACCTGCTTTCTACGCCCATTTTCTCCCGCAAGTCTGCCGGCCTCGTCCCGGCGGAGCAATTATCCTGCAGGGGGAAATCCTTGACGGAATCGCAAAAACAAGCCCTCCGGGACCACAAAATGAGTTTGCCGGGAACGGGTTTCCTGAAATATAACCCGTCCCGGCAAACCGTCTGATTAATGGGCCTTCGGCCAAGACGCCACGGGCGTCTTAAATAATGCAAATTATTTACCCGGAAACTCACTGAGTTTAATACCTTTGCGCCGCTCAATTCTTCTAAACTATGCAATTATCATCCATTCTTTCCCGGTTCAGTGAGCCGGAAACATTGAAAATGGCTAAGCTCGGCCGCGAATTAAGAGCAAAAGGTATCGATGTCATTGACCTGAGCCTGGGAGAGCCCGATTTCGACACTCCCCAGCATATAAAGGACGCCGCTAAGCAAGCTATCGATGATAACTGGAGCCACTATACCCCCGTATCCGGTTATGTCGACCTCCGCGAGGCAGTCTGCACCAAGCTGAAAAGAGACAATAACCTGGATTATAAACCTGAGAATATCGTCGTATCCACCGGCGCCAAGCAGAGCCTGGCTAACGTCATCCTGGCATTGGTGGACGATGGGGAAGAAGTGGTCATTCCCACTCCTTACTGGGTAACCTATTCCGAACTGGTCAAGATTGCCAGGGGCAAGGTCGTGGAAGTGCATTGTCCTTTGGAGAGTGGTTTTAAGGTGACTCCGGCTCAACTGGAAGCGGCGATCACTCCGAAGACCAAAGCATTCCTCTTCTCCTCCCCCTGCAACCCCTCCGGCGCCGTCTACCACAAAGCTGAACTGGAAGCCCTGGCCGTTGTATTCCGCAAATACCCCGATATCTTCATCCTTTCCGATGAGATCTATGAATATATCAATTTTACCGGCAAGCACGAGAGCATTGCCCAATTCGACGACCTGAAAGACCGGATCATCATTATCAACGGGTTGAGCAAAGGTTTTGCCATGACAGGCTGGCGCCTGGGTTATATTGCCGCAAGCGTCGAAGTGGCCAAAGCCTGTGAGAAACTGCAGGGACAATTCACCAGCGGTACCAATTCCATCGCACAGAAATCCGCCGTGGTCGCCCTGACAGCCGACCTCACCCCCTCATTTGCTATGGTAAAGGAATTTACCGAGCGGAGGAAAAAGACCCTGGAATTAGTAAAATCTATTCCCGGCATCAAATGCTTCGAACCAGAAGGCGCCTTTTATATATTCCCGGATGTTTCTTCTTATTATGGCAAATCGGATGGGACCAACGTCATAAAGAACGCCGCTGACTTCAGCATGTACCTGCTGAATACGGCCCATGTCTCTTCCGTAATGGGAGACGCCTTCGGAGAGCCGGCTTGTGTGCGTTTCTCCTTTGCCAACAGTATGCCCAATATTGAAAAGGCCTGGGGCAGAATTAAAGACGCTCTGGCGAAACTTAAATAAGGGTAAATAATTATACCAGCTACTTTGTTGATCCGGCGCCGAGCCGGATCAATTTTTTATGCAATTCCAGGACCTGCGGAATGAGCGCCTGCTGGTCGTCATTGTAGATCACCGAATCGCACAATCGCATTTTTATATCTTCCGCTATCTGGTTGTTCATGCGCTGAAGGACTTGCTCCCGGCTGATCTTATCCCGCTGCAGGGTGCGATGCAGCCGTAAGGTGGCAGGAGCATAGACCCCGATTATATAGTCCAGTCCCTTTCCCCCGGTGCTTTCGAAGATCAGCGCAGCTTCCCGGATGGCATAAGGAGCGGAGAGGGCCGCCTGCTCCTCCATCCATTTTTCCCCGGCCCGTATGGTGGCAGGATGCACCAGGGAATTCAGTAGTTCCAGCTTGTCCTTGTGGGGAAATACCTGTGCGGCCAGATAAGGACGGTTAAGCTGCCCCTGGCTATAGGCCTCCGGGCCGAAATGAAGGAGGATCTGCTCTTTCAGCCCGGGATCTTCGTTCATCACCCGTTTGGCTTCCCGGTCGGCATAGGACACCGGGATACCCAGCACCTCGAAGATGCCGGCCACCGTGCTCTTGCCCGATCCGATACCGCCTGTTAATCCTACTTTCAGCATAAAATACAAAACCCGGCCACGTAGTGGCCGGGTTTAAAGAGTTACTTCTTATCCGCTGCCGCTGCTGCCGGCTTATTGATATTCGTCGTCCATTCCATGGATATGGCGCTCTTTTCAATTTTCAGGTAGCTGCCGGGGCTGGTCTCGATATCGAGGGTGCCATCATCATTCACTTTATTGACCTTGCCGTGAATACCGGCGATCGTCACGATCCTGTCACCTTTCTGCATATCCTCCTGGAATTTTTTAGCCAGCTTGGCCTTCTTAGCCTGGGGACGTATCATAAATAGCCAGAATACCAGGATCATACCTCCTAATAAAATTAAGGAATAGCTATTCCCCGGGGTCCCTGCTTGTAATAAAACTACTAAATGAGTCATTGTATTATTGTTTGATTGAAATGATTATGGTTTCTTTTCCACCTGCACCACGAATTGTAAGGAATGGCTCTGGGTACCCTTCGTATTGGCCGTTACAAACAGGGTCTTGTGATTGACGCCCGTACGGCCCTGGCTGTTAAAGGAAGCCTTCACCAGCCCTTCTCCACCGGGAGCGATGGGCTCCGTGGACTGTTCGGCCACCGTACATCCGCAACTGGGCTGCACCCTTTCGATCACCAGGGGCTTGTCCCCCGTATTCTTAAAACGGAAGGAGACTTCCAGCTTCTGCCCTTCTTCTATTTTACCGAAATCCTTGGAGGAATCCAGCCATTGAATGGTGGTGAACTGCGTGGAATCCGTAATGGTCTTGGGAGCGGCTGACCCGCTCTTATCATTGTTTTGGCAGCCGGTAATAAGGGATGCGGCTAAAAAACAAGTTAATAAATAACGCATGGACTATAATTTTTGCAAACGTACATCAAATAAGCTCATACCTGCATTCAACTGGCCTTAAAATTGACCTTATGCATTTTGTCGTCCCTGACCAGGTCCTTATGGATGTTATCCAGGATGCCATTGACAAACTGGCCGCTTTGGGGAGTACTGTAATCTTTGGCCAGGTCGATGTATTCATTAATGGTGACTTTAGGCGGGATCGTCTCAAAATAGAGGAACTCGGTAACGCCCATCTGCATCAGGATCATATCCAGGGTGGCGATCCGTTCAGGGTCCCAGTTCTTTAATTTGGGTTTGATAAGGTCCATCAGCACCTCTTTCTTATCCGTGACCGTCTGCAGGAGCCCCCGGGCAAATTCCCATTTCTCCTTACTGATGATCTCCTGGAAATTCAGCGACTGCGGTTTGCTGATATAACCCAGCAGCAACTGGCTGAGCATATCGATGTCATCGTCCCAGTTCATGTACAGCTCTGTGACATGCGCCTCGAATAGTTCATTGGGGAGCAGCAGGCTGGTGAAAATAAATTCAAGGATCCCTTTTTCAGACTTTTTATCCCTGCCTTCCTCCGTGATGTATTTTTTATATTCATCCGTCGTTACCAGCTCCTGGTAGATCTTTTTGATCAGTTCCTTGTCCTCATACAGGTGAGGCTTGTCCGTGCCGAGCACTTTCTGCCAGGAAGGATCCTCCAGGATCTTCCACAAAATTTCATTGCCGGCCAGCTTGATATTCACATTCAGATCCTGCTCGTTGGGCAGGTGCTTATTGGAGCGGACCCGGGAATCCGTTTCGGCATAGCGGGCCACTTCGGTAATGGAATAAATGAGATAGACTAATAACTGCCTTGAGTGATCAAAATGCTTTTGTAAAATCCTTATAGGTTCTCCCGGCTTTACGGTTTGTTCCTGCGCATCCAGGGTATACAAGGTTTGCATCACTTTTACCCGGATATTTCTTCTGCTGATCATTATAATAAGAGCTTTGTTAGCGGCTGCAAATATAAGAATTTACTACTAATCCGGGAATTTAAAGACTTCCGTCCGGGAGCGCGCCTGAAAAACTACCTGATTTTTAAAACTCCGTAAATCTATTGTCACCGTATTGTCGTATCTCTTTAAGCGCAGGACCCCGATCGGAAACAGCTAAAATTCACCCCCACATTCTCATTTATTAATACTTAATCTTTTTTTATGCAAAAAAGGAAATTGAAAAGAATTGCCCTCACAGTATTGTCTGTCTTCCTGTTCCTGGTAACGGTATTAGGTATACATATCTATAGGGTCACCCGGCCCAAAGCCCCGGATGCCCATACGAGGATCATGGTGCGTATAGATATTAAACAGCCTATTACGGAAGAAGATGCCGGTAAGATCACGGCCTGGCTCTATAACCAGAAAGGAGTGGATCACGTGCTCGTCAATCCTCAAACGGATATTGCCGTCTTTACGTTCGCACCGATAAAGAACAGCGCGGGTCAGATTGCCCGGGATTTCAAGTCCAGCCTTCCTTACAAGGCCGAACGGTATATGCCCACAGAAGCAGAGATGACAGGCGGTTGCCCGGCAATGGCATCTTCCACTTATAAGGTCTACAACTTCTTTAAGCACATTTTTTAAAAACAGCATTCGTCTCACGAACAACTTAAAAATACACCATTATGAACTTGAGTAAAAAGACAGCAGTAGTAGCAGTTATCCTTGGTCTCGGTATCGCCGTCTCAATCCTGCCTTCCTGCAGCAAGAGCAAAAGCACCCCTGCCACGATGACCCTTTATGATTCCCTGGGTGGAACGGCCATGGTTGCCGACCCGGCTAACCCCGGCGCCATGATCGAGAAAGGACGTCTGGGCCTCCGCTCCGTAGTTGATAGCGCCATTTTTGTCATTGCCGGCGACACCGCTATCAATGGGTTCTTTAAAGTTCTGCTGGCGGAAGTGACGGCCGGCAACACCAGCGGTTTTTCCGCATTGAGCAAGAACCTGACGGATTTCTTTTGTGTGGCCACCGGCGCCAAAGATTACAGCTATACCGGCAAAAGCATGAGTGATGCACATAACCCTGCCACCAATCCCCGCATGAACGGGAAGGCAGCCAAAGACGATTTCGATGCCTTCGTTGCGGATGTGGTGAAAGCCGCTAAAAAGAACGGCTTGTCCGACCAACTGATCGGACAGGTAGGAACCGTGATCTACTCCGTAGAGTCACAGGTCGTGCAGATGTAAATTAAATTGTTGATTATTAGTTAGTTAAGGGGATAGAAGCCCCTTAACTTGTTATAGACGATGCCCGCGTCCTGGCAACATCCGCCCGGCTTCCTCTTTCCATCCGGTCAAACCCCTTCACGCCTTCCTCCCGACCTCTCCCGGCCCTTTAACCAACCTTCATTACCTCATGCGCCCGGTCACCTCCGGCCGCCCAAAGGCCGGCAGGAAGCTCCCCCTGCACCTGACAAATCAGGACAACCAACCTCCTGCCTCCCTGACAAACAGCCTGTTGATAGCTGAAAAATTGACATTACAGCAAGGAGAGAGTGGGGCATATTTTATCAAAACTGTAAAAATGACTCTGCTTTAAGGTTTGGTATGAAATTCGTTTACCTTTGCAAGCCTGCGATTGCGTAGGGTTAGAAAATTTTCAATTAAAACAAAAATCGATAAAACTATGGCCAAAAAGTTAAACGTTACCCCGCTAGCTGACAGGGTAATTGTGAAGCCTGCTCCTGCTGAAGAAAAAACTGCCGGTGGCATCATCATCCCTGATACTGCAAAGGAAAAACCACAACGTGGTACGGTAGTAGCCGCTGGTCCCGGTAAGAAAGACGAGCCGGTAACTGTAAAGATCGGAGACACTGTATTATATGGTAAATATGCCGGTACGGAGATCCAGATCGAAGGGAACGATTTCCTGATCATGAGAGAATCTGACATTTTAGCAATTGTATAACTCATCGCTGACTACTTAAAAAGTATTCATTTCTAACTTTTTCCTACCAGGCCCCGAAAGGGGAGAGGCAGGAGGTAAATTAAATAATTATGGCAAAACAAATTTTCTTCGATATCGAAGCCCGTAATAGAATGAAAAAGGGTGTCGATATACTGGCAAATGCCGTTAAAGTGACACTCGGACCTAAAGGACGCAATGTAGTATTGGAAAAGAAATTCGGAGCTCCTTCTATCACCAAGGATGGTGTTACGGTAGCAAAAGAAATTGAACTGGAAGATCCTATCGAGAATATGGGCGCCCAGATGGTGAAAGAAGTTGCTTCCAAGACGGCTGATATCGCCGGCGACGGAACGACTACTGCCACGGTACTGGCTCAATCTATCATCAGCGAAGGACTGAAGAACGTAGCTGCCGGCGCAAATCCCATGGATCTGAAACGCGGTATCGACAAAGCTGTCGCAAAAGTAGTAGAAAACCTTAGTGCTCAGTCCCAGACGATTGGCAACGATACCAGGAAGATCGAACAGGTTGCTTCTATCTCTGCCAACAATGACAACACCATCGGCAAGCTCATCGCACAGGCTTTCGCTAAAGTAGGCAAAGAAGGCGTTATCACCGTAGAAGAAGCCAAAGGAACCGATACTACCGTTGACGTAGTAGAAGGTATGCAATTCGATCGCGGTTATATCTCTCCTTATTTCGTTACCAACAGCGAAAAAATGCAAGCGGAACTGGAGAATCCTTATATCCTGATCTACGATAAGAAGATCTCCGCTATGAAGGATATCCTGCATATTCTGGAAAAGGTTGCACAGAGCGGCCGTCCTTTACTCATCATCGCTGAAGACCTCGAAGGCGAAGCATTGGCTACCCTCGTGGTAAACAAATTACGGGGCACCATCAAGGTAGCTGCTGTAAAAGCTCCCGGATTTGGCGACAGAAGAAAGGAAATGCTGACCGATATCGCAATCCTTACAGAAGGAATCGTTATCAGTGAAGAACTGGGCCACAAATTAGAAGGCGCAGATTTGAAATCACTGGGACAGGCATCTTCCGTGACTATCGATAAAGATAACACAACCATAGTTGGTGGTAAAGGCAAGAAAGCTGTGATCGTTGAGCGTGTTAATCAGATTAAAGCTCAGATGGAGAACACGACTTCTGACTACGATAAGGAAAAATTACAGGAACGCCTGGCCAAATTGGCTGGTGGAGTAGCCGTATTGTACATTGGTGCTGCGACTGAAATTGAAATGAAAGAAAAGAAGGATCGTGTTGACGATGCCTTACACGCAACCCGCGCTGCCGTTGAAGAAGGCATCGTTCCCGGCGGTGGTGTAGCTTATATCCGTGCTATCGAATCATTGGAAAAGCTGAAAGGCGCTAATGAAGACGAGACCACCGGTATCGCTATCGTTAAACGTGCTATCGAAGAGCCCCTGCGCCAGATCGTGGTGAACAGTGGTATCGAAGGTAGCATCGTAGTACAGAAAGTGAAAGAAGGCAAAGCCGATTATGGTTTCAATGCCCGGACAGAAGTTTATGAAAATCTCCTGAAAGCCGGTGTCATCGATCCTACAAAGGTTACCCGCATCGCACTGGAGAATGCCGCTTCTATCGCCGGTATGTTGCTGACCACCGAATGTGTGATCGCTGACAAACCTAAGAAAGAAGAAGGTCATGCTCATCCCGGTGGCGCACCTGGAATGGGTGGAATGGACTACTAAACCTCCAACCCCTAAAGGGGAAGGAAAAATTACAGAATATAACAAAACGGCCCGGAGTCTTCCGGGCCGCTTTGTTTTCCGGGATACGTTTGTTTTCCGGTAATCCTCTATTTTGGAATCTGCACCCCCCCTTGTTCCGTATATAGGGTATAACACCCCTCGACTTGTTTAAGGTTAAGATAATAGGACTGATTAGATACGCCCTCGGGGTTTTCGGAAAAATAACCCCGGGGCGTAAAACTATAAATAATTGGGCTTCGCCCAGCAGACCCTTGGTCTGCTTGTGCATAAGCTTTTGGGGCATCATGACGCCCGGGGCCGCCTGTATGAAGGATAGCAACAGGCTAACCGCGGCGATGACGCCGCCTCCCGATCCTTCTCTGCCAGCTACCCCGGCAGGTACGGTAACAGATACCACGGACCTCAGCTATCTCGCCCTGGGTGATTCCTATACGATCGGGCAGTCCGTTGACATACCGGACCGTTACCCGGCGCAGGCAGTTAAATTACTGAAGTCAGCTCACCTGGATTGCCAATCTCCTGAGATTATAGCTACCACGGGCTGGACCACGGCCGATCTCCTGAATGCCCTTGCCATTGCTCCGCCAACCCTTTCTACGGCCCGGCCTGCTCATCCCTATAGCCTTGTCACCCTATTAATTGGCGTCAACAATCAATACCAGGGGCGCAGCCAATCCGAATACCGCGATCAGTTCTCCAGCTTGCTGCAGCAATCCATCTCGCTGGCAGGAAATCAGGCTTCGCATGTGATCGTATTGTCCATTCCCGACTATTCGGTAACCCCCTTTGCCCATGGACATAATACAGCCTTGATTGCTGCACAGATAGATTCCTTCAATGCCATCAATTCTAAACTATCCCTGGATTACCAGGTCCATTACCTGGATATCACGGCGGAAAGCCGCAAGGCGGCGGCGGATGGATCGCTCATCGCATCGGATGGCTTGCATTTTTCCGGTAAGGAATATGCGATCTGGGCAGAAATGCTGGAGCCGGTGATGAAAGGGATTTTGAAATAGACTTTTGCGAAGATAAGGTGGCTCAATACTATAGGATGCGCAAGTTGCAGGAATTGCTTCCTCCTCATTTATTACTGATCCAAAATCAGATGTGTGGAATTCTCGCATTGATATAGTAACCTATCGGAACGAGAACGGTCACTTGCTTCATTGAATTTCTTTTCGGACAAAGTTACAACAACAATTTGTCCAAATCAACACCGTAGATTGTCTATTTCACAGCCATGAGATACGGAATTTAGGCGATAATTTTGCCTTGTTCATATTCAATAGTAAACATTAATAAAAATGAAAACGATGTTATTAGCGAACAAAATTGCAATTATTTACGGGGCCGGTGGAGCTGTTGGCAGCACGATCGCCGAAACTTTTGCCCGCGAAGGCGCAAAGGTTTTCTTAACCGGGCGCACCAAAGCAAAAGTTGATTTAGTAGCCGAAAAGATTAATGCAGCCGGTGGATTTGCCGAAGCCGCAGAAGTTAATGCGCTCGATGAGCAGGCGGTAAACGATCACCTAAACAGCGTAATAGCGAAAGCCGGAAACATTGATATCTCCTTCAACGCGGTTGGCCTGCGTAACACTACCCTGCAGGGTGTTCCACTCGTCGATCTTGATGTCAGCCAGTTTATGGCCCCCCTTTTATCACATGTGCAATCTAATTTTTTAACTGCGCGCCTTGCAGGGCGGCATATGGCTGCAAAGGGTTCCGGCGTACTGATGACGGTTACCTCAAGTCCTTCCCGTGTAGCCATCCCAAACATGGGCGGTGTAGCGGTAGCGATGGCAGCCGATGAGGCACTGATCAGGAACCTGTCTGCCGAGCTTGGCCCTCACGGTGTTAGGGCGGTAGGCCTGCGCCCGCAGGGGATGCCAGATAGCGACACTATAAAAGAAGTATATAGCCTTCATGCTAAAGCTAACGGCATTACCCGAGAGCAGTTTCATGATATGATTGAACGGCAGACTCACCGGAAACGCTTGCCTTCGTTGCAGGAAATGGCAGAGGTCGCCACGTTTATGGCTTGCGACCGTGCGAGTGTTATGACCGGCACCATTGTCAACATGAGCCTTGGAGTGATTGCTGATTAAGCATAATAGAACAATTTTACAGAATCAATAATTGAAAAACGGTAATTTTTTAAAAAAAGTACTGCATTTTAAAGAAATAAACCCTGGGACATTTTAATAAAAGCAATCAACATTTAATAGACAATTATGAGTAATTACGAAACATTTTATCAGTTACATCAGCAGAAAAAGCCGTTGATAATTGCAAACGCATGGAATGTAAAAAGTGCACAGATGATAGAACAGAATGGGTATGAAGCCATCGCTACATCAAGTGGAGCCATTTCAAATTCATTAGGTTATGAAGATGGTGAAAAGATGCCATTTAACGAACTACTTTATATGGTGCAAAGAATAAAAGCCAGTACAAATATTCCTTTATCAGTTGATTTGGAAAAAGGATATACGAATAATCTAAACGAATTAATTGAAAATATCCAAAAGCTTGTCGATATAGGAGTAGCAGGCATTAATTTGGAAGATGCCCAGGGCGAAGAAATTTATTTAAAGAAACTGAACAGCATTAAAAACCATTTTGAAAAAACCAACCAAAAACTTTTTATAAATGCAAGGACAGATGGCTTTTTACAAAAAGTTGAGTCACCCCTTGAAACAACTATAAAAAGAGCAAAATTATATCAGAATGTGGGTGCCGATGGACTATTTGTTACTGCTGTTTCAGACACCGCAACTATTAAAGAGATTGCGTTATCTACTACACTTCCGTTAAATGTAGTTGGTACGCCTAAACTTTCATCTATAAAAACTTTGTCGGAATGTGGGGTGCGGAGGATCAGTATGGCTGTTTTTTTATACAAGGCAACCTACAATCGATTAGAAAATCTCCTTAAAGAGGTTATAACAGAACAATCATTCGAGCCAATGTTTTAGTTCAATTGTAAACATAGTTGGTAATACCTGACAAAATATGAACTGATGGCGCAATGGCTTATGAAAAACGATTTTCAGCCCATCGTAGGGTTCGACTTTCAATTCAGGACAGGCCCAATACCCAGCCTGGATTTCGACGGCATCTTCTTCTGCAAGGTATTAGCGGTCGTTCCCTTTAAAAAGCTTTCTTATTCATGGAAGAGCGCCCGGGCGAGGGCAAGATCACACTTGATTCGGTAGTGATATGGAAACTGGAACCAAAGGACAAAGGCACGGAGGTATTCTTAGAGCACAGCGGTTTCGCGAAAAAAGAAAACCTGGATTTTTACAATGGCCTGCTGCATGGCTGGGTGGAGAAACTCCAAAACATCGACAAACTTTTAAACGCTGTACAACATGGCGATACCAACGCTTGACGCATTCCAGGTCATTGGTGACCCCAGCAGGAGAAAGATGCTGATGCTGCTATCTACAGATAGCATGACCATCAACAGCCTGGCAGATAATTTTGATATGAGCCGCCCCGCCGTTTCAAAGCACGTCAAAATATTATATACCGCGGGCTTTATTTCTATCCGGGACATTGGCCGGGAACGCCATTGTACGCTGAAAAAGGATGGTTTTGAAGAATTGCGGGCCTGGCTCTCTCACTTTGACGGTTTCTGGACATCGAAAATGAAAAAATTAGAAAATCTATTAAATAACAAATTACTCAGCTAAAAATCAAAAAATGACAACAAAAGATTTTATCACTACCTTTTTGGTAGAACAGACGCCAAATGAAGTGTTCGAAGCTATAAAAAATGCTCGCGGATGGTGGTCGGAGAACATAGAGGGAAACACCGAAAACCTCAACGATGTGTTTTTCTATTCAGTAAAAGATCAGCACCACTGCACCGTCAAGCTAATAGAGGTTGTTGCCAACCAAAAAATGGAATGGCTGGTGCTGGATAATTATTTCCATTTTACTGCCGACCAAACGGAATGGAAAGACACCAGAATAAGTTTTGAGATAACTAAGCAGGACGGCAAAACACAGGTACATTTTACGCACATTGGACTGGTACCAGGCTTTGAATGTTATGATCTCTGCTTTAAAGCCTGGATTTTTTATATAACAAATAGCCTGAAGGATCTGATTACAACGGGTAAGGGCCAGCCGAACGCTAAGGAAGAATTACAGAAGCATTAAAACCGTTATGAACATTGAGATCATACGGTCAGGCGAACAGGGAAGTTTGCTGACGTCAAAGTTTGTTAAACTCGGACATATTGCAGGATTTATCTCTATTCAGAACATTGGCCGGGAACGCCATTGTACGCTGAAAAAGGATGGCTTCGAAGAACTGCAGGCCTGGATCTTTTACTTTGACGAGTTCTGGATATCGAAGCTGAAAAAATTAGAAACCTTATTAAATAACAAATTATCCAACTAAAAAAAAGCAACAAAATGACTACATCAGATTTTACCACTACCATATTGGTAGACCAAACTCCTAAAGAAACTTTCAATGCCATCAACAATGTTCGCGGATGGTGGTCGGAAGAAATTGAAGGCCCTACAGACAAGCTCAATGATGTGTTTAACTACCATTTCGAAGACATTCATCGTTGCAGGGTGAAATTAATAGAAGTCATCCCCGACAAAAAAGTCGTTTGGCATGTGATGGACAACTATTTTAAACCTGGGATTTTCGATGATCCTTCCCATCCTTTACCCAGCGAAGATGGATTCGACAAAACCGAATGGATAGACACAAAAATTATTTTTGAAATCTCTGAAAAGGAAGACAAAACACAAGTCGTTTTCACTCACTTAGGTTTGGTTCCCGAGTATGAATGTTTTGATGTTTGTGCAAATGGCTGGAATCATTATATAGGTGAAAGTTTATTGAGTTTGATAGCCACAGGAAAAGGCCAGCCGAACAGCACTGACAAGCCAATGACCACAGATGAAGAGAAATTTCATGCTGCCGCAGGTAACGCCTAAAATTCTTCAAAAAAGTCCCTGTTAAGGGACTTTTTTCTAAAGAAGGACGAGTTAGAATGGCCAATAACTTTTTTTGTTTGCTGGTGAATATCTATGACTGTAAGTGGGGCAATGTTCACAGGAATAGAGAATGTTAAGTTAACTGTGTAAACCGTGTTAAGATAACTATGTAAATAAGATTAAAAGCTCGCTAAGGCCGGCCGGTTCATTATTGCAGAGCTGAGCTCAATAAGGCTATACCAAAACGGCTTCCTTATTATACTTCGCCCGGTAATCTAAAGGAGATAAGCCGGTTATTTTTTTAAAAACCTCTCTGAATGCCCTGTCATCTCTATACCCGACTTCATCCATAATCTCAAAAATATTTTTCCTGCCTTTTTCTAAAGTGCTTTTTGCAACTTCCACTTTAACACGCTGCAAATATTCAACCGGCGTATTGCCGGTTGCTTTGATAAAACGCCTGTCAAAATTCCGCCTGCTAATCGCAAGTTTTGAGGCCAATTCCTCAAAAGAAATTTTTTCACTCAAATTTTCTTCCATATAGGTTTGTGCTTTGCAAATTAATTCGTCACCATGGTTCTTTTGCGGTTCAAAAATTGAAAAAGGTGACTGCGATGTCCTGTCGAAATCAATTTGAAAGACTTTTGAGCAATAAATAGCGGTTTGCCTGTCAAAATATTTCTCTATTAACAGCAATACCAGATTCAAAAATGAGAATGCACCACCATTGGTATATATCCCCTGTTCTACAATAAGCAGCTTATCGATTTGGAGGTCAATGTTTGGAAACAGGCGCCTGAAATCGCTCTCGGCATGCCAGTGCGTGGAACAGGTCTTTCCCTCCAGCAATCCGGTGGCAGCAAGCAAAAATGCGCCGGTACAAATACTGGCAATTTCAGCACCATTCTTGTATTGCGCCCTCATCCACTCAATCAGTGCTTTGTTGTTGTTAATCAGCCTATCATTACCTCCGGGGTCAGAAACGGAAGGGATGATCACCAGGTCGTGTTTTTTGATTTCGCCGAGATCCACGGGATGAAGCGAATAGAAGCGGGCACCCTGTTTCAACTCTGCCAGGTCACCTGCTATACGGACCTCAATCCTGGGGCTGTTTCCCAGTTTTTGCCAATACTCATCAGCTTCGGTTAAAATCTCGAACGTCCCCATTAGGCTGCTTAGGTTAATGTTTCCTGTCGGAACGAGGATGGTCACTTGCTTCATCTTGAACTTTTTTTTGTACAAAGGTACAACAACAATTTGTCCAAATCAACACAGTAAATTGTCTATTTCGCAACCATCTTATACAAAATTTAGACATTAATTTTACCTCGGTAAAAAAATAAAAACGATATGCTTTCATTTGAAGTGCCAAGATATTTTAAATCAGCAATTATCAAAATGTTATCCCTTGTATTACCGTTTATCTTGATAACTTTCGACGCCTTTAGCCAGGTATCAAATGTTCAAACACTTACAAAAATGCCAAATACTCAATTCAACAAATCCGGTGATCTTATAGTTACCGCGTCGCCGACCTCCTCATGTAGCGATTTTGACTTCTTGCTGGGTGAGCATTTTGTGCATCACAAAAAACTAAAGACCCGTTTAATTAACTCTGGTGAATGGATTGAATTCGATGGAAAACAAACCATGCAATCTCTTCTGCAGGGAATCGGCAATCTTGAACAGCACTTCATGAAGACAACGGATGGCAAGCCTGCAGAAGGAATGGCCGTCCGGTTATTTGATCCGGCAACGAGGCTTTGGAGTATTTATTGGTCCGATAGCAATACAGGTAGGATGGACATGCCCGTAGTAGGATCATTTGAAGATAAAGTAGGGCATTTTTTTGCTAAGGATATTTTTAACGGCAAACCTATCCTGATCCAGTTTAATTGGGATGCAACTGATCAGGCAAAACCAGTATGGAGCCAGGCATTTTCAACTGATCAGGGTAAAACCTGGGAGTGGAACTGGTATATGTACTTTACCCGAACCCAAAATGAGACGAAAGAAGAACTCAATAAACCGCAAGAAGACTATAAAATTGGTGTGCTGGAATTGAGAAATTATGTTATAAAACCAGGTAATCGTGATAGATTTATCGATTTTTTTGAGGGAAATTTGATTACTCCACAGGTTGAATTAAATGGTTATCCAATAGGGCAATACAGAATTAAAGGGCAGGAAAATAATTTTTGCTGGCTACGGGGGTTTGAAAGTATGCGATCAAGAAGCGCATTTCTGCCCGCGTTTTATTATGGGCCAGACTGGAAAAAGTATAGGGAGACAGCCAATGAAATGCTTGCAAATAATGACAATATATACCTGCTCAGACCAGTAGTACTTCAGAATGATTCCCTGGTGCCTGCTCAATTCATTAAAAGTTCCGGACTGAGACCAGGTAATCATATCGCAGTAGTTGAATTATATACCGCTAATAATAAGTTAGATCAGTTGATGATGTATTTTGCTAAGGGCTATCTACCAGCTTTAAAAGAAGTTGGTGTTGATAAATATTCATTGTGGATAAGTGAATTCGGTGAGAATGACTTCCCAGGATTGCCGGTATTTCAGGACAAAAATTTATTAGTTATGATCACTTACTATAAAGATGAGTTGGAATATACAGAAAAGATGAAAGCCGTGGAATCCAAGCTTGAAGAGAATTTAAAGGACGATCTCCAAAACACAATTACGCTTAAAAATACCTGGATATTATACCCCACTGCTAAAACTGCTGAACAATGATATCA
Organism: Puia sp.; assembly: GCA_036394375.1. Taxonomy (GTDB): domain Bacteria; phylum Bacteroidota; class Bacteroidia; order Chitinophagales; family Chitinophagaceae; genus Puia. The sequence continues at coordinate 70,330 of DASWFF010000094.1, forward strand.
ACTGAAATCCGGGCAAGACCAACCGTAAATTTTATCAGTGCCAGACAATGTATGAGAAATTATCTTTTAAGCAACAAGGACGAAAAAAGAGAGATCGGAAAAATATGCAGGTTCATTTTGGTCACCTGTATATTTATTTTCTGTTGTGGTATTGGCTTTGCGCAGCAATACAAATCCAATCTCGTTATCCGCGCTCCATTTCTTTCTCAGCCGGTAATCATTGATGGCAGGCCGACCATTTATTATGAGCTTTACGTCACCAATTTCGGATCAGATACCATTCACTTAAAAAAATTGCGAATATCAGATTCAGCAGACAATTCAGCCCTCGCTTCGTTCGATAATGACGAATTAAAGACAAGGATGAACAGGATCGGCAAACCAGGGAAAGGCGATACAACTATTATCCCCGGCGGTAGTTCCTGTATAATCTATATCGAGTTGGTTTTAAAAAATGGGGCAACCCCAGTTCAACTTATACATCGTTTCCAGTTTAAGGCTTTAGGGAAACCAGTGAACGCGACTGATTCGATTATCATTACTGCTGTGGCCATACCAAAAACTCAAATGCTTGTTTTGGGGCCGCCTCTTGGAAACGGTAACTGGGCCGCGATTTATGAGCCGTCATGGCGTAATGGCCATCGTCGGGTAATATATACTATAAACGGCCATGCCTTTATTCCTGGGCGGTTCGCAATTGATTTCATAAAACTGGATAGCAAGGGCAGATTAACTGACCGTGACGCTGACCTCATAAAAGACTGGTACGGCTATGGCGTTGATGTTTTGGCGGTGGCTGATGGGGTCATCGCTTCTACTCGCGACGATTTTTTAGAAACGCCAACCGTTTCAGGTCGCGAACGGGTTACGGCTGACCGCGCCACCGGTAATTATATCTCCATTAAAATAGCGGATGACAAATACGCCTTTTATGAGCATCTGAAGCCGGGAAGTATCAAAGTCAAGCCCGGACAAAAGGTAAAAAGAGGTGAGGTAATTGCTTGTTTGGGATTTACCGGCCAATCTGAAGGACCGCATCTTCATTTCCATGTAGCTAATAAAAATTCGCCGTTGGGTGCCGAAGGGATGCCTTTTACGTTTGAACATTTCACCTATTTAGGAAGATACACTAATATAGATAGTTTGGGCAAATCTCCCTGGTTTCCTTCTTTGGGGCCGGGCGACATGACACGGCTCAAAGAGCGGCCGTTGCCTAACTCGGTTGTTAATTTTAACCCCCGCTAATAACCTCTTAATAACCCTCTACGATAGCCATTTTACCAGGATTGATCAGATACATCTTCGGGATTCTTCCGCGCATTCTCTCGACAAATCCTTCATGTATGGGTATTATCGAACAATTGGCGGAAATAAAAGAGAAAGAAGGCGAGGGAAAGGCTAAAACTTAAACCCAACCGTCGCAACGATCGTACCCCCATTTTCTTTAAGCGTAGCTACCGTATTAGCCTTGTCACTAAGCCGGTAAGGGAAATTCACGTCCCTGCTGAATCCCATTATATAAGTCAGGTCGACGAACATCCCCCTGTTACGATAGCCCAACCCTCCGCTCAAAAAGAGGCGGTCGGCTGTCAGGGCCTTATCCTTATAAGGAGTCGTGTAATAAGCAAAACCCGCACGGGCCATCAGGGTATTGAATTTTAACTCACCTCCCAGCCGCATTCCCAGACTGCCCTTGTACGAACTCTTCACGCCGGCATTCACGGCATTGTAATAATCCGTCTGGCCCTGTCCATTATTATTTGCAGGCTTGAACCGCGGACTGCCGTTCGTGCTGTACTCCAGGTCGGCCGTTACAAAACCCTTTTGTTGCCTGACATCCGCCTCCCCGCTCCCGAATATATAGGAGCCGCTGAAAATGAACCTCCAGGGAGTATATAAATTATAACTCACCGTATTAGCCGGACTTATACCGGCCATCTGATCGAGTGAGTCCGAACTGATCGATGCCTGCGGATGACTGGTATAATTCTCCGTCCGGGTGATCATGGAGGCATTGATCTTATCCGTAAGCCCGTACATCGTAGGCGTGTGAAGGGCCAGTCCGATCCTCCAGGCGGCGGCAGGTTTGAAAATCACTCCTAATTTACCGTTCAACCCCCATCCCTTGGAAGTAAAAGTCTCCTGGTAGGTGTAAGAGTCGAAGTCATTATTGGGATTGCCGGTCGCATCCGATTCATGATAAGTCTGGTACCGCGTATAATTGATGATCGGGATTCCCAGGCTGCCCCCGATATACCATTTATCATGGAGATTGGTAGCAAGGGAGAAGGCGATCTCCGTAATACCCCCCCTGGATTGTAAATTGTTTTCCTGCCACACCCGCCCCGCTTTCTGAGGCTGGCCGATGACCTGCAGGTTACCGTTAATGGTGGCCGTATCGATCAGGTAAGTATAGAGGGCCATGCGTGTGCCATAGGAAAGACTGGGACTGCTCAGCCCCTGGTCGATGCTGAGTCCGGAAGCCGCAAACTCTTCCACATATTGTTCGGAACCGGAACTGTAATCATTCTCTCCTTTATAATAGACATTACTATTGAAATTAGCCATCCGGTTGACTGCCATGGAAAAGACATTACTACCCCCATTCCTGCCCGTATAAGCTATCACCAGGCCGGAGGTGCCCAGGTTGAAATTGTTAGCCGTTTTGCCTGAGGAGGTCCCGTTTAAATAATTGCTTTTGTCCGTAAGGAAACGGAATCCGGGGCTTAACACGAATTCACTGGTCTTAAATACGCCAAGGCCGGCAGGATTTACGAAAGCGGACGATATCTCTCCCCCCAGGGAGCCCATCGCACCTCCGATGGCTTGTTGCCGGGCTGTTCCGTTGGGAACCGTCCAGGCCGAACGAAGGGCGTCTTCGGGTATTTGCGCTGATAATTGCTGGCAAAGAAACAGGCTTAGCAAGGTTAGTGTCTTTTGCATGTCGATAGTCTGATTGCTTACGATAGGGCAGTAAAAAGGGAGGAAAGATTCAGGTTGTCCTCAAAATCAGTTCCTCCCTATAACCTATAAGTTATGTATAAAATACGCTAAAAAGTCTAATGCCTTCCCGGTCTGCTGAAACCGCCGCCGCCGCCACCGGAGGGAGCGGAATAGGTTCTTACAGGCTGGCTGTAAGAAGGTTGGCTGTAAGAAGGCCTCGAAATGTTATTGCTGCTATTCGAATTGGCAGGCCGGTAATAGTTGTTATTGCTGCTATTGGTGGTGTATCGATTGCCATTGCCATTCCGGGTGCCCGGAGAGTAGTAAGTAGGCGAGGTCCGGGGACGGTAGAATCTGTCATTGCTGCCGCTGGTGCGGGTAGCCAGGCCATTGCTGTAACTGTTGCCATTAAAGGTCCGCAGATGTGAATAGACCGCTGTGGAAGGGTATTTGGAACCCACTACCAGCACCCCTCCGCCATAATAGGGATTGTAGAAATAAGGGTTATACCAGCTATTCCACATAAAGTAGCTGTTCCAGCACATATAAGGATCGCCGAATCCCAGCCCGAAAGAAGGGCCGAATCCGAATCCCAGGCCATAGCCATAGGCGGAATAGCCATATCCATAAGCACTGCTGATGCCGGGAGAATAATAGGAGTCATAGGAGCTATAGTCGTCAAAATACGACCAGCGGGCCGGATCCTGCACCTTGAGCCGGACGTACTGATCGTTGGGCGCCGTGCTGTAATAATCTCCACCCTGCTGCGGCCGGCTATAATATTCATCCTGGACACCGCTGGCTGCGGCTGTCTTATTGGAAGCAGGGGAATAATAAACGTCATCTGGTGTTTGTGCAGCTTTCCTGCTGGATGAGCAACTGCTCATCAGGAGAACGGTACCAGCCAGGAAGGCATATATCTGTTTCATGGCGAAAGCATTTAGGTTATTTTCAGTCCGAAGTCACTATTTTTGCGACCTCTATCATTAACATAAAGTTACGATAAATAATCAGCCTTATAAGGATTTTGTCAATAGATTATTGTTAAACGGTGATTAAATAATTTAAAGCGAGTAAGCCTAATTTATGAGTAAAGAAATTACAAGCCGGCAGCAGGATTATTCACAATGGTATAATGACCTGGTCATCAAGGGAAGTCTGGCCGATTATTCGGCGGTCAAAGGCTGTATGGTGATCAAACCTTACGGATTTGGCCTTTGGGAGAAAATGCGCGACCAATTGGACAAAATGTTCAAGGATACAGGCCACGTCAATGCCTATTTTCCCCTGTTCATCCCCAAGAGCTTTCTCAGTAAAGAAGCCGCCCATATCGAGGGATTTGCGAAGGAGTGCGCCGTAGTCACCCATTACCGCCTGAAGAACGACCCGAATGGGGGAGGGGTGATCGTAGATCCGGATGCCAAACTGGAAGAAGAGCTGATCGTCCGCCCTACCAGCGAGACCATCATCTGGAATACCTATAAGACCTGGATCCAGTCCTACCGGGACCTGCCCCTGCTGATCAATCAATGGGCGAATGTCGTACGCTGGGAAATGCGGACCCGCCTGTTCCTGCGCACCACGGAATTCCTCTGGCAGGAAGGACATACGGCCCATGCCACCGCCCAGGAAGCGGTAGCGGAAACAAAACAAATGCTGGAAATCTATGCCACTTTCGCGGAAGAATACATGGCCCTTCCCGTGATCCGGGGAGTCAAGACGGAAAGCGAACGTTTTGCCGGAGCCGTCGACACCTACTGTATCGAAGCTTTAATGCAGGACGGAAAGGCCCTGCAGGCAGGCACCTCCCATTTTCTGGGGCAGAACTTTGCGAAAGCCTTCGATGTCAAATTCTCTGATAGGAACAATAAACTGGAATATGTCTGGGCCACCAGCTGGGGCGTGAGCACCCGCCTGATCGGGGCCCTGGTAATGGCTCACAGCGACGATGACGGGCTGATCCTCCCCCCCAGGATCGCCCCCCTGCAGGTAGTGATCGTACCCATTTACAAGGGAGAAGAAAAGAAAGACCTGCTGGATACAAAGGGCAGGGAACTGGCCGCCCAGCTGAAAGCCGCCGGTATCAGCGTAAAGTTTGACGATAATGACAATACCAGGCCTGGATTTAAATTCGCGGAATACGAGCTGAAAGGCGTACCCGTCCGGATCGCCCTGGGACTGCGCGACCTGGAGAACGGCAGCGTCGAAATAGCCCGCCGGGATACAAAAGAAAAGAATACGGTTCCCATGGAAGGCCTGCCGGCCCATGTATCCAACCTGCTGGACACCATCCAGCAGGCCATGTATAACAAAGCCCTGGCTTACCGCGACGAGCATATCACCCGAGCCGATACCTGGGAGGAATTCGAACAATTACTGGATGGCAAAGGCGGATTTGTCCTGGCCCACTGGGATGGCACTCCCGCTACGGAAGAAGCGATCAAGGAGAAGACCAAGGCGACCATCCGTTGTATCCCCCTCAATAATACCCCAGAGGAAGGAAAATGCATACTGACCGGTAATCCCAGTAAGGAAAGGGTGCTTTTCGCCCGGGCCTACTAGGCGAACCCTGACGACAACAGCCCGGACCGGGACGGCTCCCTTGCTTCGTTTTAGCGCCCCGGCCTCATTTCATAGGAAAATAGTTACAATCGTTAGGGGATTGTAACTATTTTTTTTACTTTCAGGGTTATGGAAAGCCTTAGCGACGAACTATTCGACCTCAGAATTAATCACACGGGCGCCGCCAATATCAAAAAACTTCACGTCAGTCAATAATCAGTAAAATCAACCCCTCCATATGGAACAAAACACAGAGAGTTTATTCGAATTACAGGTAGATCACAACGCTTCCGCTTACCTGGGCGAAACAGCCCGCTGGGCCAAATTCCTGGCGATACTAGGTTTTATTTGCTCCGGGATACTGGTATTGGTAGCCCTGTTTGCCGGGTCTTTTATCGCCACCCTGGCAGGAGGCATGGGAGGAGCATCGTACCTGGGTGGAATGATCTCCTTTGTCTATATAGTGATAGCGCTGGTCATGTTTTTCCCCAACCTTTACCTGTTCAATTTCGCTTCCCGTATGCAGGTGGCCTTGCGCAGTAATGATCAGGAACAGTTGACGCGATCCTTCGGTAGCCTCAAGTCCTGCTACCGATTCATCGGCATCCTGATGATCATCTACCTGGGGCTTATATTGCTGTTTTTCATCTTCGGTCTTTTAGGAAGAGCCCATTGAGCATAAATAACAGGAGATCCCTGCCGGGCGTCTTTGGTCCCCGCAGGGATCTCTAATGATTAGCTATCGCTGAACTGCCTGTGGCGGCTTCCGTTTGCCGTCAACGTGTTTTATTTAAAAATAACCCGTCTCCGGCAAACCTTCTAATAATTGGCTATCGTCAGAGCTTCGCCGGAGAGCTTCGCTCGTAACCTTCGTCAAAGCTTCGTTCCTCGCTTTTCCTCGGTTATGTCCCAGTTCCGGCTCGCTCGCAAAGGATCCGGGGGCCACAGGCGGCTTAGGTCGTCGAGTAAAAATTATAATCTTTCAGCAGGGTTTCCAGGAATTCCAGGGAATCCTGGTCACTTTCGATATGCAGCTTGGACTTGATCCTTTCCCCGATACGCATGGAAAGATCATAGTCACTCTTTTTCTTAACGGCGCTGATAATGCTTTTCAGCGTATTAATATCCTTATCGCTTAGCTGCATCACCTGGGGGAACCTGGGCTGATAATCACCCGCCAGTTCCGTGAATACCGTATCTTCCCAGGACGTATGCGTCCGGGTATCGATGATGATCGTACCGGCTACCAGGTCGCCGATCCGTTGGGAATGAGGCGTTATAAGAACACAGGCAATGCCCGCAAAAAGAAAAAGGGTACACCACCAGGGTAATGCCCCGTAGATAGCGGCGGCAAACACCCAGATGGGGAAATCAGCCAGCCGGAATACCCACCGGATCAGGTATTGACTGAGAGTAGGCTGGCCACCATCTTCCGTGATCACTTTGATGCCCAGGACCTTTTTCCCGACACTCTGCCCGTTCATCAGGATCTCACAGATAAGATGGTAAAATAAAGGAGGCAGCCCGAATAATACGAAGACCCATTCCGTTCCCTCTCCACTCAAACTACTGAGCAACAGCTTTCTGCCCAGCAGCGAATAGGAGAATATGATCACCGAGTCGATTATCCAGGAAAGAAGACGCTTGTGAAAAGGAGTGATGACAAAATCCACTTCAATATTAAAACCGGTATCTAATTTTACTACAAGCATACTTTTCCTGATTATATTTATCAGATTTTACTCACTATATTTATTGGTAAATATAATGCTAAATCTTTTTTAGTGCGAGAGGGTCTTTTTATTAAAAAAAATATTGATAAGTGGAAACAGTATCAGTATGAGCCAGCCACCGATCCGGACGAAATGGCCGGACAATTCACTGAATTGGTGAACGATCTGGGCTATTCCAAAACCTTTTATCCGCATAGTAAAGTGACCCAGTACCTGAATGGGCTCGCCTCCCGGATCTACCTGGGCATCTATCGCAATAAAAAGGAAGAAGCTTCTCGGATCGCCCGGTTCTGGAAAACAGAACTACCCCTGATAGTCCGGAAATATCACCGGGAAATATTATATTCTTTTTTAATATTTATATTGTTCGGGATATTAGCCGCTTTTTCAGCGGCACACGATGAGACCTTCATACGAGGAGTCATGGGTGACCAGTATATCGACATGACCGAAGACAATATCTCCAAAGGCGATCCTTTCGGGGTCTATAAGAGCGAGGATTCCTTAAGCATGTTCACTTGGATCGCCGTCAACAATATCAAAGTAGCTTTCATGGTCTTTGTGGCTGGCCTTTTCGTTTCCATAGGGTCCGTATGGCAATTGTTTCAGAACGGAGTGATGCTGGGAGCTTTCCAATATTATTTTTTTACAAAGGGATTGGGCTGGCAGTCCATCCTGGTGATCTGGATACACGGCACCCTGGAGATCGCTTCTATCATTATAGCGGGAGGAGCAGGCCTGGTACTTGGGAACAGTATCCTGTTCCCGGGTACGCACAAGCGGCTTGCTTCGCTCCGCCGGGGAGCGAAAGACGGAATAAAGCTAATGATCGGCCTGGTGCCCGTATTTATTGTAGCCGCTTTCCTGGAAGGATTTGTCACCCGATACTCTAAAATGCCGGTTTGGCTGAGTGGGTCTATTCTACTTGCTTCTTTGACATTTATCATCTGGTATTTCGTGATTTATCCCATCCGCCTGGAGAAACAAATGCGCTCCCTGACCTCAACTACCCACCCTTGAATCCATTTATCCGAATGTATGCTTCTTTAAACCATATTAAAAGAACCGCGGGCGCTGTCATGGCCTCCTTCCTGCTGTTGCTGATCGCCGGTCTTCCCTGCCAGGCACAAAGCAGAACGAGGCTGCCTGATTCCATCCCCGGTTCCGTGGAGAATACACCCCCGCCCGTTGACTCGGCCACGGTCCTTGTTGATTCGCTTCGCGCTGCCGCCTCTTCGGATACGGTACGCGTTGCCGGCTTGGATGTAAACCGGCCTGAAACTGCGAAGACCCTGCACGACTCCGTTACCTTTCGGACCGTCCCCGACTCTGTCATGACCCGGCTGAAAAAAGACCGGGATTTTGCTTATGCCAACGATCCCGCTTATTGGACGCGAGAAAAAGAGAACAAGGAGGAAAACCGGTTCTTTCATTTCCTGGAACTACAACTCAATAGCCGCGGATTTAAATATTTTATCTACCTCCTGCTGGCGGCTATCCTGTTCTATGCCCTCTACAAGATCATAGCGGAGAACAATCTCCGGTTCTTTTACCAGAGAGGCGCTAAAGGGACGAGCCCTCACGAGCAGGGCCTCAGCCTGGAAGCGGAAGACCTCGACGAAGGACTAAAACAGGCCATGGTGGCCCAGGATCACCGGCTGGCCGTCCGGTATCTCTACCTGAAGACGCTCCGCCTCCTGGATACAAAGGAATGGATCCGCTACCATGCACAGGCTACCAACCAGGAATATATCACCCAGTTGAGCGGGCTCCCGCAAGGAGAGACCTTCCGTTTCCTGACCAGGGCTTACGAACGGGTGTGGTATGGCGATTTTGCCATTAACGAACAGCAGTTTACATCGCTCCTGCAGTATTTTCAGGACTTCTATAAATCGATCCATGAGAGGAACTAACCATAGATTTAGCTGCTACCTGAGACTGGGTCACTGCCTGGGCCTGTTACTCTTTTTACTCCCCATCCTTTCCTGTAATCCCGGAGGCTCAAAAAAACTCAATCGCAGGGTCACGCTCTGGCGTAAGGACAAGATCCCTTACGGCACCTTTATTGCCTATGAGAATCTGCCCTACCTGTTTCCCGATGCAGAAGTCTCCATCAACCAGGTTTCCCCTTCCGAACTGAAATCCCCTGCAAACGGGAATAATTCCTCCGACGCCGAGGGGGGTGATCGGAAAAAAGCATATGTCATTATCACGCCCCGGATGTTACCGGACCCCTCGGAGATCAATGCCATCATGAGTTTCGTAGGAGAAGGCAATCATGTATTCATTTCCTCCTTTCAATTCGGCGATTCCCTGCTGCACACATTGAACGTCCGGCCGGCGCCGGCTCTTTACAATTTCCAGGAGTCGGATAGCCTGCGACTGAGCATTTACAATCCTGTTAGTTATGACTCCCTGTCTTTTGCTTATCCCGGCGCATCCTACGATAACTGGGTATCTTCCCTGGATTCCCAATACGCCACCATCCTGGGAAGAGATGCGAAAGGCCGCCCCGACCTGGTGAAGTTCAGTTACAAGGGAGGAGGAACCTTATTCCTGCATTTCGCCCCGATGGCATTCACCAATTTCTTCCTGCTGCATAAGCAGAATAAAGCTTACTACGACAATGCCCTGTCCTACCTTCCCGTCTCCGTAAAGGAAGTAATCTGGGATGAGTATTTCCGTTATGACAGGGCAAATAATAATTTTTCCGCCTTTCGATATATTCTCAGCAACCCTCCCTTACGCTGGGCCTTCTGGCTGTTGCTGCTGCTTTTCTTACTTATCTATCTGTTCGAGTCCAAACGCAAACAAAGAATGGTGCCCGTCGTAGAAGGATTACGTAATAACTCCCTGGACTTCGTAAAGACGATCGGGCGCCTGTACTATCAGCGGAGGGACAATCATGACCTGGCCCTGAAGATGTCGGCGCATTTCCTGGACCATGTCCGTACCCGCTATAACTTACCCGTGACGACCCCTGACCAGGGATTCATAGAACGACTCTCCTATAAAACAGGATACCCGAAAGAATCCTTACAGGACCTGGTAACGGACATTCAACGCCTGCAGCTGGAACCCTCTCTGACGGATGAGGAACTGCTGGCCTTTCACCGGAAAATAGATACATTTTATAAACACGTATAAACATGGAAGAAAATTTATTTGAACAAAGGACCGACCTGGGCGAATTGCAGCAAACGGTGGAGCAGCTTAAAGCCGAGATCGGTAAGGTGATCGTGGGCCAGGAACAAATGATCGAATTACTACTCGCAGGTATCTTATCGGACGGTCATATATTGATAGAAGGAGTGCCGGGCGTCGCCAAGACCCTGACGGCCAAATTGCTCAGTAAGGTTATTTCAGTGGGCTTTTCACGCATACAGTTCACGCCGGATCTCATGCCCAGCGATGTGATCGGCACCTCTGTCTTCAATCCCCGGGAGAGCAGCTTCCAGTTCAGGGCGGGACCCATCTTCAGCAACATCGTGCTGATCGATGAGATCAACAGGGCGCCGGCCAAGACGCAATCAGCCTTATTCGAAGTCATGGAAGAAAGGCAGATCACCGTTGACGGACAAACCCTTTTATTGCCGCCCCCCTTCATGGTAGTGGCTACGCAGAACCCTATCGAACAGGAGGGGACCTACCATTTGCCGGAGGCGCAGCTGGACCGTTTCCTCTTTAAGATCAACGTGGGCTATCCCACGCAGGAGCAGGAATTCCTCATCGTATCCAACCATCACCAGTCGCTCATGGAGCAGCGGGTCGACGGGGTGCAGTCTGTATTGTCCGCTTTCCGGATCGGGGAACTGCGCAGCCAGGTGCGTGGCCTGCACGTGGAAGAAAAACTGATCCATTTCATCACAACGATCGTAGGAGCTACCCGTAATCATAAAGCTATTTACCTGGGTGCATCGCCACGGGCTTCCATCGGGATCCTCAATGGCTCCAAAGCCCTGGCCGCTATGCGGGGACGTGATTTCGTGACGCCGGAGGATATTGTATATATAGCTCCGCCAGTACTTCGCCACCGGCTGGTGCTGACACCGGAAAAAGAAATGGAAGGCGCTTCGACGGATGAAGTGATCAATGAAATCATTCAATCTATTGAAATACCCCGGTAATGTTCAAAAGATTCTATAAATCTCTTTTCTTTTCCCGCCGCTTCTACATAGGATTGGTGGTAGTCATCTTCCTGTTCGTATTGGCCTATGGGATCCCTTTCTTATTTGTAATCGCCCAACTGGGCACACTCTTCATCGCCCTGGCCGCAGCGTTGGATTACCTGGTGCTGTTTTCCCGGAAGGATCCTGTGACAGCCCGCCGCGAATGTTCGGAACGGTTCAGCAATGGCGATCCCAACCCGGTAAAACTGGTAGTGAATAATTTATACCCTTTCCAGGTGTCCCTGCATATCATCGATGAATTGCCCGATCAGTTCCAGCTACGGAATTTTTTCCTGGACTGCCAGCTGAAAGCAGGAGAGACCCGGGAACTACCTTATGAATTGCGGCCAACGGAACGGGGAGAATATGTCTTCCACTCTATCAATATATTCATTAAGAGCCCCTTTAATCTCCTGGTAAGAAGGAAGATCCTGGATGCAACGAAGATGGTGAGAGTATTGCCTTCCTATCTTCCTTTGAAGCAATACGAGTTAATGGCCTGGTCTAATAATACGGCCGAGAACGGTAGTAAAAAAATACGTAAGCTGGGACATAGCCTCGAGTTCGAACAGATCAAAGAATATGTTACCGGAGATGATATCCGCAGCCTTAACTGGAATGCCACGGCGCGCAAAGGCGGCCAGTTGATGGTGAATAAATTCACGGATGAAAAAAGCCAGCAGGTCTATTGCCTCATCGATAAAGGACGTATCATGAAAATGCCCTTTGGCGGAATGAGCCTGCTGGACTACGCCATCAACGCTACCCTGATCCTTTCCCGGGTAGCCCTTATTAAACAGGATAAGGCAGGCCTGGTCACCTTTGCAGATCAGATTGGCACCTTCTTACCGGCTGGCCGCAAGGCGATGCAAATGAGCCAGATCCTGGAGATCCTGTATAACCAACAGACAAAATTCCTGGAGACGGATTATGAAAAACTCTATGCCCTGGTAAGGACCCGCATCACCCAGAGAAGCCTCATTGTCCTGTTCACTAATTTCGAATCTTTGTCGGGCTTGCAAAGACAGATGCCTTATATCCGCGGCATCGCAAAAAACCATTTACTGCTGGTCATCTTTTTCGAGAACACCGGCTTGCAGCAGGTAAGAGAGGCCGGACCCGAAGACATAGAAGGACTCTATATAAAGACCATTGCCGAGAAATTCGCCTACGAAAAACGCCTGATCGTAAAGGAACTGAATCAGCATGGAATTGCGACCATCCTCACCGCTCCGGAATATCTTACGGTCCAGACCGTGAATAAATACCTGGAGATCAAGGCCAGGCTGGCTATCTAGGAGGCGAATCCATTACTCCCCGATTGTCTCCGCCCCCTGATTCCAGACGGTTTCCTACAAAAAGAGCATTTTTCATTTCGCATAACTTGTATAACTTTGTATCAAACTTCAGAAATGCTTCCAATTGTTCAACAAGTTGCAAGCGAATACAAAGCCAGCCTTCAAAACCATTATGGGAATGAACTGGTAGAACTTGTCTTATTTGGTTCCCATGCCCGTGGTGATTATCACGACGAGTCGGATCTTGATTTTGCCGTAATACTTCGAAACCCCGATACCCGTCCCGCGACCGAAATAGCTGAAACATCGCCTATCGATTCCAGGCTTTCCTTAAAATATGGCCTTATAGTTTCGCCATTATACACTTCTTTTCAAAAGAAAGAGACTTCCATGCAGGGGGTTTATCAGGAAATTCGTAAAGAAGGTATAGTTATATGATCCATCCTGAATATAGTGAATCCTTAAAAGCACTTGAAAAGGCTGCTAACGCTATTGAAAATGCTGAATACGATTTAAAGGGCGGCTTTGTTTTAGCAACGGCTAATCGCGCCTACTATGGATGTTACTATTGTATGATGGCCCTTTTATATACTCAAAATGTATATGCAAAAACACACCAAGGGGTACGGGTAAAGTTTTCCGAACTATTTATTAAAACTGAGGTCTTTTCACTCGAAACATCTAACGATATCGCTTTGATATTCAAATATCGTCAGGAAGCCGATTATGATCTGGATACAGATATTACACCTGCAGAAGCTCGCGATTTGGTTAATAAAGCCCAGGAATTTTATCAACAAACAAAAGACTATCTTCAAAAAATTACCGCGGAATCTGACAATTAGATGTCTCGACCCCCGTAATTAGTATCTTTGCCCCGATGGAACAAAGATCTCCCGGCAGCCCGGCTATGCCCAATTTTTTTGAGGAAGGACAGGTACTGCTCATTGATAAGCCCCTGCACTGGACCTCCTTCGATGTGGTCAGAAAGATCCGTAATAGGGTCAGGATTAAAAAAGTAGGCCACGCAGGCACACTCGACCCCCTGGCTACCGGCCTGCTGATCCTCTGCACGGGAAAGTACACCAAGCGCATCAATGATTATATGGCCAAAGAAAAGGAATATACCGGCCATTTTACGCTGGGAGCGACCACACCCACTTTCGACCTGGAGAGCGAACCGGAAAACTTTAAAGATACCGGCGCCGTCACCGCAGCCACCCTCCAATCGGTCGTTTCCGCCTTCATGGGAGAAATCTCCCAGGTACCCCCCATCCATTCAGCCATTAAAAAAGATGGAATAAGGGTCTATGAACTTGCCCGGCAGGGAAAAGAAGTGAAGATGGATCCCCGGCAGGTGACGATCAAGGAATTCGAGATCACGTCCCTGGAATTGCCGGTCGTGCATTTCCGGGTGGTCTGCTCCACAGGGACCTATATCCGTAGCCTGGCCAATGATGTGGGCGCTGCCCTGGGCTGCGGCGGTTATCTCAGCTGCCTTCGCCGCACAAGGATAGGGGAGTTCCGGGTGGAAAATGCAATGGACATGGAAACGGCGGAAATCTATATAAAGGAGCGACTGGAAACCCGAAACTAGAACGGATACCCGATCCCCAGCTGGAACTGCCCGTCAGTAAGCCGCATGGCATAAAACCACCGGTCAGGATACTGCAGCCGTTGCGGGTCCCTTAACTTATAAGCCCAATCGAATCGTATGAGGAAATAATCAAAATCCAGCCGCAGGCCCGTACCGGCTCCCACGGCAATTTCCTTATAGAACCGGTCGAACCGGAAATCGCTGCCCTTGCCCACCACCGCCGTATCCCTGTTCCAGATATTACCGGCATCGACATACAGAGCGCTTTTGAGCTTCACGCCAAAGACGGTGCCCAAAGGAAACCGGTACTCCACATTGCTTTCCAGCTGCACATCCCCGAACCGGTCGGAAAGCTTACTGCCCTGTTGACTATAGAATGTGGAAGACCCCAACCCTAATTGCCTTATCTGCCAGGCCCGCATACTATTGGGCCCTCCTGCAAAAAAGGCCTTGTAAAAAGGGAGGGTCTGTTCATACCCGCTGCCTTCTCTGCCATAGGCCAGACCATACCCGGCAAAGGCCCGGAAAGCCAACTGGGTCCGTTTGTAGTCGATATGATGGCGGTACTCGATATCCCCCTTGATATAACGCCAGAGTTCTCCTTCGTCCAGCGATTTGATGAATCCCAGCAAAGCGCCGCTTTCCTCCCCGCTGATACGGAGATAATCTGTATGAATGCCATGCGTTTTGAGGGAACTATATACGAACTGCTGCCCGATGACCAATCCGCTTTTAAAGGCCAGGTTGAGAGAGGGAATGCTATCCAGGTACTTCTGGAAGCTGTCCGTTTTATTCAGGTTGGTGTATTCGATATTCAGGGGGTTGAACAGAAAGGACCGGTTGCCCCGGCTCCACTGATAGCCCCAGGAGGTATTAAAGGAACGGGTAGTAAAAAATTGCCGCCTGTCCGTATAAGCGGCATTGAAATTCAGCACCGAACGGAGGCTGTCCAGCCTTCGCTCCCTGCTTACCGGAAAGGGCGCGATCAACCGGGGAAATGAGATGGTATGAGAGATACTGGCCTGGGTAGTCTGAATGAAATCGCTTCCCAGCTCCACTCCTCCCCGCAGATTGGTGGTAGTGAGGACGGCCTGCCTGAACGTATTGCGGTTGCGCAATCCCAGGTTGAGGCCCACCCCGAATAAATTTCCGACCGCAATGATATCGCCGGTATTCCGGCTGGCTTCCAGGTCGGCATTCAGGTATTGCTTTTTGGCCGGGTATAGACGGAGAGTTACGTCCAGTACGGAATCCGAGCTGTAGGAAGGAGTTAAACCAACAGATGCCTGTTGCCAGGCCCCCATTTGATTGAACCGGTTGATCGTCCTGTTAGCGTTCAGCTGACGGTACAATCGGGTAGGCCGCAGATACACATTGTTGGTTATTACAGTGGGCTTGAATTTATCGGAACGGGAAATAATAGTGAAATTCTTTGCCGTACTGGTGTCGATATTATTGACAGTGACGGTGTCTTCCAGGACTGGCAGGTCGGGATACACCGTGACATGGCCGATATAGTATTTAGTGATCCGGCTTGAATCTTTGACGGGACGCTGCTCGATCACCACATCGATGGTAGGATGCTCTCTTTTTTTCTTCAGTTTTGCCAGCAACGCGGCCTGCTCGAAAGGATCGAGGTTGGGGTCGATCAGAGCGGCCACCACCGTGTCCCTGACGACAACCAGGTCTTCCTTGGAAAAATAATAATAGCCATTATTACGGAAAAGTTCCACGAGGCGGTCTAATTCGGCGGAAAGGACCTGTTTGGAATAGGGCTTCCCTTTGTGCAGGAGGGTCTGAGACCTGCTCTGCAGGGTCAGGGCCTGCAGAGCAGGTGTATGAAGAGCATAACCGATAGAGTCGAACTTCAGCTGCTTCCCCGGCCATACACGAAAATCGATGGAGACCCGGGATTCTTCATAAGGCACTTTTACAAAACGCCAGTGCTTGATCTTCAGTTTCTTTCCCTTTACCTCTTTGATCCGGAAGGTATCTTTAATGACGGGCGCATAATAGCCGTAGGAATTCAGTCCGGCGATCATATAACCAAGGGAACGGCGCATATTCGCCGTGTCGAAGACGGGAGGCGACATCACTCTTTTATAGATCCCGGCGATGGACACTACCTGGGTCCGTATACTGTCATCCAGTTGATTGGATAATTTCTGGGTAAGATCCTGTTTTTCGCTGGAGGGAATATTACCCTCTACCTTTATATTGGTGCTGAAGACAAAGGGTTTGCCTTCCTGGTATTTCCTGGGGACCGTGCAGGAGAACAACATCGTCAACAATACCGTCGTCAGTACGAATGCTGGGTTGAGAAAAGATACAGTAACTTGCCGGCGGTATAACATAAAGAAATTAAAGAAACCCGATTCGATTTTTTGTATGTAAACGAAAAGCAATGCTGGTAAAATCGCAGGTCAAATATATTCAAAGTTTAGGCCAGAAAAAATTTCGTGATCAGGAAGGTGTATTTATCGTGGAAGGCCCCAAAATGGTGAAAGAATTACTGGACGCTCCGAATATAGAACTCCGGCAACTTTATGCGGTGAAAGAATGGCTGGAAGAGCTTCCGGCTGCCTTGGTCTCCCCCATCAAGGTCGCCTCGTCCCGCAGCACCGGACCATCCCCCCTCATCATTGAATTGAAAGAAGGCGAACTGGAAAGGATCTCTTCCCTGTCGACCCCCAACCAGGTATTGGCCGTTTTCGGGAGACCGTCCTTCCCGCCTCCTGCATTTGAAAATACGGTTAGTTTGCTGCTGGACGGGATACAGGATCCGGGCAACCTGGGAACCATCGTCCGGATCGCAGACTGGTTCGGGCTCCGGCAGGTGGTTTGCAGCAGGGATTGCGCCGATATCTTTAATGTCAAGACAGTACAGGCCACCATGGGAAGCATCAGCCGCATACAGGTGGTATATGAGGATCCGGAAGAAGTGATCCGGCTGCACCCCGCCCTCCCGGTCTATGCGGCTGTCCTGGAAGGAAAGAATCTTTATGAAACAGGCCAGACTTCAGAAGGACTGGTTATGATCGGGAATGAATCCCGGGGCATCCGCGGAGAGTTACTGCAGAAAGCGACCCATCGTATCACCATTCCCCGCAAAGGGCAGGCGGAATCTTTAAATGCAGCGGTGGCGACGGGCATCATCCTCTCGCATTTGATATAGGGGACGGTCTTCCTGTCGGTTCGCCGGACCGCCGTTCTCATGCAGTCCAATGATTCTAGCGGAACTGGATGGCCCTGGTCGGCTGCATCCGCCGGACGATAAGGGTAGGGATCATCAGCACCAGGAAGCAAATGAGGAAAGTGCCCGCATTGACCAGCACAATATGCCACCACTCGATCCTGACGACGGCTTTTGAGATAAAATAGGCGTCCTCGGGCAGGGTAAGAAAGCCATAACGTTGCTGCAGCCAGCAGATCAGCAATCCAAAACCATTCCCGAACAGCATTCCGAACAGGGTGATATAAGCGCCCTGGTAGAGGAAGATCTTCTGGATAGAAGTGTTGGGAGAACCGATCGCTTTCAGGATGCCGATCATACGCGTACGTTCCAGCACCAGGATGATGAGACAGGTCACCAGGTTGAGGGTAGCTACGATGATCATGATGACCAGGACGATGATGATCGTATTATCCTGCAGGTTGAGCCATTCGAAAATATTGGGATAGATCTCCTCGATGGTGCGGCTGCCCCAGCCGGAGGGGAGGGGATTGAAAATAAGCGAATTCACCGTGTCGATCTTACGGTAGTCCCGGATAAAGACTTCGTAACCTCCGATCTGGTCAGGCTGCCAGTTATTCAGCCGCTGAATGAGCTTCAGATCGCCGATGGCCATCAGTTTATCATAATCCTCGATGCCGACCTTAAAAGTGCCGGCTACGAGCAGAGACCGTACCCGGGGCGGGCCTCCGGGCTGTAAAAAATAGACCAGCACCTTGTCTCCCACGTGCAGCTTCAGCTGGTTGGCCGTATAAGTGGACAGGTTGATCTCACTACTGTACCCGCTGTCGGCGAAATGGATCCAGCGGCCGCTTTTCAGGAAGCCGTCCATATTGGTAAAATTATATCCACTGGCCACCCCCTTCAGCAATACCCCTTCAATACCTTCCTTACTTCTCAGGATGGCATTTTTGGTGGCAAAGGCGCTTACGCTCCGGACTTCCTTATTCGCGTGCAATTGTTGCAGGACCGTGTCGTTTTGGACCATGGGCAGCTCTTCCGCGATGGCGGCCCTGTTGGGGGCGGCATACTGAACGCGGATATGCCCCCAGAGACTGAAGATCTTCTGGCTGATGGCATACTGGAAACCATGCGTAAAGGCGAGGGTCAGCAGCATGGCGGCCACGCTGATCGCCGTAGCCGTGATCGCCAGCCTTATGATAAACCTGGAAAAAGACCGTTGCCGGTTAAAAGCGATGCGTCGGGCAATAAAGGCTGCTACATTCAAGCGGCATGGTTTTAGTGCGCAAATTACTTTTTTATGCTAACATTGTACTCCCGGATGATTGTATTTTGTCCTTAATGATTTATACTCTTTTCTTATGAACCGGATCTTTTTTCTTTTTATCGGGTGCGTGCTCTCCCTTTTCGGTTGTACGATTCCCTTTTTCGGCAAGGCCCAGACGCCGGATTCCACCTATTCACCATCCATTAAGACGCCCCAGCTGTACCTGGCGGGAAACCAATTGGGCTACCCGATCCTGACCCTGAACGGAGCAGACCAGCTGGAATTGCATTTCGATGACCTGGACGGCGATGTGAAAAATTATTATTATACCATCCAGTTATGCAATGTCGACTGGATACCTCCCGCCATCAGCGATTTCGATTATATCAAAGGCTTCCCCCAGATACGTATCGGGAATTACCAGTTTTCTTCGGTGGCCCTCACCCGGTATACCCATTACCAGGCCGTCATACCCGATCCGAATTGCATTCCCATTCACTCCGGGAATTACCTGCTGAAAGTCTTTCTGGATGGGGATACTTCCAAACTGGCTTTTACCCGCCGCTTCCTGGTGACGGACAAAAAGACGAATATCAGCGCTCAATTCCTGCAACCCCTGAATTACGAACTGTCCCATACGCATCAGCGCATACAGTTCAAAGTGAATACGGCCGCGGTGAACCCCGCCAATCCCCTGGACCAGATCAAGGTGGTCGTACTGCAGAACTACCGGTGGGACAATGCCATCCGTGATGTGAAACCCACTTTTTACGTGAATAACGTCCTGAATTATAATAATGACAATGATTTTCTGTTCGCGGGTGGCAACGAATGGCGCTGGGTGGACCTGCAGAGCTTCCGTTACCAGAGCGACAGGATCCAGAGTGCTATTTACGGCAAGGCTTCGACGGAGATCTTTGTGAAGCCCGATGGGGACAGGTCGCGGCAGCAATTTTATTTTTACAACGATTATGACGGATTTTATACTATCCAGACTACCGAAAGTATCAATCCCTATTATCAGACGGACTATGCCAGGGTACATTTTAGCTTTGTTCCCCCCGGGAATACCCCTTTTCCGGATAAGGACTTATATGCGCTGGGACAATTCACCGGGGGAGGATTCAATGATTCCACGCGGATGGTGTTTAATCCTGCAAAGGGAAGATACGAAGGCTCCTTCCTGTTGAAGCAGGGATTTTATAGCTACTCTTATATTACCATCGATCGCGCCGACCCCGACCGGAAAGCCTCCTTCGAATTTACAGAGGGCAATCACCTGGAGACGGAGAATAATTATATGATCCTGGTCTATTACCGGGCTTTGGGAGCGAGGGCGGATGAATTGGTGGGCATCAACCGTTTTAATAGTTTGAATAAATGATGTGCCGCTTCCAGCGTCTTAAAAAAAAGCAATTATCAGCCGATAGGTTATTATTTATCAGTTAAGTTTCATTATCTTTGCGGCAGGCAAGTCTTATACGACCAGCTCCTGTTGAATCCCCCCAGGGCCGGAAGGCAGCAAGGGTAAATGGTTGAGCGGTGCGATGTAAGTAACTTGCCTTTTTTTATTTCTGCTACTTTGTCTCTTCCAAAAATCTCCGTCTGAAACAAAACTGTTTTATATTTGTTATCTTCATACTTACTATTAATACTTCCCGGACCAAGCGCCGGGGCAAAAATTACTTTTTATGAAATTTTTTATTGACACGGCCGACCTGGCTCAGATCAAAGAAGCAAACGATTTAGGAATTCTGGATGGCGTCACGACCAACCCGTCCCTCATGGCTAAGGTAGGCATCAAAGGCGAGGCCGCTGTTACGAACCATTATAAAACCATTTGCGAAATAGTTGACGGCGATATCAGCGCTGAAGTCGTCTCCACCGAATTCAAGGAGATCATCGAAGAAGGCAAGAAGCTCCACGCTATCCACCCGAATATTATCGTGAAGGTGCCGATGATCAAAGACGGCGTGAAAGCCATCAAATGGTTTACGGACAACGGCATCAAGACCAATTGTACCCTGGTATTTTCCGCAGGACAGGCGATCCTGGCTGCAAAAGCAGGAGCTGCTTACGTTTCTCCCTTCATCGGAAGGATCGATGATAGCGGCTGGGACGGCGTACAACTGATCGAACAGATCGCAAACATCTATGCTATCCAGGGCTTTGAGACAGAGATCCTGGCAGCTTCCATCCGTAGCGCCCTGCATATCATACAGTGTGCGGAAGCCGGAGCGGATGTCGTTACTTCTCCCCTGGAGCCTATCCTGGGATTGTTAAAACACCCCCTGACGGATATCGGCCTGGCTAAGTTCCTGGCCGACGCAAAATCGTTTAAATAAGCTACCAATCTCAAGCTACAAGTTACAAGCGGCAATTTCTACTCTAAGAAGCTCGCTTGAAGCTTGTAGCTTGCAGCTTTGAGGCTATTTCCAATGACTGACTTGCAGCTTGAGGCTTGTAGCTTGCAGCTTTTTCTATCCCCACCACGGCCCCTATAATAATGATAGCGGGATGAGTTAACCCATGTAACTCCACCAGCTCCGGTAAATTTCCGGCTACTCCAACAGCCATTTTCTGCTGAGGAAGAGAGGCATGCTGAATGATGGCAGCCGGCATCTCCCCATAACCTTCTTCCCGGTACACCCGGCTGATCTCCTGTATCTTTTTCATACCCATATAAATCACGACCGTAGCCTTGCTCCTCATGGCCAATCGCAGATCCCCGGACAGGGAACCATCCTTTTTGGTACCAGTGACGACCCAGATACTTTCACTGACATGACGATGGGTCAAGGGTATATCCGACAAACCGGAAGCCTGCATACTGGTAATGCCGGGAATATAAGAGACGGCGATGCCATGCTCCTTTGCAAACAATATTTCCTCGAACCCTCTTCCGAAAACAAAAGGGTCTCCCCCTTTTAGCCGGATCACCTGCCCGGCGGCAAAAGCTTTTTCCTTAATTAAGGCATGAATGGTCTCCTGGGGGGTATAGGCCCCATAAGGCAGTTTGCCTACGTAGATCTTTTCGCAGGTCGCGGGGGCCCAGTCGAGCAGGACCGTATTGGCTAAATGGTCATATAAGATTACCCGGGCCTGCTGCAGGGCCCGGTAGGCTTTGAGCGTGATCAATTCCGGGTCGCCGGGCCCGGCGCCTACGAGCAGCAATTCCGGTTGGGGGAGTATATTCATATATTGATAAATTAGATGTAAATGTTATAACCAAGTTACCTAAAATAATCGGCATCACTATGTTTTTTATTATATAAACAATGTTTTTGATAAAAAAATGTCATATAATTGTGTAATAGTATTACATATCAATAATAATAATGTGTTTTATCCACTAATGATTGTTTGAACTGCCTGCGATTGCCGCCATCTGAAAAATTACGTTTAACCAGTAAAACAACGTCGTATGAGCAGTGCTCCCAAACCCGTGGTAGTGGTGATCGGTAATGGTATGGTAGGACATAAGTTTTGTGAGAAACTGATGGCTGCCAGCTCCTCCTTCCAATTGGTCGTTTTCGGCGAAGAGCCCAGGCCTGCTTATGACAGAGTGCATCTCAGCGAATATTTCAACGGCAAATCGGCCAACGACCTGAGCCTTTCCATGGCAGGCTGGTTTGATGATGACAAAGACATCGTGCTTCACCTGGGAGACCCGATCCGGGAGATCGACCGGAATGCGCGGACCGTCCATTCGCAAAAGGGCATCAGCCAGCCCTATGATTTCCTGGTATTAGCGACAGGCTCCTCGGCATTCGTACCGGATATCAATGGTATCGAGAAGGAGGGGGTATTCGTTTACAGGACCATCGAAGACCTCGATCTCATCCGATCCTATGCCGCCGGCGCGCTGAGCGGCGCCGTAATGGGAGGCGGACTCCTGGGATTGGAGGCCGCCAAGGCCTTGCTGGACCTGGGCATCCCTCAGCCCCATGTGGTCGAATTCGCTTCCCGCCTCATGCCCCGGCAAATAGATAGCGCCGGTAGCCATACCCTGGAGTCCCGGCTCAAAAAATTGGGACTGCAACTTCACCTGAACAAGAGCACGCTGGCAATAGAAGGAGAGCGTAAGATCAGGGCCCTGCAGTTTGCTGACGATACCCGGCTGGAAGTGGATATGCTGGTGATCTCGGCAGGTATCCGTCCCCGCGATGAGCTGGCCCGGCTGGCCGGCCTGCAGGTGGGCACCCGGGGAGGCATCCTGATCAATGAAAAATTACAGACCAGCGACCCCCATATTTTCGCCATCGGGGAATGCGCCCTGGTCAATAGTATGATTTATGGATTGGTAGCTCCCGGTTATGAAATGGCCGAGATCGTCGCCGCGAACCTGGAGAAGGGGAATAAATCATTCCGGGGCTTTGACATGAGCACCAAGCTGAAACTGATCGGCGTGGATGTGGCCAGCTTCGGGGAACCTTTTGTAGCCGAACCGGAATGCAGGACCATTGTATTCGAGGACCGGCATAAAGGCATTTACAAACGCATCAATATCAGCAATGACGGGAAGTACCTGCTGGGAGGCATTCTGATCGGGGATGCCGCCGCTTACAATATACTATTGCAGACCGTAAATAATAAGATCCTGCTGCCGCCTGATCCGGAAGAACTGATCCTGGGCAGCCGGGGCGGAACAGAAGGGGGTGCCGGCGTGATGAACCTGCCGGATGAAGCGCTGATCTGCTCCTGCGAAGCCGTCTCCAAGGAGGCGATCTGCCAGGCTGTAACGGAGAAGGGTATCCATTCCGTGGAAGCCATGAAAAAATGTACCAAAGCGGGCACCGGCTGCGGAGGCTGCATCCCCCTGGTGAAAGACCTGATCGTAGGTACGATGAAGGCCAATGGACAGTATGTCCGCAATGTGATCTGCGAACATTTCGATCATTCCCGGCAGGAAGTCTTTGACCTGGTGAAATTGCACGATGTGAGGACCTATGATGAGGCGCTGGGCCGCTGGGGCAAAGGGGATGGCTGCGAAGTCTGCAAGCCCGTCGTAGCCAGTATCCTGGCGAGCTGCTGGAATGATAATATCCTGAAGCAGGCGACTATACAGGACAGTAATGACCGCTACCTGGCGAATATCCAGAAAGGAGGCACCTATTCCGTAGTGCCCCGTATTCCCGGGGGGGAGATCACCCCCGAGAAACTGATCGTGCTGGGAAAAGTAGCCAAAAAATATAACCTCTATACCAAGATCACCGGCGGCCAGCGGATCGATCTGTTCGGTGCCCATGTGGGAGACCTGCCGGATATCTGGGAGGAACTGATCCGGGCCGGATTCGAAAGCGGTCACGCCTACGGGAAAGCGCTTCGGACGGTGAAAAGTTGCGTGGGCAGTACCTGGTGCCGTTTTGGCCTGCACGACAGCGTATCTTTTGCCATCGAAGCGGAGGAAAGATACAGGGGGATCCGGGCGCCGCATAAGATCAAGGGCGGCGTAAGCGGCTGTATCCGGGAATGCGCCGAGGCGCAGAGCAAGGACTTTGGCATCATCGCTACGGAAAAAGGATGGAACCTCTATGTATGCGGTAACGGAGGCTCCAAACCGCAACACGCCCAATTGCTGGCTACCGATATCGATAAGGAGACCTGTCTCCGTTACCTGGACCGCTTCCTCATGTTCTATATCCGAACAGCCGACCCGCTCACCCGTACCGCCACCTGGCTCAATAAAATGGAAGGGGGAATGTCGTATTTGAAAAATGTCGTCGTGCAGGACAGCCTGGGCATGGCAGCGCAATGGGAAGAGGAAATGCGGACCCTGGTAGACAGCTATGCCTGTGAATGGAAAGAAGTGGTGGACAACCCGGAGCTGCGCAAACGCTTTGTTCATTTCGTAAACGCCCCCCGGAAAAAAGATCCCGGCGTGGCCTTCGAAGAGATGCGCGGACAGGTGAAGGCCAAGGAATGGTAAGTCCGCCAACGGAAAAAATATCACGAGCATAACCCAAAACTTCTGTTACAAAAATAGATCAACATGTCAGCAAAAATACTACCCGGCTCTTCTTCCGCTTCCACCAGCATCCCCTCCGCGGCCACCACCCGCGATGTGAAATGGTTCCTGGCCTGCCGGGTGGAAGATATCCCACCCGACGGCGGCGCCTGCGTCAGCCATGGAGACGACCAGATCGCCATCTTCCATTTCTCCCGCCGGGGCCAGTGGTATGCTACCCAGAACCTCTGCCCGCATAAACAACAGATGGCCTTATCCCGCGGCATGACCGGCAGCGCCGGCGAGCAATGCGAACCCAAAGTCGCCTGCCCCTTTCATAAAAGGACCTTCTCCCTTTTGACAGGCGCCTGCCTCAACGACGACCAATACCAGATCCGCACCTATCCGGTGAAAGTAAAAGAGGGGAGAGTGTATATAGGGCTCTAAATGCATTCTTGTTTTCCTTCACTAAAAAATTTCTTGCTGAAAAGTTTTTTTAAAAGTTTGAAAATAATTCCTGAATTTTGTTTTAGCAAAACTCGCCACGCTGTCAATCAGAGCAGCGCTCCATGATGAGTCTTATGTTTTTGTGACCTCCACAATAATGCCACAAATCCTTGCTTTCAACTAATTTGATTTTTACAATCCGGAATTCCGCTTTGTAACGGGATTTGTTTGTGCGATCAGCAATGTCATTTTTTAAAAATGAAACAGGAAAGGTATGCGCCTCTTTTGGCATCAGCCGATGTATTTAAATTTAAGTTTAATAGCCTTGGCCCTAAAGGTAGGATACTAAAGGTGGTTCAATTTCGCAAGACGAATGATCCCGGCATTTATTACCTGTCATTTGGGAATTTGCTTCCGGATGGTAGTATTGATCATCATATTATAGATGATAATAGGGATAGAAATAAGATCCTGGCAACCGTCGCGGTTGCAGTCTATGAGTTTACGGCAAGAAATCCTGATAAATTGGTGTTTTTTACGGGTAGCACAGATGGGAGAACAAGACTATACCGAATGGCTTTAGCTATTCATTTTCAGAAATTAAGTATGGATTTTGATATATACGGGGTACATTTAAAGGAAGACGACTATCTGATTGAGCCATTTGAAAAAGGAAAGGAGTATTATGGGTTTGCTGTTAAAAGAAAAATTAATTAAATTTGTAAACATGAAAGCAAAGAAAAAATTAAAAGGAGCTTCTGCATTTGGAGTTCGTGTCATAAGGGATAAATCCCTTGATAAACTTTCAGATGTAGATTGGTTCCCTGAAAAGACAGAGGAAGCTAACAAGGTTGTTGCTAAACTGAAATGGAAGGTTTAACTAATTGAACAAGCCAAGATATAGCCACCTGCGATAAGGTGGCTTTTTTATTCTTCAAAACTTCCGGTATTTTTTCGTTAAAAAATAAATAAACCTACTATGAAAAAAAGCAATTGAAAACACGCGACGACTTTATCGATGAACAATATGGAAAGAAAGGCACTCCCAAAGGGGACAAATTTGAAAAGGGCTATCAGAAATTCAAATTGGAAAAATCGGAATTGCTCAAAGAATACAGCAGCTTCTCAGCTACAGCAACAGATCAATCAACAAATCTTCCCAAATAAGCAAAATAACATCTGATCCTTTCCCCAAAAATCCGGACTTTTGACTTCTTATGCGCGACATTACACATAAACAAATCAGCTTACGAACCGCCCGGGCGGCAGGCATCATCTTCTGCTCGCCGGCAACCATCGAACTGATCCGCACCGATCAGCTACCCAAGGGCAACCTCTTCGATGTGGCCAGGGCGGCGGGATTCCTGGGCGCCAAACATACCCCGCAGCTGCTTCCCCATTGTCACCCCGTCGCCATTGACGGCATGGACATGCAATTTGAATTCCTGCAAAGGGAGTTGCATAGCGACCTCTTCAAAGAAGATGTCTTTTATAGAACGGGGATCGTCATACAGGGCCAGGCCCGTTCCATCGGCCGCACCGGCATTGAAATGGAAATACTCATGGGTGTTTCCGTAGCGGCGCTGGAGATCTATGACATGCTGAAGCCGGTAGACACAGCGCTCGAAATAGGTCATATACGTTTGCTCGAGAAGAAAGGGGGTAAGAGCGACCGCGAAAAATATTTTGCTACGCCTCCTTCCTGCGCCGTGCTGGTCTGCTCCGATTCCACGGCTGCGGGACAACGGGAGGACAAAAGCGGTAAACTGATCAAAGATATGCTGGAAGCGGTAAAGGCCCGGGTCGTACATTATGCGGTCGTTCCCGATGATAAAGCAAAAATCCAAACTAAGATCCAGGAATGGGTTGCCGAAGATATTCAGTTCATCTTCACCACCGGGGGCACCGGGCTCGGTCCGCGGGATAACACCGTCAGCGCCGTCCGGGAAATCCTGGAACGGGATGCGGAGGGCATTGTGGAAGCGATGCGTGTTTACGGACAGATGCGTACCCCGATGGCGATGATGAGCCGGGCTGTGGCCGGATCCATCGCTAACACCCTCATCGTCACGCTTCCCGGCAGCAGCGATGGCGCGCGGGAATCACTGGAAGCGATCCTGCCAGCCGTATTTCACGCCCGGAAAATGATGAAGGGGGGAGGGCATTAATATGATCACCTACCAACAAGCACAGGAAATAGTAGCAAAGCAGGCCCGTTCGTTCGGACAGGAGAAGATTGGTTTGGAACAAGCCTACGGACGGGTGCTGGCGGCCACTGTCCTGGCAGATCGGGACTATCCGCCTTTTCATCGGGCTACGATGGACGGTTATGCGATTCGGTATAATGATTGGGAAGCAGGTCTCCGTCAATTTGAGGTAGCAGAGATCCTTTATGCCGGTGCCGCTGCGACGAGGCCCCTCACACGGGGAAAATGCTATAAGATCATGACGGGTGCCGCCGTCCCGCCTGACGCAGACACCGTGATAAGAAGAGAAGATACCGATGATCCGGCTCCATCAGAAGAAGAAACAGCGTCGTCCGTAAAATCATCTCACAACGTCACGATCCTCTTATCTTCCTGCCAGCGTTTTCAAAACATAGCCCGGCAGGGAGAAGATCTGCAGGCCGGCGACATAGCCATCGGCGTCCCATCCCGCATTGGTCCGGCGGTAATAGGCATCCTGGCTTCTTTGGGTAACAACGAATGCCTGGTGGAAAAGCTGCCCCGTGTAGCTTTATTTACCACCGGCAATGAAGTCGTTCCGGTAGATGCACCGGTCAGCGCTATCCAGATCCGCAACAGCAACCGGTGGATCCTCCAATCCCTCCTGAAAGAGTGGGGGATAAGCCCTGTACTATACGAACACCTGCCGGACTCGAAAGACGCCCTGCGATATTCTCTGGCGAAGGCCATCACCAGCGCCGATATCATCTTGCTGAGCGGCGGCGTATCTGCCGGCGACGCCGATTATGTACCGGGGATCCTGAAGGAGCTGGGCGTGAAGCCACTCTTTCATAAGATAGCCATTAGGCCAGGCAAACCCGTCTGGTGTGGTATTACACCCGGCGGAGCGATGGTATTTGCCCTGCCCGGCAATCCCTTTTCGGGTATGGTGGGCTTCGTGCTATTGATAAAGCATTATCTGCATGCCTGTTTTGGCCTGGCTGCTCCTATGCCCATGGGCCTCCCCTTGGACAGCGGCCGAAAAAAGAAGACACCCCTGGACGAGTTCTTCCCAGTGCAGTTTATCGGCTCACCAGCAAGACTACAAACTATCGATATCAATGGCTCCGGCGATAGCCGGCTGGGTCTGTATGCTAATGCGCTCGCCCTTCATCCGGCTGACAGTGGAGATCTTCCGGAAGGAACCAACACCCTTTATTATAGCTTGTGAGTATGCAGGTTCGAATTCTGCCATCCCGACTTGAGAGGACAAAATGGAAAAATTTCCGTTTTGTCCTTTTTCATTTTCCGGCAAATCCTTGCCCATCGTGTATATGATCCTTACCGCCTCATTGATCCGCGTGGTTCGAAGACATTCGCCGTCAAAACATAATTTTTCCGGGTACATCGAACCGATCACCTGCCGTTTAACTTCAATCGAGCCGTTTTCATAGATCGTGTCTAGCTGAAACAGATTATCCAATCCTTCTTTCAATAGCTGATCAATACAGATCGGTTGGATCGATAAGCTATCCAGTTTGACCCGTAGCCGGTTCAACTTTTCCGTGTTGATCGCCTTCATATCCCGGTAGTCTTCCGGCTCGATCTGTCCGGATAACAGCAAATCCTGCGCTCTCGCCAGTTTGGCTTCCAGGTCCTTGATGTCTGCCGCCAATTGTTTCTTGTCGCCCTGCTGGGTATTGGTTTGACTGGTGAAAGCCTTGGACAAACTGATCCGGAAAAGCTCTTTCAACTCAGGCCGGGGAATGTATTTCTTTAGCTCTGTTACAAAGAGCTGATTGACTTTGTCTGCCCTGAACCGGCAGGAGCAATCACCTACACAGTGATAATACGGATAATATCTGTTCCTGCCTTTGGATGCACTGCCACATAAGGGCTTCCCACATTTGGGACAGATCAAAAAGCCTCGTAACGGCAAGGATTCATTGGCTACTGATTTTACTTTATATCTCCTGCCCCTGCCGTCCAGCGTGTCTTGTACTTCATAAAACAGCGCTTCGGATATGATGGGTTCATGTTGCGCTTTTACAAACCGGCTTTCCTCGTCCTTGTGTTGAGGAATGAATATTTTCCCGCAATAGACCGGATTGCGGACGGCAAACCAAAATAGGCTTTTAGTGGACGTGAGTCCTTTTGCTTTCGCCATCGTAAAGACTTTTTCGGTATTGGTAGTCCCTTTGGCCAGTTCTTCGAATGCCCAGCGCAGAATAGTGGCCTGGGGCTCTTTAGGGGCTATAAATTTCCTTCCTTGCTCGTCGGTCTTGTTCATGTATCCAATGGGAGCCAGTCCCATATAACGGCCTTCTTTTTTCGCTCTGCGCATGCCGAAGAAAACATTTAGGGCTCGCCGGTCATTCTCCACCTCCGGAGCCGCCAGATAGAAAGCCAGCATCATTTTGTTTTCCGGGATGGACAAGTCCAATGGCTGTTCGATAGCCTGGGGCTCTACTCCTAATCTGCGGAGGACATTGATCATCTGATAGGCATCCCCCGCATTGCGGCTGAACCGGTCCCACTTGGTGAATAGCACCAGGTCGGAACCATGCTTTTTCTTCTTTAGGGAGAGTAAAAGACTTTTCCATTCTGGCCGGTTAAAGGTCTTAGCGGAATGATCCTCAAAAATGACCTGCCGCACCTGGAGGCTATTGATGTTGCAATACTTGCGCAGCATTTCTTCCTGGTTACGTTGGCTATATCCTTTGTCAGCCTGTTCATCCGTGCTTACGCGGATGTACAAATCAGCGATCTTGCTCATTTTGTAAGAATTGAGATACAATAATGTTTGAAAGTTGGTGAAGGAACAACCCGACCAGTTCTGCCTGTTCATAGCTTATGATGATGCCTTGGGCTTTCAGCGTCTCCATAACCTTCTCAGGTTTTAGAATAGCCTGCGCCTGCTCCTCCTGGTCTTGCACCAGAGGATCCATACCTCTTTCTCTCCCACTTTCCATGCCCACTATTAAGGTCAAACGATTCCCAAAATTACTTACTTGTCGGGTACGGAGCCTATACAGAATTGAGTGAGGTGCATTTCATCCATGCTACCTGCTGTGACTTTTTGTCTGTTATTTTTTCCGCGGCAAATAGTCTCTGAAATCAAGGTGAACGATGATACTAAAACCCTCCAAATATTTCGTGCCACTGAGAATCGGCAAGATGTCCGAAAGTGGCACATCTGCTTATAATTCTCGATACGCGAATACCAATTTACGCGCGAGAAAAACGAGCTGTCCATCCTCTTGCCACCCAGGTAAGAATGCCAAAAAGACATAAGGCACCTCCTTTCTCCCGTGAATTAAAATTACGCACTTGTAACACTCGTTACTTGACCTATATAGGGACAACTCATGAAGACACTTCTAAGCCTTAAAACACTTGTAGGTCCTGAAGCTACTTTTACGTCTTCAATCTCTTTCGAACCCAAAACCCACTTTTACGTCCTGCAGACACTCGGGAAGAATGGTCTCACTCCGGCAGGGATCGGCAAGCGCTGCGCCAGGTGGTCCCGGTGTTGTCAATTTCCGTCCCTTCACCCCGGCTCTATCAATTGCCCACCTGTCACGCCCCTTGCAGCTCCCCCTGCCTTCGTTCGGGCAGCTCTCGTGTCCGGGGCTAAGGCCCCGTCCACTCGCTGCCTCATTTTGTCCGCCACCCGCAAGTGCCCGGCCGCCTGTCTGTTTGATTTTGCCTCCGCTTCGCTCCGGCAGATATTAAGGCCGAACCGGCGGGTAGCTGCGCGGCGGCCTCCTATCGTCGGCCTCCCCCGCGCA
>DASWFF010000095.1:0-39520 GCA_036394375.1 Puia sp.
CCACCGTTACCATTAAAAAACTGGGCAAATCGGGTACAACAAATGAAAAGGGAGAATTTGTTTTGCAGAATGTCCCGAATGGTACCTATACCGTCGAGATCAGTTATGTGGGGTATGAGAAATTTACTTCTGAAATTGTAGCTTCTGATAATACCATGATGGTAAATGCCGAGTTAAAAAAAAGTACGAATAGGTTGGATGAGGTCCAAGTGATTGCTTACGGCACCACTACCGAAAGATTTAACACTGGGAATGTAAGCGTAGTGAAAGCGGAAGACATTGAAAAACAGCCTGTCAACAACCCCTTATTAGCTTTAGAAGGACGCGTGCCGGGCTTGGTCATAACGCAGGCTGCAGGGTTACCGGGCAGCGGTGTAACCGTGCAGATCCAGGGGCAGAATAGTATTGGAAATGGGAATGACCCTTTTTATGTGATTGATGGGGTGCCTTACACATCTCAACTCCTACCCAGTCTTAATCATCTTCTTTTAGGAACTTCGGGTGTTAATAATCCTCAAGCTGGTAATCCATTAAGTTATATTAATCCTTCCGATATCGAAAGTATTTCTGTTTTGAAGGATGCCGACGCTACGGCAATCTATGGCTCCCGTGCCGCCAATGGTGCCATACTCATCACTACCAAGAAAGGAAAGGCGGGTCAGACAAAAGCGGATATCAATATGCAGAGTGGTTGGGGGCAAGTAACCAGGAAATTAGACCTGTTAAATACCCAGCAATACCTGCAGATGCGACATGAAGCATTAAACAATGATGGAATTACCGCAAGTTTAGCAAATGGTGATTATGATCTGTTGCAATGGGATACCACCCGTTATACTGATTGGCAGAAAGCATTGATCGGGGGAACGGCCCAATATACTAATGTGAGTGCGAGTGTTTCAGGTGGTACTACGACAACACAATATATTGTAGGAGGAACTTATCATCGCGAAACCACTGTTTTCCCTGGTCATTTCGCGGACCAGAAAGGTTCTTTGCATTTTAATATTAATAGTGTTTCTGCCAACCAGAAATTCCGGCTCCAGTTATCCGGCAATTATTTAGTGGACAACAATCAGTTACCGGGAATAGATCTTACCAACACTGCCATTACACTGGCACCCAATGAACCCTCTCTTTACAATGCGGATGGCAGCCTCAACTGGGCGCCTTCGGCTACAGGGACTTCTACTTTTTACAATAATCCTCTTTCCTATCTATATAATAAATATACCAACAAGGCCAACAATTTAATCAGCAATGCCGTTTTTAGTTACCAGGTTTTGCCCGGACTAGACGTCAGGAGCAGTTTTGGGTATACCAATCTCCAAATAAATGAGATCGCTACTTCCCCCCTGATTTCTACGCCTCCGGAAGCCAGACCTTATAATCAAAGCGCCGCCCAATATGGGAATAATAACATAAACTCCTGGATCATTGAATCCCAGGTCAGTTATAAACGGGTTATTGGAAAAGGAAGGATCGAAGCATTAGTGGGAACTACTATCAATCAGAACAATAGTAACGGGCAGCAATTGACGGGCATTGGTTATAATAGTGATTTGGTTCTGGAGGATATACGCTCTGCCGCCTCTGTGACTGTTCAATCTACTATCGCTTCTCTCTATAAATACAATGCCCTGTTTGGCCGTTTGAGCTATAACTGGGATGATAAATATCTGATAAACCTAACCGCCCGCCGGGATGGCAGCAGCCGTTTCGGAGCAGCAAACCAGTTTCATAATTTCGGGGCCGCAGGTATCGGTTGGATATTTTCAAAGGAGGCAATTATTCGAAATACATTGCCTTTCTTAAGTTTTGGTAAGCTAAGGGCCAGTTACGGTACTACCGGCAATGACCAGATCGGCGATTACCAGTTCCTGAACCTATATAGACCCACTTATGCACAAGTTCCCTACCAGGGTGCGACCGGGTTAGCGCCAAATGGCCTTGCGAATCCTTACCTGCAATGGGAAGAAACCAAAAAATTGCAATTTGGCTTAGAGGTAGGCTTTTTAAAAGACAGGATCTTACTCAATACCAATTATTTTCAGAACCGTTCTTCCAACCAGTTATTAAATTATGTATTGCCTATCATTACAGGCTTTGTAGGCATTGCCAGAAACTTCCCGGCAACAGTACAAAATAAAGGATGGGAATTTACGCTAACTGTAACCAATGTTAAAACCAGGGATTTTACCTGGTCAACCCATATCAACCTGACCCTTCCTCAAAACAAGCTGGTAGCCTTCCCGAACCTGGCTAGTTCAAGCTATGCGGCTGCATTAGCTATTGGCCAACCTATAACAATTCAACACGTCTTTCATTTGATTAGTGTTAACGATACTACCGGTATTTACCAGTTTGCGGATAGTAAAGGTAATCCTACATACAATCCTTCTTTCGGAACTGACTATACAGTAATTATTAATACATCGCCAAAATTCTACGGAGGTTTTCAAAATAGTTTCAGCTATAAAGGATTTCAATTGGATTTTTTGTTCCAGTTTGTGAAGCAAAAAGCGTTGAATTATTTTTTGGGGTACTACCCAGGTACTGAGGGGAGCAATCAGCCTGTTTCAGTGCTGAGTCGCTGGCAAAAGCCGGGAGATATAGCTCCTATTCAACGATACAATTCTAATTACGGTTTATTTCAGCAATTCTTTGATGCGAGCGTTTTCAG
The DNA here is from genome assembly GCA_036394375.1 of Puia sp. GTDB lineage: Bacteria > Bacteroidota > Bacteroidia > Chitinophagales > Chitinophagaceae > Puia. Next base: position 2,684 of record DASWFF010000095.1, read on the forward strand.
TGATGCGGCCTATTCGGATGCCTCTTATATCAGGCTCAAGAACTTGTCCTTAAGTTGGCAATTACCAGAGGTTTGGAGGAAAAAGGCCCATTTGCAAAATGCAAGGCTGTATATGCAGGGGCAAAACCTGTTAACAATAACCAAATACCAGGGAATGGATCCGGAAAATGAAAGTACAATTTCTTTACCACCGTTAAGAGTTTTAAGTGTTGGTGTACAGGTGGAATTATAGTGTATTTCGATCCCGAATCGAGTTCGGACAGGCTAAGCTCCCACGACATTGGCCGGGGCAGGCAGGGTGACAGGTCAATATTGAATGTTTATTTGAAAATGTAAAAATTAAAAGATATGCAATTAAAATATAAATCTCTAGATAATAAATCTTCATTTAGGGGAGATCGCTTTCCCGAACCAAGTACAGAGCAGACAGTTGGTTCCCGAATTCGCTTCAGGACAGGCTTTTCCTTCTTCCTTACAATGATGGCCGTTCTATTAATGCTGTTCCAGGCCAGTTGTAAAAAACTGGTAGCAGTTGACCCGCCGGTTACGAGTACTAGCGGAGCTAATGTGTTCAACAATGATGCTACCGCAGCGGCTGTGTTAACCGGTATCTATACCAATATGAGTTCCAGCGGTTTCGCCTTTGGTGGAATTACCTCAATGTCCTTGTTTCCGGGATTATCGGCGGATGAACTGATGCTATATAGTGGATCAACAAATAATACTTACATTGGATATTACACTAACGCGTTAACCAACTCAAATACAGGGAATTCTGATTTCTGGAGTAACATTTACCCGACTATTTTTGTTGTCAACTCCGCCATTGAAGGCCTGGCTAATGTTACCAGTCTAACACCTGCCGTAAAACAACAACTCACCGGCGAAGCCAAATTCATGCGGGCTTTTTGCTATTTCTATTTAGTCAATTTATATGGTGATGTGCCGCTGGTAACCAGTACGGATTATACAGTGAATGCCGTTCTTTCCCGCACACCCCAGGCCCAGGTTTGGCAGCAAATCATTAAAGACTTGAAAGATGCTCAAAGCCTTCTCAGTACCAGTTATGTGGATGCTACCCTACTCAATACAACAACAGAAAGAGTAAGGCCAACTGAGTGGGCGGCTACCGCACTGTTAGCCAGAACGTATTTATATACAGGTGATTGGGTGGATGCCGAAGCCCAGGCGAATAGTGTTATCAATAACACAGGTACTTATAGTTTAGTTAATGATTTGAATAGTATTTTCCTGGCAAACAGTACAGAAGCCATCTGGCAATTACAACCGGTGAATGGCGGCCAGAATACGCAGGACGCCATACTGTTTATTCTTCCGGCCTCAGGACCCAACAACTTTAATTTTCCTATTTACCTAAACAGTAACCTGTTAAATAGTTTCGAAGCAGGCGATCAGCGTAGAACCAATTGGGTAGACAGTGTTATAGTAGGCAGTACAACTTACTATTATCCTTTTAAATATAAAGTCAACATTTACGGTGCTCCTGTAATAGAATACGAGATGGTACTCCGTCTAGGGGAACAATATCTGATCCGGGCAGAAGCAAGAGCCCAACAAAGCAATACTTCAAATGCTGCATCGGATCTGAATATGATTCGCACTCGGGCCGGCCTTGCCAATACAACGGCTACTTCACAATCCGACCTGTTGACCGCTATTCAACATGAACGGCAGGTAGAGCTGTTTACTGAATGGGGGCATCGCTGGCTGGACCTGAAAAGAACGGGTACGGAGGATGTGTTGATGAGTGTGGTAACACCTCAAAAAGGAGGTAGCTGGAATACGAACTGGCAGTGGTATCCCATTCAATTATTACAGCTTCAGCATGCCCCCAACCTGGTACAAAATGCAGGGTATTGAGAAGATCAATTATCAATGGTGAATAGCGGTTGCTGTTACGGGATTGTTTACAGAAATCAAACTGTCTTATGAGCCTGCCAGAAGGCGGGAGTTCAATGAATGACATGATTAAACAAATCATCATTCGAAACATATGCAGTTACAAAAAGTAAATAAAAACTATCAAAAAACAATTTTTAATCAATCAATTAGCAAAAAAGATGAAACGACTCTTGTGTTTAACCTTACTGCTGCCTGTTGTGCTGATGGCACAGGAAAAAGGAATTCAATTTCAACAGGGCCTGAGTTGGCAGGAAGTGCAGGCAAAGGCAAAAGCTGAAAATAAATATATTTTCGTGGATTGTTTAGCTACCTGGTGCCGGCCTTGTGAGTTTATGGACAAGGATGTATATCCTTCAGAAACAGTGGGCGCCTACCTTAATGACAAATTCATTTCTGTAAAAGTGCAGATGGATACAGCGAAGGGAGATAATGAACAAGTGAAAAGCTGGTATGCAGATGCACATAACATCATGCAACAGTATAAGATCACTGCTTTTCCCAGCTTTCTGTTCTTTTCACCCGATGGCAGGATCGTGCATAGAGACCAGGGGTACATAAAAGCGGATGATTTTATTACACTTGCATCCGATGCATGCAATCCGGATAAGCAGTATTATACTTTGCTGGAAAGCTATCAGCAAGGCAGATTAGATACAGCTTACATGAAATCCCTGGCGCGTAAGGCCAATTCATTAGACGAAAAAGAGTTGGCTGCAAAGATCGCTAATAAATATATAAATGCCCTGAAAGAGGAAGAATTGTTTACTGTGGATAATATCTGGTTTATGTACGATTTTACTAAAAGCTCTAAAGACAAGGGGTTTGTGGTGTTTCGTGATAATGCTGCTAAAATTTACCAGGTAGAAAGAAGAATAGAGGAAAAGCAATCCAAAGACCTTGTAATAAATATTATTTATAATGAAGAAATAAAGCCATATGAAAAAAGTAAAAATGGGAAACCTGATGAGAAAAAAATAGAGGCCAACATAAAAAAATATGGCGCTTTAGGTCACGAGACTTATACAGTATTTAAACCACGTATTATTTTCAAATTAGAAATAGAACCCGCTCTGAAAGCCAACCCGGATTGGAATAAGATCCAGCCCATAATCAAAAAACAAAACGCAGGAAAAGGAGAAGAATTCCTGGTAGGCTCTTCAATAATCTATTACTTAAATGGGTTAGATATTACTCGTACAGAAAAAAACTGTAAAAACCTTATTGGTGCAGCATCAGTCTATATTAAAAAATACCCTTCCTTCTTGAGGGCAGACCCCTTAAATACCTGGGCATGGCTGGTATTTGAACATAGTTCGAAAAAAAGTGAGTTAAGTACAGCAATTTCCTGGAGCAAACGCGCTGTAGAAGCAGAGCCAAATGATCTTGCATATTTAGATACTTACGCCAATTTGTTGTATAAAGTTGGCCGAATCCAGGAAGCGATTACTTGGGAAGAAAAGGCTGAAAAATTGGAAGAAGATAAGGCAGCAATATCAAAAAGAGCTCCTAATGAAGTTTACCGGGTCACATTGGAGAAGATGAGGAAAGGAGAGAAAACATGGCTGGCGGAGTGATGTGCTTATAGACTATCAGGGCAATTAAAATATAAATAAACAAAAACAAACTATTGATGATTCAATGAAAAAGATAATTTCAGTTATTATAGTATTAGGATACACGATATATGTATTTGCACAGCAAATAGCAAGGGTAACTGTTCAAGGCAATTCCACCTTAACCATTAGCCGCCATATCTATGGACATTTTGCAGAACATTTGGGAAGATGTATCTATGATGGGTTTTATAAGGATGGCAAGATCAGAATGGATGTAGTGGAAGCTTTGCAAAAAATACGTGTCCCTAATTTACGATGGCCGGGAGGTTGCTTTGCAGACAGGTATCATTGGAGGGATGGGATAGGCCCAAAAGATAAAAGGCCATTGAGGGTAAACAGTACCTGGGGCATGGTACCGGAGGAAAATAGTTTTGGCACACAGGAGTTTTTGGAACTCTGTAAGCTATTAAACTGCGAACCTTACCTGGCAGCCAATATGGGAACAGGCAGCCCGCAGGAAATGAGTGACTGGATAGAATATCTCAACTTCAATGGCAAGAATGAACTGACGGAACTCAGGAAAGCAAACGGTCATCCGGATCCGTATCATGTTTCATTTTGGGGGATTGGCAATGAGAGCTGGGGATGCGGAGGCGCCATGACGCCAGAATATTACAGTAACCTGTTCAAGCAGTATTCCAGTTTTTGCCTGGATTATCCGGATGCCCCGCTGTTCAAGGTTGCTTCGGGTCCCTTCAATTACGACTTCAACTGGACGGATGTTTTTATGAAGAATGTGCCGCTGAATTTAGTCAATGGTTTATCGCTGCACTATTATACCATCCCTTCCCAACAGTGGGACAACAAAGGTTCTGCCACGGACTTTACCGAAAGAGAATATTTTACTACTATGTGGCAGGCTTTAAGAATGGACATCATCATCTCTATCAATGAAGGAATCATGAACCACTTTGACCTGCAGAAAAAAGTAGCGTTAGTGGTAGACGAATGGGGCGTATGGACAAATGTGGAACCGGGCACTAATCCCGAGTTCCTTTACCAGCAAAACAGTTTGCGGGATGCGCTGGTCGCCGGAAGTACATTGAACATCTTCAATAACCATTGTGAGAGAGTCAGAGTAGCTTGTCTTGCACAAACATTGAATGTTTTGCAATCGCTTATACTAACCGATAAAGACAAAATGATCCTGACACCCACTTACCATGTATTCGATCTCTACAAAGTACACCAGGATGCGAAATTATTACCCATCCATATTGAGACACCTTATTGGCATAATGGCAAAGACAGTGTTCCCTCAGTGAATGTATCTGCGTCAAAAGATAGCAACAATATAGTGCACATTTCACTTGTCAACCTTGACCCGAATAACATGATCAAAATCAGAACAACCCTGAATGATATAAGCTATAAAACCGTAACAGGGCAAATACTGACTTCAATAAAGGTTACGGACATAAACACATTTGATGCCCCCAATACTATCCGTATTCAAAAATTCACCGGAGCAAAGAAACAGGGCGATGAGCTGGTAATGGAATTGCCCTCCAAAAGTGTGGTAGTTCTGGAGCTGAGATAATTAATAATTGTCTTAAAAAAACCTATTGCCTATTTGAAATAAAGGGGAAAATGCGTAAATTATTAAGTACAAAAAGGAACTGACTGACGGTTACGAAGAATATCCAAATCAATTAAATCATTAATACCCCAAATTAAGATGCGAAAGTTATTTCTAATTTCAGTCTTTATTCATTGCATTAACATCTTATTCGGCCAGAAACCACCCATCGATTCAGCCGTCTATGATAAATGGCCATCGGTTGAAGGCGCAGACATCAGTAATGATGGAAACTATGTTTTATATATCATAGAGAACCAACCGGTAGGAAGCCGTACTTTGGTAATACAGGCTACTAATGCTGATTGGAAAATAGAAATACCGGGTACAACATCCTATTCAGCGGATTATTCGCAGGATAACCGCAGGGCCGTTTTTACCAAACGGGAAGATAGTTTAGGCATAGTTACATTAGGCGGATCTTCTGTCGAATATATACCCCATGTTAGTTCTTTCAAACTACCAAGGAAAGGCTCCGGCGAATGGTTGGCTTACCAGTTGAACAGCCCGGAAAAGGAATTGGTTGTACGCAATTTGGTAACCAGCAAAGAAAAACCTTTTACAGCGGTAAAGAACTATTTGTTTAGTGATGATGGCAGTGTATTACTCCTGCAGGTAGATGTAAAAAAGGATAGTACGGTGACACAGGCTCTGCAATGGGTTAGCCTTGCTGCTGGCAATATGACTACTATCTGGTCCACAGGACTCGGCGGGCAGGATAAAAAAGCGGACAATTTTGTTTTTGATAAGAGCGATACTCAACTGGCATTTACAGTTGAAGATAAAATAAATAATCAACCAGAAAATTCCTTCTGGTATTGTAAGGCCGGAACAGGTAAAGCTTTGCTGCTGGCCGATGATCATTCACCCGGAATAGATACTGGTTTGAGATTAGACAGAATTTCAGGTTTCAGTAAGGATGGCAACAGGCTATTTTTTACCTTAAAAGAGAAAGATTATTCCAAGGCCAAACCAGATGCCGTACAAGTAGACGTCTGGAGTTATACTGATGCCAAACTCCAATCCCAGCAATTAAATGAGCTAGCTCCTAAGAGCTATGAAGCCGTTATCCATATTCAGGACCATCGAATCATCCGGCTGAAACAGGAGGATGAGACACTATCGTTACTTCCTTCTGTGGATGACAACACAGATGATTGGGGACTTATCATCAATAGCAAGGGGTACCTGTTTGAGTGGAATTGGAATCCTGCCTGTCGACAGTCTGTTTATTTAATTTCTACAAAGGATGGAGAGAGGAAGCGGATAAAAGAGTTAGAAGATCATAATCATTTGGGGAATATGTCACCGGAAGGGAAGTATGTGATTTACTATGACCCGAAACAAAAAAGTTTTTTCAGCTATGAAATTGCATCGGGTATTACCCGCAATATTACACAAGGCATTGCTGTTACCTGGAAAGGATATAATTGGGATGACGAACCCAGTTCCTCTAATTATGCCAGAGGCGTAGCCGGCTGGATGAAGGGAGATGCAGCCGTACTCATCTATGATCGCAATGATATCTGGCAGGTGGACCTGGCAGGAGAAAAACCGCCTGTTAACCTGACCAATGGATATGGTCGCCGGCACAACATCGTGTTTGACCTGGGGCTCGCGGATTATTCCCGCAACCGCAAAGCCATCGCTAATAATGAGAAGCTCATTTTAAGCGCTTTTAACCGGGCTAATAAAGACAATGGTTTTTACAGTAAAGTGCAGGGTAAAACTGGAGATCCGGAGTTATTGACCATGGGCCCCTACCTTTATGATATAACCGGCAATCCTTATATTCCCGATGGCTCCAATTTCCCTCCTGTTAAGGCCATGAATGCAGAAACATACATCGTGAGGCGCATGAGTGCCACCGAAGCGCCCAATTATTTCAGCACAACCGATTTTAAAACCTTTATCCGGTTAAGCGATCTTCATCCCGAAACAGCCTACAATTGGTTAAGGTCGGAACTGGTGACCTGGAAGACACTGGACGGCAGCGCTTCACAGGGGGTTTTGTATAAGCCGGAAAATTTTAACCCTAAGAAAAAATACCCGGTGATCTTTTATTATTATGACATAAGATCTGATGGATTGAATGCATATTTAAAACCAGAAGCCTCTGATTGCGATCTCAACATCCCCTCGTTTGTCAGCAATGGGTACCTGGTATTTACTCCTGACATTCACTTCAAGATCGGAGAAACAGGCGAAAGTGTGGTGAATTCCGTGGTGTCAGCCGCCAATTACTTATCTAAAATGCCCTGGGTGGATGCCAGGAAGATGGGTATCCAGGGCTGTAGTTTAGGAGGTTATGAAACCTATTACCTGGTCACACATACCAATCTATTTGCGGCTGCTTGTTCGGCATCAGGCCTTTCAGACTTCGTAAGCGGTTATGGAAGTTTATCAGAGGGGTACAGTCTACAATTTATGTATGAAAACTTTCAAAATCGAATAGGAGCTACGCTATGGCAAAGACCTGATTTGTATATAAAAAATTCCCCGGTTTTCAAGGCAGATAAAGTGACGACCCCTTTGTTAATGATGCATACTAAGAATGACGGTATATGCCCTTTTGCCAATGTAATAGAGCTATTTACGGCACTCCGCCGCTTGGGCAAAAAAGCCTGGATGCTGCAGTATGATGATGGTAATCACGGGGTTTGGGGCAAATCAGCAACCGATTTTAGTATCCGCCTTGCCCAGTTTTTTGATCATTACCTGAAAGGGGCGCCGGCGCCGAAATGGATGGTGCAAGGAATACCTGCTAAGATGAAAGGGATTGAAACAGGGTTGGAGTTGGACGGGAGCGGAAAGGAACCATAATGCAATTGAATTCTGACGAGCTGGACAATAAATACAGGGAAAAGAGCTAACCTTTTGAGTCAGCTCTTTTGAAACGACTGTTTTAATATGCCATGCAAGGTAAATGCAAGAGATGTTTCTATACTGGCAATAAGTCGTTTATGGTAGCTATTACTGATCTAGCTTTACCTTTGTAACACAAGGAGCTACAGCACGAAATGCGTCAGTATAAGGTATTGTGAAACCGTTTGCAATAGTCGTGCTTTTAAGACTGACAGTGAAATCGCACAAAGTACCACCAGCAGTGGTGGTATAGAATGTATGAAGGTGAAATTTCCTTGCCTTAAATGCCAATGCTCCACCGACTATTGCTAAAGCTGTAATAGCAGTCAGCATAATTTTTGCTTTTTTCATAAAATGAGTGCTTTTTAGGATTCAAAAAGCTAAACTTTACTTGATTAAATTTGCCTACTCTGTTCTGATGGTTTTCGGCTACCCCATTTTCTTCACCGGGCTGTCACCTACGATGCATCAGTAGTTACAGTTTGGTGCTTGTTTCTACGTTACTCACCTCACCATGGATAAGGTGAGGTGTTACCGCTTACTTAATCTACCCGTCGACAGGTTAAGGTTTGGTCATGCCTGCATTACCTGATCAGAGCACCACAGACACGCTTGCGCAAGCATTTTTATTCAAGAGCAATATCTTTAATATCACTGACATCCTATTTTCCCAGCAGCGCTTGTTTTAGCCGTTTATGGTCATCATAGATAGTGAAGTACGGTACTCCATTCGTTTTAAATGGGTCAGCTCTTTTGAAACAAATGTTTTAATATACCAGGCAACATAAAAGTAACAGATGTTTCTATGTTGGCAATAAGTCGTTTATGGTATCTATTAATTACAGGCAACTACCTTTGTAATACAAGGAGCTGGAGCACGAAATGCGTCAGTATAAAGTGTTGTTACACCGCCTCGATTAGTCGTCAGGAAAAGACTGGTAGTGAAATCGCACAAGGTGCCATGAGCAGTGGTGGTATAGAATGTATGAAGGTGAAATTTCCTTGCCTTAAATGCCAATGCTCCACCGACTATTGCTAAAGTTGTAATAGCAGTCAGCATAATTTTTACTTTTTTCATAAAATGAACGCTTTTTATGATTCAAAAAGCCAAACTTTACTTGATTAAATTTGCCTACTCTGTTCTGATGGTTTTCGGCTACCCCATTTTCTTCACCAGGCTGTCACCTACGATGCATCAGTAGTTTCCAGTTTGGTGCTTGTTTCTACGTTACTCACCTCACCATGGATAAGGTGAGGTGTTACCGCTTACTTGATCTGCCCGTCGGCAGGTTAAGATGCCTGCATTGCCTGATCAGGGCAGCACAAACACGCTTGCGCAAACATTTTTATTCAAGAGCAATGTCTTTAATAACGCTAATTTCTGTTTTTCCAACGAGTACTTGTTTCAATCGTTTATTATTGTTATAGATGGCCATATAAGGCACCCCTTGGGCTTTAAAATAATTGCCGAAAAACGAGGTGTAATCGAGTCCAACGGTTACATTCGGGTATTTCTTCAACTGGTAATAGTCATAGAAGCTTTTCAATTCGGTAAATGGAGCGGTGGTAAAAATATAAAAGTTGATATCTTTGAGCTTTTTCATGTGTTCAACAATTTCTTCTGTTTGCGCACGGCAATAAGGACAACTGGGACTAAAATAAAACAGCGCAATAGGCTTGCCAGTTGGTATACTGTTGGTGTTAAAATATGTGGTACTATCCATGAGAAACAGATTAAATGAGGGCAACGGCTTCCCTTCCAGCCCGGTCTTTTCATGAGCCTTGCCAAGGCAGCCGGATAAGCTTGCCAGGAGCAATAGGATCGCTATATTTTTCATATATAATCGGTTTTTATTTTATGATGCTTGAACTTTTGCTTTTGAAAGCATGCCTGCATTATCTCGGTAGGCCGCTTGTTCAGTTTTTTCTGATCGGTTTTCCTGAATAATGAATCTTATTAATAGGACCAGGAAAGCAAATGCCATAATCATAGGAAACACCTGGTAGCGCAATACAATGGGGGAAGCCAGCACACTAAAGCCGAAATTGCCAAACCATATCACCGCCACCCATTTTAGCGATTTTGAAAAATAAAGGATAGACTTTTTAAAGCCATCTAACAGGAGGAACCCTATAAAACCAAGCACAAACACCAGGTTAATAATGGCTAGCAGAATAGGAAAAACTTCGACTACCATAATCCGTTCATTACTGGCAAATGAGTGTATCTTATTCGTTTTATAGCCGAACCAACTCTTTGCAATTTCCTCCACCGTATCTCTTCCCATATTATAAATACCCATGAACTCAGTGTCTGGAACATAATAATTGATCATGTTTGGCCATACATAATACCTTATAAAAACGCCGGGATTGTTTTTAATCAGATAACCGCCATACGCCGAATACAGCGGTCCCATGGAGGCCCATTGTTCAAAATCTCCGGTAGTGCTATCATTCACCCATTTTGTATACGCGTATCTAAATAAAGGGGTGCGATGAACCCATAAGTAATAATCACTCAATGCCGTGTCCGGTCTGTGCGCCACCTTTTGCAGTGAATCCATATGTTGGTTGACCAGACTATGCAACCACTTGAATGATGCTGGCACCCTATCCGAAGGTTCGGGCCGCGCATGTGCATACATGAATAAAGCATTACTGGCTATTTGCCAACCGCCGAAGGCGGAGAATTGCCGGATGCCGGTGCTTTCCTGGTATTTAGATACCGTATGCGTAACAAATGCGCCGATTAAAATGCAAATCATTGCAATACCGCCTGTTTTATTCCGGATTCGCAGGGATGCCAGTGTAATTAGCACGATGCTGATTATTGGATAATACAACGCATTGTAGCGTACGGTGAATGCAAATAGCAATACGAGCGCATGACTAATTAACAGGCGGGTACTGGGTCGGTATAGCAGCCACAATAATTGTGTGAGCCATACCAGGCTTAAGGAGGTGAACAGCGCATCACTCGAAATAAAATTACTTACATACAGCAATATTGGATTTAATACGCAACAACAAAGTAGGATGCTCAGCACCCACTTTCCCGGAGATAGCAAGTAAGATATAGTAAACAGAAAATACAGTATGCTTGCCTGTAGTAATGCGTATTGAAAGAATATTAGCGCTGTATCGGAGCTTGTAAACGTGCTAAAAAATCGCAAGAACTTTGAATAGCCTATCGGCCACTTATTAATGTCCTGATTGGTAAAAGCCGCCTGCAGATAGGAATAGGAATCCGGCAAGAAATTAGGATAGGGATATAACCTTTTGAATAATATAAATTGGATAAGGATAACACCTGCGGACAATAGCAAATACAGCCTGTTTGCCCGGTTTTTCCAGAGCCATTGTTTAAAAGGCATTATCGGTATGTTCTCCTGTGATATCATGTTTTATTCAAATAAGGACTTTTCATTGACACTCACCCTCACATTGCCTTCACACTTGCCGCTTTATAGATATAATCAATTAACAGCAGTGCAAAGGAGGAGAATATCAGTATAGGGAAAACCTGGTATCGTAGCGCAATAGGCGCGGCGAAAACGCTGAAGCCGAAATTAGTGATCCATAAACCAGCCGCTAACAACAGTGTTCCAGACAATACCGGGTTGCCACGGAAACCCTTCAATATAATAAAGCACAGGAAACTGGATAGGAATACCACGTTCATGATGCCTGCCAGTATGGGAAAAAAGTCAAGTACACTTACGTTGAAATCCTTGAAAGCGCTTTTAACTTTATTGCTTTTATAACCAAACCATGCCTGCGCTATCTGTTGTACACTATCACTTCCCGCATTATACGTTTCCAGGAATTCTCCCGGCGGGGTATAATATTTTAGGGCATTCGGCCACAGGTAATGCTCGGCAAATTGCAGCGGGTATTGCCTGATGAGATAAACGCCGTAGTCTGCGTACAGGGGAGCCATCGAAGCCCAACGTTTTTCGGTTCCAGCCATTGAATCCTTTTTAAACCGGCTGTTCATGTATTTTTGTAAGGGCGATCTGGAATCCCACATATAAACCGTACTGGCAACCAACATTTCCTCCGGGTGTTTTTTCACATCGCGGGCGGTATCAAAATAAGTTCGCACCATCTTATCCAATTGGCGGAACCGGGCAGGAGGCTTTTTCACGTGTTGACTGTCCACATACCGGTATGCATAGAGCGCATTATTGGCCATTTGCCAGCCGGTAAAAGGGGTGAACTGCCGGATACCAACATACTCCTGGTATCTATTACTGGTATATAATATAAAACTGGCTACCACCAGGATGCTGGCCGCGATGCCTGCCACTTTCCTCCATACCGGCTGGCGGGATAACAGAAAGGCCAGGGTTGCTATTAAGGGATAATACAAGGCATTGTGTCGGACGGTGAACGCCACCAGCAACAAAACGGCTTGTAAAAGGATCAGGCGGGTGGTAGAGCGTTGGATGATCCACAACAACTGCGTAAACCATAGCAGGCTAAGCGCCAGGAACAAGGCATCGCTGGATACGTAGTTGCTGAGATACAGGAACACCGGGTTAAATACTACGAATAGGAGTAAAAGCCATTTTGTAAGCTTGCCCGGTTTATAAAAATAGAACAGGGTAAATATAAAGTACAGGGCGCTGCATTGAATAATCAGGTATTGAAAGGCTACGAGCGCGGTATCCGATCGGGAAAAAACACTGAATAGGCGCAGGAACTTGGAATACCCCACAGGATACGTATTAATATCATAATTCATATAAGCGCTTTCCAGGTAGACATAGGAATCGCCGTTTATAAAACCCGCATAAGGGTATAAGATCTTGAAGATCACAAATTGCACGATAATGGCAATGCCCGCGATCCATAAGAATGTTCTGTTCAAGCGGTGGTTGAGGAGATAGTCCTTAAGCGCATTTTGTTTTGCAACCATCGTAGGTGTGGACGCTTCTTTTGGTAATTTCTGTGCGGTAGTTGTTTGGGGTTCTGATGCCGCGTTAGGCTTTTCCTCATGATATTCCTGTTCTGTATTGATGGCCCATAGATTGGTCTTAGCGGTGATGCCTTCACAAATATTATCTACCGCCACCATCGCCGTCAGCATGGAGTGATCGGAATTATTATACTTATGCATGCCATTACGCCCTACCAGGAAGAGATTATGGAATTGATCTGTATATTCCCGGATCTTATCAAATTGTCCATACGTTCCAAAATACGCGGGATAGGTCTTTTCCATACGTCTCACCGTGCTATCGAGCACATCTTCCGACTTAGCCAGACCCATTTTTTCTAATTCCATAATCGCCAGTGTCTTTATCGTTTCATCATCCTGTTGCCAGAAGGTATCTGTTTTATTGCAGAAATATTCCATGCCTATCCAAACAGTAGTAGGATCTTTGATCATACCGCCCCCCCAGTTATTATAGATCATGAGCCTGCCCACTTTCACATCCCTTTCTTGGATATAGATCCAGTTATCTTTCAGTTCCAGCTTTTCATGCTTACCCTTCACTTTGCCGGGTGCTGATAATTGTCTTAATAAAATTCCCACATTAATAAAATCCCGGTATTGCAAACCTGCTGCAATCTCTTTTACTGCTACGGGTACTGCATCCTCCATGCCTGCGATTAATTCCTTTACCGGCATAGTTGAGAAAAAATAATCTCCTTCCCAGATGCCGGTTTGCCCGGTAATGTTATTGATGGTAGCAATAGCGGTAATTTTATGATCTTCCTGGTCAATTTTTTGCACGTCCCGGTTAAAATAGATCTTACCCCCCATCTCCTGCACCTGCCTGGCTACTTCTTCCCAGAGTGATCCCGGGCCATGTTTAGGGTACAGGAACTGTTCGATCAGGCTGGTTTCTGTGCCCTTCTGCCCGATACAATCCCCAGCTTTCTTTTTAGGGCGAAGATTCTGTATAGCATGTGCTATAGCCTTACTGAGAGATACACCTTTGATCCGTTGCGCCCCCCATTCTGCAGAAATTTCATGACAAGGCACACCCCATACCTTCTCTGTATAGTCTTTAAAGAATAGTAGATAGAGTTGCCTTCCGAACTTATTAATAATAAAATCTTCCAGGCTTTTCTCTGGTTTCCGGGGAAATAGTTTTATAACAAAAAAGGATATCAGGATCCGGATGGTCCTGATTAAGCCTAATGTTTTTAAAGTATCAAAGCCCAATTGAATAGGGTAGGCAAAGAACTTGCGCAGGAAGTAAATGCGCGTCAATCGATGGATCACCAGCATCTTTTTATCTGGATCTTTTGGGTCAATTGATGTTGCATCAGCATCGACTGGTTTGATCTCTCTTGATTTATTTTGATACGAAATCTTAATATCTTGCTCGCCATTTGTCTCTAGTGGCATTATTTTCAACCACCAGTCCATCACCCGGTCGGATTTAGAGAAAAATCGGTGCGGCCCCATGTCCATCCGGTTGCCTTTATAGTTAATTGTTTTGGAGATACCGCCGATATCGCCCGATTTTTCCAGAATGACGGGAATTATATCTGTCCGTTTTAACAATTCATAGGCCGCTGTGAGACCAGCAGGACCAGCTCCGATAATAATCGCTCTTTTTGGCATACAATGGTTTTATGTTCGTAGTGGTGCTTCCATCTCTTAACACAAATTACAATACCCTGCTATCGGGATCAAGATCAAGGCTATCGGATTAGTGAATTTTTCAATAAGTGAAATCCATTACCAATATTGATTTACAATCTTTTCCTGAATCGCTCGAAGTTCCATTGAACATTGAATAGGACGGTACGCCCTACCAGGTTCGCCCGACTTTGAGTAACGGTATTAGGGGTAACGGATTGGCCGACTCCGGTATTGGAATTCAGAATATTGGAGCCAACCAGGCTACACAACAACTGATTCTTTTTAAGGAAGGAGCGTTGCAAAGTAGCATCTAAATATATTGGGTTGGGGGAGAGTGCAGGACTAATCCCGCTACAGAAATTTTGTGCCCCAATTGCCGTTAGGATCCAGTTCCGGAAAAGATAAAGATGGCTTTCCAGCCTCCAGGACAGCGTGGAGGCTGTGACGGAGGAATTATTAGCCAAAGCGTAACGGGTAAGGCTATGGCCGTAACCTACGCTAAAATTGGTCTCCACCCGGTCAGGGATATTGTACAGCAGGGTTAGGTGCTGGCTCCAGGACAAGGTGTGGGTGGCATATTGTATGTAATCCGCCATCGAAATACCGTGTTCTTCGATGAGTATTCCTGATCCGGATATTCTGAAATGCTTATGCAATAACGGAGGAAGCTCGAACCGTCCATTCAGGCTAATTTCATAAGTCCCATTGACGTTCACATAGTAGGTCCGTTGCACGACCGTACTGGTATCATGGGGATGAACTATATTTGGAATGATCAGGTCGCGGGTTGTCGTATAGGCTATCCCCATCCCGAATCCCTGGTATTTAGTCGGCTGCAGGTTATTTTGATCATAATGTAAAGCCGCTGATCGACTGATTGCCGGTTTCAATTGAGGGTTGCCTGCTATGGGATATTGAGGATTGCTGAGATCAGTCACTGGCTGTAATTGTGGAAGGTCGGGAGGATAGACATTCGTAGTATATTCAAAGCCTATTTTCCGCGCCTGGTTAAAAGAATAGCTAAAAGATCCAACTGGGAATACATTGAAATAATGATAAGAGCAGTTGATTCCCTTGCCGGGCGATTTCCCGTACAGATCCCCGGGCTCGGCTATCAGGCCCAGGTTCCAATCCATCTTATCACTATGCCGGATATATCCGGCCCGCCAATCCTGTATGGTGGTTTGGAAAGTATAATCATTGCTCAGTGAATCCACTACTTGCCAATTCTTTTCCAGGCTATCGGGCTGTTGAATATTCCGGTTATCTTCCGTAAGGGTATGATGCGGGCCATAGCTGGTCTCTAAAAATCCGCCTTGGCTAATGGGAATATAGTAATGGATAGTGGCTCCCATATCCCATGCCGTATTGCTATTGTTCACCCGGAAATGTTGCAGGCTATTACTGTACGCGCTATCCGACCGGATCTGCGTATGGGTCAGGTTGTCTCCCGCCTGTTGTATGAGGGTATATTGGAGATTGCCCTCCAGGCTGAACCGCTGTCCTGAATGGGGATAAGACTGTTCAAAATAGATCTTCGATTCCGCATTAGTGATCCCTGTATGGTATTGATTCACTATCGCGGATTGAGTCGTCTTATTGAATCCACTATCCAATTCCGTGGAAACCAGGATGATCTGATCAATTTGCCTCGTCCACTGCCGGTTGAAAGAAGAATTGATCCGCAGGCGATTGTTTGGGGTAGGGGTATAGAGCAGTTCATAATTCAACCAATCTTCCTCTTTGTGGCTTTGGGTAGTATTATTCTGTTCCTGGTGGATATTGCCATCGGTATAATAGTTATCCTGGATGGTCTTGTTTTGGAACAGATGGTCATTGCGGGATAGACTCCCATCTCCCGTTCCCGACCATCGGGGGGCCCATTGGTCGGCGTAGCTCGGCCTCAGGAACTTTACATATTCATTACCATAAGAGTTATTATTGGAAATGCCACAGATCAGGGAAAGTTTTCTGTCAGCCTTGAATACCTCGGTGCTCAGGCTGGCTATATACTGATCCTTATTGCCACGCCCACCTGTCACATTTCCAATCTGGCCATTCCGCTTGTCTTGTTTTAGCACGATATTTAGAATCTTCTTTGGCTCGCCGGTTCTCACACCGGTAAGCCGGGCCTGGTCCCCATAATCGTCGAGGATCTCTACCTTGTCAATAATATCATAAGGAAGATTCCTGATGGCAGCCTGCACATCCCCACCGAAAAACTCCTTTCCATCCAATAACACCTTACTGATCTTTTTACCCATGACCGTTACACTATCATTCACCGTGACCCCCGGTAGTTTTTTCATCAGTTCTGCTAGCATAGATCCCTCCCGCACGCTATAGGCCGCTGCATGATACTCCAGGGTATCCTTTTTAATGGTGATCGGCTTCGCCTGTCGAACGACAATGGCCTGCAGTTCTTCATATTCTATCTGCAGCACGATGGGTGCAAGAGAGAACACTTTATTAGCAACCGGGATCGAAAAGTTTTTATAATAAGACTTATAGCCGTTCATGGTTATCCGGATACTGAACGATGGATCGTATAGCCCGGAGATCAGGAAATTCCCACCGCCACCGGACAATACCTGCATACTGTCGGTAGCGTTCCAGACCCGGACAGTTGCCTTAGATAGCGGAGCACCCGAGTTGTCCCTCACGATTCCACGGATGGTATAAGGTGTTTGAGTATAGGCATAGAGAGAACTAAGGATCAGGCAACAAAGTATGAGGATCCTTTTTTTCATTTATGAACTCCTTTACATTATTCCATATTCATTTCTATATTGAGAAGGGGTCATCCTGGTATGTTTCTTAAAAATCTCCCCAAAGTGACTAAGTGTCTTAAAACCCATAGAGGTTGCAACCGTTCTTAACGGTTTATCCGTTTCTTCCAGGTACAATTTTGCAAACCGGATCCGGACCTGCTCCTGGTATCCATACAAACTATAGCCTGTTTTTAGCTTTAGACCGGCCTGTAGTTTTTGTACGCTTAGCCCGACTTCTACGGATAGCCTCTCCGGGGAGATCCTGTCTGCATAATGTTTTTCGATGTAGGTTATAGCCTGTTCAGTGCCTTTAAGATCACGCCGACTTAATAGTATCATTCCGTTGAGTCTCATAAACGAAAGGTTTACTAATAGATAAAAGAGTTTTAGCGAAGAAGCTCGCAGGGCCGGCTCAGATAATAATAGCTTTTTTAGGCATATCATTTTCAATTAAGCATAAGGTGCATATATCCACTTCAGCAAGTGAATGACACAATATTGTTGCAATTACCGTAGAGGAAATTTCCCGCGTTCATCAACCCCTGGCGGCCAAGGCCTTACTTTTCCGCCAAATAAGGCCATCAGCCTGCCGGGTTGTATATATAGGATGCTATAACCAATGCCTTGTATATTTTATGAAAGCCTGTTGGGTATTTTTATTGGCCCTTCCGCTGTCTTAATTTCGCTTTCCTGGCTATTTATTTTCTTCAGGGTTGGATTGCCTTAACCGTATGCAAGGTACATACAGTTGCTATCGGAATCAACTCCATTTGTATCGGATAAATATTTTTTTTAATATTTGGTTTAATGTAAAGAGTCACGTAAAATCCTTTACCTCGCGATAACTAAAAACATTTAGTCGGCATATTTACTTCGGTATTCCTCAGGCGTCAGGGAAGTAATACTTTTAAAAATCTCGCTAAAATGACTATGAGATTTGTATCCGATAGTCTTTGCAATGGCCTTTATGGGGAGCACGGCATCTGCCAGCAATGATTTCGCTTTTTCAATACGTGCCCTGTTCTGGTAATAGTGCGGTGAGAATCCCGTCTTTTTTAAAAAAGCGGCGTATAATTTCTTCTTGCTCAATCCCGCTTCCATGGATAGGTCTTCGACAGAAATGCGATCCTGGTGATGCTTTTCGATATAAGCAATGGCAAGGTCGATACATTGCATGTCGTGGCGATTTAATCTGACTACTTCTGATAACAGCATAGGAAGGTGGTTTTAATGCGGTTAATTATTACTTATACCTCAGAGGCTTGGGGCCAAGGAATACCTAGTCAGAAACAATTAATAGAATTGAAGCTACCCCACGCAGGGCCTACCTTGACCTCAAGATTCAGGCGGCAGAATGATCGTCTCAATGTGTATAAGCAACATTCTTTGAGAAATAGCAAAGGCAGTATCCGGATTGATTGGTTCGCTATGCAAGTTATAATAGCCATTACTGTGTTTCCAAATTTATCTATGGTCCATTCGGCATTATTTGCTATCCAAACGGGATAAACCGGCTGTATAGACTTCCGACTTTCTATCTTACTTTTGCAAATCAACACAAATCAGCACAAATCCCGTTTATGAACAAAAGACCGGACCCGGATAACGAACTGCAGGATAATGACAGGGAAGAAAGCCCCGAAGGATCGGAGGAACTGTATGAACGCCTGAACCTGAAAGTGGACAAGGGGCAGGAACCTCTTCGTATCGACAAATTTCTGGTAGCACGGATAGAGAACGCCTCCCGTAATAAAATACAGAAAGCGCTGGAAGCGGGAATGGTCCTGGTCAACAACCGTCAGGTCCAGCCCAATTACAAGATAAGGCCCCTGGACGAGATCGTCATGTATTCTTATAAAGAAGCGCATGGGGAAGAGATCGTCCCGGAACAGATGCCCCTCAACATCTTTTATGAAGACGACGATGTGCTGATCATCAACAAACGGCCGGGGCTGGTCGTGCATCCCGCCAGCGGAAATTATAGCGGCACCCTGATCAATGGGGTCGCCTGGTACCTGCAACAAAAAAACGGATCCATCACCGAAGAGAACCTGCCCCGCTTCGGGCTGGTACACCGGATCGACAAGAACACCAGCGGGCTAATGGTGCTGGCCAAAACGGAAAGAGCTGTCAGGAGCCTGGCCAAACAGTTCTTCGACCATACCGTCAAGCGACAGTACATGGCCCTGGTATGGGGCGACCTGGTCGAAGAGACCGGAACGATCATCGCGCATGTGGGAAGGCACCGTCGTTTCCGCAAACTATTCGACGCCTATCCGGAAGGAGAATATGGCAAGGAGGCCATTACCCATTATAAAGTGCTGGAACGATTTGGCTATGTCACCCTGGTGCAATGCGTGCTGGAGACAGGCAGGACCCACCAGATCCGCGTCCATATGCAGCATATCGGCCATCCCCTCTTCAATGACGATACCTATGGAGGCGATAAGATCGTAAAAGGCACCGTCTTCAGCAAATACCGGCAATTCGTGGACAACTGCTTTGCCATCTGTCCGCGGCATGCCCTGCATGCCAAGACCCTGGGATTTACCCATCCCGGCACCGGAGAGGAGGTGCTTTTCGAAAGCGAGCTGCCCGACGATATGCAACAATTGCTGGAAAAATGGCGGGCTTACACGGGTAACAAGCCGCTATGAGCGGGCCCTATCGGGGAAAGCTCATCTTATAATCTACGCTGATCCTTCCCCTGGAAATATCATCCAGCTTGCCTTTCAGCAGCTTCCGTTTCAGGGGCTTCAGGTAGTCTATAAACAGCTTGCCTTCAATATGATCGTATTCGTGCAGGATAATTCTTGCTGTAATACCGTTGAAAGTGGCCGTATGCGGAAGGAACTGCTCATCGAGATATTCCAAAGTCACTTCCTCATTACGGTAGACGTCTTCCCGGATCTTGGGAATGCTCAGGCAACCTTCATTATACGCCCATTCCTCGCCGTTGAGCTTCACGATATGCGCATTGATAAATACTTGTTTTGTACCCGGCTCATCCGGATATTTGCCTTTGTCCTCTTCATCCTGGTTGGTGAATATCTGGCTGGAATCCACTACAAAGAGCCGGATGTCCCGGTTGATCTGCGGCGCAGCCAACCCTACCCCGCTACTGTAATACATGGTCTCCCACATATCTTCTATCAATTTGGACAGCCCGGGGTATTCGGGGGTAATATCTTTACCCACTGTGCGAAGGATGGGGGCGCCATAAGCCACTATCGGTAGAATCATATAAAACTATTAAATGCGAATTTAAATTAATTAACAGGAAATGCTGCCCGTCCTCTCTAACCGGCAGCTATTGCCTTCCTACTGCCCCGACCGGCCCAGGTATTCCTGCAGCATGATCGTAGCGGCGATCTCATCCACCAACGCCTTGTTCTGCCTTTGTTTCTTCTTAAGTCCCATATCGATCATAGCACGGGAAGCCATTTTAGAGGTATTCCGTTCATCCACCATCAGCAGGGGAATGGAAGGAAATTCCTTTTGTAACCTCCGGACGATCTCTTTCACCAGCGGGGTGGCATGTGTATCGCTGTCATCCCAGTTCTTGGGTTCTCCGACTAAGATCAGCTCCACAGGCTCTTTTTTGAAATAGTCTTTCAAAAAGGGGATCAGCTTGGGGGATTCCACCGTTGTCAATCCCGTGGCAATGATCTGTAAAGGATCGGTAACGGCCAGTCCCGTACGCTTCAGTCCATAATCGATCGATAGGATTCGGGCCATATTCAAATATTGTATTTCAGGAATTCCTCGGGCGTGCATACCGGTAATACGGATATGGCAGCCTCGTACAGGCTTTTGTCCCTGGTGATGAAATAATCTAATTTATGGTGCAAGGCCGTATAATAGGACAAGGCATCCTCCAGATTGCTCATCTTCGAATGCAGCGCATTCACGACAATCTCATGCCCGATATCGATTACCTGTATGTCCGACAGGATGGCCAGCAACAATTCTTTCGCAGATTCCGCTCCATAAGCTACCGTTAACCAGTATCCGGTCAACTGCATGATGGAAGGCGTGATGAAAGCCTGCACCCTGCCTTTTACAGCCCATTCGATCAACTGCCGGGAGACTATCGAGCCTTCCCGCTTCAAGGTAAAGTCAAGCAGTATATTCGTGTCCAGCAATATTCTAAAAGCCATATTTCTTCTCCTGCCCTTTGTAAAAAAGCTCTTTCGACCCGGCACTCCCGTCAAAGGATTCCGGAAGTCCTGTCTTCCCCTCAAACGATCCCGGCCATTCGGCCTTTCCGTCCAGAACCGGCTTTTCCAGCTCATCCACCAGGTCGAGTATATTCTTTCTTTGAACGGGTCTGGTCACCGACCGGAAGTAATTTTCCACCAGCTCGGACACGCTCATCTGCTTGCTGGCAGCGTAGACTTTCATTGCGTCCAGCAGTTCCCCATCAATAGTAAGGTTGAGTCGCTCCTTCATAAAGCAAAGATACGCATATTTTTATATCGTGCGCATATTTTATTAAAAATGATGGTTCATCATCCCTCCTCATTTCAGGAAAAGATCCGTGATGACGAACACTGCAAAAACAACGCTGGCGATCCCATTAGCCGTCATAAAGGCCAGGTTGACCCGACTAAGGTCATTGGGTTTGACAATGGCATGCTGGTAGATGAGCATGCCGAGAAAGATGGCTACTCCCGCCCAATACCACCATCCGAAACCGCCGTAAATCCCGGCGACGATGACACAGGCCATACTGAGCAGGTGGAGAAATTCAGAGACCCGCAGAGCGTTTGCCTTTCCCAGCCAGGACGGCATAGAATACAGTTTATTGGACCGGTCGAACTCCTCGTCCTGTAGGGCATAGATAATATCGAACCCGCTGACCCAGAAGATCACGGTGAAAGAGAAAAGGACCGGCAACAGGGCAAAATGTCCCACCACGGCCAGGTAAGCGCCAATAGGGGCCAGCGAAAGGCCCACACCCAGGACCAGGTGACAGAGCGGGGTGAAGCGTTTCGTATAGCTATAGCCCAGCACCACGGCCAGGGCGACAAAGGACAAGGCGAAGCAAAGGGGATTGATAAACCAGGTGCAGACAATGAAGGCCAGGCAACTGACAATCACGAACCGCAAGGCGCTGTTCTTTGAAATAATGCCCGCCGGAATCTCCCGGATCGCCGTACGGGGATTCAGCGCGTCCCACTTGGCATCCAGGTACCGGTTGAAAGACATAGCCGCGCTGCGGGCGAAGACCATGCAGAGAACTACCAGTAAAAAGGTCACCCATAAAGGATAGCCCCGATAGGTTCTTATATAGATAGACCATGAGGAAACCCCATCATACTCTTTCAAAAAAAGTAATTTTGGCCCTAACACCCCCAAAAAGAACCCTATCATCGCAAAAGGCATTGCAAAGATGGTATGCGAGAACTTGATCAGGCTTAAATAATTCTTGACTGTACTCATAATTTTTATTCTACGGTTAATCGCGGCCCCTCACCAACTCCCACAACACGATCCCTGCCGCAATGGAAATATTTAGCGAATGCTTCATCCCCCATTGCGGGATCTCCACACACCCATCGCATAATTTCAACGCCTCCTCCCCCACTCCGCTCACCTCATTCCCGAATATAACAGCCAGCTTCCCCGAATGTTGGGCGGCAAACTCCTGCAAAGGAATGCTATTTTCCACCTGCTCCACGGCAAATACCTTATACCCCTCCTCTTTCAGGGACCGGACAGCCGCCGCCGTATCCCCGAAATACCTCCAGTCCACCGTCTCGGTAGCCCCCAACGCTGTCTTATGAATATCCCGGTGAGGGGGCTGGGGAGTATACCCGCACAGAAAGATCCCCTCCAGCAAAAAAGCGTCTGCCGTCCGGAATACACTACCCACATTATGCATGCTGCGGATATTATCCAGGACCACGACCACAGGGGTCTTCTCCGATCGCCTGAATTCAGGCACCGACTTCCGGTTAAGCTCATCCATCCCCAGTTTGCGCATCCGCAAAAATATAAGATTTTCAGGAGTAAAGGCATCAGGGGCAGTCTAAAGCTCAATTTGTCCATTAGACTGCTTCAGAATTCGCAAAAATCGCATAAAGGACAGCCCAAAGGACAATTTGTCCTTTAAAGCGGGACTAATCGACAACTTATCCCCATAAAAAGGAGTCGTCGATCCGTTGATTGATCTTCCTTATTTTTGCCCCCATGGCAAAAAATAGTGCGGACACTCCCCTGATGCAACAACACCGGGCTATTAAACAAAAATATCCCGATGCCGTCCTGTTGTTCCGGGTAGGCGATTTTTACGAGACTTTCGGAGCAGATGCCGTTATTGCTTCCCAGGTCCTGGGCATTACCCTGACCAAACGTAACAATGGAGCCGCGTCCTCCTCCGAACTGGCCGGCTTCCCCCACCATTCCCTGGATACCTACCTGCACAAGCTCGTGCGGGCCGGCTACCGGGTAGCCATCTGCGACCAGCTGGAAGATCCCAAGACGGTCAAAGGCATCGTCAAAAGAGGCGTCACGGAACTGGTGACCCCCGGCGTAGCGACCAATGACCGGCTCCTGGAAGGAAGCAGCAATAATTTCCTGGCCGGCATCCATTTCGCAGGGACTCCGGCCGGCACAGACGGCAAGCCCGGCAACGGCGACCGCCTGGGCATCGCCTTCCTGGACATTTCCACGGGCGAATTCTTTATAGCAGAAGGCAATATGGAATATGCCGATAAATTGCTGCAAACCCTCAAACCCGCCGAAATCGTCTTCCAGCGCAATTTCCAGCGGCATTTTAAAGAGATATTCGGCTCCAAATTCTATACCTATACCATGGAGAGCTGGATCTTCGAGGAGGCCTACGCGACAGAAAGCCTCCTGAAGCATTTCCAGACGCATTCTCTCAAAGGGTTCGGCATAGAAGGAATGCAGGAAGGCCTCATTGCCGCAGGAGCCGTCCTGCACTATCTGAAAGATACGGAACACCCCCACCTGCAACATATTTCTTCCATCCAGCGGATCGACCGCGAAGATCATCTGTGGATGGACAAATTCACCATCCGTAACCTGGAACTGCTGGGAGGCCCCGACCCCCGGGAGCAGGGAGCAAGTCTCCTGAAAGTACTGGACCATACCGTGTCACCGATGGGGGCCCGCTTACTGAAAAGATGGCTGCTCATGCCCCTGAAAGATTCCCATCGCATCCATGAGCGACTGGACGGAGTGGAATTTTTTATCAAAGATCCCACACTGCGCACGACCCTCGCCCAGCACATCCAGCAATGCGGCGATATCGAAAGGCTGGTCAGCAAGATCCCCGTAAAAAAGATCAATCCGAGGGAACTGTTGCAGATTGCCCGGGGATTGCAACATATCGATCAGGTCCGGCAGTCAGGTGAATCCTGGCCCAATGACTATCTCCGGCAACTCACCGCCCGCCTGGATCCCTGTCATCCTATTATCGAAAAGATCTTTGCGACGATCGTCGACAATCCCCCGGTAGCGGCCGCCAAAGGCGATACCATTCGCTCCGGGATACACGAAGAGCTGGACCGCCTGCGCAAGATCGCTACCGGCGGTAAGGAGTACCTGGTGGAGCTGCAACAGAAAGAAGCCGAAAGGTCCGGCATATCTTCCCTCAAGATCGGGTTCAACAATGTATTCGGATACTACCTGGAAGTGACCAATACGCATAAGGCCAAAGCTCCGTCCGACTGGATGCGCAAACAGACCCTGGCCAATGCAGAACGTTATATCACGCCTGAATTGAAAGAATATGAAGAGCAGATCACAGGCGCCGAAGGAAAGATCCTGGCCATCGAATTAGAACTGTACGACCAGCTCTTATTGACCTTACAAAATTATATCGCTCCCATGCAGGTCAATGGCCAGGTGCTGGCTACCCTGGACTGCCTGCTCTGCTTTGCAGGCAATGCGCTGCAATACAATTACAAAAAGCCCGTATTGCATGAAGGACGCGAACTGGAATTGAAAGCAAGCCGGCACCCCGTGATCGAAAGGCAGCTGGCTGCCGGAGATGCCTATATTCCCAATGACCTGCTGCTGGATCCCGCCGCTCAGCAGATCATTATCCTCACCGGACCCAATATGAGCGGTAAAAGCGCCCTTCTGAGGCAGACCGCTCTGATTACTCTCATGGCGCATATGGGCAGTTTTGTCCCCTGCGACGCAGCCAGGATCCCTTTGACAGACAAGATATTCACCCGGGTAGGCGCATCGGACAATCTCAGCGGAGGAGAGTCCACATTCATGGTGGAAATGAACGAGACGGCCAGCATCATCAATAATATCACCCCGGGCAGCCTGATCCTGCTGGATGAGATCGGAAGAGGGACTTCCACCTATGACGGGATCTCGATCGCCTGGAGCATCGCAGAATACCTCCACAACTCTCCCCACGCGCCCAAGACATTTTTTGCCACGCACTATCATGAGCTGAATGAACTGGAAAACAAACTGCCCCGAATAAAAAATTACCACATCACTAATAAAGAAGTAGGCAATAAAGTCATCTTTTTGCGCAAGCTCGCGCCCGGAGGCAGCACCCATAGCTTCGGTATCCATGTGGCGAAAATGGCAGGCATGCCCCCTTCTCTCCTCAGGCGGGCAGAGGAAATCCTCTTACAGCTGGAAGACAAACAGGTAGGCGAAAACCTTGGTGAGCATGTGAAGAAACTGGCTACTCCGCCGTCGGCTCCGCAAATTCAATTCTCTATCTTCGACGCACATACCGAGACCTTCCACAGCATGCGGAAATTACTGGAAGACACGGATATCAACCGGCTGACCCCGGTCGAGGCATTGCTCAAACTCCAGGAAGTCAAGAGCCTGTTGAAATAACGCGCTATTCCGCGCGGAGGCTGTTACCCCCTTCAGAGGGCAGGGGGTTCATCCTTTTCCAATGATGCTTCATCCATCCGAAAAGGCATTCTATCCATAAATATCCCCGGTCTTGTTTCGTGTGTTATTTTACGTTAGCAAAAAAAAACCAACCAAGCTGCAACCTGCTGAAAAAGAACGTTTGGAATATGATAAAAAATCATTAAATTGTTTACAGATCTACTGATAGTCATCCTTCCATCTTAAACGATTGTCCTATGATCAGATACGCTTATCAGTTAAAGGATTTCCGTAGTTGGCTCAAGGGCTTTAGTAAAATATTGAAATTGCCGGTAGTTGCAGGGACCGTTCAGATCCCCCACCCGATCGGGAGTGGAACGATCTTCTCCGCCAATATCAATTCCGATATTTCCTATGTCGTGATGAATTTCTCCCTCAACGACGACCTCGTATTTCTCCGTAAAAAATCTTCCCTCTATGGCCTGAGCCTTTTCTTCAACCAGGTCAGCGTAAGCGATTTCTTCGTGATCCGGGAACCCCATAACGCCATCACGGACAGGACTCCCAACCGGAGCAATATATTTTTATCTTCCACCAACTACGATCTGGAAATGACCTACTCCCGGGGTTCCCGCCTGAAAAGAGTGGGCATATTTTTCAGCCCTTCTTTTGTCAGCCGCTGTGTAAAAAAAGATATCCTGCTGGACCTTTTAGTATATGCCGACAATCGCCTCCGTAATATCAATAAGGAACCTATCACCTTCGAATACCGGCAACTGCTGGAGGATATTTTCACAGTAGACAGACAATCTCCCATCCACCACCTCTTATTACAGAACAGGATCCTGCTGCTGAGCGAAAAATTCCTGAATACCTTCCTTACCAAAGCGCCCCTGCTCAAAGAAACAGGTGGTTTGAAACAGCGGGATAAAGAAAAAGATCTCGAAGCCCTTAAGGATGTGGAGCGTATACTCAGCAATAATAAACTGGACAAATTTCCCTCCATCGATATGCTCTCGAAGACTGCTATGATGAGCTCTACCAAGCTCAAAACAAAATTCAAGCAGATCTATGGCATGAAGTTGTACGAATTCTATAACCGCAACCGCCTGGAAAAAGCGAAGGAGATGCTGCAAACAGGAAAGTATTCCGTTAAACAGGTTGGATTGAATATCGGCTTTTCCAATCTGAGCAATTTTGCCAAAGCATTCAAAAAAGAATTCGGTATCCTGCCCAAAGAAATATTAAAAAGCCGGTAAAAAATCCGGTCCGGACTTGCCCCAAATAACCACTACGGTAAAAAAATGCTGCCCCTGTAAGTTAAAAATTTTGTTAAATAGCCTCTGCAGCTATTAAAAGACTCCTTGCAGCCAACCCCTTCGGGGTATTTGTATTAATTTTGCCCTCTTGTGCCGACCTTACCCCTATCCCATCCGCGACTAGCTGCCTGTTTTATCAATATTGTAGTATCTGAAAAATTGTGAACATGATCAAGTATTCATTCAGGCTGGAAAATTACGAAAAGACCGTGGCGGATTTTGCCGCAAAACTCAACAGTTCCGTAAAGGATCATATATTTACAATCCCCTCTTCCCTGGGAAAAGGAACGATCCTCGCGCAAACCATCAGTCCCCATCTCTCTTATGCCGTTCTGAATTTACGGCTGGATTGCGATCTGGAACTCTACCGTGAAGCCGACGGAGTGAAAGGGTTCACCCTTTCTTTCAACCAGGTGGAAGCTCAGAAAGAAGTACAGGTCAGCGCAGACAAGTCCATCACCACCGATAAACGGATCCTCCGGAACGATATCTATTTATCGGATACCCGCGACAGCCACCTCATAAAAATCCCGGCAGGCAGCACCGTAAAAAGACTGGTGATCTTTTCTACCCATGAACTCGCCGCACAATACCTGCCGGCAGACCTTCTTACTAAGCTGGAAAATTTTGCCCGGGAGAACAGCATAGCGGAGAACCCCTATTTTGTCAGCCTTCCCCACCGGGAGACGCTGAAAGAAATATTCGAAATGAAAGAGAACGATCCGCTGGGGCAAATAAGAAGACTGACCCGTATCATTCACCTGACGGAAAAATTCCTGCATTCCTTCCTGCGCCAGGAACAGGCAACCCTGCCAAGAGCCATTAAAAAAGGCGATCTGGAAAGCATGCAGCATGTCGAACAGATCCTCAGCAGCCGGCTGGAAGGATTCCCCTCCCTGGAATCACTGGCCCATGAAGTATTCATGAGCACCAGTAAACTAAAGAATCTTTTCAAACAGGTATATGGGTTCACCCTATACGATTATTACAATAAAAACCGCTTGCTACGCGCGAAGGAAATGCTGATAACAGGACAATGCAGCATTAAACAAGCCGGCAGCGAGATCGGTTTCTCCAATCTCAGCCATTTTGCCAAAGCCTTCCGGAAAGAGTTCGGCATCCTGCCAAGAGACCTCGTGAAAAGCAGGTAATTCCCTCCTCCTTTGATAAAATAAAACTAAGTTTGAGATTATTTTGCATTGGAGAAATGTAGGCCGGATTCGAGTATTAACCAAAACAATGCTTCCCCGGCTGGTATGCCTATATGAAATTATATTTTTTCATTATATCAGTCTTTTTTACCTGTCCTGTTATAGCTCAATCCTTTGGCTTAGGCTTTTTCGGCCATGAAGTGGTCCAGGACCGGCGAACCTCCCTCGACCTTACCCCTGAAGAAGCATTCTGCTTCCGGCAGAATTTTGAAATATCCTTCGAGCTGTCCTTCCTTCCGGGTTATGCCGATTATTTCGGGTATATCCTGCGGCTGATCAGGAATGACCGACAGAATATTGACCTTATATACGACAAGGTACCGGTAAGAGAGGGGCATTTCAGAATGATCTCCGGGGACAAGCCGCCTTCCATATCCTTCACGCTGGATAGCAGCCACTTATTCAAATGCTGGAACAAGTTCAGCCTGCAATTTGATTTTGCACAGGACCGCCTGATCTTCCATAGTGACAAAGGCGTATTTATCCAGAATGGCATCGGCCTGGTGAAAGGAGATTGTTTCCGGATGTCTTTTGGCGCAAGCCCCTATCAGCCTTTCAAAACAACGGATGTCCCCCCCATGAAAATAAGGAATATCCGTATCGCGGAAGGAGGGGAATCAAAATACTACTGGCCCCTCAATGAGCGCACCGGCCTGTTCGCCCTGGACACCCTTCATCAGAGTAAGGCCGTGGTAATAAATCCTTTATGGATAAAAAATAGGCATTACGAGTGGAAGATGGTAAAGCAGATGGTGATCAACGGTCCTGCCAGCGTTGCTTTTGATTCCAAAACAGAGACCCTGTTCCTGGTGGGAACAGACTCCCTCACCCAATATTCGATAGCGCATTCCTCCTTTAAGACCATTGCTTACAAATCCGGCGACCTGGGCCTGCCGCTGGGTAATCAGTCCATTTATGACCCCTTTACGGCCAGCCTGTATAATGTTTACCTGGACCAGCCCCTGGTGACCAGTTTTGACTTTACCAGCGGACGCTGGGATAAAAAATACGAGCCCCATGATATCAATTTCTGGCATCTCAATAAGTTTTGCACTTCGGGAGACAGCTCCCTTTACCTTCTCAATGGCTATGGACATTTAGCTTATAAGAATGCAGTACACCAATACCATATTCCCACGCAGAGCCTGAAAACGATACCCGTGAAAGGCGATTTTTTAACCCCCCGGTACCTCGCCGCCACAGGCGCCAATGAAACAGGAGATTCCGCCTATATCCTGGGCGGATATGGAAGCTCCAGCGGACAACAGATCCTCAATCCCAAGAACCTCTACGATATGATGCTTTTTGATGTAAAAAGAAGGACATTCAAAAAGCTGTTCGAACTAAAAGCCGGTAAAGAGGAATTCGCCTTTGCCAATTCCCTGGTGATCAATGAAAAGAAAAAGGAATATTACGGGCTCCTCTTTAACAACGATAAATATAATTCCACCCTTCAACTCATAAAGGGTTCACTCCTGAACCCCTCCTTTCAGTTGATGGGCAACAGGATCCCATACGAGTTCCATGATATTGAATCCTTCGCCGATCTCTATTTCAGCCCCGTCACCAATAAATTTATCGCGGTGACATTTTTGGAGGATAGTACCCATCATACCCTGGCCAATATTTATACCCTGGATGGGGCGCCCGTCCCCGAAGAAGCAGTCCTGACGGAAGCCGCCCCGAAAGGCGTCTCTTATTATTTATATATTGTCCTCGCACTTGCCGGCGTATTGGCCGGCTGGTTATGGATCCGTCGCCGCAGTACCCTCCGCCAAAAGACCGGCACCTCCCTAAGCGGCAATTCCATCGGCTCCCCCCTTCCGGAGAGTACGATCCCGCAAAAAGATATCCCGGTTCCGGCCCCTGATCAGGACAGCGAAGCTCCTGCGGCCCATTCCACCCAAGCCGCCATTTATTTATTCGGAGACCTGCAGGTATTTGATAAAGAAGGGAATGACCTGACACGACCCTTCTCTCCTTTGCTGAGAGAGCTCTTTTTATTGATCCTCCTGTATTCTATCAAGAACGGCCGGGGTATAAGCTCGGAAAAACTGAATGAGATCCTTTGGTTTGACAAATCTGAAAAAAGCGCCCGGAACAACCGCTCCGTGAATATTGCCAAATTGAAAAGTATCCTGGATAAGACCGGGGGCTGCGAACTCTCCAAGGATACAGGTTACTGGAAGATCGATATTAAGTCCGGTCTGGTCTCCGTAGATTACCAGGAATACCTCTCCATCGTCAATAACAAAAAAGTACTGGACAAACATCGGGTGACCGAACTGGCGGGAATTACCAAAAGGGGCGGATTTCTCAATAATGTCGAATATACCTGGCTGGACCCTTTCAAGTCAGAAGTATCCAACCATGTCATTGACACCTACCTCCATTTCGCCGGGTCGGTGGTCATCTCCGATGATCCCGAGTTTATGATCACCCTGGCAGACTATATTTTTTACTTCGATGCCGCCAATGAAGAAGCCATGCAACTGAAGTGCAAAGCCCTGGTTTATTTAGGCAAACATTCTCTCGCCAAACAATCTTACGAATCTTTCGTAAAAGAATACAAGTCCATCTATGGGGAAGATTTTGGAAAAGACTTCCAGAAATGCATTAGTTAGGGGTAAAAATCTCAAAAACCTCCGGGCATTAATCTTCTATTAATCATTTATTAGTTGCTGAGTCACAATTTTACCTCCGTTAAGGGTAACGGCCTTTTATACAAAAAACTCAAACTAACGATCATGAAAGTCTTGCCAATTCTACTGCTATTTCTATTGATCATCCCCATGGCCTATAGCCAGAGAACCCAGGTGACCGGTTCGGTGGTGGATGAAAAAAAAGAACCTCTTATCGCCGTCAGCGTCCTGGTCAAAGGGACAAAGACCGCCACCGTCACAAAGGCGGACGGCCAATTCAGCTTAAATGTCAATGATATTCAAACAGCTGTGCTCGTCGTAAGTTTTACCGGCTATCTCACCCAGGAGGTCCCTTTAAACGGGAAAACAGCTATACAGATCTCCCTCTTCCCGGCCGACAAAAACCTCAACGATGTCATTGTCATATCCGCCCTGGGCCTGAGCCGTAAGGCAAAATCCATCGGCTATTCCTCCCAGTCCGTCGACGTAGATCGCCTCACGGAGGCCCGCGATGTCAACATCACCAATGGCCTGGCGGGAAAAGTGGCCGGCCTGCAGGTGACTAACACCGGTCAACCTGGCTCTTCCACCCGCGTGGTCATCCGGGGTGAGAATTCCATGACAGGGAACAACCAGCCCCTCTGGGTTGTCGATGGGGTACCCATCAACAACGATCCGGGAGATGCTCCCGGCAGCTTCGCCTCCTCAGGCAATATCGATTATGGCAATGGCGCCGCCGACCTCAACCCGGACGACATCGAGTCCATCCAGGTCCTGAAAGGTCCCAATGCCGCCGCGCTGTACGGATCAAAGGCCGCCAACGGCGCCATCCTCATCACCACCAAGAAAGGCAAGCCAGGTGACAAGACCCTCGGTATCGCCGTCAACCAGAACACCTTGTTCAACACCGTCACCGAATTCCCCGCCTACCAGAACGTATACGGGGAAGGAGGCAATGGCCTCATGGTCACCAATGCCAACCTGATCGTGCCCGGTACGGGTGCTGTCGACATGGGGAATAACGGCACTTCCTGGGGGATGCCGATGCTGGGCCAACCTCTCAATAACTTCAACGGCCAGCCCATTCCCGGCGGCTACACCCCCCAGCCAAACAATGTCCGGCAACTGTATAAGACCAGTGTTACCAACACCTCCAATATCTCCGTCAGCAAAGGAGATGCGTTGGGCAACTTCCGCCTCTCTTATACCAATACGTATAGCAATGACGTCATGCAAAAGCAGAACCTCATCCGCAAGAACAACCTGAGCCTGACCGCCGGTCGTAAGTACGGCAAGATCCTGACCATGGATACCTGGATCCTCTATACGAACCAGGATACCCGTAACAGAACGGTCCGCAATCTCGATGCCGCCAGCCCGATGGCCGCCTATGTATACCTGCCCCGCAGCACCAATGTCGGTTATCTCACCCCCTGGGCCAATGCTGCCGGCAACTCGGTGTCGTTCGGTTCCATTAACAATACGGAAAATCCCTTATGGTCGATCAATGAGAACAGCAATGAGGATACCCATAACCGCCTGATCGGGGGTGTCCGGGCCCTTGTCCAGATCAGCGCCCCATTGAGCTTCCGGGTGCAGGCTTCCGGCGACCTGGACTTTGTCAACGCCTACCAGTACAAGGAGCTGGGAGGATTGAGAACACCCAACGGATCTTATTCCAATTACATGCAGAATAATCTCAACTGGGATTACCAGGCCATTGCCAGCTATAACGGCCGGTTTGGCAATGATTTCACCCTTACCGTGAATGCGGGGGCCGAGCTGGCCAACGGCGGCATCCTTACCCGCGGCGCCAGCGTCAACGCCCTGCTGGTACATAACATGCCCGCCATCTCCAACAGCAGCGCCGTGCCTACCGTCACCGAGGCCAGGGCGACCACGCAGACACAGTCCGTCTTCGGGAACGCCACACTGGGCTATAAGGACTTCCTGTTCCTCGACGTAACGGGACGCAATGACTGGTCCTCGACCCTGCCGATCCAGAACTGCTCCTTCTTCTATCCTTCGGCCACCGGCAGCTTTATCTTCAGCAATTTTATCAGCAATAAAAGCCTGATCAGTTACGGCAAGCTCCGGGCTTCAGTGGCCCAGGTAGGTAACTCCGCTCCGTTCGGCGCCCTGATCAATACCTATGGAGGTAACAGCCTTTTTCTCGGCACTCCTTATCTGACTTATACGACCCGGCTCAATAATGCGACCCTGAAACCCGAGCAGACGGTATCCACGGAAGCCGGCATCGACCTGAACTTCCTGAAGGACAGGATCACGTTCAGCGGTACCGTCTACCGGTCCGTTGCGACTAACCAGATCATTACGGCCACGGCGGCGCCCGAGACGGGCTTCACCAGCCGGTTCCTCAACGCCGGTAAGATGACCAACAAAGGCACCGAGCTCTCCCTGACGGCAAAGGTCATTCAAAACAGCAAGTTTAGCTGGAACCTGCTGGCCAACTGGTCCATGAACCGCAATAGAGTAGAAGCCCTGGCCCCGGGTGTCAATTCGCTGGTCCTGGGCCAGAACCTGGGTGTCACCATTAATGCGAAGACGGGCTATCAATACGGTACGATGACGGGCAATGGTCCTTATATGATCGGCGATACCACGCTCGTGAATCCCGCCAATGGCCGTACCATTGTCGCCCCCAACCTGATCGTGGGAAATTTCCATCCGGACTGGATCGGATCGGTAGGCTCTTCTTTCCGTTATGGAGGCTTTGATTTCTCCGTGCTGTTCACCGTCAAGTGGGGCGGACAGATCTATTCTGCCTCCTACGGCCGGGCCAATTTTGCCGGCGTAACGGTCAATAGTCTCTATGGCAGGGACGCCTGGCTGTTCAGCAGCGTGATCCTGGGAGAGAGCGGCAACGAGCAGCAGGGGATCGGGCAGACGGTGGGCAGCACCGTTACCCGCTACGCGGATTCCACCCGGGCAAAAGGCGCCCGCTATACCAATGCCTATTTTCCCAAGACGAATCCCGACGGAAGCTATGCGCTGGATAAGAACGGCAAATATATACCCGGAAGGAAGAGCAATATCTGGATGAACCCGACCACCTATGAATCGGATATGACGCTGAATAATGTCCCGGCCCTCACCTTCAATGCGAGCAGCATCAAGGTCAGCGAGCTGATATTCGGCTATACCCTTCCCCAGCAGTTGCTGGCACGGACGCCGGTCCGCGCTCTCCGGCTGGCCTTCGTAGGCAGGAACCTCTGGACGCTCCTGAAACATACGCCCCAGGGCATCGATCCGGAGGCGGCCAACAACTCCGGCAATGCACAGGGTATCGAGGCCGGCGGCTCCTTCCCTTACGCTACTTATGGTTTTGATTTAAAGGTAACTTTCTAAACATCCCAACATGACACGAACATCCTATATTATTATACTCATCGCAACGGCAGGATTGCTTTTTTCCTGCACCAAGGATTTCACCCAAAAGAATACCGATCCTACTCAGTTCAAAACCGTCAGCCCCGAAGCAACCATCGAGTCTGCGGTCAGGAGCCTCAACATCCAGATGGGAAATTACAATACGACCAAGTACTGGGACATCTCCAACCAGGTCATCGTGAACTCACGTTATGATGTGACCGATGCCGGCCTCTGGCAGACCCTATATGTCAGCGTGCTGGAAAACCTGAAACAGATAGAGGTGAATTACGGCAGCGATACGACTTATAATAACAGGATGCAGATCGCCCGGATCCTGAAGTGTTACGCCTATTCGATCCTGACGGGCCATTTCGGCCCAATCCCCATCACCCAGGCCAATAATCTCAACAACCTGTCCAGTATCCTTTATGGAAGTGAAGACTCCGCTTACAGCTATATATTGACCAACCTGAAAGATGCCGCTTCCAAAATAAAGCCGGCCGGGGATAAACTCTCCTACGATGTGGTATATCCCGGCGGAACTGTCACGAACTGGATCAAGTTCGCCAATACGCTGCGTTTGAAGATCGCGCTGCGCTGTATGCGCAATATGGGCGCCACCGCGGTCAGCCATATCCAGGACGTCCTATCCAATGAGGCCCTGACCATCAATTCCGAGGCGGAGTCAGCCAAAATGGCTTACGAGAATGTCACCAACAACCAGAATCCCTACTGGACCAAATACATTTTTCCCAATAATATCTGGCCGTATAACCCTACAGCGGTGGGTCAGGCCCCTAAAATGGCGGATAATTGGCAGGCCTTCTTACGGTCCTACAGCGATCCGCGGATGACGGTGTTCTTTGATTCCGTCCCCCTGGCCAACCGTTACGTTATCACCGATACCCTCACCAGCACCCTGGACGATTCCCTGCGGGTAGTCACCTACCCAATCCCCTACCTGGGAATGCCGTTAGCGTCGGGACTTTTGTCCGGCTGGCTCAATCTCGTGGGCGTCACCAATCCCATAGGCTCCCTCAATATGAAAGCCTATTCCAATCTGTCGTCCTCCATCGTGACAAATCCCAGCCGGCCCTTCATGATGCTGGGCTATGCGGAAACCCTCTTCCTGAAGGCGGAAGCGGCGATGCTGGGCTATGGGGGTTCAATGTCGGCGCAGCAATATTACAACGCCGGCATTGCCGCCAATTTTGCCTTCTGGGGGATCCCTTCTGCCGCACTGACCACCTACCAGAATACAAATGGCATCAAATTCGGCACTTCAGGTACAGGGTTCAATAATTTCCTCGGGATCGTCAATTTCAGCATCCCGCAGACGGACATCAACAAGATCTGGATCCAGGAATGGATGTCCCTTTTCCCCGACCAGTCCTTCGACACCTGGTGCCTGGAGCGCCGGACCCGGTTCTTCGTCTTCTCCCCCAACACCAACCCGGGCGGCTACGGCAGCTATACAGCCCATCCCACGTATATGGATATCCCCGGCCGGGGTTCTTATCCTAATAGTGCTGCTCAATCGATCCAGGCCCTCAATCCTGACGGGTATAATAGTGCCGTTAAGCTACTGGGAACCAACCGGGCGGATGATTATGATCCTGACCAGCAATTGCATTTCGCCCTGCCGTTCACCGTACCCAACTGGAATAACGCCAATGCCAACTATGATCTCAGCTACCTCCGGAAATGGTATGGAACGACCATCCAGTCCCTGAAGACTGCTGCGGCTAGTGGTGGATTCCCTTATACAGTGACATTAACATACCACCCCTAACAAAAATATTAAGCATTCAAAATAAATTATATGAACCCGATCACTCACCATATAAAAAGCTTCTTTCCCATACTGGCAATCCTCCTTCTTTTTTCCTGTAAAAAGAACAACACAGGTCCCTCCGTATCCTCCAATATCCTGGACTACCAGATCAAGGAGATACCAGTCACCCAGGACTATACCGTAGGCGCCTTCTATTATAATTTCGGCAGCTTCAACACCAATATTACCCAGGTGCCGGTAGCAGGCAAATACGCAATGCCCAACGGGGT
>DASWFF010000096.1:0-21105 GCA_036394375.1 Puia sp.
AAAAAAAGCCCGCAGCAATGGGAAAAGCTAAAGGATAATGAAACGAAACACGGCTCAAAAGCCTTTTACCTTTTTTATAACGGCGACTATAAGAAGACGGGTCTTCCGACACCGACGCGTTCGGATTGCCAGGGTACGCCTGCCCTGCAGGACTATGGATATGGAATAGTGGAACGACAGTGCATTGAGGCCCACTTTGTGGGTGGAGCGGCACGGGCGAAGTTTACGGATTTCTACCCGAAGGATATGGATTCGTTACGAAAATTATTGTGTTGTAAAGTAGATGACACCACCGGGTTATTGCAATATACGGTAGCAGACATCCATACTGCCGCACCCTATGTACAGATTTACCCGGTTCCTGATAATCCGGACACGGGTATCCGGGCCAATATAGATGCAGGTGCATTGGCGCCGGCAAGAATTGTGATCTCCAGGCCCTTTCGCCCGGATCCGTATTACGATATGCAGTTACAAGAGCCTGTTGCCATCCTCAAGCCGCTCCGATTGAAGCGGCATTAAGGATGGTTCTGCGGCATAAGTAAAGGGTGCTGGCTGGCAGTATGCAGGTTCCGCCAAACCCGGTTTATCTCCGTGCTCCGATTGGCGGCCTTTAACCCGCACCAGGGATAGAGTTCATCGACCAACGCCCTTGCTTCTGTCGCAAGCCTGCGGCTTGCTTCACTGACCTCCTTCAATAGCGCCTGTTGCCATGGTCGCCCTTCCAGGCATTCCAGCCAGGAAGATTCTACGGCTGTATAAAAAGATTGTCGCAGGGCCTGCAGCCGCATTTTCGCCTCTTCAAGACGCTGCATGGGGGTTCCGGTTCCTGCTAAGTTGCCGGGATGCTTTGCTTTTTCGGCGAATATTCCTTCACATAGGTCCATAAAGCGAGCTGCCATACCCGAGCTGTTGACGGCCAGGGTGGCTTCCGCGAACTGCAGGAATGGATATCGATAGATGCTTTGGGATAACACAGGATTGCTGTCGTCAATAGTAAAACACCTGTCAGCCGGCACTTGTTGCCGTTGCACTTCAAAACTATGGCTGGCGGTGGCAATCATGCCCATGCAGTTCCAGTCTTCGTGTAAGAAGACCTCTTCCTTCAAAAATAAAAAAGCGTGCACCAGGGGGCTGCCATCTTGATTTTGCAGGAGTATTCCGTCCTTTTCGATCCTGCAATTGGCTGTAAAGGCCGTGGCATGAGGTGCACCGCTTGCGTAGTTCCAGTACCCGCTTATTTCATAACCAGTGGCCGTAACCTTGGCAATGCCGGAAGAGTGCCCGCTCCCTGCTAAGCATACCCGGTGATCCCTGAACAAATCCTTTGTTATTTCCGGCTGTAGAAAGCCGATAAACCAGTTTGCGCCACTACAGAGCGTCACCGTCCAACCGGTACTTCCATCCGCCCAGGCCAGGCCCTCTTCAATGGCAAGTCCTTCAGGTAATGACAATTCAAGACCTCCGCAAGACCTGGGCACGAACAGGTTGAACCATCTTTGTTCGTAAATAAGGGCCAGTTGCTCCGGGTGCAAGCGTCCTGATTGTTCGGCCTCAGCGGATACACGATTGATGATATCGGTCAATGCGAAAGGAAGCAGGCGGGAGGGATGAGGTATGTTATTCATTTCCGTAGCATTCGGATTAGGGTATGGTGATAAATGAGACGCTGTTTTCCAGCCGGAGGACCTTTCGCCATTGGATATAGCCGAATATAGCCACTATGAAAAGAAACAGGGTAAGCCCGGCAAAGAGCGGTAGCTGTTTGTACAATAGTAAAGGAATCGCGAATGCATTGGATATATTCAGTAATATCCAGTTCTCTGTTTTTCGCTTCGCCAGGAGCCACATTCCCGCCCAGGCGGTAGCGCTCACCCAGGCATCCCATACCGGAACAGTGGAATGGGTGTAATATCTAAGCAGTAGCGTTAATAAAGCAAAACTTCCCGCCGTGATCCCTATTACCGTTATCCATTCCCCGCGGTTGCACCGGGTGATCTTTACCGGCGGGAGATCTTTCTTTTTTACCCAGTACCACCAGCCATAGACGCTCATTAACACATAGTACCCGTTCAACAGGCATTCTGCAAACAATCCCGCCAGGAATAATATATAGATGGAAAGTAAGGTGCCAACGATACCGGCTGGGTATAGCCATATCTTATTGGCCTTTGCGAAAAGTACTTCGGCCACCCCCAGGGACACGGCCACCCATTGCAGCCAATCTGTTTCAGCTATCTGCTGTCCTAGCAAATGCCATTCCTGCTGTACATTCATGCCGGGTCATTTTTTTTACGTTTCACCCGCGTCAGAACGATATTGCTCACGGGCGTCACCACGAGGGGCACTTTTTCGATCACCGCCTGATCGCTATCGATGCCATAGGCCCGGCTATCCGAACGTGCGAGCCGCAGGATGCTGAAATAGCTGTTCAGGATAAACCCCTCCCGGGCGGAGAATTCGTTGTCATAGGACAGGAACCTTTCCAGGATAACGAATTTAAAATCCCTGGGGCGGACGGTCATCGGGATCTCTTTATTGGCAGCCATTTCTTCCGCCACTTTGCGCAGCATGATCCCGATGCGGGGCTGGATGCGGAAACCCAGTCGGAAGTTGACTCTTGCCACCTTTTCGGGAAGGAGCATCTCGACGTCATATTCCAGGGTGTAGGGATCATCCATCCGTTCGAAGTTCACGAACCAGTACAAATCGGCCCGTTTGGGCGGACAGTCGAATATGGAATCGATGATCCGTTTCTCTATCTCACGCCGGGATGCACTTGTCAGGTATACGAGGTGGGGGGAATATTTTGGAAGGCTGGTGTCCTGGCTAAGCTTTTCCAATTCGGGTAAATAAGGTCTTATATCCGTAAACTTCAGCAGGCGGAGAGTGATCTTCCGGGCATTGTACCAGACGTACATGGTGGTGATGAGCCCTATCTCGAACACCAGGAAAAACAGCCGCTTCAGCAGCTTGACGGCATTGGCCACGAAGAAAGAGGTCTCTACCGCCACGAAGACGGTCACGATGGCGCCCACTATCCAGAAAGGATACTTTTTGATATAACGCAGGAAGTAAAAGACAAGAAAAGTGGTCATTAGCATCGCTACGGTGATGGAAAAGCCATAGGCTGCGGTCATCGCCTCGCTGGTCCTGAAATAAAGCACGATCAGCACACAGCCGACGAATAAGATCCAGTTGATGCTGGGGATATAGATCTGCCCCCTGATATCTGTCGGGTACTTCACCTTGACCCTTGGCCAGAAACCCAGGCTCATGGCCTCGCTGATCAGGGTAAAAGACCCACTGATCAGCGCCTGGCTGGCGATGATGGACGCGACGGTGGCAATGCACACGCTTACCAGTAAGAATTTGTCGGGCACGATCGCAAAAAAGGGATTTAATCCGCCCAGATCTGGCCGATGGCGTAGCAGTACCCAGGCGCCCTGGCCAAGATAATTCAGCACCAGGGCTATCTTGACAAAGGTCCAGGAGACATAGATATTCGGTCTTCCGCAATGGCCTAAGTCGGAATAAAGCGCTTCCGCACCCGTGGTACACAGGAAGATGGAGCCCAGCAGCCAGAATCCGCGGGGATGTCTTGTCAGAAGCTCCAGGCCATAGACAGGGTTCAGCGCGGCCAGGATCCCGGGATAAAGCAGGAGCTGGCGCAAGCCCGAGTAGGCCAACATGGCGAACCAAAGGGCCATGATCGGGCCGAAAGCACCGCCTACTACCTTTGTCCCGAAGCGCTGGAAGATAAAAAGCAACAGAAGGATGACCAGAACGATCTCCACCACCAGGTTATTTCCCGGTATGATATGCTGGTCCAGCCCTTTTACCATGTTCAGGCCTTCGATGGCGGACGTAACGGTTATTGGTGGCGTGATAATACCGTCGGCCAGCAGGGTGCCGGCGCCGATGATGGCGGGATAGACCAACTTCTTTCCATATCTGCGGACAAGCGCATACAGGGAAAACACCCCGCCTTCCCCATGATTGTCCGCCTGTAGAGTAATTACCACGTATTTGAAAGTGGTCTGCAGGGTCAGTGTCCAGAAAATACAGGAAATGGCGCCGAAAACGAGCGCCTTATTTATTTCTCCAGCTTCGTTGAATAGGGTCTGCAGGGTATAGAGTGGAGAGGTGCCGATGTCCCCATAAATGATGCCCAGGGCAATCAATACACCCGCACCCGATGCCCGTTGGAAGTTAACGTTCATAGGTCGAAATTACGATAAATCGAGCTAAACGGATGACAACAGCAATATGGACAAATTGAGAATATTATTGTATCTTTCATCGACTATTCCCCCTACCTAAATGTACATCCGTTTGAGAGTTTGATGTATCAATTTGCTCCTCCTTATTTATTCATTATAAAACTTCAAACCATGTCACAACAAATTCTTCAAATCAACTTCCAGTTCAATGTTTCCAGAAAGGAGTATGAAAATGCTGCATCTCCATTGGCACAGAGTTTTGCGGAAATTCCAGGTTGTCAATGGAAAATATGGCTCATGAATGAGGATAGAAAAGAAGCAGGAGGTATTTACCTGTTTTCTGATGCAGAATCAGTGGAAAAATATAAAGGATCTGATTTGTTCAAGATGGTAAATAATCATCCTGCATTCAGCAATTTTAGTGTAAAACAATTTGACATACTTGAAGAGCCAAGCGCTGTTGGCAGAGCGCCTTTATCTGCTTCTTTAGCTGAACTTTCCTGATATCACTGTTCAGATTTCGTTTGATTATCCGTTACCTTTTTCGTAGTGTCTGTTAGGTCTGATGCTGGATCCAGCCAGATCTCCAAACGTATATGGTAACCGACATCCGTATATTTTATGATTTTCCGATCTGGCTCTTCGTTATTTTCCTTATCTGGCTTTAGGGCAATTTCAAAATAATGTAACTCTACTTTGACTACATCGTATATTTCTTCTTTGGAAGAAGAAAGGTAGGCAGATTTCAATTGATACCTGATGGTATCGCCTTTCTGAACCTTTTCACCGGGGTTTAAGGATTTCCACATAAGAATTGGATCAAAAAAATAAAAAAATTCCTCGCAATTGCCAGGGCTACTATCTATAAATATCTTTTAGGGCAAAAATTGTACCAATGCAAAACGGCAGTAGATGACTAGAATATTTAGTATTTTGCGGGCCGCCTAATTTTATCGGACAAGACAATCTTTTAAATAAACGATTTTTTAGCCCTTAATTTGTTGAGGATTAGTTTTTTGAAGGTTCGATATCATTCCGCTTATTGAACCGGATGATGGATTTCCTCTTGCAGTTTGTGAAGAGTTTTTCCCCCAGGTTAAAGGAATCTCTTCTGCGCGTTCTTTTTCAGTAATTAAATCAAAAACCCTTTTTAGGTGGAGTTTCATTCTTT
The DNA here is from genome assembly GCA_036394375.1 of Puia sp. Lineage (GTDB taxonomy): Bacteria > Bacteroidota > Bacteroidia > Chitinophagales > Chitinophagaceae > Puia. Next base: position 5,395 of record DASWFF010000096.1, read on the forward strand.
CTAATTCTTCTGTAGAACTATCATCCAGACATATAATGAATTTCTTCACTTCATCAATGAGGAGATTTCGTAATGCCGATGCAGAAAGTTCTTCCAGGACCTTTTCCATGTTTTAACATTAAAACTGCATTAAAAGCACAAGAATCATTCCAGAAGTAGGGAACGTGTTTGGAACCTTTCAAAAAAACAGCGCCGGACTTGGTCTTCGCATTTTCGGGAAATTCCCGGAATTCCGACGTTTTAACAAATTGCAATCGATTGCGTGATCTGTGTTTGGATGATAAATTACACAAAGAATTTTCTACCTTGAGGTGTGATGCGATCCGATCCGTGCTTAAGGACCAGGAGGATAGGGTGGAAGGAAAAGGATCGCCCGCCATCTAACGATTAAACTGCCGCAAATGAGGGTTCGGACTACTGCCATATTGCTTCTGATCATAGGTCTCCTTCTTGCCGGAGCATCCTGCTTTCACAACTCGTCCGGGGGAGCATCAGCAGACCTGCCGGATGTGGTAAGCTATAATTTCGATATCCGGCCCATTCTGTCCGACAAATGTTTCAAATGCCACGGACCCGATGCCAATCACCGCGAAGCTCATTTAAGATTAGATCTACAGGACAGTGCATACGCTCCCCTCAAAGTGACCAGGGGGGCATTCGCCATTGTGCCCGGTAAACCGGAGCAGTCAGCATTGCTGAAGCGGGTTGGATCAACCGATGACAGTTATAGGATGCCGCCGCCGGATGCACATTTGGGCACGCTTACCATCCGGGAGACAAAAATATTTGAAAAATGGATCAGGCAGGGAGCCAGGTATGAAAAGCATTGGGCTTTTGCCGTCCCGGTGAAATCGCCCCTTCCCCAACCTAAGGATACCCGTTGGGCCCGCAACGAGATCGATTATTTCATCCTGGACAAGCTGGATAAAATAGGATTGAAACCCAACGAAGAAGCCGACAGGGAACGCCTGCTCAAGCGCGTCTCACTGGATATTACCGGGCTTCCGCCTTCCCTGCAAAGGATGGATGCCTTCCTTGCAGACAAAACGGACAAAGCCTACGACAAAATGGTGGATGAATTGCTCAGTACGCCGCAATACGGGGAGAAAATGGCTGTGCATTGGCTGGATATCGCCCGTTATGCCGATAGTTACGGCTACCAGGACGATAATATCCGCACCCAATGGCCATGGCGGGATTGGGTGATCCATGCCTTCAATGAGAATCTGCCGTATAACCAGTTTGTCACCTGGCAGATCGCCGGTGATATGCTGCCCGGTGCTAATAAAGAACAGATTCTGGCTACCGGCTTTTTCCGCAATCATAAGTATACGGAAGAAGGTGGGGTAGTGCCGGAGGAATACCGGATAGAATACCTGATCGACAAGACAAAGACCTATGGGAAGGGGATTCTGGGTGTGACCATCGAGTGCGCCCAGTGCCATGACCATAAATACGACCCCTTCGCGCAGAAGGATTATTATTCCCTGCTGGCATTTTTCAACAATACGAAAGAAGTCGGATACGAAGGTGATGTCGGCGTATCCAAACCTGCCAAGATGCCCATCCTGACTATTAACGATTCGGATCTGCATACCTCGCTTGCCTTCCTGAATAAAAAAGATACGGATACGATGATAGTCTCGGTGATGGGAGAGCGGGATACGCTTCGCAAGACCTATGTACTTTCCAGGGGACGATATGATGCGCCTGCCGATGAAGTGCGGCCTGCAGGATTACCGGCGGTGATGTCCTACGATACGATGCAATATCCCCGCAACCGGCTGGGACTGGCGCAGTGGACGGTGAGCCCGAAAAACCCGCTGACTGCCAGGGTCTTTGTTAACCAGGTCTGGCAGGAATTTTTTGGGAAGGGGATCGTGAAAAGCTCCGGTGATTTCGGCAGGCAAGGGGACCTCCCGGCTAATCCGGCCCTCCTGGATTGGCTGGCGGCCGATTTTATGGAGCATGGCTGGAATATCAAGCGATTGGTAAAGCAGGTCGTCCTTTCCGCCACGTACAGACAGTCGGCAAAGTCAACACCTGAAAAGCTGGAGAAAGATCCCGAGAACACTTACTTATCGAGGGGGCCCCGCAACCGGTTGGGGGCGGAGTTTATCCGGGATCTCGTACTATCGAGCAGCGGTCTGCTGAAGGGAGATATCGGGGGGGCGAGTGTAAAACCCTATCAGCCCAAAGGGCTATGGGAGACAGCCTCTTCCGGCAGAGGCGTGTTAGCCACCTATCGGCAGGATCACCATGATTCTCTATACCGAAGAGGCCTTTATACCTTCATCAAGCTGACGGTACCTCCGCCTTCTATGGGGCTGTTTGACGCCAGTAACAGGGACCAATGTGAAGTGAGACGCCTTCGAACGAATACCCCTTTGCAGGCACTGGCTATGATGAATGACCCGATGGTGCTGGAAGCATCGCGCGTGCTGGCCCAAAAGCTGGAAGCGCAAACTTTACCGGAGAATGACAAGATCGCGGTAGCATTCCGGCTGATCGTCTGCCGCAAGCCTTCCGCAAAGGAGCTGACAATCCTGGAAGATTATTATACCGATGAGTTGAAGGGCTTCAGCAGTAGAAGGGCGGCGGCGGCGAAGGCCCTCGCAGCAGGCGAATACCCATTGGATAAGACGGTGGATGCAGCTCGTTGTGCAGCGCTGATGCAAGTGGTTGTTACCCTGTACAACCTGGAAGAAACGATAACGAAGACATAAAAAAGATATGATGGAAAAAGAAATCCTGGAACACCATCTGCAATTCAATCGCCGGCGATTCCTTTCGAGACTGGGCATGGGCATCGGTGGTATGGCGCTGGGCTCGCTGCTGATCCCCGATCTGTTCAAAGGAGGGGAGGAAGATGCGGTTATGACCGGGTTGCCTCACTTTGCGCCTAAGGCCAAGCGGGTCATCTATCTGTTTCAGAACGGAGCTCCGTCCCAGCTTGATCTTTTCGATTACAAGCCAATGCTCAACAAGATGCAGGGAGAGGAATTGCCGGCGTCCATCCGAAACGGGCAACGCCTCACGGGTATGACAGCCACCCAGGCTAAATTCCCGCTCGCGGGCTCTATGTTCCAATTCGGTCAATATGGGCAGGCACGGGCCTGGTTGAGTGAATTGCTTCCCTATACAGCAAGAGTGACGGATGATCTTTGTTTTGTGAAGAGCATGTATACGGAGGCTATCAACCACGATCCCGCGCTGACTTTTTTCCAGACGGGTGCACAGCAGGGTAATCGCCCCAGTATGGGCGCCTGGATGAGTTATGGTCTGGGCAGCGAGAATAAAAACCTGCCTGCTTTTTGCGTCTTGCTATCCAAAGGCAAAGGGAATGGGCAGGGTGTCTATTCCAAGCTCTGGTCAAATGGATTCTTAGACTCCATTCACCAGGGGGTGCAATTCAGCAATGGGGAAAATCCGGTATTATACCTGTCGGATCCGGAGGGAATGGATAAGGCCGGGCGAAGGAAAATGATCGATCAGGTAGCAGCGCTCAATGCCGAGTCCTTTAAGGAATTCGGCGATCCGGAGATCAGCACGAAGATCCGTCAGTATGAAATGGCTTACAGGATGCAGACCGCTGTTCCGGAAATCACCGATCTGAGCAAGGAGCCGGAAGATACCCTTAAGTTATATGGGCCTGATTGCCTGGTACCCGGCACTTTCAGCGCCAATTGCCTGTTGGCAAGAAAGCTATCGGAAAGCGGCGTACGCTTTGTTCAATTATATCATCAGGGCTGGGATTCACATGGCAATCTGCCTACGGAAATAAAAGGACAGTGTAAAGACGTAGATCAGGCTTCCGCCGCGCTGATCCAGGACCTGAAACAAAGAGGCCTGCTGGAAGAGACCCTGGTGATCTGGGGCGGAGAATTCGGCCGTACGAATTATTGTCAGGGCAAGCTTCTCGTGGATAACTACGGCAGGGACCACCATCCACGCTGTTTTACGATCTGGATGGCCGGGGGCGGGACCAGGCCGGGGGTATATGGAGAGACGGATGAATTCGGGTACAATATCATTAAAGACCCGGTGCATGTACATGATTTCCACGCCACCGTGCTATACCTGATGGGGCTCGATCATGAAAAGCTCACTTTTAAGAACCAGGGCCGGCGCTATCGCCTGACGGACGTGGCGGGCAAGGTGATAAATGGGCTGATCGCCTGACTCGAATCAACAAATAAAATCATATTGAGATGCAACGAAGAAAATTCATACAAAATACCGCTGCCGCCGCAGGCGGCGTATTGCTCTTTAAAGGACTGTATGCCCGCCCCACGGAGAAAATATATGGTCATAACGGGATGCAATATACCTTGGATACGGCCTGGAGCAAATGCGATCCCGGTAAGTATCCGGTCAATGACTGTCATGAGATGGTGCAGGACAAGGCCGGCAGGATCCTGCTGCTGACCAATGAAACGCATAATAATGTCCTCGTCTATGATACAAAGGGCCGGCTCCTGCAATCCTGGGGGCATGATTTCCCCGGGGCGCATGGTCTGACCCTGCACGAAGAGAACGGCACTGAATTCCTGTATATAACGGATACGGTCAAACATCAGGTGTATAAGACGACTATGGATGGTAAAATACTCCTCACCATCGATGCCCCTTTCGATGCGGGTATTTATAAGAAGGCGGAAGAGTTTGTGCCTACTGAAACGGCCATCGATGAGAACGGGGATATATTTATCGCAGATGGCTATGGCGCGCAATATGTCATGCATTATGACAAAGCCGGGCATCTGAAAAATTATTTCGGGGGCCGGGGTGAAGGGGAAGGGCACCTGGATAATGCCCATGGGATCTGTTTTGACAGGAGGGGCGGCGGGTTGAGCCTGCTGATCACGGACCGTACGCGCAATTGTTTCAAGCGATTCAGCATGGAAGGCAGTCTGCAGGAAGTGATCCACCTGCCGGGCGCCTGCGTTTGCAGGCCCGTCATCCATGGAGAGCATTTATATGCTGCCGTATTGCGTTCCCCTGATCTTAATGCGGTGGGAACGGGATTTGTTACCATCCTGGATAAAAACAATAAAGTCATCAGCAATATCGGAGGCAGCGAGCCGCAATACGCGGAAGGCAGCTTGCAGCCCATGCGGCAGACCGATAAAATATTTATACATCCTCATGATGTGTGTGTGGACAACGATGAAAATCTGTATGTAGCACAATGGGCATCCGGGAAAGTGTATCCTTACAAACTAAAAAGAGTATAATTCTGTCCCTGTTGGACAGAGCAACCTGCAGCCCATGACATGGAAGACGATTTTCGGTTCATTGCTGATCCCGCTGAATGCCATCTTATTATTCTTTTTATTGTTTGACAGCAGACTGGTCGTGCCAGCCTGGCTACAGGTACTTGGCCGGCTGCATCCGATGGCACTGCATTTTCCGATCGTATTGATAATTGGGTATGCATTGTGGGAATGGGTGATTGCGAAGCGGGCAGGGAGCATCATGCCCTGGCCCGAACAGGTGGCGGAAGGATTGCTGCTTGCGGCTGCCTTCACGGCTACGATCACGGGGATCATGGGTTTGTTGTTATCAAAGGAGCCGGCCTATGAAGGAGCTGCGTTAGGCTGGCATAAATGGCTTGGCGCACTCACCTCCTTCGGGCTCCTGGCGATCTGGCTGTTTCGGGAAACCTTACGGGCACGGCCCATGGTTACCAGTGTGATAGCTGGATCGATATTGCTGCTGGTATTGATCGCGGGACACCTGGGTGGAACGATCACCCATGGAGAGAATTTCGTCCTGGGGCCGGTATTGCCGGAAAAAGGGACGACCCGTGCTACCCTGTATGATGCCCTGGTCTATAGGGACCTGGTGGAACCGATCTTGGAAAGCAAGTGCCAGCAATGTCATAGCAGCAGCAATGCAAAAGGAGGTCTTATCATGGACAGCAAGGAATTCCTGCTGAAAGGCGGTAAGGACGGGAAGCTGTGGGATACGGCCGATGCCAGTCTGGGATTGCTGTTAACCCGCATACATCTGCCGCTGGAAGAAAAAAAGCATATGCCGCCGGCGAACAAATCCCAGCTTTCACAAGAGGAAGAAAGAATAGTATATTCCTGGATCAGGAGCGGGGCGGACTTTGATAAAAAGGTGATGGAATTACCTCCCACAGATACTTTACGGATATTGGCTTCCGGCATCCTGAAGACGGCTGCGGATGAAAAATATGATTTTGCGGCCGCCGCCGACAAGAAAGTGCAGGGGCTTAATACGAATTACCGGGTGATCACTCCGCTGGCCACTGGTTCTCCGGCTCTCGCAGTGGATTTTTACGGAGTGGCTTTTTTTAAATCACAACAATTGAAAGAGCTGGAGCCGGTGAAGGAGCAGATCGTGAGCCTGAACCTGGACAAGATGCCGGTGACCGATAAGGATCTGGCAACGATCGCCTCGTTTAACAATCTCCGGGAACTCAATCTGTCTTTTACCCGGATCACGGGTGTGGGATTGCCGGCCCTGACGAGGCTGTCCCACCTGAAAAGCCTTAGCCTTTCCGGTACGGCCGTAAAGGTGGAAGATATTGCCAAACTGGGTTCCCTGAAAACGCTTCGCTATCTCTATATCTGGAATACGGCCATTAAAACGGATGCCATCGCCTCTCTTCGAAAAGAGCGGGAGGGGCTGGAGATCATCACCGGATTCTTTGGAGACACGGTGCATTTAAAATTGAATGCTCCCCAGATCGAGACGGAAGAAAGGATCATTCGGGGCACGCTGGCCCTGCAACTTAAGCATTATGTCCCGGGAGTAGCGATCCGGTATACCCTGGATGGCAGCGATCCCGATAGCGGGGGAGTGTTGTATCGCGGACCTGTCCAGCTCAGCAGCAAGGCCGAGCTGAAAGCGAAAGCATATAAAAAAGGATGGCTGGCCAGTGATGTGGCAGGGACGTATTTTTTCAGTAGTAAATACAGGGTTGATTCTATCCTGCTGTTAAAGCCGGTGGATTCCAATTATATGAAATATAATCCCCGGGTGTTGATCGACCTTGATAAAGGCGATATGAGCTTCACCAGCGGCAAGTGGCTGGGCTTCCGGAAAAAGGGGTTGGAATGCCTGCTGTTCTTTAACCAACCTGTTAAAGTGGAAGATATTACACTCTCGTCCCTGGTGGATATCAATAGTTCTATCATGCCGCCCGTAACAGTGGAAGTATGGGGCGGGCGTGAAAAAAGGAACCTGCGTTTGCTGGGCAGCCTGCATCCGGAGCAGCCGGTGAAATCACAACCGGCTTACCAGGCGCCCTATGATATCCGCTTCCAATCCACCATGGTTCGCTTTCTGAAAATTGTCGCAAGGCCGGTGGATAAATTGCCTGAATGGCATCCCGGGAAGGGGAAGAATGGATGGATCATGGCCGATGAAATATTTGTGAACTGAATACGGCTTGCATCCCAAAAAATAGAGATTTTCCGGTTATTTTCCATATTTATTTATTTTTGAAATATGTATAAAAAAGAAAAGCCCTAATAACCTTAATATTCAGCCATCGAATCTGAAACTGGCTACTATTAATGAAAAGCAAAAGAGAATATTTGACTTACACCGGCATGATATACTTTTTACAGGGAGTGAGGCCTGGCGTCATTTAGCCAGTAAAATGAAAACACAACTGCCTTCTTGTCTTATAATATAGCCAGCCATGGCTAATTTGTCAGCGTCGAAAACCAGCGAAATATGCGTGGCATTGACAATCAATGGGATCCAACTATGTCTTCAGGCTGAAATTTCACCGATAAAATCGGGACGGTTTTTTGCTTCTACAAGGCAGGTTTATCCAAATTCTTAAACAAAAAGAGGAAAATAAAAATGTCAGAAACATGGAACAAAAGAGAACGGGAAAGAAACAAGCAGCAAAAAAAGAAAGAAAAGCTTGAAAGAAGACAGGAGAGGATACTAGCCAATAAAGGCAGTCATGATCTGGAAAGCATGCTGGCTTATGTTGATGAAAATGGAAATCTCTCTTCCAAACCGGTGGATCCTGAAAAGAAGGTCTCTATCAATGTGGAGGGTGGGCAGGACCTGAAAAACGGGCAATTTAATTTTTCACCGGGAAATTCCAGGTGAAGGGCGATATTTGTTACACCAATAAAAGACAATTTATGAAGATCGAAAAAGCAATTTTTGCCGCAGGCTGCTTTTGGGGAGTAGAAGAACTTATACGTAGTATGCCCGGTGTTATTTCTACGGTTGTAGGCTACACCGGTGGAAATGTCCCCAATGCGACATACAGGAATCATGGTACCCATGCGGAGGCTATCGAGATCAGCTTCGATGCGGACAAACTTCCCTATCGTACATTGTTGGAGTTCTTCTTCCAGATCCATGATCCAACCACACGGAACAGGCAAGGCAATGATATCGGGACATCCTACCGTTCGGCAATTTTTTACCTGGACGAAGAGCAAAAAGAAGTAGCCCTTACGTTGATTGCGGAAATGACGGCATCTCATATCTGGCCGGGCCCGATTGTGACCGAGGTAGTGCCCGCAAAGGAATTCTGGGTCGCGGAAGAAGAACATCAGAATTATTTGCAGAAACATCCATACGGCTATACCTGTCATTATGTGCGGCCGGAATGGACGCTAAACGCTGACTCACATTTTTAAAGAGCAAACGGTATCTTCCTGAAGAAAATAGTAATGGGCTTGCCCGGTTTTTTAAAGCCCCAGCCAGAACCATATGGGCTGCTGCTGCATATAAATGAGAACGGAGAAATATTAAGCAGTTATTTTGACACCGCATTTAAAAAAAACTTTTTTTAATCTTTCCAATCTCTCCGCTGCCGTCTGACAAAAAGTTTACCCTATTGATTTCCTTTGCTTTGGATTTATAGAATAAATTTAACCCTTACCTTTTTTTATGTTTCGGGTAACCCCTTAAATGTATCTACTGTTCTGACACTTGCATATGTGAATTCCTCTACTTACTTTAGCTCCCGTCAATCCATAACCTACGAAATATACTTAAATCTACCCCCTATGACCCACGCAATTGAATTGTTTCGCGCGTGCAGTTCAAACTCTTATCTCAAGAGATTTCCAGCTCTTGCTTATTTCACACTTATTTTATTGGTCTTTAGCCTTCCGTCGCAAGGGCAATCCCTGGATAGTTCGACTCATCCTGTATTGTGGCTGAGAGCGGACAAAGGCGGGTTTTCGGATACCTCCTGGAAGGATTTTACCGGCAATCGACATGACGCGCTGTTCTACAAGCAGGGCCCCAGGCAACAGGCATCGCTTAATTATAATCCCGCATTACTGTTGAATGGTATTGATGATACGATGCGGATCCCGTATAACCTAACGGAAACTATGTATATTCTGCAATACACGACGCTTTTGTTCAATTTGAGGACGATCAAAGAAAAGCAAAGAAAGCTAACAAATGAATAAAATACTAATTATAGCAGTTCTATCCGGTTGTCTCGCTGCACCCATGAAATGCTTATCCCAAAGGTCTATTCATGAAAAGATCAATGGAGTATTCAAATTAAAAGGAGATACATGCGTAAAACTGATCATCCATAATGACAGGTTTGCATTTATAGATTCCAGGAAAAAAGATCATTTGGCAACTCCATGCTGTGATACGATAACTTTTGGGGATGTTAGTTCGGGCGATAAAGGTTTTTTGAGGTTCGATAGTGATCCGTCACTAAATTCCATTTTTGTAGGGATGAGTGTTGTTGAAAAGAAAGATGATGGCACAGATTCGATAGCTTTCAATATTCGCAATCCTATCGAAGATGGGTATAAAAAAAACAATTCTGCCGGCGGTGAATTGATTTATAAGCTGCTTGTTCAACCAAGGGGTGAAGATATAGGTTACTTTAAAGAAAATAATCAGCCCTTTGAGAGCGGATACATTCGATTCTATAACCCTTCCAGAAGAGGAATCATAGATTTTACAATAACAATTGACCCCAAAATGTCTATTTATGTGAAAGATATTGCCGTCCGGGAATTACAAACTCTTACTTATACGGTAAAAAATAAGGCGGCAAATGTTTTCGAAATTTATATCCCGCAACTAAGTTATGGATTTATCGGTTATAGAAGATTGAAGGGAGCATACGCTAAACTGATAGACCAAAATACGATTCTCTGGGAGGACAAAGAGTATATTAGGGAATAATGCATTACGGAAGATGACTATATGAAGTATTTAAGATTGTTGCTCTTACTATTAGCGATTGCTTGCGGCTCCAGACGAGCCGGAAACAAGCAGGATAACTCCGGGTCAACTAAGAGTTCTGCTGATTCTTCCGGTACGCATGTTGCTTGTGATGTTCTCACTTTTAAAGCTCTGAAGGAAAGGATCCTGGGTCGGAATATCAGCGAATTGCCGGAATTCAAATGTTACCTTTCAAAGGATACTGTTCTCGAAGGTGATGAAGGCGTAACATGGAAAGGGAAAGCTTATTACGCTGAACGACAATTGATTTTTTTGGCAGAAACGAATTGGGAGAACAAGCAGAAGATACACCGGATAACAGTTGTAAGCCCGTTTATAAAGGAAGGAGAACTGTTTGTAGGGCAGGAGTTGAAAAAAATCAGACCTATTGTCGCTGATAGAATTCCTTCGAGCCCGGATGGTTATTTGTTTTTATCCTTAAAAGGAGATTCAAGCATTTCCATCCAAATGGATATTGCCAGAGAAATATCGAATAAAAAATTATTCTATGGAGTTTCGGATATCAATAAAATACCATTGACTTTAAAGGTTGAGAGCATTGTAATAATGTAAATTTTCCGGTTGACCTGCTATTGGATGATGAGTTGGACGCGGCGGCTTTAGTTGGTTGAAAATTGCCAATAAAATACATCCCCAAAATCGTACAGACACTGTATTTTGAATGAAGAAAAAATCTTATATTTAATACATTCCAAATAGCCAAGCTGGCCAGTGATTAACGGCGGTTAGCGTCCTTATTGAACCCTTCCCTGTTCATCCTCCGAGCCGGTGGAACGGTTTCTCCGTTCTTTCAATTTATCCTTACCGAAGCTTCTTGAATAAGTCAGTTTAACGGAGGGATAAACGAATTGCAACCGGTCCAGCAGGACGAGGTTTTGGTCAGGGTTGTTAACAGAGAAGTTAAATTTAAGTGTATTCAGGATGTCATTGAAAGCAAGACGGATCGTGCCGTTCTTATCACCAAGCTTTTTTTGAATGCCCAGGTCCAGCGATCCGAAGGCATCGGTCTTATAAATGCCGAAAAGGGTCGCGGATTGATAAAAGCCCGAGATCTCCAAAGAGATATTTTTCCGAAACCTGAAGTTTTGTGTTGCCGTGATATGAAGGTTTTCCTGCTTCAGTTGCAGGGGGCTGTTATTGTAGAAGGCATGTGTCTCCTGCCAGGTCGCTATTGCACTATATGACATGCTCCACCAGGGAGTCAGTTCCACCGGCAAGGCCAATGTGATGGAGACAGTTTTGGTATTCTCCAGGTTAACGGCGCTCAATGTTTCAATATTCGTCATGGAGTCAACCTTGGGACTGAAGTTCGCGATCGGGCCCTGCTCATAGGTATAAGAAAGGGATAGTAAATATTTTTTAAACGTATAGTCCCCCTTGACAGCATTGGAAATAGAGGGCTGCAAGGCAGGGTTGCCCGAAAAAAAGGTGTTAGGATCTACGAAAATGACGAAGGGCGCCATATTGTTAAAAGTAGGGCGGGTGATCCTGCGGCTGTATGAAAGGTTGACGGTATTCTTATCATCTATTTTGTGTGTTATGAATAGGCTCGGGAAAAGATTACTGTAATGCCGGTCGACAATATTCTTCAAAGAATCCGAGCCCAGGTTGGAATTCGTGTATTCGTAGCGCAGTCCCACCTTCAGATCGGTCTTTTTGTCCGCATTAATATTAACAGAGGCATAAGCAGCGGTAATATTTTCCTCCAATTTATATTTCGCGGAGAAGGATGGGTCTTTGAGCCAGCCATTCTGCATCAACCTGTCGATCTGTACATTGTTATCAAACCGGGAAACAGTGCTTTTCAGCCCGGTCTCCAGCCCTATTCTTTTTCCCAGATTTTTTGAATAATCGGCCGCAGTTACCCAGAATTTTATAGGAGTGGTCTTGGCGCTCCTTATTTTTTTATCGTAAATAAAATTCCCGCTTCGATCGTAATAAGAGTTTGTGTAACTGACCGGGTTATTGTCCAGGTAATAGATATAATCTGCATTGAGGGAGAGTTTCTCTTTATCGCTAAAACTATGCTGAATATTGACATTGACGCTGATGTTTTTCCATCGGTTGATCTCATCATTCGCAATAGTCAGCGTTGTATCCGGTCGCTGATTAATAATGACAGTATTGTTGTTGCTGGCATTCATCGACCATTTATTGTCGTATCCGGAGACCAGGGCGCCTATAATTGTTTTTTTATTCAGCGCATAATCCACTCCCAGTTGGGCGTTATGATTTCTCTGCACCGTATTCCGGTAAGTATACGAGGGAGTTTCCGTTATTTCCCCCTTGTTACTGACCCGGTGATAGAAGAACCAGTCCTGTTCCTGATGTCTCCGGGAAAAGGAATAGTTACCATAGAAGTTTAATTTTCCCTTCCGGTGGTTGAAGCTGATGTTGGCTGCCGGCATTTCCCTGTTGCCATAGCCCATGGAAAAGGAATAGGAGCCGTTGGTCCCATATTGGTTATTCTCTTTCAGTACAATATTGATATACCCGGCATTCCCTTCCGCGTCCAAATTGGCCGGCGGGGTCGTGATCAATTCGATCTTTTCAATATTCCCGGAGCTCATGCCGCCCAGCATCTGCACCACGGCATCTATAGGCATATGATTTATTTTTCCGTTGATCATGAGGACCACGCCGTTTTTTCCGCTTAAGGAGATGGAATTGTTCTGCCGATCAACGATCACGCCGGGTGATCGTTCCAATACATCCAGGGCCGTGCTGCCTGCGGATGTGATGCTGTTCTCAACGTTGACGATCAGGCGGTCTATTTTCTGCTCAAATAAAGGTTTTCTTGCTCTTACTGTCAGTTCTGCCAACCGTTTGCTTTCTTCGATGAGCTTATGCGCGCCCAGGTTGATCGTCTCTTTACCGGAAACCGATAAAGATCGCGAGGAGGCCTCAAAGCCCGTATAGGTGAATGTTACGATATATTGACCCGGAAGTATGTTTTCAAAAGAAAAAATTCCCTTTTCATTGGTTATCCTCCCTTTTGAAAGGGTCGAATCCTTAAAACGCAATAGCAGGACATTGGCATTCGATACCGGTTTGTCCAGTTTGTCAACCACCGTTCCATGAATGACTGCTTGCGCCAGGCTGTTACTACTGGATAAGAAAGAAAATATCGTGAATGATAAAAAGCAGGTATGCTTTAACCCGGAAGTTAGATATTGAACCATAAGCCTGATTGTTGAGTCGCCGGAAAAATAGCAGAGTAAGCAGGGAGTATTTCAGGGGGGATAGGATAAAAGCTCCTCATAAATTACAATAAAATCAGATAGGAGGGGTTTTTTATGATGGACGGTAAATGCGATCGCGAGGCATCGGATCCTTTAATGCATCAAAAAGGAGTGAATTAGTGCGGTAAAAACACGAAGAGCGCACTTTCGTACGCTCTTTGTGCTCCTGTTCGGATTTTTCTCCAACCGGGTTTATGAGGATTTAAAGGTTCTTTTTAGTCTCAAGACGTTGATAGATAAATCAATATAAACATCAGATTCTTAACCCCTTCCTGATTTTTCCTAAGGAATATCTCATTTACACAACGATCGTCAATGAAAAACAGGTGTTTTTACCTTAACAACATGGGTTAAAACACGGTTTTTTCCCAATAAATAAATCTCTAACCTTGTTATCATATTGAAATTATGGATAACCAATATTAAATACGGAGAGCGCCAGACCCTGTGGACATTCAGTAATGGAAACAAATTCACGGTCATGAATGATATAAATGATCAACTTTCCAACAGGTCCTTAAAGCTGAATAACTTTTAAAAAAAAAGCAGGAACTTATGAAAACAAGCAGGCGAAGAAAACAGCTCGTCTTAGACTGATCTTTGATGATAATGTATCAACTCGCAAAGCCTAAATACTATAAAATGAAAAAATTAACCTTACTATTCCTTATATCCTGTTGGTGCTTGTTCACCTATTCGCAACAGGATCTCAGCAATCTGAATATAGATGGTCAGGCCTGCAGTCTTCACGGCACATCCAAAGAAGGGTCGAAGGAATATGACCTGAACCCCCTGAAGAACCGGTTCAATTTTCCCACCAAGCAGGATTTCGACAATACTATTACCTTGCAAAACCTGATCAGCAGAGAAGCCATAAAAGGTAAATTCCTTCAAAACAAGGCCGTGGAGATCACCGGTTACGTCTTCAACGTAAAGAAGGGAGGCACGGAGACCTGCAACTGCAAAACGACCGATCCCCTGTTTATGGACACCCATATCGAACTAACTCCCAACAGCACTGAAACCGGGGCAGATAAAAGGCTAATCGTAGAGGTGACGCCAAGGATCAGGGAATTGCTGGAAGGCCAGGGAACCGATTGGAGCACCGAGACTCTGGTAAGCAAATTAAAAGGGCACCTGGTAAAAATACAGGGCTGGCTATTCTATGATGAGATCCATGAGCCTCAGGCATTTTCGACCAACCCGGACAATGCATCGGGAAGGAACTGGAGAGCATCCTGCTGGGAGATCCATCCCATCACCAGTATCGAAATCCTGGATCCGGAAGAGGGCATGGCCACGGAAGAGAATTTTCCCAGCAGCGCCACTGCATTTACAAGCAAAGCGATTGCACCCGTTTCATTCACTAACAATTCCTCACTCAATACTTCTTCTATGTCAACTCCCTCTACTCCTTTAAATACACTGATCATCATCCTTATCGGCGCTATCCTGGGTGCCGTAGGCCAGGGCATGCGCGTTATTGTCGGCATGAAAAAAGTATATGATGAGGCCATGAAAAACAGCACCCCGGCGGAACAGCTCATCGAATACCGACAGATCACCTTCAGCCTTATTATCGGGTTTGCCATTGGGGGCGTTGCGGGCGTATTGGCCGCTGTAAGCTCGGATCATGTTTCATTCTCCGACAAATCAGTCGTGATCGCCTTTATCACCGCCGGCTATGCCGGAACCGATTTTATCGAAGGGTTCATCAAAAAATACCCTAACGTCTCAGGCAATGCCGGCAAGGGCGGGGCAAATGCCGGAGGTAATGGGGGCAATGCCGGAGGCGGCGGAAATGTAGGCGGCGGGACTAAAGCGGAGGGCAGCGGCGCGGGTAATTCATGAACTCACCTATAACTAATCGGGGGGCTTCGCAGAACGCTTAAAGGACACGAACAAATAAAGATTTTCACAAAATAGAATTAGCTTAGAGCGACATAAGGTGATCAATGAGAGCGTTTTTTCCAACCAATACACATCAACACATTAGAATGAATAATAACTTCTATATTTGGGTTATATGGGCGGCACCAGGCGGCAAATAATAAACAAGGAAATTCCATACTTGCCTGATTTAGTCAGCTTTTATAATCATGTCAAAGCAAAACCTCCGCTGCATAAAGATTTTGATATCAGGGAAATCGACCCGGAGGTGTTGAAGGCATATGACTACGTTGCTAAGCCATTCCGCCATTCTTTTTACTGCATTACGCTGTTTTTGGAAGGTGAC
>DASWFF010000097.1:0-46001 GCA_036394375.1 Puia sp.
ATAATGGCCATCCTGACAGGCTTTCGGCTGATCCGGTCCGGCCAATACGAAAATGCCGTCATCGCCGGAGCCGACGTCATTTCAAACTTCGTATTGTCAGGCTTCCAGTCATTTCAGGCCATCAGCTCCCGGCCTTGCAGACCTTTCGACAAGGCCCGGGACGGGATCACCCTGGGCGAAGGCGCCGCAACCATGATCCTTTCTTCTAATCCAAAATATGCAGGAGGCGTCAAAGTAATGGGCGGCTCGACCAGCAACGATGCCAACCACCTTTCAGCGCCCTCCCGCACCGGCGACGAACTTTGCTACTCCATTAAAACAGCCCTGGGACAAGCCGGCCTCTCCGCAACGGATATCGATTTCATCTCCGCACACGGGACGGCTACCCTTTATAACGATGAAATGGAGGCCAAAGCTATTACCCTGGCCAATCTGCAGTCGGTTCCCGTCAATAGTCTGAAGGGCTATTACGGTCACACGCTGGGAGCAGCCGGCCTGATCGAATCCATCGTCGCGGCTCAGTCATTGAAAGCGGGTCTTGTTCTGCCCACCCTCGGATTTGAACAAATGGGCGTGTCACAACCTTTAAATATTTGTAGTACCTTACTTTCTGCCCCTTTAAAGAACTGCCTGAAGACGGCTTCCGGCTTTGGCGGGTGCAATGCAGCGCTGGTGCTGAGTAAACCATAAACTATGAATACTATCACCGCCAGTTGTAGGATCAGCGACCATTCCGTTTACAGGAACGGACAACTCCTGTTCGAAAATAAAGAGACCGATCTGCCCGGATTCCTGCTTTCGGGTTACCACCATTTCAAATTGAACTATCCTAAGTTCTATAAGATGGATAACCTGAGTAAACTGGGATGGCTGACCGCTGAAATACTGCTGAAAGAAAATTTCAGGCCTGGATTTTATCAGCCGGAAGAAGTAGGCATCTCGCTTGCCAATGCCAACTCCAGCCTGGATACGGACCTGAAATATTATGAAACGGTAAAAGAGATTCCCAGCCCCGCCTTATTCGTGTATACCTTGCCCAATATCATGATCGGCGAGATCTGTATCCGCAATAACTTCAAAGGTGAGAGCGCCTTCTTTATATCCCCGCAGTTCGACGCCGGTTTTATGGAACGTACGGTAAATTACCTGCTGGATAATAATATCCTGAAAGCCTGTATATGCGGATGGGTGGACCTGCTGGGGCCGGCATACAAGGCGGTCCTCTACCTGGTGGAAAGGAAAGAAGACCCCGCCGTGGAAAAGGACGGAAGATCCGGCGAGCGGGGCCCTGGCGGCACCCCCTTGACAATAGCAACTATTCACCAAATATTTCAGGGAGAAAATGGTCAATAAAACGAATTCAGACATTTTTGTTGCCGGCCTCGGGGCCATTTCAGCGATCGGGAACGATGTGGCTGAATGCCTTTACGCCCTGGAAAACCGGCAGGCCGGCATCGCCGGTATCACTTACCTGGAGACCGTACACCGCCAGCAGCTACCCGTAGCCGAAGTGAAACTCAGCAATGAAGAACTGGCTTTAAGGGCGGGCGTTTCTCCCAAAATAAGCCGCACCGCGTTACTAAGCTTACTGGCAGCCCGGGCTGCGTTAGACCATGCGGGCATTAACAACGAGGGGATCGGGGACGCGGGAACTGATGGCAGGGCATCCTGGCGCACCGGCTTTGTCTCGGCCAATACCGTGGGCGGAATGGATAAGACGGAGCAATTCTTCGCCGACTTCCTTTCGGATCCCCTAAAAGGGAAATTGAGGGACACGATCCAGCATGAATGCGGCAGCATTACCGAATGGGTGGCCGATCAGCTGCACATACGCGACTACATGACCACCATCAGCACGGCCTGCTCTTCTTCGGCGAATGCTATCTTCTTCGGAGCAAGACTGATCCGGCACGGCCTGCTGGATGTGGTAGTGGCAGGGGGCACGGATGCGCTGACAAAATTTACCCTCAATGGATTCAATACGCTCATGATCCTGGACCAGCAAGCCTGCAAACCTTTTGACGAAAACCGGAAAGGGCTCAACCTGGGCGAAGGGGCCGGTTATGTGGTGCTGGTATCGGCCCGCGTAGCCGATTCCCTGCGGACGGAATTAGTTTGCAGGCTCAGTGGTTATTGCAATGCCAACGATGCTTATCACCAGACAGCTTCCTCCCCCGATGGCACCGGATCTTATCTTGCCATGAAAGGAGCCCTGGAACGCAGCGGCCTGCAACCCTCGGATATCGGTTATATCAATCTGCATGGCACCGGCACACAGAATAATGATATTGCGGAAGGTACGGCCATACGACGATTATTTGATCCGTTGTATCCCCCGATGAGCTCCACCAAATCTTTTACGGGCCATACTTTAGGGGCCTGCGGAGGACTGGAAGCCGTGTTCTCCGCCTTGTCGGTCCAACAGGGGCTTATTTATCCCAATCTTCGCTTCGAGACACCCATGAAGGAATTGCCCTTTACCCCCGTCACCACTTTTATGAAGGATCAGCCGGTACGGCATGTCCTGTCCAATTCATTCGGATTCGGAGGCAACTGCTCCTCGCTGATTTTTTCAAAATTGTAGAGGGATCGAAGATGGTTAGTTTGATCTAATGATGTTTTTCTACACCTGCCGGTTTGAGTTAGTGATCGGGATTTCAATTTTTTGGCAATTTTTCAAGATTTTGCCGTTTATTTGAATAGTCACATAACTATCTGAATTTTAATTGACTATGAACTACCCGAGAGTATGGATTACATTGCATTTATCCAAAGGGCTCTTAAAGGACTGTATGGGCTTATAAGTACTTTCTAGCTAAGTAACAAAAACGCATGAGGGTATGCTGTGTGGTCTAGTGACACTGTTCGGATTTTCTCCAACTAGGTTTATGGGGTTTTGAAAGCCTCATTCTGGACTTAAACATATGATAATCAATAATTAAAATAAATGTCACTTATGGAAGTCACGACCTTCCGGGCGTTTCGGCCCTTTATCGGCCGTTTAGAGTTTGTTTTTTGCGTTTACACAGTTGAAAAATCTCTATAGTTTTGTAATTTAGCATTTCTGATTTCGCGTTTCGCGAAACTAGAAATGCTAAATTAATTTAAGTTATGAGGGTTAACAAACAACACAATGGAATGCGTCCCCAGGATATTCTTGTTTTACTTAAGATAATCAGCCTGAATGACCCCGGATTTAAACTGATCGACCTTTGCCAAAACATAGGCATAAGTTTATCAGAGGTCAGTGATTCCATAAGCAGGTCAGTCTTTGCGCATCTGATAGCTCCGGACAAAAAAACGCCTATGCGGAAAGCAATCTATGAATTCCTGGTGCATGGGTTACCCTATGTATTTCCCGTACGTCCCGGCGCCTTAGTAGTTGGAATGCCGACTGCGCATAGCGCCCCTCCCTTATCTCCAACATTTGGAACCGCCGATCCCGTCGTCTGGGCCACGCCGGAAGGCGAAGTAAAGGGACAGGAGATCTCCCCCTTCCATCCTAAACAAGCGCACGCTGCAAGGTTGGACAATAAATTGTATGAATTACTTGCTTTGACTGACGCTTTAAGAATAGGGAAAGCCCGGGAAAAAAAAATTGCTGAAGAAGAATTGAGAAAAAAGATATTGCTATGAGTGATCACATTAATATAGTCCGAATGAAAGCCGTAGCAACTATTCTTTCGGATTTTAAGGAAGAGATTGTGTTTGTAGGCGGAGCAACTGTAAGTTTATATGCCTCCAGGCCCGACTTGACGACCATCCGCGTAACAGATGACGTCGATGTGGTAGTAGAACTGATCTCAACAGGCGAATTTTATCGATTGCAGGAAAAGCTCCTTTCATTAGGTTTTCAACATGATAGGAATGCACCTATCCTATCAAGATATCTATTCCAGGGCCTTAAAGTGGATTTTATGCCTACCGATCCGACCATTCTGGGATTTACAAATCGTTGGTATCAGGAAGGCATCCGCCAAAAAATAAAAGTGAATTTGGACGCGACCACCAGCGCGTATATTTTCTCTGCACCCTATTTCCTGGCCTCCAAAATGGAAGCTTTTCTTGGCCGCGGTAATGGAGACCTGTTTGCAAGTCACGATCTGGAAGATATCATCTATTTGCTGGATCATCGGCCGACAATACAGGAGGAAATAATGATTTCACCCAAGACAGTAAAGACTTATTTACTGGAACAATTTAATAAATTGGGCAAACACACTCTTTTTGAAGAGGCGTTACTGGGTCACGTTGAACAACAGGATTCAATGCAAAGAGCAAAAAGGATCATTGCATTACTAAAGGAATTAAAATAAATCAACCCACTCTGCTGACCAGCATAAAGCTATGTTGGATGCCTTTGTAATTATTGTAGATGAGCACGTTTTTATAGGCCCCTTCAACTTTTCCAGTCTCAGCCTTTGAGGACGTCCTCTTGATCATATGCCCCGGAAGTGATTGCCCGCCCATCACCTGGCAGGCGACCCACAGCGCAAAAGCGGCAGCAGTCGGGTATTCCCCGCTCATATGTTTATAGCGGGCCACCGGCATGTCCTTACCCAGGATAGCTTCACAGGCAGTGTAAAAATGGGAGACACGATTATCCCCGTTTTCGCCTGTGAGGAAGAGATCCGGTTTTACACCGGCGACTGACGGCCTTTCACCGCCGGACGCCACATGCCCGTCCAGGAAATCCTGCAATTGGCGGGTAACAGCTTCCCCGGCTGAACTATGCAGGGTGACAAGCCCCTGCAACTTAGCCAACGCATTTGCCTTTATCCCATTGACGAGGAACATAGCGGCGCCCTCTCCCGCAATGCTGCCCGGAGAGTCGGTCTCGTACAAATGCATACTGGAAACAGCCTCCTTTTTATAGGATCCCGCGAGATTCTCCAGGTTGTAATGATACGTGGCTATCTCATCCACTCCTCCTACGAGATAACTGTTCTGCGGATTTTCGGCAAGCATCATGGCCGCATCGATGACGGCATTCTCAAAAGCCAGCCCCCTGTGCACATGGGTGATATTATAACCTTTGTTTTTACTCAGTAAGCTTATTTGCGAGGAGATCGCATTCGGGGTGCTTTGTACAAAATTACCCGGCGTCAGCATTTCCTCTTTATACTCGATGATCTGTTTCAGGAATTTAACGCTTTCTTCCATCCCGCCATTGGCAGTCCCTATAATGATCCCCTCCGGTGGACGATCACCAGCTTCCCGGATCAGGGGAAGGGCTGTGCCCACGCCCATCCGGACGGCTTTGGCCATTCTGCGCAATATATTATCGGGAATGCCCGGATAAGGAGGCTCCAGGACCCGCATTCTGTTATCCACGGACTCATATTCACGCGACAGGTCTATTTTCGTCCCTGAAAATGTCTGTTGTGGCGAAATACAGGTTGCTTGATGGATATAGAACATATACTCATGCTTTTGAGAAGATCAGGGAAGTACAGTTACCGCCAAATCCAAATGAATTGGACATGACATGCTGTAAAGACATTTTTTGATAAGCCTGAACAGGCCGTAGGCCGGTAGCAGGGATCGGCTCCTTAAAATTCAGACCGGCATATATTTCCTGGTGGACAAGATTGAGGATACTATACACGGCTTCGACGGCGCCGGCAGCCCCCAGCGTATGGCCGATATTGGACTTGACGGAGGAGAAGACAGGCGGCACGCCGAACAGACGTAACAGTACCCTGCTTTCCACCTCATCGTTGTTTTCTGTCCCGGTGCCATGTGCATTGATGAAATCGATCCGGCCTTCGTCCAATTGTGCGCAGTCCAAAGCGCCCTTCATCGCCAGGTAAGGACCATCCCCCGATAAGGAAGAAGGATGATAGGCATCATTGGTATTGCAATAGCCCGTTAATTCGGCATATACTTTTCTATGACCGGGGGCCTCCTCTCTGCGGGGAACATCCTCTCTGCGGGCGAGGACATCTTCTCCTTCCAAAACAAGAAAGGCTGCGCCTTCTCCCAGGTTCAGCCCTTGCCGGTCCCTGTCGAAAGGAGCGCAGATTTCCGGAGAAAGAATATGCAGTGCATTGAACCCATTGATCGTAAATTTCGACAAACTATCCGCCCCGCCTACAAGGGCCCTTTTGGCAAACCCGTTTTTAATAAGCCGGGCCCCGTACAGAATAGAATTGGAAGAAGAGGAGCAAGCCGTATTGATGGTATTGACGATCCCCTGCATTTTATAATGGGCCTGTAAGAACATATTTACCGACGCACAATCGTAGGAAGAAAGGAACTCAGATCCGCCGGAATCCTTATTGGCATCATCGAACATCTGATCCATCAGGCACATACCCCCGACGGTAGTGGCCCCCACCAGGGCCGTATCGGAAGATGCCAATTGTGAGGGACTAAGCCCGGCATCGGAGATGGCTTCTCTAAGAGCATGCAGAGCCAGTAAAGTAGTACGGGTGACCCCCGCATCGTTCACCTTCAACTGCTCTTTCAACTCCTCCGTAGGAAGAAGGATTTCCCCGAAAGGCAGTACCCCGGCATACCGGGACGGGAAATTTGTCCCTTTCGTAATACCGCAGTTACCGGCTGTAAGAGCCCGGTGGTTTTCAGCTGTTGTATTCCCGATAGCGCTGATCACTCCCATCCCTGTAATGAAAACCCTGCTCAATGAACGAAATTTTACTTTATTCTGTTTTTTTCAATATACGCCACCATGGTATTGACATCCACTAATATTTTCCGGCCTTCTTTGGGGTCCTTGATGACAATGCCGAATTCCCTGTTGAGCAATACGATCAGTTCCAGGGAATCGATTGAATCCAGGCCCAGTCCTTCTCCGTCGCCGAACAAAGGCTGATCATCCCTGATCTGCTCCGGAGTCAAGGACGTTAAATTCAGGAACTCTATAATTTGTTTCTTCAACTGCTGCTTTAATTGTACTGTTTCCATTATAGTATATAAGTAGTATTCAAATCAGTTTTTTCCTCTTCAGGCCCCAAAATATTAGTAAATGTATCAATATAATAATAACAAATAAAGGTATAATATTTGTTAAAACGTCTTTCAGTTTTCCTCCCTCAAGGAACAGACCATAGTACGCTTCCAGGCACCAATGCAGGGGCGATAGCTGAATGACGGTCCTGAACGAACCGGGCATGGCAAAACTGGGGACCATCAATCCGCCGACAGCGGAAAGGATCACAATGGACACCGCCCCAAACCCATTCGCCTGCTCCTGGGTCTGCGCAAATACGCCGACACCAATAGCATAACTTACCGCACACCACCCGCACATAAAAGACACCACGAACAGGCCGGAAATATCCGCGGGAAGATTCAGCGCCGGCAG
Organism: Puia sp.; assembly: GCA_036394375.1. Lineage (GTDB taxonomy): Bacteria > Bacteroidota > Bacteroidia > Chitinophagales > Chitinophagaceae > Puia. Next base: position 7,328 of record DASWFF010000097.1, read on the forward strand.
TCCGATGAAAGGGAACAGCCACACCCCCATTGCAAAGATGACAGCCGCCTGCAACAGGGTCACCCCTAAATAGGTAATTTGTTTTGACAGCAATGCCACGAGATAGTTAGTAGGAAGGGTCTTCAAGCGTATAAAACTGCCGCTGGATTTCTCCCGCACGATGCTCCCTCCCAGCGAGATGACCACAAAGAACATGGCAAAGATGGTCCAGGCAGGAACGTTGTGCTGTGAGGCGTTGGGTATGATCCCGCTTCCATCCCGGAGTACGGGAATCTCATTGATCCCGATCCGGTTATTGAGCAGTTCGTTTTCCAGGGTGTCCGGCAATTGCTTTTCATTAATGGCAAAATACAGGCTCTTCAATACCTGCTTGCTCTCCACCAATTGCAGGGCGCTGTACAAGGCTCCCTGTATCGAACGACGGAACGACTCCTGCAAAATCGGATGGTAATACAAGGTGAGCGGATCCACATTACCCGCTTTTGCATGAAGCGTATCCCCTTCCAGCCCAAAACTATTCAGGGCCTGACCGGCTACTTTTTTCGCCTTCGCATCGAGTTGAAAAGAGAAATCCCCGGGGATGACGATAGCCAGCAATGCGTCCCTGGCGTGCATGCGATCCATGATAGCTTTTGCATCCTGGTCTTTGGATACCTGCACCAGCCTGAACATACCTATCTGATCGATCGTCTGTATCAACTGGACGCTTGCCTTCCCCGTATCCCTGTTACAGATGATCAGGGACACTTTATTTTTGTTGACCAGGTTAAAAGTGCTGTTCTGAATACTGGTAATGACCAGCACCAATATGATCGGCATCGCGAACATGAAAGTGAGCCCCACCTTATCACGGGAGAGGATCCTGACATCTTTTACTATGGTGGCCCAAAGTTTATACATTATTAATTTCGGTAGTCTTTTCCGGTTAAATTTAAGAACAATCCCTCCAGTCCTTCCTGCCGGTGTTCCGACAATAAGACCTGGAGATCGTCGTGTACGATGATCTTTCCCTCGTCGATCAGGGCTATTTTTTCACAGAGATCTTCCGCTTCGCTTAACTGGTGAGAAGTATAGATCAGCGTGGTCCCCTCTTTGTTCAATTGCTTGAGGTAGTTGATGATCGCATGCCTCGTTTGCACATCCACCCCGACAGTAGGCTCATCCAGGAATAAAATACGCGGATGATGGATCACCGCGATGGCAAGATTTACCCGGCGTTTCATACCCCCGGAGAACTTATGCACGGGTTTGTCCCGGACATCCGCCAGACCTAGTATTTCCAGCAATTCATCCGTCCGCTGGCGGATCTCGTGCCGGTGGAGACCCGACCAGGCCCCGAAGAATTCCAGGTTTTCAGCCGGACTCAGCTCCTGGTAAAAAGAGAAGTCCTGGGGGATGAATCCAAAAAGTTTATTAACGGCCCTGTTTTGCTTTTTAACCTCCTTCCCCAAAAGCTGGATGCTTCCTTCGGGAAAAGGCAGCAAGCCCGTCATGAGGTTCATCAGGGTAGTCTTACCTGCCCCATTGGGCCCGAATAGGCCAAACCTTTCTCCAGCCGCTATCTTGAGATTGAGATGAGAGAAAAATAAGTCCGACTGCCCCGGGTAATGAAACCCAAGATCCGATATGTTGACTGCTAAAGAGCTCATGAATGCCATTTGATTTTGGATAATGCCCTGAATGCCTGCCGTTCCAGCTCCGATATTTCCAACAGGTAATCCCCCATCACGTTAAAATCACTTTGGCTGCCGATCCTGCCTTTATAAATGCCAGCTGCCTGAATAGCGGCGGTGCGCCAGGCATCCCCTGCCTGGGTGAACAGTTTGGAAATTTCCAGTAACTGATCATTGGGGTACCAGGAATAGGATTCCTGGAGGAAGGCGCCATAGATATAACGGAAACCACCCCCGCCCGTCCCTATTTCTTCCTGCATCCGCACCAGCTGCGCCAGGTACAGGCCGGCCTTGGGCAGTCCTAGTTTATCCCGCCATTTTTTTATTTTCTGCCCGGTGTATTTTATCCCTTTTACTCCGGCGATATTGCTGGGAATATGCAGCATGTTGCGTACATTCCGGTTAATCCCGCTTCGGATCGCCCTTTTCAACTGTTCGTCCGTTATAATAATATTCCTCTCTTTAGGATAATACAATTGCCCCCTGGGCGCTAAAGCGCCTTTGGCAAACCGGACCCGTTCCAGCTCATAGCTCGTTAAGGTCGTGGGGGTTTCCATGATAGGGTCGCTGATCCAATAGCGGTCCTCTTCCTTACCGTAAACGATAATATTGTGCGCGTTGAAATGAAAACGATATTCCTTGGGGAAATAAGAAAGATAATAAACGCCCACCTGGCAGCCCACGGGCTGCCCACTTTCCAGGCAGTTCTCCAGGAAGGAGGCGGCTGCCTCTTTACTACTGAACTTTTTCCGGACGACCGGTATGTTCAGCGAATGGCAGGTCTTCGAAAAGATCCAGCCCGGAAGGGTCCGGAAGGCGATCGCCGGCCCGTTATTTACTTTTATAAAGGGAATATATACGAAGAATAATCCCGCGCCAATGCCGAAAGCCAGCGGCTCCGTCATCTTATCGATGCCTGCGTATTTCAACAGACTGCTGGTAACGCCCGTTTCACAATGCGCCGCCTGTAGGTGATCAAACTCAATCTTCATGGACATTCATACTTTTAAGGTCCTCTATGCTCACATTAAAAATTTCGGCGTACCGCTGCAGCTTTTTATCGGATAATTTTTTAAAAACGGCCGGTTTCAGATGTCTCCTGATCTGCCACTTCCAAAAGCCCGTATAGGCCGACACAATACCTATATCCATCAGCCCCTTTTCCATAAAGAACAGGATGGGACTTGCCTTGTCATTCAACACGAGCTCCCTGGCCAGGGTAACCCGGTCTTTGATATCCTGCCAGGCCGTATCCAGCGCGGATATCTTAATGTCCCAGCCACGGCTCAGTTCCGTGGTATACTTTCCTGTTTCGTCCGTGGCATAACACACTTCTTTGGTGATTTTACCAAGTGAACTCAGATCCTGGGGAACATCTTTCTTTTCCATAACTAAACAGATTTAGCAGACCGTCAGCATGGCATACATATAGGAGAACCGGCCGCTCTCGGGCACCAGTAATAAGAGCTTCTCTCCCTTTTTCAACCGCCCGCTATGGAACAATTCGTGGACCATCAGGTAGGCGGAACAAGCTCCTACATTTCCCATGCTGCTTAAATTAAGGAACCATTTTTCATAAGGGATGCCCTCTCCGTATAACTCCATGATATCAAAAATCTTGCTTTTGAAAAATTCACTGGAGATATGGGGTAGAAAATAGTCGACATCTGTGGACTTAAGTCCTCTTCTCTCAAAAATTTCTTTGATTCGCTTGCCACCCAGGGGAACGATATTGTCGCTTAGTAATTTTATATCCTGCTTGATGCTTAAAATGGACTTGGTCATGATCTCTTCCGGGGTGAAATCCATATAACTTTTCAAAGTGCCGTCCGGTTGCTTTTCACTGGCCATATACATGCAAGTTTCCATCTCATTGGCATAAGAAGCCCCTTCTATCCAGTCTACCCGGAGATTCAATCCCTGCTCATTGGGTTGCCCGGATAATAAGAAGGCGGCAGCTCCATCGGACAACATCCATCGCAGGAATTCTTTGTCAAAGCTGATAAAGGGGTTCTTCTGCAGGTCTATTAATTTCTGCGCCTCTTCTTCAAAAACATTGGAGACCAACGAACCGGAAAATCGTTCAGACCCCGTAGCGACCGCCAGTCTGGTCTCTCCTGTTTTAACGGCCATATAAGCATATTTGAATGCGTGCATGCCTGCACAGCATACCCCGGAGGGTGAAACGACCTCGATGGAATTCGTTTCGGGTAGCCAGCCATGTGTCATGACGCCATGAGAGGGCATCATCTGATCCGGCGAGGAAGTTCCGCAGGAGAGTAATTCGACTTCTTTTATTTTGGCAGGATCGCCGGCGAATAAGGCCTTTACCGCCAGCGCCGTCATCTGCGCGTTAGTATGCGTGGCTTTCCCTTCTTTGTTCAGCGCATAATACCGGGTCTTAATGCCATTATTTCTTAAAACGATTTTTTTTGATTTGGAAGGCGTATCATTAATATAACCCAGATAGACCTCCATGTCGTCGGTGGAAACAGGTTCATTCGGAAGGAAAATGGAGGTATTGGTTATATAAACTTCGTTAAGGGCCATACTGGTTTTAAATTAATTCAAGGCTGAATAATATTGTTTCTTCGCTTTTATACGCTTGGATGAAAATGGCTTAATAAAGAGGGCATCGATGATCAGCAGGATCGGCGCGCCTATAAAGAGCGCAATTAAAATATAATATTTGAATACGACAAGCCAGGCTGTTCTTTTTTTCCTTTTGACAATGAAATGGGCCCACTTCACATAGGTAGGGATCGCCGTGGTCTCCAGGAGCCATAACGGGTATTTCACTTCGGCCGCCTTATGCTGCAGCAGGTTCTCCTGCAGCCCTTCCCAGTTATTGTTGTTCAGACAGGGAAGCGCGAGATCTCCGAAGACCCTTGTGTGAGCGATGTCCGCAGCCGAAACGCCGGGGGAGGGGAAAATATTCAGATACCGGTCCTTTTTTCCACCCAGCAACCAATGGAAGATCGTTACATAACTGACGATATTAGGATGTTTGTCCACCAGGGCAATATTGCCGACCAGGTTCGCTCCTTCGTCCGACAGCATTTTCCGTACGCCTTCAAAAGCATTCAACCACATATTCCTCGCCCCGGTGACCGTTAGTACAGGCGTATTTTTTAAGACAGCCCTGAAATCCGGATGCCGTAGCAAAGAATTGGAAGGGATGCCAGGGAACAGGAACCAGGCCTGATAACCCAAAATGATCAGGTCATAAGAGGATTCCTTCAGCGTAAAAGGAGCCAGCTCCACGGGCACCCCCAATACACAATCCGGCATCACACTATAAAAGTCCCTGCTTTTCCAGGGAAAGGCATAGTCTGCAACAGGCCTGATCCTTACTGTTTCAACAGCAACGCCCGATGCGACCAATGGGGCGGTAAACGAATCGATAATTTCCTCCAATTGGCCGGATTGCGAATAATAGATAGCTAATACTTTCTTACTCATGCTGCTAAAAAGTTAAAAATCTTCCGGGCGCAATATCTTTGATTTCTTGCTATAATCGATAATGGCTTGTTTCGCTGCCGGCGATAAACTTTTGAATGTGTGATGAACGATCTGACTGTCTTTTTCCAGATCGGCGGAATACTTGACGATCCGGGGAGCATGTTCCTGTATGATAAGGCGTAGAAAATGATACTCGCCATTGGCGCTGTCTCTTGCTAAAGAAGTCTCCAGCTTGATCCGTCCAGCTTTAAAGAATTTTAATTTATCCGCCGGTTTGGTAATGAGCCCGGCCTTTTTCATCAGTAATACACCCTCATAAGCCTCCTTTTCATGAATGGAAGATGCCCCGATTACTGTCAGTTCGGCGTTTATTTTATCCACATTTCCGGACGCCAGGACGCTGTAAAATGCCGGCTTATCAAAATCTTGCAGTACTTGCTTTCCCTGCCCCACCATACAGGAGAATAGATAGAAGAAGGAGAAAATCACTTTAAATTTCATAGGTTATTAATATATATACTAAATTTCAACCGGGTACTGCAATGGCCCCGAGCCTGCTATTCTATTTTTTATAGCTGCAATTTTATTTATAACTTATTGATAATCAACCATTACCGTTAATAAGGCCCTCCTGTGATTCTTATCGGCCGCTCTTGCCGGCTTTCCCGCCTGAATGCTGCCCTCCCCGTTTAAGGGACCAGGCCTGCAAAATTAATTAATTCCGCTCGTTTTTAAACGTTTCTGAAGGGCTGACTGGTTTAAAATTACTTACTTTCACCTACTTTTGCGGCTTTTAAATGGGGCGTAGATGCGCTTTCAGAAATGATTAAAAAGGAGTAGGTGGATAACAATAAAGAGCAATTTTCCGGTCGGTGGGCCGTTATTTTAGGCGGTTCAAGTGGCTTTGGTTTTGCGACCATCGAAAAGTTGGCTGCTCATGGCATGAATATCGCCGTGCTTTATCGCGAAACGGCTGCCGCAGAAAGATTGCTTAAAGAGAAATTCTCGGCCCTGGCTGCCGCATCCGGAATAACCCTGCTGCCCTTTAACATAAATGCATTGGACGGCGCAGGGAGAGAGTCATTCATCGGGCAATTTTCAGCTGCCGCCGGAAAAGGGTCTTGTGTCAGGCTCTTGCTTCATTCCATTGCAAGAGGTAACTTAAAGCCATTAGTGGACGAGCTGGGTCAAAAGGCCAACGACCCGGATTCAAAAGAAAGTAAAGAAGTTCTTTCCATCGAGGATATCCAGCTGACTACCTATGCCATGTCTACCAGCCTGCTGGATTGGACAAGAGCTCTTTTAAAAGAAGGGCTTTTCTGCCAGGATGCAAGAGTAATAGGGCTTACCAGTGAAGGGGCCCATAAATACTGGGAGGGTTATGCCGCCGTTTCCATAGCAAAAGCGAGCCTCGAAAGCCTTACCACCTATATGGCGATCGAATTAAGCAAATTTGGACTACGGACCAACCTGATCCAGGCGGGAATTACCGAAACCCCCTCTTTAAAAAGAATACCCGCCAGCAAACAGCTCATTGAATTGTCTGTGGCGAGGAACCCATTGGGCAGAATGACAAAGCCGGAAGATGTAGCCAAAGTCATTTACTTGTTATGCACGGACGAAGCATCCTGGATCAACGGGTCGGTAATCCATGTGGATGGTGGGGAACACTGCCTATAAGGAGACGGAGTCTCCTTGCCCGAAGGGCCATCATTAGACCCGAATGCCGAACGGTTCATCCGTTTTGGCATTCGCTGGACTGACGAAGTTCCCCGACGAGGTTCTGCCATCATAGGACAATCGCAGACACAAATTTTTTTATGTATAACGAAATAATAGACCGGCTGCCTTATAAATCCTCCTTCCTCTTTGTGGATAATATTTCACTACTGAATGAAGAAGGGGTGACCGGGGATTTTACCTTGCGGAAAGACGCGGTCTTTTATGAAGATCATTTTGTCGGGTACCCGGTCACACCCGGAGCTATTATTACGGAGATCATGGCGCAGATCGGGCTGGTAGTGCTGGCTATATACCTTATCGGCCAGAAACCAGAAGAACATAAAGTGCCGGCGGGCGGGGCTTTATTTCCCTTGCTCACCTCGACGGAGATCTCTTTTCACAAAATAGTATTGCCGGGAGAGAAAGTGACCGTACATTCCAAAAAAGAATATTTCCGTTTCGGCAAATTGAAATGCCGGGTAGAAATGCGCAACATAGCAAATGAAGTGATCGCCAAAGGGATCGTTGCAGGTATTATTAAACAACGCTGATATTATTAAAAAAACTGAGATAAAAAGTCGAATAGAATGAATCGCCGCGTCGTCATAACTGGTCTAGGGGTCGTTTCTCCCAATGGAGTGGGGGTTCCGGATTTTTTGCATTCCATCCGGAATGGCGTTTCAGGCATCCGGTTTATGCCGGAATACGAACAACTCAACTTCAATTGCCAGGTCACCGGCCTGCCGGAATTTGATTGGGGTCATATAAAAAGTTACATTCCTGAAGTCGCCCTGAATGGTTTAAAAGCGATCAGTATTGGTTATGGAATAAAGGCTGCCCTGGACGCATGGACAGATGCAGGCAATACCACGGACAGCGACCAGCCTCGCTGGGAAACAGGCTGCATCTTCGGCAGCAGCGTTGGGGACACCAGTGTCGTAAAGAATGTAATCACCCGGGTCGACGCCAAAGAATCGAAAAAACTGGGCTCAAGAGTGGTGGAGCAGATCATGAACAGCGGTGTCACTGCCTACATTTCAGGGCGATTGGGCCTTGCGAACAGAGTTACCACGAATTCCGCAGCCTGCGCCACCGGCACACAGGCGATCCTGATGGGATACGAACAGATCAAACATGGTCTGGCAAAGCGTATGCTGGTCGGCAGCACCGAGCATGTAGATTCCTACATTTTCGGTACATTTGACTCTATGCGGGTTTTGGCCAGGAAATTCAACCACCTCCCTGAACAGGCTTCACGACCTATGAGTGCTTCTGCCGGTGGCTTCGTTCCGGGCTCGGGGTCGGGCGCCCTGATCCTGGAAGACCTGGAGTTTGCGCTGCAACGCAATGCTACTATTTATGCAGAAATAGCAGGAGGATCTGCCAATTCAGGAGGACAACGTTCCGGAGGCACCATGACGGCGCCCGGTCCGGGCGGAATCCTCAGATGTATTACCGAAGCCCTGGAAAGCTCGGGTATCAGCCCCCGATCGATAGACCTGATATGCGGTCACCTGACCGCTACCGTTGCCGATATCCTGGAAATTCAAAACTGGGGCCTGGCGCTCGATAGAAAAGGCGATGATTTTCCCCTGATCAATTCATTGAAGTCGATGATCGGACATTGTCTTACCGCAGCAGGATCCATCGAGGCTGTCGCCGTCGTATTACAAATTATGCATCAGTTCGTACATCCGAACCTCAACCTCCAGGATCCACATCCCGAAATTTTAAAGTTGATCGGCACCGATAAAATGCCGACCACCCTGGTGAAAAAAGAAATTAACGCAATAGCTAAAGCCAATTTTGGCTTCGGCGATATTAATACCTGTTTAATATTTTCAAAATACAATCATAATGGATAGACGTGAAATTTTAGAAGAGTTGAAAAAAGTATTGGCGCCCTACACGGAAAATAAAGAAATGCTGGCAGGAGTCAACGAAGAGACCGACCTGATAAATGACCTGAAGATTAATTCAGCTAATCTGGTGGATATCATTATCGATGCAGAAGCGAAATACAATATTGAAATTGATATGGACTCTTCAGAAAAAATGATCGATGTAAAAAGCTGCATTGATGTGATCGCTGAAAAAATGAGTCTCCAGAAGTGAGCAGCACCGGCAACGATATCGTAGCGCTGGCAGCCATCGACAAACAACGTACCCATCATAGCCGGTTTTATTCCAAAATTCTTTCTGATGCTGAACGGGCCCTTTTTGACAGGCTGCAGCCGGTAGAAATGCCTTTTGAAAACTTTGTATGGCTCTTATGGTCTGTTAAAGAATCTGTATACAAATACCTGAAAAGAACGGAGCCGGGTCTGGTATTTTCTCCCATTAAGATCGGTATTCAGTGCATAGACCCTCCCTCCGGCGACCTCGTCGCAAAGTTGCCGGGCAATCAATGGGAAGGGGGACAATGGGGGGACAGGGATGGTCAATGGGAGAGCCGGGAGGCCGGGCCCGGAAATGAATTTTACAAAGGCATCGCCCTTTTTGAATCCCGTATTTTTTACTTCAGGTCAAAGATCCATCCCGAATACATATCTACCGTTGTCAATGAGGAGGAGAATTTTGAAAATATCTGGTGGGGAGTCAAGTCTATCGACCGTTCGGACTATGCTCATCAATCCGCAGTCGTAAGGGCATTTGTCCTGAATCGGTTAAACGCTGTTTGCGGGGACCATTTACAGATCGGAAAAAGTCCGGTGGGTTATCCAATCGTATTGAAGGACGCAGAAGAAATGAAGATCCCCGTTTCATTCGCGCATCACGGCCGCTACATAGCTTATTCATTTCTGCTGGCAAATTCTTAGCAAAATGTCTTTTTCCCGGCAATAATTCTTATTCCTCTTAAAGAAAATTCATGCTTGCCTCTGGTCATCATACTGGCCGAAATTTGGGGAAGCATACGAGAGAGCAGGAATTCCGCTATTACCCTGTATGTTGATTCAAATACATTTCTCTCGTAACGTTTCAAAATATTTCTGACATTTGCTTCTTATTGCAAATAATTGAATTGACATAATATATGGATTTTGAAGTTTATTGCGATGAAAGCGGCTTAGAGGCATTATCTAATAAGGAAGCGCATTTATACACGGCCATTGGGAGTATATGGTTGCCTGCTGAGTACCGAGATGATCTAAAAGAGAAACTTGCTGCTATAAAGCAAAACCATGGCATCATGGGGGAACTGAAATGGAATAAAATTTCTCCTGCTTATATCGACCTTTATCGGGAAGTGATCAACTATTTTTTTGAGGCGGATTATTTAAGATACCGCGTTATCCTTATTGAATCAGAAAAAGTGGATGGCCTGAGCTTTCACAATGGCGACGTAGAGCTAGGCTTCTATAAATTCTATTACCAATTATTACATCACTGGATATTTGACAATAACAAGTATAATATTTTTGTTGATCTTAAAGTGAATCGGAACAAAGGCAGGCTAAAGGAGTTGAAAAAACTACTGGATGATATGATGGAAGCAGGAGAGTGGCTGTGGTAAAGGGTAATTTTGTAGTGGTATTGATTATTTTTTCCAATACCGTTGCCAGGTTTGTTACAGCATACCAAATTGATAATGATGAGAATTTACAGAAATTACTGGCAGGTCCTGATTGGGCATAAAAAAACGCTGATTTAGCAGGGAACTTAGCGTATGCTGGTCTTGCCCATTTATTTAAAAGTGTCATTTTGTCAGGCGGATTGATATGGCCTGCTGATCCTGACCGGGTGGCCCGCCCCCTATTTGAGCAGAGAGGGCCGTTCTGTGATCTCATGATACTTGATTACATCCTTTGCATAATAATGGATGACCATACTCTTCCGGGTCAGTTTGGGATCTTTCACCGGCATCCCCCCATGTATCAGGTTGGCATGCCAGATCAGGATATCCCCCTTCTTTGCCAGGAACACTGATTTTGCCAACTGCTTTTCCCGGATCACCGCTTCTATCCTGTCTTCATAATCCCCATAATCTTTCTTTCCCAGGGTCAGCGGCGTGGTCCCTTCATTAAAATCATTATTCAGGAGGTAGGGGAGCCGGTGACTACCGGGATAATAGAACAGAGGCCCGTTATTGGGATTGGTGTCTTCCAGGGCAATCCACACCGCGATCAGGTAGCCCAACGGATAAGTCGTCATATGAATACTATCGGAATGGGCACGCTGGTTGCTGCCATGCACAAAATTGATCGTCTGAAACGGGACCACCTCCGTATCCAATATAAAACTCAGCAGATCCGTCAGCCTTTTCTCATAGGTGATCGCCCGGATCAGCGGCGACATCCGGTTGGCGAACATTAACTTATTATCGGGGGTAGGATGGAGCTTACGATCCTCCACCAAACGTTCGATCTCTCCCAGGATGGAGCCGGTGGCGGCGGCATCAAAAAAATGCTCCAGGATCATATATCCTTTATCCGACCAGGATACCAGCTGTTGCTGAATAGCAGCCGGAAAATGAGCGAATCCCTCTTTGAGGGGGGCCAGCTTCCCGGAATCTCCCCTGTCCAGCCAGGCCCTCGACTCTTTATCCGGAAAGTCCTTACTGGAAATAGAGGCGATTACCGACCGGTGGATCGCATATTTTTTATAGGCGGCCTTGTTATGGGACAGGCTTTTGTAATGGAGCAGGTTATAGATCCAGTGCAAAAATTTGTATTTTTTGATATTAATACGATTTCCCATATTTAAAGGCTCTTTTTTTCGCTAAGCTCTCTACCAGGTCAAGCAAGGGATTGGTCATCAGCGTAGTGGCAAGCGCCATCAGGACCATAATGGCAAATATCTGCGGCGACAGGATTCCCAGGTCATAACCGATATTCAAAACGATCAGCTCCATGAGCCCTCTTGTATTCATCAACGCGCCTATTGAAAAAGAATCCTTCCAGGATAACCCGGTGATCCTGGCGGCAATAGCGCTGCCGCCAAACTTTCCGAAGACGGCGACAAAAATGATCAGCCCGCAGACAGCCCACAAATGCCCGTCATTCAAAAGCCCTATTTGTGTGCGCAAACCTGTAAAGGCAAAGAAGAGGGGCAGCAGCACCAATACGCTGATATCCTCTGTCTTTCCGGCCAGCAGCTCTTTGAATCTCCAATTTTTCGGCATGATAACCCCCGCCAGGAAAGCTCCGAACAGCGCATGAATGCCGATGATCTCAGCAAGATAAGCACATGCCAGGAGAACAAAAAAAGCCACTACCACTACGGTCTCATTCGAATGCTCAGACCGGGCCATCTTATCCATCGCCCTTTTTAACCAGGGGCGGACCCCGTATACCATGAGCAGCACAAAGACCAGGCTCAGCGATATCGTCAGCAGCGCACTGGTGATATTCCCTGCTTTTACAATGGCAATAACGACGGCAAGAATGCACCAGGCCGTTACGTCATCCGCCGCGGCACAGGTGAGCGCCATCGCGCCGAGAGGTGTTTGGGTCAGCCCCCGCTCCTTCAATATCCTGGCAAGCACCGGGAAGGCCGTAATACTCATCGCGATCCCCATAAAAAGAGCAAAAGAGAGAAAGCTGACATGGGCAGGAGCAAACTCCCGGTAGAGTACATAGGCCAGCGATACACCGAGGAAATAGGGGAAAATAATGCTGGCATGACTGATCACAATGGCGCTTTGCGCTTTGTTTTTCAGCTTTTCGATATCCAGGTCCACGCCGATGAGGAACATAAAGAAGATCAACCCGATCTGACTGAGGAATTGAAGACTGGCCAGAGAGTCTTTCGGAAAAATAAAATTGGAAAGATCCGGGAAGATCCAGCCCATAAGAGAAGGGCCGAGGAAAAGTCCCGCTATTATTTCTCCTACTACGGAAGGCTGACCGATTCGGGTAATGATCCCCCCGAATAATTTTGAAACAAAAAAAATGACGATTATTTGAAACAGCAGGACAGGCAATGGGTTTTTAATGGTATGAAGAAAGGACGCAGCCGGCTTTTCGGCGGCGGGAGAGGGGGCCGCGACTGTGGACGCAGCGACGTTTTTGGGCGCCAATGCCTTCCCTTTATCGATAACGAACCAGATGAGAAACGCAAAAATTCCGATTATAACCGGATAGGTTACCAGGCTTTTTTTCACAAGAATATTATTTGATTCCATACCAAAGCTTAAAATTATAGTTTAAATCATATACAATGATGGGCTTCTTTCAATAAAATCCGTATCTTTTATTTTTTACCCCTCAGGGGGAACTTTACCCCCCTTTACCCCTCTATTGCTACCATGGAAAAATTTGACACGATTGTAATAGGATCAGGAGCGGGTGGCATGGCCACCGCGATCTGCCTTGCCAGGGCAGGTCAGAAAGTGCTGGTCCTGGAACAACACTATGTACCGGGCGGCTGGTGTCACAGCTTCTTTCTCAAAGGCCAGCGTTTCAGCCCGGGAGTCCATTACATCGGCCTGGTCGATAAGGGGCACTCCGTAAATCAATTGTACGAAGGCTTGGGCGTGGCCAATGACCTGGTATTCTTTAGAATGAATAAGAAAGGATACGAACATTGCTGGATAGGAGAGGATCGTATCGATATGCCTGCCGGCATGGACCAGCTATGCGAGAGCCTGTCCACCCGCTTCCCGAAAGAAAGAAAAAGGCTTAAAAAATACCTGGCGCTCGTCCGGACCGTAAGCAGGCAATTACAACTGGTTCAAAAAATGTATGGTTTTTGGGATAATGTCACCATCCCGTTCAGAACGAAATACATGGGGAAATATGCTTTGTTCAGTTTGAAAAGGGTCATCAACTGGCATATCAAAGACCCTTTATTAAAAGCAGTCCTGAATGTTCAATGTGGAGATCATGGACTACCCCCCTTCAAGGCCAGCTTCCTCCTCCACTGTGCCGTCATGGACCATTATTTCGAAGGCGGCTTTTATCCGATGGGAGGAGGGGCCGGTATCGTAAAAGCCATGGTCAATGCCTTTAAAAGACATGGCGGAGAGATCAGGACCCGGCAAAGCGTAACAAAAATATTGATCGAGAATAACAGGGCCATCGGAGTGGAACTGGAAGGCGGCCAACAGATCGCCGCCGGAACGATCGTCTCTAATGCCGATCCCTCCATTACTTACCTGGACCTGGTCGGAAAAGATAATCTCAGCTCCGGCCTGGCCAGAAGACTTTCAAAAACAAAATACTCCGTTACTTCCCTGATCCTGTTTTTGACCCTGGACATGGACGTTAAAAAAGCCGGACTGGATTCAGGAAATATCTGGATGCTGAATGGGAAGGACCTCGATAAGATATATTATGAATTAATTGGAGATGATCTGTTGGAAGGCGATGCCTTCCCGGCCGTTTTCATAAGTTGTACGACCCTCAAAGACCCGGCCAGCTTCAATGGCAGCTACCACAATTTAGAGGTGGTGACTTATATAAGCTATGACAGCTTTTCAGCATTCAGTAACAATAAAGACTATCACGGAGACGTTTATGCCGGACATAAGGAAAAGATCATTGAAAAGTTGATGAATAATGTTGAAAAGGCCCTCCCGGGCGCTAAAGAGCATATCGTTCAGATAGAGCTGGGAACTCCTAAGACGAACCAGTACTATATCAATAGCACCAACGGGAATGTATACGGTACGGAAAAGACCCTGGGCCAGATAGGCCCCTTCGCCTATAAGAATAAATCGGAGATCGGCAATCTTTTCCTATGCGGGGCAAGTACCTTATCCCATGGAGTAGGGGGCGCAACACATTCCGGCATAGAAGCCGCCGCCAGGATCCTGAAATGCAGACCCGACGACTTGCTGATACCCGATGAAGCGCAGCATTTAAGAATTTATGACGCCGAAGACAGCTCCACCTGGCCCGACTGGGTTTCACAGAAAATGGCCGACCGGAAAAGGAGGTTTAAAGCTTTTCCCGGCTAAGCGTTTTTTTCTTTATTTTTATTCCATTGTATAGTAAAATCCATTATATATCACGAAACCTTTATTAAATGAAACTTTTAAAACTAAGCAGTTCCCTCCTGATTATGGGACTCATGGGATTGATCTCCGTAAGCGCCAGCGCCCAGAAAATCAAGTTGATCGAAGGTGACCTCTCCCCTCTGCAGGGAGAGACTACTATTTCGACAAAATTTACCTACGACAACATGAGCGTGGGCAAGTATGATAAAGAATCGGATTACATCGCCAAGAAAACGGAAGAGTATAATAAAAAGGAACCTGGCAGAGGGGACACCTGGGCAAAAAGCTGGGTAAGTGACCGCGAACGCACTTTCGAGCCCAAATTCATCGAGTTATTCGAAAGAGAAACCGCAATGACCGTATCCAAGAAGAAGCCGGCCAAATACACCCTCATCTTTAAAACACTTTCCACGGAGCCGGGATATAATGTGGGCATTATGCGTGGAAATGCCTATATCAACGCTGAAATATGGATCGTGGAAACAGCCACCGATAAGACAATTGCGAAAATATCCCTGCAAAAGGCGCCCGGCCGTAGCTACGGCGGTTACGATTTCGATACAGGCGGAAGGATCGCGGAATGCTATGCGGACGCGGGTAAATATGTAGGTAAATTCATAAAAAAGAAGAGCAAATAGTTCCATAACTACTGAATAGTAGCAAAATTTCTTTAATTAGCATCCGTTAAGCACTAATTTTACAGCGCTTAACGGATGTTTTGTAATTTCTATCAAAGGCAAAGGGGGAAAAAGATGACTAGCTTAGAAGCGGTTAAGGCTAAGTTCGATGAGTTGTTTACCTGTGTAATTATACCCACCTATAACAATGTTGAAACACTGGGCGGAGTAATTGCCGATGTTTCAGCCTATACCGATCATATTATTGTCGTCAATGACGGATCGGTAGATAATACCGAAGAGCTGGTGCGATTGACTCCTTACGTACAACTGATCAGTTACCCTGACAACGTGGGGAAAGGCTGGGCGCTCAGGAAAGCCTTTGCCTATGCCACCGAACAGGGATACCGGTTTGCCATCACGATCGACTCGGATGGGCAACATTTCGCCAAAGACCTCCCGTCCTTTATGACCCGGCTGGAGTCGATACAAGATGCCATTATCATCGGTTCCAGGAATATGGACCAGGGCTCCGTCCCGGGTAAAAGCAGCTTCGGGCACAAATTCTCCAATTTCTGGTTTAAAGTGGAGACCGGCATCGACTGCCCCGATACCCAGTCAGGCTACCGGCTTTATCCCCTGTACCTGTTAAAAGATATACGTTTTCTCACCTTCAAATATGAATTTGAAATAGAAGTGCTGGTAAGGGCTGCCTGGAAAGGGGTGAAGATCGACTCGATCCCGGTCTCTGTCTACTATCCTCCCCCGGAACTCAGGGTTTCCCATTTCAGGCCTTTTAAAGACTTCGCCAGGATCAGTGTCCTAAATACCTTTTTGGTGCTCATCACTTTTCTATATATAAAGCCACGGGATTTTTTCCGCATGCTATTTGATAAAAAAAAAATTGGTGATTCCAACTCCGTCAAAGCCGCTGCCTCCATTGCCCTGGGGGTCTTCATGGGCATTATCCCGATCTGGGGATTCCAGATGCTGGTAGCCGTTTTCCTGGCCCTGCTATTCCGATTGAATAAAGCATTGGTCCTTATTGCCTCCAACATCAGTATCCCTCCTATGATCCCAGTGATCATTTTCGGCAGCTATAAATTAGGGGCTATCTGGATGGGCGCCAATCCGGGACACCTGGAATTCAGCCGGAATATCTCCCTGGAATCCATCCGGAATAACCTGAAGCAATATATCCTGGGTAGTACTACCCTGGCAATCCTGGCCGGCGCTATCGCCGGTCTGTTGGCTTTTGGATTGCTTAAACTGTTTAAGAAAAAAGCTGTTCTGGCCTGATAAGTTGAGAATCCCATGGAAAAAATGTTCATAGCCATTTATAGGTATTTTGATAAAAAACGGCTGGCGTTTTATATCTCTTTTGGCATAAGTTTTTTGCTCATCGCTTACTTTGCCGTCCAGGTCCGGTTCGAAGAGGATATTTCGAAAGTACTGCCGAAAGACAAGAAGATCGAAAAACTCAACCAGGTTTTTCAAAACTCGAAGTTCATAGACAAGCTGGTAGTCATGGTATCGCTAAAGGATACGGCAGCGGAAGAACCGGACAGCCTGGTCGCCTTTGCCGATAAACTGGTAAGCTCCGTTCAGGACCAGCTCGGACCCGATATCAACAGAATAAATTATTCCTCGGACGATGACCTGGTCATGGACTTATTTAATACCATCGACAACCATCTGCCCATCTACCTGGGCGAAAAGGATTACCGCACGATTGACACCCTCATGACCGGGGAGAAAGTAAAGGAGACGCTGGCCCAGAATTTCAGGACACTCACCTCTCCGGCCGGGATCGCCCTCAAGAGCGTCATCTCCAAAGACCCTTTGGGCATCTCCTTCATCGCATTAAAAAAATTGCAGCAGCTGCAATACGATGAGAATTTCCAGCTTTACGACGGTCACGTCATTACCAAAGACCAAAAGACCCTTTTGATTTTTATCACACCGGCCTATCCCCCGAATAATACCGCCAAAAATGCCGTACTGCTGCAGGGGATCGACCGGATCATCGACAGCCTCAGTACTACCACCTATAAGAAAACGACGGCCACTTATTTTGGCGCCGCCGCCGCTTACGTAGGGAATGCCCTGCAATTGAGGAAAGACACCCTGTTTACACAAGGCCTTACGGTCGCGATCCTCATCATCTTTCTCGGAGTGTATTTCCGGAAGAAGACGGCGCCTTTTATCATCCTCGTCCCGGTATTGTTCGGCTCCCTGTTCGCTCTATCGGCTATTTATTTTATCAATGGCAGCATTTCCGTCATCGCCCTGGGGACAGGCTCCGTAGTGCTGGGCATTGCCGTCAACTATTCCCTGCATATCTTCAATCATTACCGGCATACAAAGAGCATCGAACAGGTAATAAAAGACCTGGCCCTACCCCTGACCGTGGGCAGCTTTACCACCATCGGCGGGTTCCTATGCCTGGAATTTGCCGAATCGGATATCCTGAAGGACCTCGGCCTTTTTTCCGCCTTCAGCTTAATTGGCGCCTCCCTTTGCTCCCTGATTTTTCTACCCCATTTTATCTCATCGAAAAAGGAACAGAAACAACATAAGATCATTTTACTTTCCTGGATCGATAAATTCGCTTCCTACAACGCGGAATATAATAAGTACATCGTTATCGGCATCCTGGCCCTGACTGGCGTATTCGCGTACACGGCGAATAATGTGACGTTCGAATCCGACCTCCTTCGGATGAATTATATGCCGGATAGGTTGAAGCAGGCTGAGGCCAAACTGAATAAAATAAATGAATATTCCCTTCAATCCGTTTACCTCGTCACAGAAGGAAAGACCTTGAATGAGGCGCTGGTCAACAATGAAAAACTGGTTGCCAAAATTGAAGAATTGAAGGAAAAGAACATTGTAAAAAAATATTCGGGGATTTCTTCCTTTATCATTTCCGACTCCTTACAGCGACAACGAATAGCCGCCTGGTCGGCCTATTGGACACCGGAGAAAAAACAACGGTTGCTGGCCACCCTCCGGAAGGAAGGAGGGGCATTGGGATATAAAGCTTCCGCTTTCGATCTTTTCAGCGCGCTGCTCGATAAGGACTTTCAATTGGCGGATGAAGAGGCTACGGCTAAGATCCGGAAGACTTTTCTCGATGACTTTATTACAGAAAAACCGGGCCGGGCGAGCATCGTCACCCTGGTAAAAGTGTCCCAGGAACATAAATCGGAGATTTATAAGACATTTGAAGACGATCCTAACAGTACGGTCGTCGATAAACAATACCTGACCGCGAAATTCGTGGATATCATTAATTCCGACTTTACCAGGATTGCAGTCATGTCATCCCTCCTGGTATTCTTCGTCCTGTTATTGACCTACGGGCGAATTGAACTGACACTCGTCTCCTTTATCCCGATGTTTATAAGCTGGGTCTGGATCCTGGGCATCATGGCGATCCTGGGCATCCAGTTCAATATCATCAACATCATCATCTCCGCCCTCATTTTCGGCCTGGGTGACGATTATAGCCTCTACATCATGGATGGCCTCCTGCAGGAATACAAGACCGGTAAAAAGAACCTGGCCTCTTTCAAATCATCCATTTTCCTGTCGGCTATTACCACCATTGCAGGCCTGGGCGTGTTGATCTTTGCCAAACACCCTGCGCTGAGATCCATAGCCCTGATCTCCATCATCGGCATCTCCTGCGTGGTGATCATGGCGCAGATATTGATCCCCTGGTTGTTTAATATCCTCATCAAGAACAGGGTGCAGAAACAGCAATTCCCCTGGACCTTATCCGGATTTTTGCTGACCATCTTCTCTTTCTCCTATTTCGTATTGGGTTCTGTGTTCTTAACGATAACAGGGCTTTTATTCGGCCGGCTGAACCCGATGAAAAAAGTCACCAGGAAGCTCCTCTATCATACCCTTATTTCCAAATTTGTAAAGTCCATGATCTACCTCATGGCGAATGTTAAGAAGCGGGTCATCAACACCGAAAACGAGGATTTTTCAAAACCTGCGATCATTATCTGCAACCACCAGTCTTTTTTGGATAGCCAGGTCATCATTATGCTGCACCCTAAATTGATCCTCTTTACCAATAAATGGGTGTGGAACTCACCCGTATTCGGGGGGGTGGTCCGTTTAGCCGATTATTACCCTATCGAGCAGGGGGCGGAACCCAGCATCGATCTGCTGGCCGAGAGAGTGAAAGAAGGCTATTCGATCGTGGTCTTCCCCGAAGGAACAAGATCGACCGATGAAAGGATCGGCCGGTTTCATAAAGGGGCTTTTTATCTTGCTGAAAAACTGAATCTCGATATTTTACCGATTATCATCGAGGGCACAGGCTATACCATTACGAAAGGGGATTTCTTATTGAAAAATGGAAAGATCACCCTGAAATTCCTGCCAAGGATCAAGCCGGATGATACCCGGTTCGGAACGGGGTATTCGGAAAGAACAAAGAAGATAAGCCGCTATTTCAGGGACGAATTCAGGCAATTATGCGGGGTTACCCAACAGACAGGTTATTTCCGGGAACAATTAATCTATAACTATCTTTACAAGGGGCCTGTACTGGAATGGTACATGAGAGTCAAACTAAGACTGGAAAAAAATTATCAGCCCATTCACGAATTGCTGCCACAACAAGGTAAGATGCTCGATGTCGGCTGTGGCTACGGATTTATGTCCTACATGCTGCAGTTTGTATCTCCTCAAAGGGAAATTACCGGGATCGACTATGATGAAGAAAAAATAGAGACGGCCAGTCATTGCTTTTCCAAGAACGACAAGATCGATTTTAAGGTCGCCGATGCAATGGAATATGCCTTTGAAGAGTATGATGCCATCATCCTGGCCGATGTATTGCATTACCTGCAGCCGGGCCAGCAGGCGGAACTGATCGAAAAATGTATCCGGCACCTTCGCCCGGGCGGGACCATCCTGATAAGGGATGGCGATAAGGATTTGAAGGGAAAACATAGGGGCACACGGTTGACGGAGTTTTTTTCGACTAAGGTGGTCGCCTTCAATAAGACCGCGGAAGAAGGGCTGTCCTATATCTCGGGGAAGAGGATCGGGGCCATTGCTGCCGGGAAAGGAATGAAATGCCAGGTGATCGACGGGACGAAGTATACGTCCAATGTGTTTTTTGTAATACAACATAACAAGTATGCCGGATTTTGACGTGATAATAATCGGGAGCGGAATGGGCGGACTTGTCTGTGGCAACCTGCTTGCTATGGAGGGGTTTAAAGTATGCGTGCTCGAAAAGAACAAGCAGGTTGGCGGATGCCTGCAAACCTATGTCCGGGACAGGGTGATCTTCGATTCCGGCGTTCATTACCTGGGCGGCCTTAGTGCCGGGCAGAACCTTTACCAGATTTTCAAGTATCTTGACATATTGGATAGGCTCAAACTGCAGAAGATGGACGAAGACGCTTTCGACAAGATCCTTTTCGAGGGCGACGATAAAGAGTATGTATTTGCGCAGGGGTATGATAATTTTATCAACAGGCTCCTGGCTGATTTCCCGGAGGAAGAGCAGGCGCTTCACGCTTACTGTGACAAGATAAAAGAGGTTTGCAGCAAATTCCCCTTATATAATTTGCGTTCGGGCGGGGACGAACATGAAAAAGCCGGGGCGCTCGAAATCGACACCAAGGGTTTTATCGATTCGATCACTACCAATAGGGTCCTGCGGGAAGTACTGGCAGGCAACAACCCGCTGTATGCGGGCATGCCCGACAAGACCCCGTTCTACGTACATGCCCTTATTATCAACAGCTATATCGAAAGCTCCTATAAATGCATTGACGGCGGTTCGCAGATAGCAAAATATCTTTCCCGGAGCATCCGGAATAAAGGGGGCGTGATCCTCCGTAACTGTGAAGTCAAAAAGATCATCGTGGAAGATGGGAAGGCCAGCTGCGTAGAGTTGGCGGACGGATCCAGGATGCACGCGGATCATTTCATCTCCAATGTACATCCGGTGAAAACACTGGAAATGACGGAGACCGACCTGATAAAGAAAGTTTACCGCAACCGGCTGAAAAGCCTGGAAAACTCCATCGGCTGTTTTACCCTGAACATCGTTTTTAAGAAAGACTCCTTTAAATACTCCAAACACAATTATTATGTTTATAACGAAGGGTGTGTCTGGAAAACAGATGCCTATACCCAGGAGAACTGGCCCCTGGGATATGCGGCATTCTTTGGGGCTTCTTCCAAATCTCCGGAATATGCGGATGGTATGACGGTGCTGGCCTATATGAAATATGAGGAAGTACAGCAATGGGAGCAGACGCATAATACGGTCTCCCGTGTCGAAGACAGGGGCGAAACCTACGAATCCTTTAAGGCGCGTAAGGCGGAGATCCTCCTGGATTATATGGAAAGAAAATTCCCGCGGCTGAGGGATCATATAAAAGCCTATTATACCGCTACTCCGCTCTCGTACAGGGATTATATCGGTACCGAAGACGGGTCGCTATACGGGATTGCCAAAGATTATAAGGACTCGTTGAAAACCTTCATTTCTCCGCGTACTAAATTGCCTAATTTATTTTTTACGGGTCAGAACCTCAACCTGCATGGTGTCTTAGGGGCCGCGATGAGTGGCATCGTTACCACCAATGCCTTGTTGGGAAATGATGATATCATAAACAAAATAAGAAATGCGTAGGGGAAAAAGAATCTGGAAAAGGCTTCTGTACGTTTTAGGCGGCTTCCTGTTATTGCTGCTCATTGGGTTCATCTACCTCTACTGCGTCGCCGTGGTCGATCCGCCGAAACCGGCCGATATGAGCAGCCTGCAATTACAACGGAAAGAGGTCAGCAAGGGCTTTTATACCATGAAGAACAGCTGGTTCCGAAAAAGTAAGAGTGGCCTGTATGAAATGTACGTGGAAGGCAATCCCTTCGAAAGAGGCGTCATTAATGGGCGGCTTTCCCAGGAACTCGTGAGAAGACAGGAAGATCATTTTAACGAGCAGATCGCCCGAATGATCCCCTCGAACTTCTACCGCCATTTCCTGAAGTATTTTGTCGGTTGGTTCAACCGGGACCTGGATAAAAATATAACGGAAGAATATAAGGAAGAGATCTACGGGGTCTCCGGGGCCGCTTCGGACAAATATGACTATATCGGCTCCAACTATCAACGCATATTGAACTATCATGCTGCGCATGACATAGGTCACGCATTACAGAGCATGGCCCTGGTGGGTTGCACGTCCTTCGGCACCTGGGACGCAAAATCTCAGGATAGTACGATGATCATCGGGCGGAACTTTGATTTTTATGTCGGCGACAAATTCGCCGAAGATAAACTGGTGGCCTTCATTAACCCTTCTCAGGGATATAAATTTATGACGGTCACCTGGGGTGGTTTTATCGGGGTGGTCTCGGGCATGAACGAAAAAGGGGTCACCGTGACCATCAATGCGGCCAAATCCGATATCCCATCTGGATCTGCTACGCCGGTATCCTTAGTGGCGAGGGAAATATTGCAGTACGCAAAAAACATCAGTGAAGCGCAGAAAATTGCGGCAGAAAGGAGAATGTTCGTATCGGAATCCTTTTTGGTCGGTTCTGCGCAAGACAATAAAGCCGTAATTATCGAGAAGACGCCGACGGACCTGGACGTATATGACCCGCACCGGGACTTTATCGTTTGCACCAACCATTTTCAGGGCAGTGGCCTGGCCGGTTCTAAAAATAACAGGGAACAGGTGGCCGGGAGCGCCTCTCCCTATCGATACCAGCGGCTGATGGAATTACTGGACGCCAACGGAAAAAATACCGTTCAAAAAACGATCGATATTTTAAGGGACCGGAAAGGGCTGCACAATACCGATATCGGGATGGGTAATGAGAAGGCGATTAACCAGCTGATAGCCCATCATTCCATTGTTTTCGAACCGAAGAAATTACTGGTATGGGTATCTACCTCTCCCTGGCAATTGGGAGAATATGTAGCCTATGACCTGAATAAGATATTTGCCTTGCGGGGCATGCAACAGGACCAGGAAGTCTCGGAGGCCAGCCTTACCATACCGGCCGATTCGTTCCTGCTTTCACCGGATTACCGGAATTTTACGGACTTCCGGAAGTTTAAGCAGCGCCTGGCGGATGGGGAGAAAGTGGACCCGGATAGCCTGGTGGCCAGCAACCCGGAATTTTATCATGCGTATGTGCTGGCCGGCGATTATTCCTACAAACAGAAGCAGTTTTCCAAAGCATTGCATTTTTACCAGCTGGCGCTAACGAAAGTCATTGCCACGAAAAAAGAGGAAGACCATATCAGGGACCGGATTAAAAAGATCACCGCAGGATAGAATGGCCACGGCCCCGGTCGGCCCGGCCGCGGCTCAGGCAAAGTGACCTTTGAACTTAAAGAACAACGTGCTTTCGTTGAGCAATTGCGCATCCACGCCTGTCTCCCCATTTTCCCGGGTGATTAGCTTTAGGTCCATCCGGAGTTGCCTGCTTTCAGCCGGAATGAGCAGGGCCAGGAACTTTAGCTGATCGGCCTTTACCAGCCTCGTCTCTTTTCCCAGGACGCCCTCCGTTATTTCCTTGACCATCTGCATCATGCAGACCCCGGGCACGACAGGTTGCCCTGGAAAATGCCCCATGAACAGGGGGTGCGCCGGATCGATCTCGAGCATCGCCCTGACGGTATTATCGGCTGTCTCCAGCGTCGTAATATGGAAGAAATCGCCTTGTAACATTATCTTTCTATCTTTTTTAAACCGATGGTAAAATGGAAGGTTTTATGGGTAATGCCGATGGTATCGGGCATCCCGTCATGGTAGTTTTTCATGATCGCCTCTACTACTGGTTTCCGTTTGGACGACCGCTCCATTCTCACCAATTCATCGCCGGCGGGATCGGTGATATAATAATAGAACCCCTTCGATTGAGGGAATACATAATAAATGAAGGAACTGTCTTTACGAATATAAGCGGTCGAGGGGTCCAGGGATTGCATCAGTACCAGTTCGAAATCCTTCCGGAGGGTCTTGATGACCGGTTTCTTATTCATTTTTTTAATGATGTAATTCACTTTAAAACGGCCTCCCGAAGCGAACTCGAAATCAAAGAACTTAAACCCCATTTCATTGGAAAAGACCATCCGGATGCTGCTGTCAGGCATTGTTTTTAACAACAGCAGCCCGCTCAGGTATTTGCCGATAACATTTACATCGATCTTATACAGGGCCGTTGTGATGACGGGCTTGAATCGCTGCAGGCTATTGGGGTCTCCGGTGGCAGGCTGCAGGTTCTTATAGGCAGAGACACATCCTAACTGGATAATAAGACCACTAATTAATAGCAAATAGCGCATCGGGAAGGTTTGTGTTCATTTCTTTGTTGACAAAATGAATGATGGTATTGTCCCCCGAATTTTCATTCATCTCGATATTGGTGACGGAATAATCCTTTTTATCGACGATAACCACGATGGTCTTAAAGAACTCTTTCAGGTTTTTGGAGACCGGCGATAACTCCACCAGGTATGCAGTTTTATTCTCGAAGACCCGGGTGCTGAAATCGGGATTGGTAAGTACCGTCCCCTGCACGCAGTCTACGGTGATCTTGTTGATCTGCTGAAAAAGTTTGTTGGACTTTGTGCTGATCGTATTTTGCTTCTGTCCGTCCTTTACAAAGACCTTGTCCTTATTGATGATCATCAGGTAGGTAAAAGGTTTGGTGTATTCCATCCGGACACGGCTGTCTTTCTTAAACCAGAACTTACCCTGGGAGGTGATCTTTTCCGACAACATGCTCAGGTTCTTTTCCTGCACAAAATCACTTTTGATGCTGATCACTTTTTGCGCTTCCACGGAAAACAGCTCCTTGAATTTCGAAAGATCAGTCAAGGGCGTATAGCCTGTATACTGCGCTTTCAAGGAAATTCCGCCGCCGATGAACAGGAATAGTAAGAGTAATTTATACATATGCCTGCAAATTTAGCATTTTATCCAATCGGACTATTTCATACCCGCGCTCCTTAACCTCCCGGATAAACCCGGGTAATATCGCCAGGGTCGTCTGGCTGGTGTCATGGAACAGGAGGATAGCCCCGGGTTTTATAGCGTCGTTGATTTTTTTCAGTAGTTTTTGCTCGTCTTTTATGACCGTATCCAGGGATCGTACACTCCAGCCGATGGGAGTATAACCACCCCTGAGAATAGCTGCTTTAAGATTGGGATTGATAACGCCATAAGGGGGGCGGAATAGCCTGGGCTGCAGGCCGGTGACGGCCGACATCGTGTTATCCATTTTCTTCAGGTCAGCCAGCATTTTCCGGGAAGAGAATAGATCGAACCAGAAATGATGCGAATAGCTGTGGTTGCCGATGACATGTCCCTCCTCGTGTAACTGGCGGAATATCTTTTCATTGCCGGTTATCCGGTTGCCAATGCAAAAAAAGGCGGCTTTCACGGCTTCCTCCCGTAAGATGGCTAAAATCTCCGGCGTATAGGAAGGCGCCGGGCCATCGTCAAAACTCAGGGCAATTTCTTTTCTGCCGGTGGTCGAAGAGCAAATTACCGGCAAAAAGAAGTTGGAGCCCACATAAGCACAGCCATAAAAAAGGACCCATGAATAGATAAACAGCAATGCAGGGTAGAAAAAGAAGGAAATTCCTCCATGAAAGATATGAAACCCGATCAATAAGATCGCCAGGGCCCCAAAGAGAATATTCGTGTTTCTGAAGTTTAGCATGCCGAAACCAGTAATAAGGAATGATGCCTGTTCAGGTAATTATTATAGATCAGGATCCTGCGGGGCCTACGGCCTGACTCCTGTTCCCGGCCGGAAGCCCGCTCCTGCCCCGTCACAGCCGCCGGCAACCGGCCCGTTTTGAGGATATTCGCCGCCAGCCACAAGGCAAAGGCTGTAGAGGTAGGATATTCGCCGCACAGGTCCTTATAATTGATTGCAGGGATGCCTTTGAAAACAGACTCCGCTAAGGGATGATAACCTGCATCATTTTTTTCATCACCATTGCGGCCTGTTATGATCAGATCGATATCGCCGGTATTGATCTGCTGAGAGGCCAGGAAGGAGGAGATAGCCTCTTCGGTGGCTATGATCGTGCGTGGATTATAAAAAGTAGTGATCCCTTCCAGCCGGGCATAATCCGTTTCAGCCGGCTGGCCGGCCAATAAAAAAAAAGCGGCTCCTTCGCCGGCAACGGCGCCTTGCCTGTAAAGTCCCAGGCGGCTTAAAATAGCATGGCTGGTGTCCGTGATCTCGTCCACACCTCCTACCAGGACCCGGGTATCCGGGTTTTCCAATAAGAGTGTCATACCGTCCAGCAGAGCGCTTTCAAAGGAGAATCCACGATGGACGAATGTATTATTATAGTGGTGACATTGCAGCATCAGGGCGATCTGCGCGCCGACGGTATTGTGGGTGGATTGTATAAAGGCGGTGGGCGTAAGCATTTCCTCCTTATTTTCCACGATCCTTGTGAGGAATGTCTCCGTATCCTGGAGGCATCCATAAGCCGTTCCGGTGACAATGGCATCGGGCATCGTTACTCCGGCCTCCTTCAGGCATTCCATCGCGGCGGCCACCCCCATTTTAATGATACGGCTCATTCTCCGTATCTGTTTACCGTCGATGATCTCTTTATAATCAGGCTCTATGCAGGTTAACCGGTTACCGGTATATTCGACGGGATCCGTAAGGAACGGGACCTGGCCAAATGTCTTTTGCGGCGATATATTCCCTGTTGCCCGTATATATAGCATCTTCTTACAAATTTGATACTTGATGAGCCGTGATATATTCAGCTATCGTTCTTACGGAACGGAACACTTTAGGGCCGTCTTCCGCATTGGAGATCTTGATTTTATAATTCTGCTGCAACAGAACGATCAGTTCCAGCGCATCGATGGAATCCAGTCCCAGGCCTTCCACGAACAGAGGTTGATCATCCCCGATATCCTCCGGCTTTATATCCTGCAAATTCAGTTGGTCAATGATCTGTATTTTAAGATCAGCCATTAATTTATCCATGTTCTAGCTGGTTATTTATAGGTTAGTTCACAATTTCATTTACGTTCTGCTCCGGATTTTCGCGGTCGGCTACATTTTCCCTACCAGCCCCGTGAGCTCGATGGTCCGGGCTAATTTCTGCAGGGCCGTGGCATGATTTTTCACATAGGGGTTTTTCAGGTCCCATACATAGCCTGCCAGGACGGAACAGATCATCTTCTTGATCTGAAGGTCCTGTTTGTCTGCAAAGAAGATCGTATCCAGCGTTCCCTCATACCAGGCCATCACATAAGAACGGAAGGTATTGACCCCCTGCATCATCTGCTCCATATATTCTTTATTCCAGTCTACGGTTTCTCCGTTCAGGGTGCGGATCACCAGGTGGGCGGCTAATTGGCTCGACACCGTTGCCAGCGTAACACCGGAAGAGAATACCGGGTCCAGGAACTCCGTTACGTTACCTGTGAGGACAAATCCATCGCCGTAAAATTTATCGGTAGTGCTCGACCAGGATTCCAGTACCCTGGGTTCGAATACCAGTTCGACATCTTTAAAGCGTTCGCTTAAATACGGTTCCGATGCGATCAAGGCACGCAGCTGAGTCTCCGTACTGCCTTCGTATTGTGCAAAAAAATCAGGGTTTCCTACAAATCCCAGGGATGTAATGCCACTGGAAAAGGGGATCACCCATACCCAGACGCCCGGCCGGTGTACGACGATGGTGATACGGTTCGGCTCGTCGACCATCGATCTTTTCAGGTCCACCGTATGGGCAAACAGCGCCTTACGGGGAGGAAGATTGGAAGGTCTGTCGAGCTTGAACAACTTAGGAATGACCCGGCCGTATCCGCTGCCGTCAATAATAAACCTCGCTGCTATCTGCGTCTTGTTGCCATGAATATCTTCCACCGTCGTGACGGAATCAGTGCCGTTGAAGACAATATCGGTTACCGTAGTCTCGTAGGAAACGGGTACTCCCATCTTCTCTACGGAGTCGGCAAGGGTCTTGTCAAATTCACCACGGGGAACCTGCCAGGTCCAGTTCCAGCCTTCGGTAAACTGATCGGCAAATAAATAATCACAGATCACTCCGTCCTTTACGAATTTGGCGCCGAACTTCTCCTGGAAGCCATTTTCCTTTACGGCGTCTACGAAACCGGCTTCTGTCAGTGCTTCCATACAACGGGGGAGCAGGCTCTCGCCGATCACAAACCGGGGAAACCGGAGTTTCTCTACGATCTTCACCTTGAATCCGGCCTTATTTACGATAGAGGCGGCTACGGTACCGGCAGGGCCGGCGCCAATCACCAGTACGTCTACTTTTTCTGTGTTCATGCTACTTTTTTCTTTTTACATTTCAATAGAGTCTGGCTTAACCCGATATTATCCAGCTGTTCGGCAATTTCAAAACCCGCCTCTCCGATGCAATGCAGGAAGGTCTCGGCGCTGTACATCTGGCTGTTGCCATTTGCCAGGGCTGTAAAATAAAGCGAGGTTTGTTGCAGGCAGAAGGCGGCGATTTCATATCGCTGCCGGTCCCAGAAAGGCTCCAGGATAAAGACATAACCATTATCATCCAGGGAGGCATGGCATCTTTTCAGGATAGAAACGATCTCGGCTTCTGAGAAGCAATCCAGGAACTGGCTCATCCAGACCGCATCGAATCCTGTGGGGAATTTCACCTGCTCATCCAGAATATTCGTGGGGAAAAAAGATACCCGCTCTGTCAGGCCCAGATCGTTGATCCTGGCTTTGGCCATATTTAACTGGCCCGGAAGGTCCATCAGGGTCACCTGTATATCGGCCTTATATTTGGTGGAAGCGATAGCCCATTTACCCGTATTGCCGCCGATATCCAATAATCGCCTGGTGCCATTGACATATACTTTCGGTAAGACCAGGTCGAAGGCGTCATCGGAGAAAAAATGATCGAAGCTGAACCAGCTCTTCTGTACCTGTTCCGGCAATTGGGACAGCCCTTCGTAGATGGTCTGCCACTCCCCGAATTCCTTCAGGCCTACCGGTTTCCCGGTTTCAATGCTTTTATCAAGGGAAAACAGGCCCTTGTAACATACATCGTGCACAAAATCCATATTGGTCTTCGTGAGCGGGTCATTCAAAATGAAATGACCTGTTTTTCCCAGAGTGTACTTACTGTTGTTTACCAGGACCAGACCGATACTCAAGGCAGACTCTAATAGAACCCGGACGCCGTACAAAGGCAATTTCACTTTTTCTGCGATCTCCGCTAAAGTCAATCCGGATAATCCGCTATCCTCGATTACCTTCAATATTCCTGAATTCCTTAATACTCTTGCTGATTGAAAAATTACCGGTCCAAAAGCAATCCATTGCGCCGTCTCCTTGGCTTCGAAAGCAGAATTTTTGTCCTTCTCAAAAAAAGTCATTGAAAATGAATTGGGTTAGATTAAATTTTTATTTTTTAAAATCAGATTTCGATTCTTTTATAATGTTGAACCATGACTTAGCCCAGTAATTTCTGAATCCAAAGCCTCCCGCCTTACCGGTCTTATAGGTGGTGGATATTACTTTTTTGCTCTTCATGTCTACCAACGTCACCCAGGCGCCGGCTTCCTGCAGGCCTTTGCTCATCCCTTCAACGAAGAACAACAGACCGGCCCCTGTCTTGCCCTGGAAGTCATAATTTTTTACCAGGTCTCCGATCTTTTTCTCATCGAGTGTCTTAAAATCATTGGGATTATTCCCGAAGAAATCCTTTTTGATAGAACTATTGGCTTTGTTAGTGACATCCAGGGCATACTTTACTTCAGGACGGTGCACCATTTCGGCTACATTGTATTTTTTTTGCTCACTGATAAATAGTTGATTCCAGGAGGCCGTATATTCCCTGAACTGCTCATTCGAGATCTCCCCCGCATCTTTAAACTGCGTGGCAGGTCCGATAAATTTGACCTGGCTGAAATCCAGACCGAGCCAGGTAATGTCCGCAGATCCGTTAAGGACGTCCTCTTTGGTCTGTGCTGAAACAGATTGAATATTTAAACAAACGAACAAAAAGGCGATCAGCCCACCGGTTTTGAGTACACTTTTCATGATGATGAGATTTTTGTTTGATTGATAAAGACTTTTACTGCCAAAAGTTATAATAATTATACCACTGTTCGGGGTATTTTTTTATCTTACTTTCCATCTCAGCGACAAAGTCGTCCAGTATCTGCTGCATAAGCGCATCCTTACTTAAATGGGCATAGTCCTTGATCTCACTGGCAAAAAAATGATAATGCAGGTCGGTTTCTTTCATGGCAAACACGAAAGAAACCGGCACTTTAAATTTGGCGGCTAATACAAAGGGGCCCATCGGGAACCTGGCTTTCCCGCCTAAAAATTCGCTTGTCAGGGTCTTATTACCTTCCATAAACCGGTCTGCATGGATGCAGACCAGCTCATTGTTCTTAAAAGCCTCGTTTATTGCATAGATGTGGGAAAGATCGTTCTTGATTAAGATGACGTTCACCTGCCTCTTTCCGGTCACCTCTGCCATGTATTCCTTGATCTGCCGGTGTTCCCCATCGAACATCACAATATTGATCCGGGTGCCCAGCCGTTTCAGCAAATGTCCTGCAATTTCCCAGTTTCCTAAATGAGCGCTTAATAACAAGCCACCCCTTTGCAGCCCGGCTATTTTATGGAGATGCTCCTCCCCGTCAAAATCGAAGGTGAACTTATTGGGAATCCCCGACAGGATAACTACCTTATCAATGATGCTCTGCCCAAGCAGGTAGTAATTCCGATAGAGTTTGATCAGGGATTTCGCGGGTCCGTATCCGATTTTTTGACGAAAATAGGTAAGGACGTTTTTTGACGCCTTATAGGAAAACAGGAAATAATAAAATGCGACAAACCTCAGCAGAACATAGGCCGGCAGGACCCCCCATCTGTTCAAAATGCCTACGAAAATACGATACCCCCAAGGCATTCCCCTGGACTTTCCCTGCCACCCTGGCATTATACAAGTTCTTTCGATTGTTTGTGGATGATCACATAATCATAGAGGTCCTGGAAAGTAATAATACCGGCGAAGTCTTCAGGTTTTACTTTGAATGCAAAATTGCTTTCGATGGCGACAACGAGATCGATATAGTCGAGACTGTCTAATTGGAGGGTATCTTTCAGGTTGGCCTCGGGGCTTATCTTCTCTTCATCCACCTCAAATTCTTCTACCAAAAAGGCATTTATTCGGTTAATAATTTCTTCAATTTGCATATAGAGTTGGTTTAGTCAGTTTTCTAATAATGAGGGAGGAGTTCGTTCCCCCAAATCCAAAGGAGTTAGACAAAAATACATTTATATCTTTTTCAAGAGAACTTTTTACGATATTCAGTTTAGCGGAATTTTCATCCGGATTCTCGAAGTTGATATTGGGCGCGATAAAGGAATTTTGCATCATGAGCATCGAGTACACGATCTCACTAGCGCCGGCCATCCAGCATTCATGCCCCGTCATCGACTTGGTAGAACTGACCGGAGGCCGGTGAGCTCCGAAAACTTCGTCCAGCGCCTTGGCCTCACTGGTGTCGCCGGCTGGAGTGGAAGTCGCATGTGCATTGATATAATCTATCTCGGCAGCCGTCAAACCTGCATCTTTTAGCGCCATGACCAGCGATCGTACAGGTCCCTCTACCGTTGGGTTGGAAATATGCCCTCCGTTGGAAGAGAATCCGTACCCCACCACTTCCCCTAAAATAGGCGCCCCTCTTTTCAGCGCTGAATCCAGGCTTTCCAGGATAACGGTAGCTGCCCCGCCACTGGGGATAAGACCATCCCGGTCTCTGTCGAAAGGCCGCGACGCTTTCGTCGGGTCCGATTCCATAATAGAAAAGGCGGACAAGGCATCAAAACTCCCCATGGAATAGTGATTCACCTCCTGGGCGCCTCCGCAGATGATACAATCCTGCAAACCGCTCTTTATAAAATGATATCCTACGCCGATAGAATGTGAGCCACTGGCGCAGGCCGCACTGATGGTGAAATTGATGCCCTTTAGCTTGAAAATGGTAGCCAGGTTCATGGTTACCGTTGAATTCATGGTCTGAAAGACAGAGCCGGAGCCCACCAGCGTGGTATCCTTTTTCTTCCGGATAATATCGGTACACTCTATGACCGACTTAGCCGTGCTATCATTGCCATATAAGATCCCGACCTCTTTTTGTTCGAGATAATCGGCATCCAGACCGGCATTCTTTAATGCCTCGAGGGTAGCCACATAAGCATATTCCCCTTGTTCGGGCAGCATAATACGCGCCCTCCTGTCCAGCAATGCTTTTAAATTAGGCCTTTCGACAAATCCCGTCAAACCGGAACGATACCCGAATTCTTTTCGCACAGGGTCGAATATAATACCGGATTTTCCTTGATACAGGGAGTCACGGACTTCATCAAGGTTCTTTCCTATACACGAATAAATACCAATACCTGTAATCACTACTCTATTCATATCCGTAAACAATCTTACTTACCGTACATAAATAACAAAAATTTCCCGCAAATACAAAAATAACTTAATTCCGGCACTTTTATTGCCTGCGGCGGGTTAGCCCTCACGGAGTGGGGCATTTTTTCCACACCCTAAACATGCAAAATAGTATTAAACAAGTGATTGAATATTAACTTTTTATTAAAAACAGCCCAAATTATTTTTAGGAATACAACCCGCCATTGATGGATAGTACTTCGCCTGTAATATAGGCGGCTTCTTTGGAAGCGAGGAATCCCACGGCATGAGCTACCTCTTCCGGCAAACCAAACCGTTTAACCGGTATCATATTCCTCAATTCCTTCTCATCCAGGCCTTCGATCATATCTGTTTTAATAAATCCCGGCGCTACCGCATTGACCGTAATTCCCCGTCTGCCTACCTCCTGGGCCAGCGCCTTGGTAGCTCCGATCACGCCGGCCTTGGCCGCTGAATAATTGGTTTGCCCGGGCAGCCCTTTCAGGCCTGAAAGACTGACGATATTGACGATCCTTCCGTATTTTTTAACCAGCATGCTGTTTAATACCAGGCGGGTAACATAGAAGAATCCGTCCAGGTTCGTCTTTATGACATTGTCCCATTGCTCGTCTTTCATCCACATCATCAGGGTATCATCCTTGATGCCGGCATTGTTTACCAGTATTTCAATGTATTTATCCGTGTTGGCTTCTATCCATTTGCCAAGAGATTCCTGGATATCCTCTTTCCTGGAAACATCGAAGGGTAATAATTCGCCATTACCGCCCTCCTGTTTTATTAATGTCAGCGTTTTATCCGCTTCTTCCACATTCGATTTATAATTGACCAGGACATAATACCCCATTTGGGCCATTTTGATACAGATTGCCCTGCCTATACCTCTCGACCCACCGGTGACTAATGAACATTTCATTGATAAACCCTTTAAATTTAGATGTAAGATTAAGATATATTTTTGACTACCGGGTACGGACCTTACCGGGATTTTCTTTGATGAAAGACCCCCAGTCCTTCGATTTCTTGCGGGAAGGGGCGCCGGCGGCCAGGGGCTTATCCGTAGCGTGGGTTTTGGCGGGAGACCGATGCTGGAAATGGTGGCATACCGCTACTGCCAGGGCATCCGAGGCGTCATATTCCTTGATGCCCTCTCCCAGGTGCAGAATGGTTTGCAGCATCTTCCATACCTGCTCTTTCCCTGAATTACCATTACCGGTGACAGATTGCTTGATCTTTCTGGGAGAATATTCGGTGACCGGCAGCCCGGCATTCATAGCCGTGGCAATGGCTACTCCCTGGGCCCGTCCCAGCTTGAGCATGCTCTGGACGTTCTTTCCAAAGAAGGGCGCTTCGATAGCGAAATCATGCGGGTGATACTCTGCGATCAGCTCCCTTACTTTTTTATGGATCAGCCTCAACCGCTCATAAGCGTCATTGCGGGCAGACAACTTCAGGACGCCCATCGCGATCAGGCTGAGCTCGCTGCCGGAGCACAAGATAAGGCCATACCCCATTATTACGGTACCCGGATCGATCCCCAGAATTATTTTAGATTGTTTTTGCAAGAGTAAGGCTATTTTTGATGCTGATTGTCTGATCGTGCGATTGAACAAAAATATCAAAATAATACTCAACTATTTCATAGGGCCGCTGGTATTCCTGCTCCTTTCCTGTTTTATCTGGTGGCAGGTGATCCACCAGCGCGACTGGCGCGGCTCTTTAGATAAAATTGGCCGGGCGATGACCGGCTCTCAGCAATGGAGGCTATGGTTAGTGGTCGCGCTCATGCCCCTGAACTGGGGGATCGAAGCCCGCAAATGGCAGCTGGCCCTTCGCCGGGTAGGCGGCATCTCTTACTGCAATGCTTTTAAAGCCATCTTCACCGGCGCTACTATGGCTTCCTTTACCCCCAACCGGATAGGAGAATACCTGGGACGCATTTTATATGTGAAAGAAGGCAAACGACTTGCCTCCATATCCCTGACGATCGTCTGCAGTATCGCCCAGTTGCTGATCACCCTGGCTGTTGGGATGGCAGGCATCTTTTACATGCGCTATACGCTGCATCAGCAGGGTGCCCCCGGAAAGCCCTACCTGGAATTCTGGCTGAATAGCCTGCTCTGCGTCGCTTTCCTGCTCCTGTTAAGTTTAACAATTATTTATTTCCGGTTGTCCTGGGTCCTGAGGATCCTGAGGAAGATCCCCCGATCAGGTAAATTCCTGGCTTATATAAAAGTTTTAGAAAATTTTGATGCAACGATCTTATTGAGGATTTTGTTCTTATCTTTTGCCAGATATGTTGTATTCATTGTTCAGTATGGCCTGATTTTTCCATTGTTCGGGGTAATTCTCAGCCTCGGGCAGATAGGGGGAGGGGTCAGCGTGGTTTTTCTGGTGATGGCTCTTATTCCTACCTTTACTTTCCTGACTGAGCTGGGGCTCAGATGGGAGGCAAGTATACAGGCGCTTGAGTTATTCAGCACGAATACTGTCGGGATTTTTGCCGCCTCCTTTGCGATCTGGCTGATCAACCTGATTATACCGGCTTTAATAGGGAGTTTGTTAATTTTAAGCATCAAATTATTTAAAAATAAATGAGAATATTTATTACAATTTGTATCCTGCTGTTAACGGGCCTGTCCCTACCATTAAAGGCCGGCGATGAATTTTGCGGGGTGCGCAACACTGCTTTCCAGGCCGGCGAGACGCTCACCTATAAAGTGCTTTATAAGCTGGCCAATGTATATGTGGGGGCCGGAGAGGCTGTCTTCACCAATACGCTCGAACATATGAGCGGAAAAGACGTCTATCATATAGTCGGGGATGGCAAGACCTACAGCTTCTATGACAAATTTTATAGAGTGAGGGACCGCTACGAAAGTTATATCGATACGGCCACTCTTCAGCCTATGAAGTTCATCAGGAATATCAATGAAGGGGGATACAAGACCTACGAGAACGTCACCTTCGTGAAAGCCACCAATACGGCCGTCACCACGGAAGGGGTCTATACGGTGCCTTCCTGTATACAGGACGTCCTGAGCGCCATCTTCTACGCCCGCAATATTGAATGGAGTAAACTCAAACCAGGGGATAAAGTACCCTTCGATATGTTCCTGGACAGGCAGGTCTATCATCTGTATATCCGTTACCTGGGTAAAGAGACCATCCGGACAAAATATGCCAAGTTCCGCACGATCAAATTCAAACCCCTGCTGATCAAAGGCACCATCTTCGAAGGCGGGGAAAAAATGACGGTCTGGGTCAGCGACGATCCTAATCATATCGCCCTGCGCGTGGAGAGTCCCATCAGTGTGGGCAGCGTGATTGTCGACATGATCAATTACCGCAATCTGCGGCATCCCCTTACTTCTCTCGTCGATCTATAGGGGTTTATACCTATGACGGTTGCTCCAGGCACTAATGAACAGCCATTCCCGTTTATTAATGCGGAACCGTAGAATTCATACATAATGACCCGAATCCCCCTTGCTCTGATTTATTCAAGGCTTATCATAGGCCTGGTCATCCTTGCAATAAGCGTAGCAAAAATTGACCATTACAGGGTCATTGTCATTGTCCTTTTTTCGATCGGCCTGTTAACGGATATTTTTGACGGTATTATTGCCAGGAGACTAGGCATTTCCACACAGAAGATCCGGCGAATGGACTCTACTATCGACCAGGCATTCTTTATATCCGTTGCTATTGCTACGTACATTCAATGCCCGGATTTTTTCAAATCGAATGCGATCCGGCTGACGATCCTTGTAGGGGCAGAAGGGTTAACCTATCTCGTCAGTTTTTTAAAATTCAAAAAAGAAATAGCCACGCACTCGATCGGCGCAAAGATCTGGACGCTTTTCCTGTTCGCGACATTGATCCAGGTTATCCTGCAATGCCAGTCGGTTATTTTATTCGGGTTGTGCTTTTGGATTGGGTTAGTGACAAGACTGGAAATCATCGCTATTATTTTGATCCTGAAAAAATGGACCAATGATATACCGACAGTATATCATTCGCTAAAGCTCAGACAGGGAAAAGAAATTAAGCGAAATAAATTGTTTAACGGATGATTAAAATCAATAAAATAAATCTGTTTTTAATTGTGCTGGGCATCTGTGCGATTACGTTCTATTTTAGTAATAGGGATTATCCAAAGATTGATGACAAAAGAGAATTCATTACTTTCTTTAAAATAAATCAAAGCTGCTTTATCAACTTTGCCGCGAATATGGAAGCTGGCAGCTTATCTGATTCTAATTTCTATGCCGAGCACAGATTTAAAGAAAATAAATTTTACTTTTTCCATTTAAATGGTCATGTAATTTCCGATAATTTTGAACTGACGCCAAAAATGCAGCGGGACTTTAATAAGTCCGTGGCAGCATTGGATATTAAAGCTGTCTGGAAATACCCCGATGAAAATTTTTATTCTATTACCGTAAGAGGATTTTTAAAATTCGAAGATAAAAACGTATATGTCCTAATTCTAAAGAAAAAACAAAACGAATTCTTATTTCCTGAAAACTCGGATTGGAAGATAATGGATACGACTTCCTCAATAGGCGTTATAAATAGCAAGAAAAGCATATTTATGATAAATGAGAGAGTATGGCTGAAATTTGACAATTAGTGTTATCGACAATCACCGGGACTACTAGAGCACCGAACACTCTTTTAATAGAAGATTATTTATATGCCGAAGCCTCCTAGACTCTTTACGGGTAGCCAAAGGCGAAAATAGTACAGACACTATTAAAACGCTGCTGCTGATCTCCCATCAGCCAAAGACTTCGATGAAAATAAGAATTGATAATGTTGGGAGCAACGGACGAGTTATCTATTCAAACAATATAGATGTCGATCGCCAATTGATTTATTATAAT
The DNA here is from genome assembly GCA_036394375.1 of Puia sp. GTDB lineage: Bacteria > Bacteroidota > Bacteroidia > Chitinophagales > Chitinophagaceae > Puia. The sequence goes on from DASWFF010000097.1 coordinate 45,130, forward strand.
AATGTGATCAATAAAGAAGTTGATACTATTAAAGAAATAGGAGTTCGATATGATTCCTTATTGAATAGATCAAAAAGTTTTACTATTAAACGATTGACAAAATGCCTGAGGTAGTACATGATGTTTGGCAAATTTTAAGAGAGCTAGGCTCAATGAGTCTCTCAAGACAGTATTAAATGCTAAATAAAAACTGTATGGGATCAAAAAAAATTATATTGAAATTAAGTAAAGATGATGAGCAAGTTGGTTACTTATACTTGCCCAAGCATCCCAAAAAAATAAGTAGCGGGATTGTTAAAAAGACGATCTCTATAAATGAACTTATAACTAATTATAAAGGAATCCCTTTAAATTTTGATTTTGATGATGATGGTGAAATAATTGGAATTGAAATATTAGGATAATACTTGGTCCTGACTGTAAGTTGTCACCTTTACTGGCAGCTATGCTACCACTTGCATTTTTTATGCTGAAAATACTACCCTTTTATTGGAAAAAATATGAAACCGATCTTGGCGGGTCTGTTATTGTAGAAAGAATCAAAAAACAGGTGTCGGACCCTGATTGGAATCTCACAGTTGCCAAAGCGATTAATAACCGCATTATGGAAGGAGAGATCTTCGATACCGGTTTTCTCGTGGTGATGGGGAAATACGGTTTGACTTATGGGAGAACCAGTTTACTTCCCATCATGAAAGGAAGGCTGTCCTATGACGTACAAAGGAAGAAAAGAGAGTGTAAAATGAACTGTGTCAAGAGTTAAATTCTTAACTTTAAACACAGTAAGATGAAAAAGAAGATGCCACCGGCCTCTGAGCCATTCGATTATGAACTAGCCAAGCAAAAAGTAAAGGAACAGTTCCGCAGCGGCA
>DASWFF010000098.1:0-6190 GCA_036394375.1 Puia sp.
TTGTCTTCCTTTTCATCGGCCGTGGTGGGGGAGGTCTCTTTGGCGGCAGCGGCATGTTACCTTTCCTGTTAGGCACTATGCTCGGGAGCAGTAGCCGGGGCGGCTGGGGTGGCGGCGGAGGTAGTAGCGACTGGGGCGGTGGTGACAGCGGAGGAGGCGACTTCGGTGGATTTGGCGGCGGCAGCGGCGGCGGCGGTGGCGCCGGCGGCAGCTGGTAAAATATAAAAAGAGCGAGGCCCTTCCGACTGGGAGGGCCTCGCTCTTTTTAGTATATATATAAGTATTCTAAAATCCTTTCTGTGTTCCAGCCGGCAGTTTCGATTTAATATAATCGGCTTGTTCCTGCAGACCGGCCCCTTCCTTTTTCTTAGCAATCCCGCTTAAAGCATTATTGATGACCCCATCCGTTTGACTGCGGTAGGCCTGGGGAATAGCTTCGCGCAGCTTCACGATCAGGTCTACCCCTCTTTTTACCTGGGTCGTATTCTTTACCTTGGATACAAGATCCGAATAAGGCATGGTGAACATGAATTTTTCCTGGCCCAGCGGCATCTTCTCGAAATTATCCGATATCATATCAAAACTGCTCTCATCTCCGGATTTGATCAAAATCGAAGAGATGGCGGCTACCAGTTTGCCTTTGGCCGGCTCTTTGACAAATTTCTTCGCCAGGGCCAGCGCTGCGGAACTGTCGACAGCGGACAAAGCCCCCAGCGCATTTCCCGATACTGTATAAGAAGAATCCGTGGCAGCCTTTGCAAAAAGGGATTTATAAGCGGGGTTGTGGTAGGTACCCAGCATTTCTATGGCAGTCGCTTTTACCACCCGGCTCGGATCATGTGCCGCCATTTCAGCGATGGAGGATTCGAAGGCGGTTTTGACCGCATCCTTCTTCAGATCGAGCTTTGACAAGGTGAAATTCCGCAGCCGGTAATAACGATCCTTTAATGCTGCTTTTAACAGATCGAGTGCCTTGGGATCGTCCTGGTTCTTTGAGCAATAATCGATCGCTTCCCGGCGGTCCATATACAGACCGGCGTACTTATACTGATAAATGAAATTATCCAGGGTCTTGTTATCTTTCTTCTGGCAAAGCAAGATCTTGTCCCCGTCCACGTTCACCAGTTCGGGCCGGTTGGCATAGGAAAAACTAAAGGTATCCGTCTTATCCTGTACCCAAACCTTGTGGCGTTCTTTGGTAGTACCATTATAGATGTCTATAGCAATCGGCAATTTGAATATTTTGCCGGTTTCCTGGGTCTGGTTGATGATCACCTGCACGGTCTTTGCCGCGTCATCATATACATAGTCAATTGTCAGCTTGGGATGACCGCTGCCATAATACCATTGGTTCCAGTACCAGTTGAGATCCTGGCCTGTCACTTCTTCGAAAGCCAGGCGTAAGTTCTGTGCTTCGGCGGATTTGAACTTATTGGTAGTCAGGTAGAGATTCAGTGATTTGAAAAAAGCGCTGTCTCCGACATAATTACGTAACATATTCAGGATACGTCCCCCCTTCGGGTAACTCACCTGGTCGAATACGTCTTCTTTGTCTGCATAATAGAATCGTACCAGGTCTTTTTCCACATTATCCGGCTGTTGCAGATAACTCTGTATGCCGATGGAATTGATGGCATCTCCTGCGTCTTTGCCGTATTTGTATTCATTCCACAGGGTTTCGCTGTAATCGGCAAAGGATTCGTTCAGCGTGATATTACTCCAGCTTTCCGTGGTTACCAGGTCGCCAAACCATTGGTGAAACAACTCATGGGCGATCACGTCTTCCCATCCGTTGCCATCGGTCAATTCGCGGGCATCCTGCTGGGCGCTCTCGCCGTGGAGGGTACAGGTGGTATTTTCCATGGCGCCGCTCACATAATCTCTTCCTACGATTTGTGCATATTTAACCCAGGGATAATCGACGCCGGTAATGCGGGAATAGAAAGCGATCATTTCAGGAGTATTACCAAAGATCTTTCTGGCAACGGGACCGTACTCTTTCTCTACATAATAGCTGACCTCTTTTCCTTTATAGGAGTCTTTCACGATCGCATAGTCTCCGACTCCCATGAAAAACAGGTAGGGGGCGTGGGGAAGATCCATCTTCCAATGATCGGTGCGGGTGCCATCTCCGTTCAGCTTCTGGCCGATCAGCTTTCCGTTGGATAAAGTGACATATTTGGCTGGCACGGTCATCGTGATCTCTTCGGTGGTCTTTTGATTAGGCTTGTCGATGGTGGGAAACCAGGCTGAATTCGCTTCGGTTTCTCCCTGTGTCCATATCTGGGTGGGTTTATTCTTTTCTTCGCCCCTGGGATTGATGAAATAGAGCCCTTTAGCATCTGTGATCGCTGCGCTTCCCTGTACCTTCAATTCATTCGGTTTGGAAGTATAGTCGATGTAGACGGTATACTTATCCGTGTATTTATAGGTCTTATCCAGGTGGATTTTCAGGATCATCCCGTCATAGTCATATTTAAGCGGCTCTGTCTTACCTTCTTTTACAATGGCTACTTTGTGGATATCCATCCCTTTGGCGTCCAGGGACAGAGAATCGGTGGGGTAGAAGTGGGGCTTTAGCGTTATCCAGGCCTTCCCATACATGTAAGACTTGTCATAATCGAACTTTACATCCAGCCGGGTATCGACCAGGTCGTTGAATTTGGTAGCGGTAGCCCGATAATTTTTCTTCCAGGCTTCGTCTTTCCCTTCGGGGCCTTGCTGCGCCCATAGAAGGGTTCCTGCCAGCATTCCAATCAAGACTAAAAAAGGTTGTTTACGTACTCGCATAGTTATCTTTTAAATTTTCAGATGATCCCGCCATGGTGAGAAATCCATCATCATGGGCAATTCATATATAATTTTTTTTCAGGTGGTAAAGATAATAGATGAGGCGGGTTACAGATAGCAAAATAGTATAAAAGGTTTTGCGGGGGGACTTTTGCATAATAACTAATCCGCAACCGTATCCTACGCCTAATCTGTTCATTGTGTTTTTAGCAATTTTAATGTAGGTTTGCCAAGGAATAAATGTCTTTTCATTGGTCTTGGCGAGTCCGGCCGTTGCCGGAGTTGCTTCGGGATTAATGTCTTTTCATTGGTCTCAGCGATCCCGTCTAATACCGGGATTGCCTAAGTAAAACATCATCCCGTCTGTCGCCGGGTTTACTAAAAGGCATAACATCTCAATCCATGTCAAAGATTGGTCTGGCAATACTATTGATTTTAATGGCGGGCAGGAATTACGCACAACAGGAATACTTCGTTCTGATCCAAGCCGATAATAATCAACCCTTTTATGCCCGTATGGAGGGCAAACTCTTTAGCTCTTCAGCGCAGGGGCATTTGATTCTTTCGCAGCTGAAAGAAGGCTCCTACGGTATTACCATTGGATTTCCAAAACAACTCTTTCCGGAACAGCAATTTTCGGTCAGCATTCATAAAAAAGACCTGGAGTTTCAGCTAAAGGACCTGGGCGGGAAGGGCTGGGGCCTGTTCAACCCGCGAACCCTGGAATTAAAAATGCCGGATGAAAAAAAGGAGGTTGAGCCCCAAAACCACCTGGGAGGGGTTAAAAAAGACGATGCCTTTTCCAGGTTAATGGCGGGGGTGGTGAGTGATACCGCTGTTATGTACAATACCTATGCCATGGAGGCGACGTTGAAAGATAGTCCCCGAAAAGATACTTCATCCGTTGCTGTCACGGTAATGAATTCACCAGCCGGAACGGAGACACCGAAAGAAGCCGCCCGGCCGGATAGTACTCTCCGGTCGGACACGGGTACTCTTGCCGGAAGAGCAGATACGGCCAAAATAACTGCCGTTCCGGGTACGGGTGTGCCCGGCAGGGTAGATACCTTCAGAACCGTTGCTTTGAGTCCGCCGGTTCCTGCGGATTCTTCCCGGCAAACCCTGTCTTCTGGGAAAGAGGGTTCCCCTATTATAGATTCGACCGTTCATAAGGGAGATTCTTTGGCCGTTACCGGACTTACCCCTGCCGCCGTTCCGCCCTTACCTAAAGCTGGTTCCGTTGTCAAACTCAGCGAGCGAAAGACAACAAAAGGGGTCAGGTTGGTATATGTAGACCATATTAAGGGAAGGAAGGCGGATACGATCGTAGTGATCATACCTGTGGACACTGCAACCCGTTTGGCTCAACGCCCGGCTGAAACCGGTTCTGCCGTTTCTTCGCAGACCGGGTCAGATACCCCCGCTTTGGCTTTTGCCGGGATACCTACGCAAATTGGAGCGGCGGCCCCTGCTCAGAAGACATCTTCTGCCGCCACCGCGACCCTCCGATCGGATTCTGCTCAGAAAAAGACCCCGTCCCACTCCCTCTTTATTAACTCTGATTGCAGGAATTTTGCTACGGAGTATGATGTCGATAAATTAAGGGTAAAAATGCTGGAAACCGGTAAGGAGGAAGACCGGATTTCGGCCGCTCATAAAGTGTTCAAATCCAAGTGTTTCAGTACCAAGCAAATAAAGGCTTTGAGCGAAGTGTTTACCTCGGATGCGCAGAAATTCAGGTTTTTGGAGACTGCCTATCCTTTCGTCTCGGATGAACATTTTAAAGAATTATCGGAATTGTTGGCTGATCCGGTGTATAACAGCAAATTCAGGACAATGACAGGTCAGTAATCCCTCTTCTCCTGCTTCCCGCCTTCCATGGTCACTGGAAAACCAGTAAAATCACGATAAATCAATAATACTGTCACGGCTGATCCGTGTTATTTCACCGCAAACCCTGTTCAAATGCCCAGATACTTTTTGGAAATAACCTATAAGGGGACGAATTACAGCGGATTTCAGATCCAGGACAATGCCGGCTCCATCCAGGAGGAAGTGGAGAAGGCCCTGGCGACCTTTTTCCGCCGGAAGTTTGAACTGACCGGATCTTCCCGTACCGATACAGGCGTCCATGCCCTGCAAAATTTTTTCCATCTTGATTCTGAGGATCTTATAGATCCCAGGGTCCTATATAATATTAATGCCCTGCTTCCGGGGGATATTGCTCTGCGGAATTTTCACCGGGTGACCCCGGACGCCCATTGCCGGTTTGATGCGATCAGCCGGGAATACCGATATTACCTTTACCGGGAGAAAAACCCCTTTCAGACGGATCGGGCCTGGTTTTACCCCTATACCCTGGATAGGGAGAAGCTGGCAATGGCGGCCGACCTGGTCCTTCTCCAGAAGGATTTCACGGCTTTTTCCAAAAGGAACACCCAAGTGAAGACCTTTCTTTGTGCGATTCAGCAGAGCGGATGGCAGGAGGAAAATGACTGCCTTGTATACCGGGTCGTGGCCAACCGTTTTTTGCGGGGGATGGTGCGCGGACTGGTGGGTACGATGCTGCAGGTGGGGAGGGGCAAGATCAGCCTTTCCCAATTCGGGGAAATCCTTCAAAGCAAGGACAACGGGCAGACGGATTTTTCAGCACCCGGGCATGGGCTTTTCCTTTTTCGGGTGAACTATCCTGTTAGTGTGTTCGAATGAGCGGATTGTAACGCGACATCTCCGCAGGTGTTGACAAGGGGGTGACTAACTGCCGTAAAGGAGCTCATCAGGCAGCGACCGGCAACCGGAAAGCGGGAAAAACTTTTTTATCCTGTCAAACCCTTACCAGTTGTATGTTTCAGAGAATGAAGGGAAAAAAGCTTTAAAAATATTTGGCGGGGATACACAACTGCTTATCTTTGCAACCCGAATTTGAAATATGCGCCTGGTGAAAGAGTAGATTTAGTGAGAAAAGAGGGTTGGAGACAGCCGGAAAACAGGGTAAGGATAAAGTAGAAAACGGATTAGTTCTTTGCAGACGGTTAACAAGAAATAAGGAGTTGGGAAGAAGACAAAATCTAAAATAGATTTTGAAAAAAGGGAAGAAAAATTTGGTGATAAAAATACTCCTCGTATCTTTGCCGTCCGCTTCAAAAAAAGCGATAGTTCTTCAAAAAAATCTGGTTACAAAACGAAGTGTAAAATCTTCAAAAAATAACAGAAATATTTGGTTAGAATCATAAAGGCTCTTACCTTTGCAACCCGATCGAAAATCGGGCGGCGAAAAAGGCCGAAAGTTCTTTGAAAGTTTGGAAGCAACAGCACGTAAATCAAGTATTTACGGTAAGGTTATGTTAGCGAAATAAATTCGATTAAAGACGTTAATTTCCGAAAAGAGATTAAAGTCAGA
>DASWFF010000099.1:0-88804 GCA_036394375.1 Puia sp.
ATGGAATGATCCTTAGAGCTCCTCCCACCTGCCTATTGCTGCAAATTTTTCTATCCGTTGTTCTATCGTTGCGGGGCAGATAGTCCTCATATAGGATTTTTCGATAGCCCCGCTACCAGAAAAACAAAACTTGCAGCATAAGCTGCGGATTCCTTGTTGCCCGACGAGGGTTCGAACGATCATTGAATATCAATTAGTTGCAAACAAAGTGAAAAACAGATCGTAAAACAAGTATTTTATATGCCCCGAGCTGATAAAGGGAAATTAAAGAAAGGTTAGGTGAACAGGACGCGCAATTAAACCATATTTATGACGCGATGGAAAACTTGCTGGATGAAAAAGCCGCCCAAAGAAAGTGGGATGACCGGGAGAGAATAGGGTTTTAAAAATGAAAAGCGCTTAATTTTTTGTTAGTTTTCCCTTTTGGGAGCCTTTCCTTTCATTATCGATATCTTTGCACAGGAGATTGTGAAAAAGCCGTATGTAGAATAGCACCTTGAAAAGATATTTAGTTCCTCTTGCATTAGGCGGTTTAGGCATCGGCACCACGGAATTTGTCATGATGGGCCTGCTGCCGGACATCGCCAAAGACTTTCAGATCAGTATTCCTGCCGCCGGTCACCTCATCTCGGCCTATGCTGCCGGGGTGGTAATAGGTGCCCCGCTACTCGTGGCGATCAGTGGTAATTTTGGGCCCAAAAAGATACTGCTGGCCCTGATGGGTATATTTACTCTATTCAATGGATTGTCAGCGATAGCTCCCGGCAACACGACGCTGCTTATAATGCGGTTGCTGGCCGGATTGCCCCATGGAGCGTTTTTCGGTGTTGGATCGGTAGTAGCAAGCAGGCTTGCCGACAAGGGAAAGGAAGCCCGGGCCATTTCCATGATGTTCGCGGGATTGACCCTGGCCAATCTGCTGATCGTCCCCCTGGGCACCTACGTCGGCCATCATTATTCCTGGAGATATACCTTCTGCATCGTCACCGTGATCGGGGTGATAACACTCATATTCCTGCAGCTATGGATGCCGGCCATCCCTATCAACCGTTCAGGCAACTTCAGATCGGAGTTGGGCGTATTCAAGCGTTGGGAGCCCTGGCTCATTATACTCACGACCGCCATCGGTACCGGTGGTTTGTTTGCCTGGATCAGTTATATCGCCCCGCTTATGACCGAAGTGTCCCATTTTTCCGCCAATACCATTTCTTATATTATGATCCTGGCGGGTTTCGGAATGGTCGTCGGCAATATTGTCGGAGGTAAGCTGGCGGACAAAATGGAACCCGTAAAAGCCTGTATTATCCTGTTAGCATCCATGACTACGGTACTGATGCTCATTTTCTTCTTTTCCTCTTACCAGGTCCTGTCCCTCTGTTTTACGTTTATGGCCGCTGCCTTGTCGATCGCGCTGGCGACGCCGATACAACTGCTGATGATCCGGACGGCCAGGGAAGGCGAATTGATCGGCGCAGCCGCAACCCAGGCCGCATTCAATATCGGAAATGCTCTCGGCGCCTTTTTCGGTGGTTTGCCCATCGCCGCAGGCTTTGGATACAGTTCTCCTTCCCTGGTCGGAGCCGGCATGGCGCTGGTCGGCATCGTTTTCGCCCGGATGTTATGGGGAATGCAGCAACGGACAGCTCTCTCATTTCCCCACAAGGTCGCCGCCTGACGGGTAGAAGGGCTGGTCTACCCTGCTTTGCATTACCCGAAGGTTGCAAAATGAAACCTTAAAGCGGGGTAGGGGCCAATACGCTCGGCTTCAATAGTTTATGGTAAGTAATGTATGAGCCAAATACAAAAATGAGCCCTACAAATACAGGTATCCAGGCAATAACAGGATCTCCTACCACCAATCCTGAAAAGACGGCCCCGATCAGATCGAAAGTAAATCCTGCGTAGGCCCATTCCTTTAACTTTGGATTGCCGGGAACAAGAATGGCGATGACACCCAATATTTTTGCAACGGCGAGAAATTTAAATAAAGAGATCGGATAACCCAGATGCTTTGCAAATTCAACTCCTTGCGGATTATTCATAAAGCTGCCAGCGGCAGAGAAGAGCATTAGTGCAATCATCAGGATTGTAAATATCCAGTAAAAGATCTTTGTTGTTTTCATTATGACACTTTTTTAGCTGTAAATATAAATGCTACCATTCGGTTGCGCAAATTTTTTTTACCTTTTTATTTGATTTGGTGAATCTGACTACCGAGAAAAAGAGCATTGTATTTGTCAGCGGATACCGACCGGATAAATTACTTAACTTGAGATGGATGCAATTTACCTATGACAGGTTAAAACGGAAGGCCCTAAGCATCGCCGATCTCCCGGCGAAAGATATGGAAAGCTTTTGCGCCATTGCCAGCCCTTTGAAATATAACAAAGGACAGATCCTCTTAAAAGAAGGGGAGACTTGCAGAAATATTTATTTTTGTGAAGCAAGGATATTTGCGGTCCTATCACACCTGCGATGGGCTTGAAATAAATACGGGTTTTCATTTTGAGGACTCCTTTGCCACTAATTTGAAGAGTCTTCGAACGCAGTTGCCCTCCGAATCCCATCTGCCATTGCAGCCCAATGATCGGTCGAACTTTTACTTTCTATAGCCGCCGGAGCCGATTCTGATTTTATGTATATTTAGCCATCCCATATACCATTACAAAACTGCCAGTATGAGTGATGTTCAGCAAAATATACTATCCGATTTCATCGAACAGCCTGAATCAGCCAAATTTGGAAAGAGAATCGCAGCAGCTATGGTCGATGGACTGATAATATTAATCATTCTTATAATAATGGGTAACCTTTTTGGTGACAGGTATGAAGCTACAACTGTTACCACTACCGTATCTTCCACAACAGAACCGGGAAAATCTACGACAAACCGTGAAGTGGAAACGTCCTCTGGTTTCCATTTGTCTGGTTGGCCTGCCTTCGGATACATGGTTTGTTGGTTTTTTATTATTCCGTTTATGGAAGGAAAGACGGGGCAGACTATTGGTAAAAAGGCGCTGGCTATCAGAGTCATTCGCAAAAATGGGGATCCTTCTACCATTGGGAGTTCCTTCGTCAGACATCTTTTCGACTGTGTAGATTGTTTTCTGTTAATAGGCATCCTTGTCGCTGTGAGCAATGAAAAACGGGCGAGGATCGGCGATCTTGTAGCTGGGACTTATGTGGTGGACAAGGTTTCATAAAAAACAAAGGCCCTCAACGAAAGCTGAGGGCCTTTGTTGCCCGACGAGGATCAGGACTATGGTTTACCAGCAAGGGTTTCAGCGTTTTTTCGTATACATTTTCGTATACAAAAATGGCATTTAGAACTCAGATTAACAATGCTTAACGAGCTATGATTACGTCAAAAAATTAAATTGGAAAACCACCTCAGTTCGTTAGCGCCCGTTAGGCCTGGTGACCGGAGCAATTATTGACCGCAAAGATGCTTACTGCATTGCGCTCATTTACTTTGGGTATTCTATTAGTATGTTTTCGAAAATCTTATAGATGACGGCAACCGTTCTTTTTGCAGCAAATCGGCATTGAACTCATAATTGAAGAACCCACCATAATCCTTGCCTTCAGCGTTCTCATAGACAAATTGATAGAAGGAAAGATTACTGATATCCTGGCCTGCCAGCAGCCGGCTTTTCATAGCGGCGAGTTCCGTTGTGGGTTGCAATTGGGTAGTCGTCGGAGGGGCGTATAAAATTAATTCGACCTTGCCGTTACCCCAAACCGTTTCATAATAGGACGGCTTGACAGTCGGGAAGCTAACAGAAAAATTATTAGGCTGCGTACTGTTGAGTATATATTCCGACTGATCTGTAAAGGGCAGGTAGGATGGAACTGTACTTCCATAATGATAATAGGAAAATCCGGTACTCTTGTCTGTACTGTCGATGCCAGAAACTTCCAGCGAATATTTTTGCACCACTTTGGGGGATAGATCACGTCTACACCGGTTGCTGCGGTATAATAGCTGTACAATATTATTGTGTTGGAAAGATCGGTGGTGTCCATGATCCCGTATAGAGTGGGTGTTTGCACCGTTACCTGAGATGGTTTACCGAAATTGAGCTTTACGGCGGTGTCCATATTTGCAAGGGATACCGAATCGAAATCGCTGACCGGAGTGGAAAAATGATAAAGACCGAGATCGGGCAGCATTACATAAGCGAGATTGCTTCCGCGCCGCTGATAATGAACGTCTATGAACGAATCTATCGGATTGTAGCTATTAAATGAGAGAGAGTGCGTAGCCTGAGCCGCCGGAAGAGAAATAGGGGATTTGTTTGACGGGTTTTACATGGTTATAATAGATTCGGCCCAAGCTAATCGAGCCGGCAGGGATAGCTGCAGAATAGCTGAACCAGTTCAGCTTTGTCCAGGTGCTGGGGTTTACATCCTTGTACAAATAGGCAAAATAAATACCATTACTGGTATTATGGGCAATGGACATTACGTTGAAAAGAGTATCGTCCGTCTTTAAAGTCATTTTGATATTACTACCATATACCATCGTAGTATCAAGCAATTTGTTGCCGCTTCGGTCGGAAACGATCAATTCAAAGCTCGTCGAGGCGGCGTCCTGCAATGAATTGGTTAAGTTGATATTAAGACTGCCTGTAGGTTGGGGCGAGGTGGGGGGGATTGGGGAACTCCTTGAGCAGGAGTCTAAAAGTAAAAGGGCTGACAGCCCGAGCCAAAGGCTTGTTTTCACGAGGATAGAGCCTGCAAATTTATAAAGGTTCATAAAAGGGGTAAATAAAGTTATATCTGATGGCGTTAAAGGTAATGTAAAAAAGGGTATCTTCATTTCCACCCTAACCTAGCCTTCTCAATTATGAAACATAAGCCTGAGCCTGTATTATGCTTCAAGATAATGCTCATTCTCTTTATTACTATAGGAATATCTGGCGGCGGCTGTCATAAAAACAATAACCCTATTGGCCCTCCAGTTGATTCGACCCTGGCTTCACATGGGTCTTTAGATACGGCAGACGGCATTGTTCTGCTGTCAACGGATTATGACTCAAACAGGTCCTCATCCGGTTCCCTGACGGTGCTAAATCTCAATGGAACGTTGCGATGGAAGGATGAGTTCGTTGGAGAAGCGTTGGCATCTCCCGCTTATGGCAATGGAGTTTTATTTGTAAGCTCTTCCTACGGAAAATTAACGGCTATCAATGCCAAAACCGGTTCTGTTATATGGACTTACAAGAATAACGAGACAACGTCCAGTGTACCTGTAGTTGACCACGGGACAGTATTCTGGCCTCAAAATTATCTTTTATATGGATTTGACGTCAGCACAGGAAACCTTACCTGGCTGCAGAGTATTCCCAATCTGTTACCGTATGCGCCGGTTGTCGATGGGAATATCCTTTATACAATCAGCGCTTCTTTCAACACGGCTAACTATAGTATCTCTGCGGTTGATACACTCTCAAAAAGTACCCTATGGACAAGTTCCATAGGATACAACCCGCCCGCAGGACTGTTAATTGCCGGTGGCTTACTGTGTTTTACGAACGGAATAGGAAACTTAGTGGCTCTTGATAAGACTACCGGTTTGCAAAAATGGATCGTCAGTGATCAGCAATATGATGGGCAACATATTGTGGTCGGCAATTATATATATACATTTAATCACACTTCACCTTTGGATCTTTATGCCTTTGACGTTCGGACCGGAGGAAATCTATGGCAGTGGAAATACCAACAATCTCCTATTGCCTCATTCTACGGACTTTATCTTTACAATGGCAATGTATATGCTTATGGCAGCGATTTTATCAACCAGTTCCTGGCAGGTGTAAAGCCTTCCACGGGGGATTCAGTATCTATAAATCATTTCGTGTGGTATTATGAGAACCCTATCTTTTGCGGAGGATCCGTTTACGCATTGAGAAATCCCAATTATAATCCGTCGGCACCTCAGACTAAAATCATGGTATTAGATCCCGCATCGTTTGTAGCAAAGGATTCCTTAACGCTGACTGGTTCGGGATATCAGAGTATGAGTATAATGACTAAATCCGGAAAATTGTTATATAATTAATATGTTATTGCGAGCGAGCTCTCCCCGCTACCGAGGATTAGCTGCGGAGTCGAAGGCTCCTTGGCTGATCCTGAGGCGCATTTGCATTTAACAAGCGTTAACGAGTTGCTATTACGTAATAAAATTAAAGTTGGAAAATCGCCCTCGTTCGTTAACGCCCGTTCTGACTTGTTGTTACCGGAAATAATTATTGACCGCAAAAGCAAACTGGTCGATAAACAGCTTCTTATAGGCCGCTATGCTATTTTGCTCATAAAACAAGATCATGGCTTTTTTGTAATCCACGGGCTTAACACTCCGGTAAGACAGCGGGCAATAGCCATTTTCAATAAGGATGCCATTGCCGGTGATACGGCCAGTTCTCTTATTGCCATCCTCAAAAGGCTGGATATAAGAAATGAAGAGGACGGCGAGCAGTGCCTTCTCGAATATCAACAAACGATGATTTATCACTTCGCAAGCACGCTCCAGGTGCTCCCGGATCTGAAATTCATTGTCCGGCGGGGTATAGCTGGTACCGGTTATACCTACGATGCGTTTCCGGATATTTTTGCTGACCCCCAGGTCCTCCAAGAGCAGGGAATGAATATTTTCGATAGCAGTCGTGCGAAGCGGTGTCAACTGGATACGCTGCTCATAAATATAATCCATTGCTCTTTTGTGATTTATCAGCATCGTAGCCTCGCTCTTTTCTTTACCTTCTGCGGGAATATTCTCTGAAAGCAATACCTCTGTTTCCAAGAGACTGTAGGTATTGCCTTCGATTTGCGAGGACTTCCAGCTGAGTTCGATCGACAGCCGGTTTCGTTCTTTCCGGACGATTTCTTCCGGTAATGTTCGAATGCGTTCCTGGAAGGTAGTCAGTAAGGCTTCTAGCTGATGAAGTTCATCCGGAGTAAAAATGGGAATCTTTTCCAGATGAAAAAAGATGTCAGGATCCAGGCGTTTTTTCCCTTTTCGTTCGTCCTGGTCTTTATCGAAATAAGAGTCGCCAATACCCCCATAGACGAGCTGATAACCGGGATGGATGGAATACACGGTAGAACGCCCCTGCCCATTTTTAACAAGTACATGCTCATCCACCAAGGCCTTTAGATCGCGATTAAGGGTGGAAACGGCTGTATCAACAGGAAGTTTTTTTAAAATGGCAGTTATACCGCTGTCGGGCTGTTCCAGGATAATATCTACTATTTGCTTTTTCCGCAAGGTCAGTTCCATAACTATTTCTTTCCTCTCAAAAATACTCATTTTTCCTTTCTGAATGAGAGGGAAATTCGGTTAAAATGAGAGGAAAGGAGATGTTTCTAATGAATATAATAGTACCGTTGTTTTGCCAAGCTATGTTTTTTAAAAATGAGACCTGTTAATGTATTGACTACCAATTAGATGAATTTGTTCCTGGAAGTTTTGCGCCAATTTTGTTTTGTGCGACATTTTTTTGACGCATAAATGTAGGTTTGGCGCATAATATCGTAAATTTGTCGCTTAACATACCAACAATGAGCAAGCACCAGATATCCGTCGAACAAGAGCTGGTAGCCATAAAGAACATATTGCAACAGCTCCCCGGCGGCACTTCAATTGAAACGATCCAGTCGGCCTTTGGCGCCAGGGCAAGTGTACGCACCCTTCAACGACGTTTGGCAGAGTTGCAGAAGCAAGGCGTAGTGACGGTTTCTGGCCAAAAACGTTCGACACTTTACCACCTTGCCCAACCAGCAGATACCTCACCGGTAGAAAAAACCGGGGTTGTATTGCCCTTATCTGCTGAAAGCAAAGCAATCCGGAAAAAGCTTGGCCAACCTGTCGGTAATCGCATTCCTGTAGGATACAATATCAACTTTTTAACCTCCTACCGGCCTAATACCGATAGCTACCTGACGGCGGTGGAAAAAGCTAAACTCCAGGACCTGGGCAAAACGGCAAGGCTGGATCAGCCGGCAGGAACATATGCCAGAGAAATCTTACAACGATTGCTCATAGACCTGTCCTGGAATTCCAGTCGTCTCGAGGGCAATACCTATAGTTTGCTGGATACGCAACGCCTACTTTCTCAGGGCAAAGCCGCTGATAATAAAACGGCCGCAGAAGCGCAGATGATTCTTAACCACAAGGACGCCATTGAATTTATCGTTGACGCGGCAAACGAAATCGGATTTAACCGCTATACAATAACCAACCTGCATGCGTTCCTTTCCAACAACCTCCTGCCGGATCCGGCCGCTTCCGGAAGGCTCCGGACGTTTGGTGTGGGCATTACCCATTCTGTCTATACACCGTTGGGAATACCGCAACAGATTGAAGAAATGTTCGATCTGATGCTACAAAAAGCCGACCAGATTGAAAATCCGTTTGAGCAGGCTTTTTTTATAATGGTCCAGCTCCCTTATTTGCAGCCTTTCGATGATGTGAACAAAAGGGTATCGCGCCTTGCGGCCAATATCCCCTTGAACAAGCTGAATCTGGCACCGCTGGCGTTTGTTGACGTGCCGGATGATCTTTATATTCAGGGATTGCTGGGGGTCTATGAACTCAATCGCGTTGAATTGCTAAAAGATGTATTTATATGGGCTTATGAGCGTTCTGCCCTACGATACTCGACGATTCGGCAATCTCTGGGTGAGCCAGATGCCTTCCGCCTCCAATATCGCGAAGAAATGCGTGCCCTGATAGCGGTGATCATTATGCACGCTATGTCACCTGGGCAGGCGAACGAAACAATAAAAACCTATGCAGAAAGGCTTGCCCAGGAGGATCGGGCTAAATTCAGTGAAGTCGTTCAAACCGAGCTACTCAGTTTACATGACGGAAATTTTGCCCGTTACCGGATAAGGCCTTCGCAGTTTGACGCATGGAAAAAGGCTTGGGCAATGAATAAGCAATAGGCAGCAGAGGCCGCACAGGCGAAAGTAAGTGACCTGAATATTGCAGGAGCATCAAAAGGAAATCTGGTTACCGTGCTGATCAACGGTAAAGGGAATAAGCCCAGGCGTTGCCCTTTATGGCAACAAACCGCCCTTGGACTGAATGCCATCACCACCCAGCGAATGCCATCGGAGCGCTTGTTTTTAAAAAGGCTTAAACAACCCATCATCCGCTTCGGCATCCATACAATGGTAAAACGCTATGTTGAACAAGTAGCGAAACAACTCCCCTGCCATAAAGGAAAAGAAAGTCAGCCCCCACACCATACACCATACAACGGCCACCCATTTACTCCAGGCGGGTGTTGACATCAATACGATCAGGCCGTGGCTTGGGCACGTCTCCATCAATACGACCAACATCTATGCTGAGGTCGACCTGGAAATGAAGGCCAGAGCCTTAGCGTGCTGTGAGATCGACGGAAAAAAACGCCTACACACTGGAGGGACAACAAGGAGCTGATGGCTTTCTTGGATAATCTATAGAGCGAGAACGGCAGTTGTGTTGTTAAAAGTGTTGTAACCGGCTATTTTACAATGGAATGTGGGTGAACAACACATAACTGCCTACGCAACATAAGAATTAAAACTGTAAAGCTTTCCGATCTTAAAAATTAAAACTCCTGCTGTCTTTTATTGGGGACTTAAAAAATAGAAGAAATGATTCGTCAATGATATTAGAATTTAAGATCAGTGTTTTTAAATCATTCATAGCAACATATTTTGCGGGAAATTGATTTACTGTCATCTTTATTTCCATTATTATATTTATTATTAATGTATGTTTTTTGAATCTACCCTTAATTATTTCTTTTATTATAGGAGAAAATTGGAGATAGAGGAATATAATTGGAATAAATACAAAAACTGCTACTGAAACTAAGTACGTTATTTTTAATTTCAAAGCAGCTTTGTCAAGCAAAAAAGTTCCAATAAATGCAAAAAAGCCGAAAAGTAATAGAAGAAATGAAATAAACTTTTTTCTAATATTTGGATTGTTTGGATGATAATCTTCCTCATAGTCAGCCAGTAAATCGTCATAATTAGAATATGTGGTTACTATGTTTTTAATAAATACAATTCGCAAAAGTTTTAATTGGAAGGCTTTTGTATATTCAGGTATTATTATGCCATACGATTCTTTGACAACTCGCTTATTATACTCACAGCTGTTAGCTCTTAGAAGTTTCGCTAGAATGAAAATATTTAATGCTGTAATTAATCCATGCATTGATGTAATTATCAAATTCTGAGATAAGACAAGGAAAAATAGTATTGTGTTCGCAAATATTGTTGAGAATAAGAAAATAACACTTCGCTTTTCCTTAACATCATAAAATATAATCAATGTTGAATAATAAGTGGGATAAAGTTTCTTGATTTGTTTCATTATAAAAGTAATAATTAATATTCATTTAATATTGCTAATTAGGTGTATTTAAGTCACCCAGGAAAACACAATCAGTAATAATAAATTTTCTTTTTTATGCAAAATATCATTGAACATTTGTCAGCAGAGGTATGATCTTGTTTTTTCTAATGATTGACCACGCGGCAGTAAGGGCGGTCTCCAGTTCTTCAATAGTATCTGCATCCCAGAAGACCTCAAATACCTCATTGATCTTATTTTTTACCTCTGGCTTGAAGTTAGCCACAGTGTTAATAGATACCCCTTTTAATACAGCCCATATCAGATAAATATTCATTGCAGTTCGTGTCCCTTTCGCATGCATAATACTATCCAATTGACGGCCTCTTGCAATGTCAGAATTAGTACCATCCGGCAGATAGGTCAGAACCTGCAGCTTGGCAACAAAGTCCATCTCAAACCGTCTGCACGCTTCAATAAAATCCTGTCGTCTACTTTCGTTCTCCAGGACCCGAGTAACATGCGATTTGTTCTTAATTTTAATATTCATCTTTCCATTCCACACATATATCGTTAACACTTCTTTTACGCTACTGAGATTGTCGGAAGATCCATGATTAATACAATCGAAATAGATCAACTGCATCAAAAGTTCCTCATTTACCATTCGGGTATTCATCTTTCTTAGGTACAGCCATTTGTTCTTCTGGTAAATATTCTTGACCGTACTGATAATCTCGCCGTCAACATAGGCATTCCAAAATTCAAATGAATGCTCTTTTATTGGGAAAGGCTTATAGTTAAGCCTTTTATACAGCTCTTCCGGCCTGAAATCCGGATTGTTTTCTTCTCTGATCTCAATAAGATCAATATCGAAATTCAAGATCTGCTGCTGAAGATCTTCGGATAATTGGCTGAACTTCTTTCCATGCAACTCCTGAATCAATCCCGTTCTTAAGCTCAGTGCAAAACGATCCTTCTGGGACTTCTCCATATTTCCCTTTTCATTCATATAACTTTCACCTATAAAACCAATGATGGCAAGTAATCGCTGTTGCCCGTCTATTACTTCAGAAACGCCGTCCTTTCTCACATACACATAAATGGGATGGAGCCTTATCCTTTTTAGAATACTTTCTATCAAAGCAGAGGCTTTCACCTTGTCTTTTACCTCCTCCCGTTGATAGGGTGGTCGAATATTGAATTTTTGCTTGCTCATGCGATCCACAATATCCAGTATTGTCGTTGTAGTAGGAGTGGATTTTGAAAAGTACTCTTGTTCAAGCCCGGGCATGAAACGATCTTTCATATACTTTTCCATTCTATCCTTATGAGCTATAGTAAACTGATCATTTTTCATATATTTACCAAAATCCACCGGCAATTCAGCACGAAGAAAATCGGCCACCTTCCCATACAGGATCTTTATATTTCGGGCTTGGTTGTTCCGTTCCAACGAAAACAACTTGATATTTTTTCGTAGAAAGACAATCAGGTGGTCTTTGAACCTTTTATTATTGATCTTTTCGGGCACTTTCTCCACTTCCACTATTGACAGCATCCAATACAGGCATTCGTATAGCTGACCATTTGTCATACCAATCGCCTTATTCAGTTGCTGCTTAAGTCTTATAAGAAAATCTACCTTATGCTTAAAATCGTTAAAGATTGCCCGCACCTTTTCATTGCCTCTGTTCTTGTAGGATAGATAATTATAGTAAATATTTATAATATCGTCTCCCTCACTTGTAAACCGGTTAATGGGTATTTGGTGCAAGACCAGAAGTTGCCTGATACCCTGCATTTGGATCTCGATATTTTTCTTTCTATGATCAAATAGCTCTTTTATTTGTTCATGGAGATCTGTGTCCTGTTGAAAACGTTTTTTGAAATAGGAGTTGATTTCATCCTGCAAAAACTGGGCTTTATAAACTTCCTCCTTTTTCAATGGAGTTATTCCTAAATTATAGCGCCTGAAGAGCTCTCGTTTAACTAATTCCACCGTAGTCGGATCAATTTCCGCCTCATTCCTAACTTCTATAGTTATAACCCGGATCTTCGCACTTTCTATTCGGTCCTGCAAGATCGGACTAAGCTGAGAGAATTTCTTATGTGCCAGGTGCCATAGTTTCTCAAGACCGGATGTCTTTAACACAAGTTCGTCCCGCAAGAAACGATCAATGGTCTCACATCGCTGCCTGCCATCGATCACTTCTCGATTTCCTTGTAGTTCAAAAATTACTATAGGCGAAAATTCTGCGTGAAGCAATATTGTCTCTATAAAATAGGTGCCCTTGAACGGTGGCCAGACGTATTCCCTTTGATAAGAAGGCTTATAATTAATTTTAACCCCCTCCCCCTTATTTGTCAGGAATAAAGACCGAATTGATTTGAGACTGTTTGTAATGACGATGTTTTTGAATGCATCGTTTAAAGCAATATATTTCATATTCAAGCATTGTTAATTAGAACTAGCTAAAAAAGCGAGGTGTTTTCAACAGATAATTTTTGAACCTTCAAATTCAGAGAGGAAGCACAAAATGGAAATTCAGGAATGAAAGGACACAAAACTAAGTAAAAAGAGCTTTGCGCAAGTCATCGTCCTGTATGCTCTTGTCCATCAATGTTGATAAAATGATTTAAAAATACTTTTGTCCATCGAAGAGAATGGTTCATCAATGGAAAACCCGATTTAATCCTACCTGAATTTTCATTTGATCTTTTAAAATGTTAAGAAATTAAAAGCAGAATGCATTCGCTTTTTCAAAACGGTAGAAGATGTCTGCGATATTAAGAGATATAGCTAGGATATTTTGGGCTAAACGGATTAGATCTACCCCAACGGAAATGCAAAGCCCAGCGCCTTGGTCGGCCTTGAGCAGTCGTAATCCTGCAGTGGCCATCAGAGAAATACCCGTGGTTAGCATGCGACCGGGTATAAAACTTTCCTTTTGCCAAAAATACCGTGAAAACACCTGCCATGAAGTTTTAATCTTTTGTATACTTTGCCCAAAGTTATTACCGAGATGAAAAAAAGCCCGATCCTTTTACTACTGCTGGTACGATGTTTTCTGACTTTTGCCCAGACCCCTGCTTTTATAACCGATAGCCTGGATAGCTATGTCCGTCAGGGCATGGCAGACTGGAAGGTGCCGGGACTGGCGGTGGTGGTCGTCAAGGATGGAAAGATTGCATTTATGAAGGGGTACGGGGTGCAAGATACTGGCAGGCGGACGCCGGTGGATGAGAACACCCTTTTTATGATTGCCAGCAATTCCAAGCTATTCACGGCCACGATGCTCAGCCAACTGGAATACGATAAGAAGATATCCCTGGACGATAAGTTTACGAAATATTTTCCCGGCTTTAAGTTGTATGAGCCCACGACTACGGAGCTGCTCACCATCCGGGACCTGCTTTGTCACCGCATCGGCACCAAGACATTCCAGGGCGATTTTACCTTCTGGAATAGCTCGCTTAATCCGGAAGAGATCATGGGTAAAATGAGGCTGATGAAACCGGAGGGGCTGTTCCGGTCGCACTATGGATATTGCAACAGTTGCTTTCTTGCCGCTGGAGAAGTCATTCCCAAAGTAACCGGTAGTACTTGGCAGAGCTATGTCAAAGATAGCATCCTGCAGCCTTTGGAGATGGGGCATACTTATGTCAGCGTAGGGGAGATAAACGGTGCTGGCAGCCTTTCCAAAGCATATACTACCAGCTTTACCGGCACCCTGCACCAGGTACCTTGGGATAACTGGGATAACCTGGCTCCTGCAGCAGCCCTTATCAGCAATGTGAGCGACCTATCCCACTGGCTGCTCTTCCAACTGGACAGCGGTCGCTACCAGGGAAGGCAAGTGATGCCCTTCGGTATCTTGCAAAAGACCCGGGATATCAATACCCCCATCACTAGCCAGAAATCCGCTGTCGTTCCCACCCATATCATCGGGTATGGCCTGGGACTTCTGGTAGGCGACTACAATGGCCGCCAGGTATATTGGCATACGGGGGGCGCTGCCGGCATGGTGAGTAACGTGTGTTTTATTCCGGAAGAAAGACTGGGCATCGTCATTCTTACCAATAACGATAACCAAAACCTCTATGGTGCCCTCCGGGCCCAGATCCTGGATTGCTATTTAGGCGTACCCTATAGGAATAGGAGTAAGGAATATCTGAAAGAATTCACCAAAACTATGGAAGACACCCTGAAGATCATCCATGGTTGGCAGGCCAGGGTGAAGGGGGCTACGCCGTCCCTGCCGTTAGCGGCTTATGCCGGGCATTATACGAATGAGTTATATGGGTCACTGGATATAACACTTGTCGGTAATAAGAGGGGGTTGATAATGAAGTTTAACAGCCATGATCATTTGACGGCCACTCTTTCATATATGGATTCCGATGAATGGTTATTGCAGTACGATAATATCGAATATGGCATCTTCTCCGTGCGATTTACGACTGGCCAGGGCAGGGTGGTTTCACTGGAGACCAGGGAGAGTGATTTTGTGGAGGAGGATCCCTATGTATTTAAGAAGGAATGGCCGCATTAATTTTCTGTTTGACATTATGAACATGGAATAGCAAAGACATAAATAAAGCATGAATGTGAAAGGCCTTCCGACTGCCTGCCAAAGAAAAAAGCCCCTCGCTATTGCGAGAGGCTTTGTTGCCCGACGAGGATTCGAACCTCGACAAACTGAACCAAAATCAGTTGTACTGCCATTATACTATCGGGCAATCCTGTCCTTCCTTGGGGTTATCCCCTCAAAAGGAGTGCAAAAATAAGGGGTCGCAAAAGATGTTCCAAAAGATTTTGTACCTAAATCTGGCTTTATCCCTTTTTTACTCAGCCTGGGGACCCTCTTTATGGCCTATAATGATGGCCAGCAATCGTTTTTATTCGTATTGAAATCTAAATAAACTTAAATACCAACGCCAGAATAGCATAGATCAGCGTCGCTCCAAAAATGCCTTTGGCCGTATTATCCCTGCGGGAGTTAATATAAAAAGTGAATAAAGCGATATTCAGTACCAGACAAGGTACGGACACCGCCGTGATCTGATTCTTATTGGTCCTTAGAAAAAAGAAGAAATCCCTGACTGTATATAAAGGGTAGAACTTCACGAAATAATAGATGACCAGGCTGAGGATCGGAGCCACCAACCCTAGCAGCAATCCCAATCTTAGATTATCTTTTTTGAGGATCACGATTTCCACGTTTTTTCAAGTTTGCTTTTAAGAACGTAATTCGTCATGTCAAATTGTACAGGAACCACACTTACATAATTGTGTTCCAGGGCCCATACATCTGTATCACGCCCCTTGTCAAAATTCACGAATTTACCGGTCAGCCAGTAATATTTCTTCCCTGTAGGATCATTGCGCTCTATAAAATCTTCCTCGTATTTGGCATAAGCCTGCCGGCAAATCTTCACGCCCTTGATGAGGGAATCTGGTACCGAGGGGAAATTGACATTGAGAATCAGGTGCTTATCCAAGGGGTGCTGCAGGATCTGCTCTACAATGATCCGTACATATTTGCGGGCTGCACTGAAATCGGCCTCCACGCTATAGTCCAGCAGGGAGAATCCCACTGAAGGAATGCTCTCAATCGCCGCTTCTACCGCCGCAGACATAGTCCCGGAATAGATCACGTTAATGGAGTGGTTCGCTCCATGGTTAATACCGCTAAGACATAGATCTGGCTTGCGTCGCAGGACTTTGTCCACTGCCAGCTTAACGCAGTCCACCGGGGTGCCGGAACATTGCCAGGCATCCACCCCTTCGAACAGGTGGTGCATAGGGTGGAGGCGCAGGGGATTGCCGATAGTGATCGCATGGCCCATGCCCGATTGGGGTTTGTCAGGGGCTACCACTACTACTTTCCCCAACCCTTTTACAGCTTCTACCAGGTTGCGGATCCCCGGGGCGCTGATCCCGTCATCATTGGTGATCAGGATTACCGGGAGTTTTTTCCGGCCGCCGGTACCGCCGTTACCAGCGCTTTTAGTCGCCTTCGCAGCCGGCAGGGGTTTGGTCGCTTTGCCGTCCATTCCTGCCATGCCGTTCTTGTGTGTTGCCCGGATAATGCCGGTTGCACCCGTTTTGCCGCTCCTGCCCGTTCTGCTCACCGGGTCGGTCTGCCGGATGATACCGGCGGGAGGAGCTTCGGAGGGGGGAGTCGTGTTATTATTTTTCTTTGCCATAGGTTTAATACTACAAAAGTCTGCTTTATTTCGGACTTTACCTCGATCGGACAGGAATAGCCGCCACAATCCTGCCCCCAAAGGGGGCTGCCAGGGGTTAACTTTCCCACTGTTTTCCCACCGGAAATTGATTTTTGATGCGTTTCCGCTACCTTTGCAGCCGTTTTAAAGGCGGACCACAGGTCCGCTGGCCGATAGGCCCATCATTAGCCGTGTACAGGGGATGGGTTTATTTTCGGAATAAGCCATCCCCTGTGCACAAAAACTCCTAATATGGCAGGACAACTTAAAGAGGTACGCAATCGGATCAAATCTATTCAAAACAGCCAGCAGATCACCAAAGCAATGAAGATGGTGAGTGCGGCCAAACTGCGCCGCGCCCAGGACGCTATCATCCAGATGCGCCCCTATGCTCAGAAACTTCAGGAACTGCTCAGCAATATCGTCAGCAGCTCCGACGGAGACACCGGAGGACTGAGCCTGGCGAAGGAAAGACCCGTGGAAAAAGTATTGCTCATCGTCATCACCAGCGACCGCGGTCTGGCGGGAGCTTACAACGCCAACCTGATCAAACTGGCCAAATCTGCCATCAAAGAACAATACCCCACCCAGGCCGCCAAAGGCAATGTGACAATCTGGAGCATCGGTAAAAAAGGATACGAGCATTTTGCCAAGAATAACTACAAGGTCACCGACACCTATAAAGATATCTTCCTCCACCTCAGCTTCGAAAACGTACAGGCTTGCGCCCAGGCCGCTATGAAAGCCTTCGAGGACAAGGAATTCGACACTGTGGAGATCGTATACAGCCAGTTCAGGAATGCCGCCACCCAGACATTCGTCCTGGAAAAATACCTCCCCATCCCCAAAGTGGAAAAGAAAGCGGGCGCTGCCAACAACGATTTCATTTTCGAGCCGGGCAAAGAAGAACTGATCGCCGAACTGATGCCTAAAATTCTCAACACTCAACTGTTCAAAGCGGTGCTGGATGCCAATGCCTCCGAACACGGAGCCCGTATGACAGCCATGGACAAAGCCAGTGACAATGCCAACGAATTGCTGAAAGCATTACGTCTTTCATACAACCGGGCACGTCAGGCAGCCATTACCACCGAGTTGACGGAAATCGTGAGCGGAGCAGCGGCATTGCAGGCCTAGTCTTTGAAATAATATCTATTTAACCATCTTAGACACACCAGAGGGTATGGAAATCGGAAATATCATCCCGCATATCGAAGCGCTGATCTTCGTCAGCGACAAGCCCCTCACCTCCATGGAGATCACCGAGCTGATCAACAACGCCTTCGGCTTTATGGAGGAAAAGCTTACCCTGGAACAGATACAGACTTCCCTGGACGGGATCATAGAAAAATATGCCTCCGAATTCTATCCCTTCGAAGTGAGAGAAAGCGGCGGCGGTTGGCAATTCCTTACCAAAAGAGATTTTCATAAGACCGTCGCCCAGCTCAACGGGGAAAAATTCCTCAAACGACTCTCCTCGGCAGCCCTGGAGACGCTGGCCATCATTGCCTACAAGCAACCTATCACCAAGGGGGAGATCGAGTCCATCCGCGGCGTGAGCAGCGACTACTCCATACAGAAACTCCTGGAAAAAGAACTCATCATCATATCCGGCCGGAATGAAGAAATGCCGGGCAAACCCCTGGTCTATTCCACTTCCAAGACTTTCATGGATTATTTCGGTATCAACTCTGCTGCCGATCTGCCCAAGCTGAAAGAAATATTTGCAGAGACGCTGATCGAGCCCACGGTGATCACGCACGGTACCGGCGAGACCCTTCCGGAAACGGGAGAGAACCCTTCCGACGGCCCTACCCCTTCCACGGACCAGCTTGCAGCAGTTGCCGGCACCGAAGAAGGCACTGCCGAAGATACCCTGCTGATCGTCGGTGAGGACGGCCAGCTGATCGAGCATGAAGAAACAGAAGAGGCGCTGCAGACGGAAGAGGATCTGACGGAATCTGAGGAACCTGCTGACGAGACTGCTGACCCATCCGATGAGCCGTCTGACGAGCCTTCTGACGAGGAACCCAGCGCGGAGCACAGCGACGAGCATCGCTCCTCCGAAGAGCACCCCGACGACGAGCACCCCGAAGACCACAAACCCGACGAAGACCAGGACCCGGCAAACGACGAGCATCCCGGTAATAAATAATATCTTTTTCATGTCAGCACAACTATCACCGGAATACCTCATTCAGTTAGCCCAACAGTTCGGAACACCTCTCTACGCCTATCACGCGGAAAAGATAAAGGAACAATATAACAAACTCACCACCGCATTCAGCCGTAGCAACACCCTGTTCTTCTACGCCTCCAAGGCGCTCACCAATATCAACATTCTTAAATATATCTGCCAGCTGGGGGCCAATGTTGACTGCAGCTCCATTAATGAAGTTAAGCTGGCCCTGCACGCCGGCTTCCCCTCCGAAAGAATCCTCTACACCTCCAACGGCATCGGCTTCGACGAGATCGAAGAAGCCCAATCCCTGGGGGTCATCATCAATATCGACAGTCTGTCCAACCTGGAAAAATTCGGCCAGAAATTCGGTCATAGCTATCCGGTAGGCATTCGCCTGCGCCCCAATATCATGGCCGGGGGTAACCTGAAGATCTCCACGGGGCATGACAAGAGCAAATTCGGGATCCCGGTCGATCAGACGGACAAAATACTGACTCTCGTTCAACAATACAATCTCCGGGTAAGCGACCTGCATATCCATACCGGCAGCGAAATAAAAGACGTAGATGTTTTTGTGAAGGGGATCGAAGTACTCTTCGACATCGTGCCCCGCTTCTCTGAACTGGAATTCATCGACCTGGGCGGCGGGTTTAAAGTACCTTATAAAGATGGGGACGTAGAGACGGATATCGGGCTGCTGGCAGACAAAATAGAAGCAGCCTTCAGAAACCACCCCAATCCCGGCGGCCGACCCCTGCAGATCTGGTTCGAGCCCGGTAAATTCCTCGTCAGCGAATGCGGTTATTTCATCACGAAGGTCAATGTGCTGAAAGAGACAGGAGCCACCACCTTCGTCAGCGTGGATAGCGGATTCAATCACCTGATCCGTCCCATGTTCTACGACGCTTACCACCAGATCGAAAATATCAGCAACCCCAACGGTCCAAGGAAACGTTATTCCGTCGTAGGCAATATCTGCGAGACGGACACTTTTGCCTGGGATCGCACCATCGCGCAAGTCCGTGAGGGCGATTACCTGGTGTTCCACAATGCAGGCGCCTATGGATTCGAAATGTCCTCCAATTTTAATTCGCGGTTCAAACCTGCGGAAGTCCTGGTAAAAGACGGACAGGCGCAACTAATCCGCAAAAGAGATCAGTTCGAAGACTTACTGCGTAACCAGATCGAGCTGTAGGGTAGCGCTGTCCCCGCATTTACTTCCAAAAATCTTATTACATTTAGGGGAATCAAATTGTATTCATATGCCTATCCGGATGGTAGACGATCCCCAGGACCCACAAGACAATAGCGGCAATGACCAGGGCGGCGGTGGTTTTGGCCCTTCAGATGGGGGAGGGGGGGGCGGTGGAGGAATATTCGGACTGCTCCTCCTTTTATTAGGATTATTTCGCGGCCGCGGGCTTATCTTTTTATTAATTATTTTAGGGGGCGGTTATTTTCTCTTTGGCCGGGGTGGCTGTAATGGGGTCGGCGGTATTGGCGGGGTCACCCAACAGATCGCTCAATTGGCCACCGGTGGGTATCTCGATCCCCGGCAATTCGAAAAAGCGAATATCTATGAATCCCTCTCCGACGACTCCACGAAAAATCCTTTACCCGAAGCCGTCAACCTGCAGAAATTTGCGCCTGCCGTCGGCGACCAGGGCCATCAGGGCAGTTGCGTAGCCTGGAGCAGCGCTTATGGCGCCCGCACGGTAGCGGAGGCAGCCCGCACAGGAGAGGATCCCAATAGCCTGAAATTCAGCCCCTCTTTTTTATATAACCAGATCGGTCTGGAAGGATGCGAAGGCTCCTATATTGTCCGGGCCATGGAATTCATGACGAAGAGCGGAGCGGTGGCCTACGACAAATTTCCTTATAGCGATAAGGATTGCGCCCGCCAGCCCGATCAGCAACTGCTGGAAGAAGCCCGTCAAAACAGGATGCGGGGGTTCAACCGGCTCACCCCCGGCGACAAGAACAATGTCATCGACCTGCGGGCTATTAAAGAGAACCTTTCCCAGGGCGCCCCCGTCGTCATTGGCATGATGGTGGGCGGTAGTTATATGCAGCCCATGATGGGACAGGACGTCTGGAACCCCAACGCCGAAGACAGGAGTCTGATGGGTTTCGGCGGACATGCCCAATGCGTGGTAGGATACGATGATAAAAAATACGGTGGCGCCTTCCTTATCATGAATAGCTGGGGACCCTCCTGGGGGAATAATGGTTTTGCCTGGGTTCGCTATGGTGACTTCAGGCATTTTGTCCGGGAAGCCTATGGGCTGGAACCGATGGATAAGACAGGTGCGGCAGCGGCCACCCCCTTCGCCTGTGAGATCGGGCTGGTGCAGATACATTATGAAGGCAAACGCACCGTTACCGGAGACTATATCCCCCTCCAGCTTAAAGCGGGGGATACAAGAGAAGGGAATGTTTTCGAGACCGGTTCCCCTGTAAAAAAAGGCGACCGTTTCAAAATGGAAATCAAGAACTCCACCGAATGTTATATCTATGTTTTTGGTAAAGAGACGGACGGCACCAGCTACACCTTATTTCCGTATCCGCGGGCTGACAACCCGGTCAAAACAAAATATTCCCCCTTCTGTGGCATCACCGGCTACCGGCTCTTCCCCAAAGACAAGAGTATGACGCCGGATAGCATCGGCACCAGAGATGAAATGGCTGTTGTCGTCAGCAAACAACCCCTGGATTGGTATGCGATCAACAATAAGATCAGCGAGGATCCCCGAAAGGATTATGCCAGCCGTCTGAATGCCGCCCTGGGTGACAAGCTGATCCGCAACATCCGTTTCCAGAGCTCAGCCAAAGGCAATATGCAGTTCACGGTAAAAGGAGAGAATAATAATAGCATCGTCGCAACCATTGTAGAAATCACCAAACAGTAAAAATTCCCGCATGACCTCATCCACGGCAAAATTCATCCGGTTAATGCGGAATCCCCTGAAATTCCGGCTCTACCTGTTCGCCCGTCTGCCCAGCGCCTATTTTTCAGGGCTAAAGATCCGCGAGATAGATGAATGGCATTGTGTCACCAGCGTGCCTTATAAATGGTTCTCTCAGAACCCCTTCCGGTCTACTTATTTTGCCTGCCTGAGCATGGCGGCAGAAATGAGTACGGGCGCTCTGGCGATGGCACATGTCTACCGGCACGCTCCCCCCATATCCATGCTGGTGATAAAACTGGAAGCCACCTACTTTAAAAAAGCAACCGGCCTCACCCGTTTCACCTGTATGGATGGCGCCTCCATCCGCCAGACAATAGAAAGGGCCCTTGTCAGCGGCCAGGGAGAGCTCTTCCGGGCCCGGTCCATCGGGACGAACGAAGCAGGAGAGGAGGTCGCTGAAATTTTCATCACCTGGTCATTTAAAGCCAAATCCATTGCGGGCCGGGCGCAGACCCAGACCTAAAATCAGGATTTCCCCGGAAGGCTAACTGCGATCTATATGTTTAAAATCATTACCTTCAATTTCTAACGAACAAATAAAAAAAATGAAAATAGCCTTCCACGGCGCCGCCCGGACAGTCACCGGCTCCAAACATTTGCTGACCTTAAAGAATGGGAAAAAATACTTATTGGATTGTGGCATGTTCCAGGGCCTGGGAGCGCAGACGGATGTGCTCAACCGCAATTGGGGCTTCACTCCGTTGGAAGTGGATAACCTCATTCTCTCCCATGCGCATATCGATCACAGCGGACTGATCCCCAAGCTGGTGAAGGATGGCTTTTCCGGGAAGATATTCTGTACGCCGGCCACGAAAGAATTAACGGCGATCCTGTTGGAAGATTCCGCCGGTATTCAGCAGGACGATATCAAATATGTCAACAGGCGAAGGAAGGCGGAAGGATTGCCTTACCTGCAACCTCTCTACGATGAGAAAGATGCTGAACGGGCCATGCAACTCTTTACCACCGTGGAATATGATACCTGGCATACCATCGACGAGAATGTCCAGGTGCTGTATACGGATGCGGGACATATCATTGGCAGCGCCGCCGTCCATCTCAGGATCAAAGAAGATAATAAGGAGACCCATCTCAGTTTCAGCGGAGACGTGGGACGCTACCGGGATGTCATTTTGAAATCTCCGGAAGAATTTCCGCAAGCCGATTATATCCTCATTGAGTCCACTTATGGCAATAGCCTGCATGACCCGGCCGACACTACCCCCGAACTTTTATTAAAATGGATCGTGCGGACCTGTCTGGAGAAAAGAGGTAAGCTCATCATTCCTGCTTTCAGCGTAGGCCGTACGCAGGAGATCCTTTTTGCCCTCAATCAGCTCGAATTAGAACGCCGCCTGCCACCTGTCGCCTATTTTGTAGACAGCCCCCTCAGCATCGCCGCCACGGAGATCGTAAAGAAATATCCACAGTACTTTAACAGCACTATTCAAAAGATCCTGGAGACGGACAACGATCCTTTCTCCTTTGAAGGGCTGAAATATATAAAGACCGTGGAAGAGTCCAAGATGCTCAATTACCGCAATGAGCCCTGTGTCATTATTGCCGCCAGCGGCATGGCCGATGCCGGCAGGGTCAAACATCATATCAGCAACAATATTGAGAACTCCCGTAACACGGTACTGCTCGTAGGATACTGCGAGCCGCATTCCCTGGGTGGCCGCCTGATGGGCGGAGCTAAGGAAGTACATATCTTCGGCGTGCTGCATGAAGTACATGCTGAAGTCGGCAGCATCCGCAGCATGAGCGCTCACGGCGATTACGAGGACCTGAGTCAGTTCCTTTCCTGCCAGGACCCCGCCCGGGTGAAGAGGTTATTCATCGTACATGGCGAATATGAAGTACAACAGGCATTTAAACAGCGATTGATCAAAAAGGGCTTCGTGGATACCGAGATCCCGGAATTGCATTACGAGACCGGGATATAGGTCAAAACCTGCTTTTGATCCTCTGTCCCTGTACTTTCATGGATAATTATTGCCAGGCAGTCCCTAAAAAAATAACTTGCCCTTATAAAACCATCCCATGGCGCAATTATTTTCCAGGTACAAATGGCACGCCCTTTTCTGGGCGATCTATCTTGTTTTCTGGACCCTTTATTCCGTATATAACTATGGCACTCCTCCCTTGCCGGCCTTTCTGGCCACCTTTGGTTGGTTCCTGGGACAGGCAGCCCTCAGTTATATGGTTATTTACTGGCTGATCCCCCGGTATTTCAATACGAGGCGCTATTTCATTTTTTCCCTTGCCCTGCTCGCAGGCATGCTGCTGTCGGCATTATTCATCCTGACCGCCATGACGGGAGTATTCAAGCTCTTCATCAGGCCTCTTTCTTATGTCTACAGGTCCGAATACTTCTATATACTGATAGCTAACTTTTATACTACTTTCCTGGTCGTAGCTATCAAATCCATCAAGGACAAACTGAGGAGTGACAGAAGGAACGCCCTGCTGGAAAAAGAAAAGACGGAAAATGAGTTGCGCTTCCTTAAATCCCAGATGAATCCCCACTTCCTGTTCAATGCCATCAACAGCATCTATGTCCTCATAAAAAAAGATCCGGATTTTGCCGGGCTCACCCTGGTGAAATTTGCCGATATGCTCCGGTACCAGTTGTACGAATGTAATGCAGACGAAATTCCCATTGAAAAAGAGATTGGCTACCTGGATAACTACATTGAACTGGAGAAACTCCGCAAAGGGAAAGAAATCCGGACCCGGTATACGGTCGGTGTTACCACCTGCAATTTTATGATAGCCCCCCTGCTCCTTATCCCCTTCGTGGAAAATGCGTTTAAATATGTAAGTTCATGTCCCGATAAGAATAACTTTGTGACCGTAGACCTGAACTACCAGGACGACATCTTCGAACTGAGCGTGGAGAACACCATGGACGAAGATAATGTGATGCCCAAAGAAAGAACCTGGGGGGGAATCGGACTGGAAAACGTAAGAAGGAGACTGGAACTCATCTACAATGGACGTTATGCACTGGATATCAGCACAAAGGGAGATATCCACTCTGTCCTGCTGACAATAAAGGTAAAATGAATATACGCTGCATCATAGTGGACGATGAGCCCCTGGCCCGGGAAGGAATGGAGCTGCTGGTGAAAGAAGCCGGCTTCCTGGAATTACGGGCCACCTGCAGTAATGCCCTGGATGCAAACAAACTATTGGCGCAGGAAGAGATCGACCTGATCTTTCTGGACATACAAATGCCCAGGCTGAGAGGTATCGACTTCCTGAGAAGCCTGGCCGTCCGGCCCCTGGTGATCATTACCACCGCCTACCCCAATTTTGCACTGGAAGGATTCGAGCTGAATGTACTGGACTATCTCGTCAAGCCCATCACTACCGAACGTTTTCTCAAAGCAGCTAACAGGGCCCTGGAGGTATTGGAGTACAAAAGACCTTCCGCCGGTATAAAGGAAGAAGGCCAGCCTTCCGACAACTATTTTTTCATTAAGTGCAACAATGGCTATGAAAAGATCTTCTACCAGGAGATCCTCTTTATAGAAGCCTTTCAGAACTATAGCTGTATCCACACCTCCCGGTCAAAATTTATGACTCTGACACCCATGAGGGCCCTCGAAGAACAACTGCCGCCGGGAAAATTCCTCCGCATACAGAAATCCTATATCGCCTCCATCGAAAAGATACAATCCCTCTCCGGCAACGAGATCACCATCGAAAAACACAAACTTCCCCTCAGCAGGAGCGCCAAAGAGGAGCTCATGAAAATTATCGACCGGAGGCTGATTAAAAAATAGTTGTTACTCAACGAGCCTTCTTTATCAGGAGGCGGAGGCTTTATTTGGAGGCGGGGGCGTATTTCTTAAGGGGGAACTCATTTCCCGGAATAGCGAAGACTTCCGGATCGATGGCATTGCGATTCACGATCGTGGCTGTATAGGTGATCGTTCCTTTCTTATAGGTATACTCATACTTCATAACCAGCCCGGGAATAGAAGAAAAAAGAGGTTCCGCATCGGACAAGACCGGTTTTTGAATAGCTGGCGTATAATAGACCGTAATATTCTTTCCGCTTTTCAGTGTAAGAATGGCTTTTTTGCAGGTATAATTTAAAATGCGGG
This sequence comes from Puia sp., assembly GCA_036394375.1. Classification (GTDB taxonomy): domain Bacteria; phylum Bacteroidota; class Bacteroidia; order Chitinophagales; family Chitinophagaceae; genus Puia. The sequence goes on from DASWFF010000099.1 coordinate 25,861, forward strand.
CAGTGTCACCGGTCAAATGACAGACAACCCCTTCATATTTCTGATTATATAGCTTCCAGTCGGCGGCTGTTAAATAACATTTATACTTATTTTTTCCCGATTCTTTCAGAAGGAGCACTTTTTGGGATGGATTATGCTCCGGCAAAATAAAAATGCTCTGCATGCGCATCAGGCTGACCAGCCGGAGCCTGACCTGCTGATCACCCGCAAAAATCGTTTTGACCCCGCCATTATAGGTCTCTCCGATACCGGTATTTCTTTTTTTCGATTTTAGCTTGATGGAATAGGAGACGGTGATATCATGCTCGTTGATAGGAATGCCCGGAGGCCGGGGAGGGGCCGCCGGCAGCTGCACAAAAGAAAATACAGTGCAGAGAATAAAAACAGTAAACAGACGGGTCATTAATGCCAACATTAAAAAAGATAATTGTTTATTTGAAAATAAATTCTCCCAGATCAAGAGGGTCTAACGGATTATTCTTTAATGACTGATCAAACTGCATTTCATCGGCTCTCTTCCATTTGTCCAGTTTCTCCCTGCTTTTCCGGGCCTTCCGGGTTGGATTCCCATTTGATTTGAACAAACTCATCTCTTTCATCATCTCCGACATCGGTTTGGAAATAAAAATATTGGTATACTGGTCAATATGAATTTTCCAGCTCCCCTTGTCGCTACGATTGATAAAATTCGGTATTTCATTATACTTCAAACTGGCGAAAGTGATCAGAAGGTCATTGTCTGCCAGGGGAAGACGTTGGCCATTAAAACTGAAGGATAAAAACCGTTTGTATTTACCTGCCTTGGGAAGAGCATTGGAATCCCTGGCGGAGAGATTGTCTGCCAGAGCGTTGCCTTCCGAAAAACTATCCGTTTTTGAAAGACTGTCTTTCCCGGAGAGACTATCCGGTTGTTGAACGGCAGCATTCTTACCGGAAGGAACCCCTGTAGTATTTTTTTTGTTCAGAGTTGCTATAGAAGCCCTCTGTGAGATAGTTACCCGGTAGAAGAGCCAGCCTGCGAGAGCTAATAGCAGACAGGCAGCGGCAGATCGGATACCATAAAAGAGAAAGCCTCTTTTTGGGGCGGCAGCCCCGGAAATCAGGCTTTCGATAGATGAACGAAGGATAGCAGGAGGCTGAATTTCAAAATGTCTCAATCTTTCCAACTTGCCATTCATCTGTTCATTATCGTTATTATCTTCTTCTTTTCCTGTTTCCTTCGGATTAGCCAGATTCACCAGGGCACATACTTTATCGAACACACCTTGTGGAGGAGGTGTCTCATATTCCTGTAAACGGCTCCATATATCAGGTTGCCTGGTCATCAGTTTTTAGTTAGCATTTTTTGTAACAAGACACGTGCCCTGAATAATTGTGACCGGCTGCCTTCTTCGGAAATATTCAGCAGCTCGCCGATCTCTTTATGGCTATACCCTTCCACCAGATATAAATTGATAACAGTACGATATCCGTCAGGCAACTGCCTGATAAACCTCATCAAATCCTCATTCGTCAGATTATCATATCCTGTAAGATCATCCGAAGCAACATCCAACCCTTCCCGGATAATGGGAAATAAAAGATTTCTTTTTTTTATACAATCGATGCAGGTTGCTACAAATACTCTCCTCGACCAGCCTTCAAATGAACCATCTCCCCGGAAACTACCCAGATTCCTGTATAGCTTTACGCATCCTTCCTGGAACCAGTCATTGGCATCATCGGCATTGCCGGCATAACGTAAGCATAAACTATACATTTTACCGGCTATAGCATCGTAGATCTGTTGGAAAGATCGGTTATCCCCTCTTGACGCCTTCTCTGCTAAGACTTCAAAAAAGGGAGAAGCGTTGCGTGTCGATTCCATAGGGCAAAGATCTATTTTTTACTACATATTTCCTATTAGGGTAAACCATGGTTTTTTACGCAATCGGTTGTTTTTTATGCGTAAAAAAAAGTTTAGATCACGCGAAACGTTTACTCACCTTTTACAGTCTATACTGAAGCGCGATCATCACCCTCCCGATCCCCACCCTTAACAACTATACAGGCAGCAGCTTTGGTTGACTGCTCTGTACCAACACGTATAAAATTATCCAGTTTTAAATTTACACTAAAAAGTAGGAATCGTTTATGAGAAGGATTTTTTTGATGTCATTGATAACAGCAATGGCCCTGATAAGCTATGGACAAAAACCATCGATAATCGGCTTCAGTGCGAACCTTGTGGATTTTTCCACTTCCCTGCCCAAGAATGAAAAATTCGACCCGGGATTCTCCCTTATGTATTGGAAAGGCATTACTAAAAAAATAGATTTTTCTATCCGCTATAATGGACTCTTCACGGATTACACCAGAAGTGGGGAAAGCTCTTCTGGCTATAGCAACGAATTCGAAGCTTCGTTACACGCCCGTCCCATCAACGATGACCATTTATTAGCCCCTTTTATTTCGGCAGGTATCGGCGTTGGCAACTACGGCAACCGGTGGGCCCCCTATACTCCTTTGGGTGGAGGACTGCAGCTCAACATGCTGGGAGAAGGATATATTTTCCTGCAAGCCAATTACCGGGTCAGCCTTAACAAGAACAACCTGGATAATAACATGTTCTATTCCTTAGGCTTCACACAGGTCATCGGATCGCCCAAACCTGCAACACCCGTCGTAAAAGAATTACCTCCTCCTCCCGTCATAGAAGTGAAAGACCGGGACAAAGATGGAGTCCCGGACAGCCTGGACGCCTGTCCCGATATCGCAGGATTGCCTCAGTTCAATGGCTGCCCTGACACCGATGGAGATGGGATACCCGATAAAGATGATAAATGTCCCAATCAGAAAGGGGTCGCCAAATATAACGGTTGTCCCATACCGGATAGTGATGGCGATGGTATCAATGATGAAGAAGATAAATGCCCCAATACGCCCGGAGTCGCCAAATACCAGGGCTGTCCTATACCGGACCGGGATGGTGACGGCGTCAATGATGAAGAAGATAAATGCCCGGATACACCAGGAGATCGTTCCAACAACGGTTGCCCCATCGTAAAAGAAGCAGTAAAGAAACGGGCCGAATACGCAGCACAGCATCTTTATTTTGTGTCAGGCAGCTTCAAACTCCTGAAGAAATCATTCAAAGGGCTCGACGAAGTAGCGGCGTTGATGAAAGCCGATCCCGGCCTCAAACTTTCCGTAGATGGCTATACGGATAATACCGGCAAGGAAGAAAAAAACCAGATCCTGAGTGAGAATAGAGCGAATACGGTAAAGAAATACCTTGTCGGAAAAGGAATCGATGAAAGCGGGATCACGGCTACGGGCTATGGGCCGTTGCATCCGGTAGCGGATAATAAAACGATAGCCGGCCGCGCTAAAAACAGGAGAGTTGAATTCAGGCTGAACTATTAAAAAAGGTTGAGATGATTAGCAGTAGATTTTGATGGTTGTAAGCAGGTTGTATCATGTCGATAAAGTTGGTTTCAGATAGGGTAGATGTTAGCAGGTAAGGTAAAAGGTAGAGTTAGAACGGGAATCCCGGATGAAGAGGCGGGGGAGGGGTCCCCCGCCCACCGGGATTACTTGCGAAAGCCGGGGCCGCTAAAAAATACTGTTTCCATTAGACTAATCCTTCACATACCCATGTCCGTACCCTATTTATTTATGACGATAAATAGAAAAACATATGAAAGCAAATGATTTTGAAGAGGAAAAAGCCTTATTGACAAAATTGAAGAACAAAGAAGTCAAGGCATTCAAACATTTATACAAGGAATATTCCGAAGACCTCCTGATCCTTGCTTTTTGCTTGTTGGAAAATGTCAGCCTGGCTATCAGTGCAGTTGACGAACTTTTTGAGCGGTTGTGGATGGATGCAACATTCGAATGCATCGACCCGCCCATACATCACTTCCTATATAGAGAACTACGAAAAAATTGCGAAAATAAAAGGAGTGGTTTCTCCATTTAAAGGATTTGAATTTGTAAATCCTAAATTTTAAATTTATGCATAAAATCTTACCCCTCTTAACTCTAGTTGCTTTTATTCAGTTCGACGCCCGGTCCCAGGCTTACCCCACTAAGATCGATTACCAGAAAACCCAGCAGTCCGGCGCCGCCATTCAATTGCCTTATGCCTCCGGAACGGCAGTAGACGCCGTTAAAGAATATATGGCCAAAAAAGGATACAAGAGCTCCAGTACAAAAGGATTTATCGTGTTTAGAAGCGCCCCCCTGGATAGCACGGATACCGATCTCAGCGACCTCTATTTCACTGTCGAACGCAAGAGCCGGAAAGAGAGTGATGTGTCCGTCATTACTTTATTGCCGGCAAAAAAGAATGAAGACCTGCTGACCCGTTCCCAGACTGACAGTACAAGGATCGATAGAGCCAGGTACTTCCTCGATAACATGGCCCCCCAGATTGAAGGCTATCATATACAATTGCAGATCAATAGCCAGGCGGATGTCGTGAAAAAAGCAGAGAAGAAAATGAATAGCCTGATGAGTGACCAGAACGACCTCAATAAAAAGCTCCGGAGATTGCAATCAGATAGCGCGCAAAATAAAAAGGGCCAGATAAAAGAAGCCGCGGACTTGCAGGTCAATGTCAATGCTGATGACGATACCAAAAAGAAGAATCATAAAAAATTGAACAAGTTGCTGGACGAAGAAGGCGACCTGGCTAAGAAACTTAGAAATACCCTGTCCAGCCTGGATCAGAATAAAAGAGACCTGGCCGCCCAGCAGCAGGAAGTCGATAAACAGAGACTGGCATTCGACGCCATTAAGGCCAGGCAAAAGAACTGATTATATTATCCCTGTTTTCTCTCACTAAAAAAATAAAATATGGAAATTCTTTTGACAGTAATTATCGGCGCAATCGCCGGATGGCTGGGCAGCAAAATTTTCGAAGGCAGTAGCTTGGGTTTACTCGGCAATATAATAGTGGGTATCCTGGGAGGGTTTATCGGATATTGGATATTGGGTAAATTGGGCATTAGTCTGGGTAGCGGATGGATTGGCGCCATACTGACCGGTGCCGTAGGCGCTATTATCATTTTGGCTGTTCTGAACCTGGTGCTTAGAAGTAAATAAGCCATGACTGTCGCATCGCTGTTTCCTCATCGCGACGCACTCCTTTGCTTAACGATCCTGATGGGATGCCTTAGCTGACCCCTGTGCCGGACCGGTACCTCGTCCCCCAACAACTTGCTCCAGGACTTCAGCTCGGGGATCCGGTCGAAGATGATCTTCAGCATCGTGCTCACCTCTTTGGCATTCTCTTCCGCAAAGATCTCGTAGAGGAAATTCAGATGAGCGTCTTATAGTATAAGAAGAGAAAAGTGTATACCGGTAGCAGGAAGATCATGCTCATTGTACCGGCGACAATTCCGCTGATTTTTTCTGCAGCAAAGGGAACTGGTCCGTAAAATGCATCACCTGCGTCGCCAGGAAATACCAAACTCCGCTGATCAGGATAATCGCGATCACCAAAGAAAGTAGGATCGATAAGACCTTTGGTATTTTCCATTGCTGCAGACGATTATTCAACGGATTCAATAACATGGCCAGGAATAAGGCAAAAGAAAGAGGGACCAGTATCGCCCGAAGATTAACGAGGGCATACGTAAATAAGATCAGGCCAAAAAGGATGACGGTGCTTCTTAGATAAAAAGGGTATTTTTTCAGGTTAGGCATACTCTTTCATATGCTTTCCGCGTGCCGGATTTTGGTATAGACAGGTAACCAAGGGAAATTAAAGCCGGTCAGGCTGATAATGGCTCAAAATTGCCTATTCTGAAAGATAGAAGCCCGGGAAATCCTTTTGGATACAAGGCCGGTTAATACCCAGGATGTGGACAATATTCCTCAGTTTTAAAATCGTCCGGATTTACCCGTAGCAGGCCCACGGTATTACCGTTGGCATATCATTTGAGGTTGAACTTGTAAACAAATTATTTATATTATGAAACACAATCATCATGAAGAAGCTGCCAAACATCATCAGGAAGCAGCCGAATCTCACAAGAAAGCACACAAAGCGCACCAGGAAGGGAATGACGATTTAGCCGCTACTCATGCGCAGACCGCCCGGGGACACAAAGCCAATGCAGATCAGCATGCTGACGAAGCAGCCAAAAAACATTCTGAAAAGAAAGCAGCTAAAAAATAAGTAGTTTGCTATTTTCAGCGAAGCCTGCCTTTTGACCTATCGTCTTAAGGCAGGCTTCGCATTTTAGCGAGGATAGAGAATCAATCCGGTCTTTCGACGGTTTTCTCTATTTTCTCCTTATTTTTATATCTATGCCTCTTCCGCCAAAATCATCGCCTGCGGCAAAATCATCTTCCCCGGTAACGTCTCCGTCACCGGCAATGGCACAGGACTCCTCAACAGCCCCGGCCCGACCCGGCTCATCGGGCAAACTCCGGCCTTTACAATTGGCTGCCATTATTTTCCTTACCGTTTCGGGCGGTCCTTATGGTCTGGAACCCCTGTTCGCCTACGTGGGCGATCATGGCGCTTTGCTGCTCCTGCTCATTACTCCCGTTTTGTGGGACGTGCCCACCATCCTGACGGTGCTGGAGCTTAACAGCATGATGCCTGTAACAGGGGGGTATTATCAGTGGGTGAAACATGCCCTGGGCATACGATGGGCTTTCTATGAAGGGTGGTGGACCTGGCTGTACACCTTCGTCGATCTCGCCATTTATCCCGTGCTTTTCGTAGGATATGCCGCTTTCTTTTTCCCGGAAGTAGCTCTCTATAAGGTACCCGTCTGCTGGGCCATCATCTGGTCTTCTGCACTCCTGAATATCCTGGGGATCGTACCCGTCGGAAGGACCTCCCTGTTCCTGGGCGCCCTGGTGATCACTCCCTTCCTCATTCTTTTTATCGTCCTGCTAACCAGCCATACGGTCCCTCTTTCCATTCCGGCACCCTCCTTAAAAGGACTCGGCTTTTCTCCGGTAGCGCTGGGCCTGTATACGGTGATGTGGAATTTTATCGGGTGGGATAATGCCACCACCTACGCGGGCGAAGTGGCCAAACCTATCCGGTCTTACCTGGTATCCGTCTGTATCGCCTTTGTGCTTATCGTTGGGATCTACCTGCTGGCAGCATTGGCCGTTCACCAGTCGGGAATCGACCACGGTGTGCTGACCGGGGGAGGCTTTCCTGTTCTCGGCGTAATGGTAGGGGGGCGCTGGCTGGGTATCCTTTTGGCTGCGGGGGGAATGGCCAGCACAATGGGACTTTATTCGGCCGTGCTGCTTTCCATTTCCCGCGTGCCGCAGGTCATGGCAAGTGACAACCTGTTGCCGGCCAGACTAAGTGCGCTCCACCGCCGGTTCAAAACGCCTTATATCTCTATCATCGCCTCTTCCGTCATTGTCAGCATACTTATCAAATGGACTTTTTCCGACCTGGTCATTATGGATATCATCCTCTATGGCGCTGGCCTGTCATTGGAATTCGTGGCCCTGCTCACCCTCCGCATCAAAGAGCCTTTCAGGGACAGGCCTTTCAGGATACCTCTGAATAATACCGGTATTTTTCTGATGATCCTTTTGCCGCTGTGTGTATATACCGTCGCCCTTTCCGGTACCATTTATGCTTCGGAAAGAATGGCTATGCCCGTTTTCTTCGCCCTGGGCATGCTCTTTTCAGCGGAGTTGATCTGGAGATTGATCGTTTGGAGAAACCCCGATCTGGCTCCTGTGAAGACACTGAAATAGATAAAGGATCCCACTGGTGAAGATCGAGAACGACCTGAAATCCAAGCTGGTCTCTCTGAAAAGTTAGGAGGGACCCCTCCTCTCCTCACTCCCAGGGTTAAACAAACTTTTAACCGTTGCGTAACGCTGGGGTAATACATCTGTATGATCTTTGCGGCGACATAAAGATAATAGCGCTGTTATCCTATTTAGAAAAACAAAATCCTTTTATATGTTTACCCAAACAGTACGCCCTTTTTTGGGAGCAATGCTCCTGCTGACCTTCGGTTCTCTGTTCTCCTCTACGCCCGTTTTTTCGCAAACACAAAGCTTTCACCCCGCCATCCGGTCTGTAAAAGGAGTGAGCACCCTGCTGGATTCCCTGTCTATTCAACATTTGCAGGTCAACATCTCTCAACCGGATAGGAATAACATGAAATTCCGCATCGTCGTTGCCAACCCGGTAAGCCGTTATATTACCATCACCATTAAGAAACAGAACGACGTCTATTTCTCCGAGATGATCGCAACGGCTAACTATGAGAACATTTACGACCTGAATCAACTGGAAGATGGCAACTATCAGGTTCAAATCACCGGCGGCAAGGAAAGGATCCTTAAAAATATCAGCATCCATACTTCGACGCAGATCAACAGGGAAGCATTAGTTGATTAATCATCCCCTATTGCCGGGCACCGGGGGTAAACGCACCGGGGCCAGAAACCCCAGGCATTTGATAGCCTGAACAAGCAGGTTATCCGATGCCTGGATCCGGGGATCAATCCCGCAGTTTGCCACCCTTTCCGGAATTAACAACCCGTGTGAAAAATAAATTTGATTATCCGATATTATAAAAGTAACTTACCTATACCCCTGTGGCATTCCGTTTAGTCTGATCCGCTAAATAATTCCTCTCGATTCTCATATTGGAATTGCCATAACATAAAGATCCAGTTGTGAAATTTTAGGAAGAGTCATTCTTCAGGAATCGCTGCCATGAATGCCTGTGCGGGTCATTTATCCAGGGTGTTTTTATGTATTTTTTATCTATATGAATAAGTTACGAATCGGAGTGATCGATCTGGTCTGTAAAGGTCCTACCAATACCCTATGGGGTAGGATCATGCACGCCAACCTGGCAAGTATTATGCCGCAGGTAGTGGCCACCTGGTGTGAGCAGCAGGGCCATGAAGTAAAAATGATCTGCTATACGGGCCGGGAAGATCTAACCCGGGAACTACCGGAAGGAGTGGACCTCGTCTTTATCAGTTCCTTTACGCAGGCCGCCCTGCTGGCATATGCCTTAAGCAATTATTTCCGCAGCCAGGGGGCCGTAACGGTCCTGGGCGGTCCTCATGCCCGGTGTTATCCCGATGATGCCGTTTTATACTTTGACTATGTCCTGGGGTTTGCCAATCAATCGACGATCGCAGAAGTGCTGGACGATTGTTCGGCCCATCGGCCCGTCGGGAAATATCTCGCCGCCCGCCAGCAACCCATCCATCTTCCCGGGGTGGCGGAACGATGGAAATTTATAGAGGCTACTTTAAAGAAAGCGCCCTTTCTGAAGATGGTACCCATGATCGGCAGCATGGGCTGTCCTTATACCTGTCCTTTTTGTATCGATTCGACGGTGCCTTATCAGCCCCTGAATTTTCAGGAAATGAAAGAAGACCTGCAGTTTCTCCGCACCAAATTCAAAAAACCTACCATAGCCTGGCACGACCCCAATTTCGGCGTACGCTTTGAAGAGAATATGGAAGCCATTGCTTCGGCGGCGCCGCTGAAAAGCTTTCGGTTCCTGGCGGAGAGCAGCCTCTCGATCCTTACGGAAAAGCATCTGAAAGTGTTAAATCAAAATGGGTTCGCTGCCCTGCTCCCCGGCGTGGAGACCTGGTATGAATTGGGTAATAAATCCAGGACTGCACACGTCACCGGAGAAGACAAAGTAAGACAGGTTGCCGGTCATATCAATATGATCTTTAAATATGTTCCCTATGTACAAACGAATTTCGTACTGGGACTGGATAGCGACAAAGGGGCCGAACCCTTCGAGCTGACAAAACGGTTTATCGACCTTTCGCCCAGCGCTTTTCCCGGGTATTCCCTGCTGACGGCTTTTGGAGAGGCGGCCCCCCTCAACCTGCAATACCAGAAAGAAAACCGCGTCCTGCCTTTTCCTTTTCATTTCCTCAACAATCACCTGGCCATGAATATCAAACCCAGGAATTATGAGTGGGTGGATTTTTACGATAAAGTGATCGATCTTACAGAATATACTTTTTCTCCCAAAGCGATCTACCGCCGCCTGAAAACCACTCCGAATTTTACCGCCCGATGGATGAACCTGATGCGGGCTATTTCTTCTGAAGGATATGGACGTCTTCGGTTTTATCGTCAGGTACGGGAAAACCTCGTCACGGACAAGGCCTTCAGACAATACTTTGAAGGTGAATCGGAAGAGTTGCCCGCATTCTATACCCATATAATTAAAAAAGACCTGGGTTCCTGGTGGAACTGGCTTCCTCAGGGCGCCCTGCGACACGACTCCAATGCATATCTCCATAAAACAGAAAGGGGAGATCGTTCGAATGCTATTACGTTAAAAAACCGCCCTGAACCCAGGACGGTTACCAACTAATTATGGTATCACTACTAACTTAGATCTGATCTTGCGGCGATCAGAAACCCGGAGCCTTCAGGTTTTTTTATCCCTTTTACCCTAACCTAATCTCTTTCTGATTATAAGAAGGCTTTCTCTAAGAAGCCTGTCTATATAAGCCAGATCTTTACCTGCCTGCAAAGCCAGATCCTCCTTCCCTATACCATGTAGGAATAATTTCCTGAACACCCTTTGATGTTCCGGAGAAGCATCCTCCAATAGAGAGAGATAAGGTATCCTGCTCTGCCCCGATGCAGAATTAAAGGGTTCCGGCTCAGAGGGAACAGTATGCCCATTTTTATTTTCCCGGAAATATTTCAGGAGTATTTCCCTTGCCTCCACCTGTAACCAGCAATAAATACTCAAATTGGAATCGCATGCTTCCTGCAATCGGGAGGCCAGCCTGGAAAAGATAGTAACCAATAAATCCTCCGCTTTCAATTTGTCAGGAACAAATTGCAATACGTAACCATACAACATCCCGCTGTACCTGGTGTACAAAAGCTCAAGAGCAGGCTCCTCTCCGCTATATAATTCATTTTGCAAGATATCTTTCGTCATCGGTTCCTCCAAAATATTTCTATTTTTTGAAAAACTGTTGTCCGATAAAAATTATACAGCAAGGTAGTGATCCAATCTTTATTTTTCGTTAAACGCGTTTAATAAACGAGAGAGTTATCCGGCGTCCCGCCCATTATCATGTAACCGTTTGCGTATTTTGCTCAGGCCTACAGGCGTCACCCCTAAAAGGGAGGCAATCAGGTATTGCGGTACCCGCTGCAAAAGTGCCGGGCGTTGCTGAATCAGTTTCTGGTAGCGTACTTCGGGACTGTCATTCTGATAGGATATCATGCGCGCTATGATCCCGCAATAGAGTCTTTCCGTTATGATGCGACCTACCTGGTTAACAGGAGGCACGTTGGCATAAAGATATTGTAAATCATCATAGCTTATGTCTTCCACCTCCATATCTTCCAATGCCCTGATATAGTTGACCGAAGGCTCCTGTTTGATAAAGCTGACATAGTCAGAATTTAGCATCCCTTCAAAATAGAATTCGATGACTTCTTCTTTTTCACCCGTGTCCCGGTACATATAGCAGGCGCCTTTGCTGACAAAAGTCACTTTTTTGCAAATGGCCCCAGCCTGCAATAAAAAATCATTTTTCGGGATACTTCGCTGTGTAATAAAAGGCTTCATCAACTCCAATGTGGCCTCGTCTCCCGGGATGCATTGAGCAATTACTTCTATAAAGTGATTCATACCTACGTGATTTTAGCGCTAAATCGGGTTTATAAATGGATAATTGTAGGTGCAGGCAGGTAAAGGGTTGTGAATCAACTATTTTAAGGATCGCTCAAGGGTATAAAATTAAATAATATTATTAATAATTTTCTCATAAAATAAAGCTACTTTCGGTTAGAGCCCGAAGTAGTTTAATTTTCCCCTGTCGCATACACCCGCAAACACCGATTGTCGCAATTATCAGAATTTATAAACCTTTTTTGCATGAAAAAGTATTCTGTAACAATTGCTGCAGGTGTTATGCTATTATTCCTGGCCGTTGCCTGTAAGAAGGGCATAGATGGGCAATCTGCTAAAAATTCGCTAAAAAACAGCCCAAAAGAGCAACTGGCTGAAGAGCCTGTAACGCCATTGGACAAGCCTATTCCATTACCTTTCGGAGGCAAGCATGTAGAGTTAAGCTCGATGAGTGGCGCCAGTAACACACAAGCGCCGGTTATCCTGGTACACGGGCTCGGGGGTTTTGGCCCCGGAGAGATGGCGGGTTTCAATTATTGGGGTGGATTCGACAATATTCCTCTATACCTTACTGATAACGGTTACCCCGCTTATGCAACATCTGTCGGGCCTTTCAGCAGTAACTGGGACCGGGCGATAGACTTGTACTATTATATCAAAGGCGGGTACGTCGATTATGGTGAATTTCACAGCAGCAAATTCGGGCACGCCCGGAAAAAAAGCCGTTATTATCCCGGTGTTTATCCGCAATGGGATGCTGCCCACCCTATTCACCTGTTAGGACATAGTATGGGTGGAATTACTATACGAAAGTTGCTTACCCTGCTGGAGAAAGGCGATGTGGCAGAACGGCAGGATCTTACGCATGCGACACTCTTTGATGGCGGCAAGATCGGTTGGGTAAAATCGATTACAACTATCAGTACACCACATAACGGAGCAACACTCGCGTATATACTGCTGCCGAAGTTTAATCCCTTTGTAAGGGACCTGGTTCTCTCTGTTGCCGCATTAGCAGGCGCAGACTTAAATACGGAAGGCGTTTATGACTTTGGCCTGGAACAATGGGGGCTTGAACGGCAGCCAGGCGAGAGTTTTGCCTCTTATGCCAGCAGGGTTAGCAGTAGTAAGATCTGGACAACGGATGATTATTCCGGACATGACGTCACCCCTGAAACTGCGGTGGAAGCAAATCAAACAGACCTGGATTCTAAAAATGTTTATTATTTCTCCGTTACTACCAGGGACACGGACAAAGGCCTGCTAACAGGCTGGGAATACCCCCGCTTAAATATGTTCCCGTTGCTGATCCCGGTAGCTTATCCCTGGCCAGGTATCATGGGGCTCGGTAATTATACGCAAAACACACCCGGAAAAGTAGTGATCGATGAAAAATGGTGGCCCAATGATGGCGCGGCAAATACTTACGGCATGAGTGGTCCTTCCACCAGCACGATTAAAACATATGATCCTTCGGTTCCTCTTGAAAAAGGAGTATGGAATCATATAGGAGTGTATAACGGGTACGACCATTTTGCGATAATCGGAATGGGTATCATACCTTATAATGTAAGGCCTTTTTATATGAATATAGCCAGCCTGTTGGGCTCAATTAAATAAGAGGGCGGATGAGTTAGTTGAAACTCTGCCCTAGGGGTGTCGTTTCAATTTCCGGGAGTATTATAGTTCTTCATTGCAGCTGGCCCCTTGCCAAATCTTATTTTAAAGGCACGGCTGAAATGAGAAGGATTTTCAAAACCACTTTCAAAAGCTGCTTCACTGACTGTTTTATTCTGATTACTCATTAAGTGCAGCGCATGATGCAATCTTTTTTCAAGTAACCACTTACCAGGAGTACTATGGAAAAACTTTTCAAAATCTCTTTTAAAAGTCGACAGACTGCGGTTACTTAATTCAGCATACACTTCAAGTTTCAGGTTATAACAAAAATTATCCTCCATTACTCGCTTCAGTAATATTGTTTGTGGTTCGTGTAATAAAGAGCAGAAATAGGACAAAAGATCTTTATTGACAGCATTATCTGCGATGTTCAGTACAAGCTCTTTGAATTTAAGTTCCAGCAGTGAAGGGTCAGGATCCTGTGTTTCTGCAAAATAGGAGGACATCGAAAGAAAGAAACCCTTCAAGGTTTCACTTGATTCGAGCAGCATTACGGGTTCGAAGTGCTGCTCATATTTCACTAAAGGTTTTGATCTTGTATTCAAGGTGTCGCAAATAAAATCATCGGGGATAAAAAACAACATCACACAAAATCCGGTATCCATTAATTGTTCTAAAATAAAGCCTCCTTTTCTTACAAATACACAGCTATCCTTTTGAATATCGTAAGAACCCTTTGCCGTATGCCAAATCTTCTGACCATCAATCACATAAAACAGATAATTGTATTGCGTCCACAAGTCCGCAAAACGCGTTTTCATCAGACGGGCTTCCATCGGGCAATTAAAGGCGGTAATGAGTGATTTGCCGCAATTGAACTGCCTGTAGTATTGGGGATGCTGTAATACGCGTTCGAAAAAGTTAACCATGATATCTAAATTATGAAATTTTTCTAAATTCCACAGCTGGCCTTTTAAGTCACATAATTGAACTTCTGAGTCATCAGCTGGCGGCCGGCAATTGCTATTATTGTATGAATATTAAGAACTGCAATATGCTCAGGAAAAGAAATGCGCTCGTCGAAATGCAGGGTGCCGAATTCAAACAAGCCGGTTACCAGTTGATTGATCAAATAGCAAACTTTATCGATAATATCTGCCGAAAGCCGGTTACGGCAAACCTGTCTTCGGCACAACTGTCAGCGATGGTTGGTAACCATTCACTTCCTGAGAATGGTAAAGCAGCAACAGAGATAATAAACCATGCTGCTGATCTATTGTTCAACTACTCACTCTTAAATGGTCACCCCAAGTTCCTTGGGTATATTACTTCCTCTGCCGCTCCAATTGGCGGGCTGGCAGATTTACTAGCGGCCGCTATCAACCCCAATGTCGGCGCTCATATATTAAGCCCGGTTGCTACAGCAATAGAAAAGCAGGTGGTTAAATGGCTGGGTGAATTTATTGGCCTTCCTGCCTGTTTTGATGGGATATTGGTAAGTGGAGGCAATATGGCCAACTTTACCGCCTTTTTCGCCGCCATCAATGCAAAGATCCCGGAAAGTAAAAAAGAAGGTATTGCGGGTGGCACTAATAAACCTCTTATCTATTGTTCCAAAACCACGCACACCTGGATTGAAAAAGCTGCCTCCTTATCCGGACTGGGAGGCAATTCGATTCGTTGGATACCTGCTGATAGAGCCAACAGAATGGATATAACTATGTTGGAAGATGCCATACAGGAAGATAAAAAGAATAACCTGCGGCCAATCATGGTTATCGGCACTGCCGGTGATGTTAGTACGGGAGCTGTGGATGACCTCAAAAGTATCGCTGCCATTTGTAAACAGTATGATTGCTGGTTTCATATCGATGGGGCATATGGCATACCTGCTGCGGTTGTACCGGAACAGCGTAGTCTTTTTGAAGGAATGACTGATGCTGATTCTGTTGCCCTTGACCCCCATAAATGGTTGTATGCGCCGCTGGAAGCAGGATGCACGCTGGTTAAAGATCCCAACCACCTGATTCAAGCTTACAGCTCCCATCCTGTCTACTATAATTTCAACAATGATGATGGGCCGGAGGCACGGAACTTCTATGAATACGGCTTTCAGAATTCACGCGGATTCAGGGCATTAAAAGTGTGGATGGTGTTACAACAAGCCGGAAGACAAGGTTATATGGAAATGATTGCAACAGATATCAAGCTCGCCGGCTTGCTCTTCCGGCTGGCTTCGCAGCATGCAGAACTACAGGCCATCACCCACAACTTAAGTATTACCACCTTAAGGTATTGTCCGCCCGGGTATCCTGAAGCTAATTTGAACAAACTAAACGAGCTTTTATTAAACGACTTGCAACGCAACGGGGAGGTGTTTTTGTCGAATGCGGTTATTGATGATAAATATTGCTTGCGTGCCTGTGTCGTAAATTTCAGAACGTCTGAAAGAGATATCGAAGATATTGTGGAAATAATTGTGCGTAATGGCAGGAAGGTTGCAGAATTCATGAAAAATAAATCAGCATGAATCCAAACAAAACTTTATGGGAAAAAGGCGACTTCACAAAAATCGCCGAAAGTATGCGGGAGAGCGGTTCTGCGCTCGTCGCTCAACTGGGGATCACCAAGGGTCTTAAGGTACTCGATCTCGGTTGCGGTGATGGCACCACGGCCATTCCTGAAGCAAAACTCGGAGCCGATGTTTTGGGAGTTGATATAGCAAGCAATCTCGTGGCTGCAGGTAAGATGCAGGCAGAGGCGGAAGGGCTTACCAATTGTACGTTCCGTGAAGGAGACGCAACTGATTTACATGAACTGAATGAGCATAGTTTCGACCTGGTCGTAAGCATCTTTGGTGCCATGTTCGCGCCTAAGCCATTCGATGTAGCGAAGGAAATGGTTCGTGTTACCCGTCCTGGGGGCAGGATCATTATGGGGAACTGGATACCAGGAGATCCAACCTTGGTGGCGCAAATACTAAAGATCAGCTCTGCCTATACGCCAACGCCGCCCGAGGGCTTCATTAGTCCTATGTTGTGGGGGGTAGAAAGCCATGTAATAGAACGTTTTAGTAACGCCGGCGTGGCAAAAGAAGACATATCATTCGTTAAAGATACTTTTAACTTTAACGCCTCTTGCACCCCGTCAGCATTCGTCGAAAGATTCAAGAGCTACTATGGTCCTACCATGAATGCATTCGAGGCAGCTGAAAAAAATGGTAAGGCGGCGGATTTACTGCATGAATTGGAGGCTTTGTTTAACCGCCAAAATACAAGCGTTATGGGTGATACCACGTTCATTCCAGCGAATTTCTTAAAGGTGACTGTTATTCGCAGATAGTAAGAAGATGTCAATTTGAGTCATATTGGATACAACCCGCACAGCAACTGTAACAAAACCGGACAATTTTCAAAGTGACACTCGTCGTAACCATTGGTTTCCAATCACATAGACATGGGCATCGAATTTGTAAGAATCAATGAGTCATCTCTTGAATCAGGGTAAATAACCACACCAGAACATTCGACTATGAACGACAAGCAGCGCATCTGGCGATTGATCAGCAGAAGAATGGCAGGCGAAGCCTCCACAGAAGAATTGCGGGAATTACAAAACCTGCTGCAAAATAACCCTGGCATACAATATTTCATGGAAACGCTCATGGAACTATGGAGGCCTGCAGAAAACCTAAATGAGCAGGAGTTAGAGCAACTATATGAAAGGCATACACAGCGTCTGGAACAAAAAATGCAGGAAAAGGAAAGAGCCGGGCAATCGGCGGGAAGGAAACGGCTGATGAAATCAAACCCGTTCAAATTTGTTTATAACGGAGCCGTACTGAATAACTATATTAAAGTTATTATAAGGAACCTTTCACGCTACAAAGGATTTTCATTCGTTAATGTTTCAGGACTGGCGATCGGTATGGCAAGTGCCATTCTTATTCTATTATGGATACAGAATGAAATAAGTTACGATCGGTTCCATGAAAAGAAGGACCGCATTTACATCCTGTACAATCGTGCGATGTTCGATGGTAAACTCGAGTGTTGGCCGGGCATGCCGATGGTGATGGCACCCGTATTAAAGGCAAACTATCCACAGGTAGAGGAAGTTTCGCGATTAAATGGTGTTGGTCCTTTTGTACTGAATGTAGGCGACAGACATTTTGAAGCAAATGGAATGATCGTTGATCCCGGCTTTCTGAAGATCTTCAGTTTTCCTTTGGTAAAAGGACGAATTGAACAGGCATTGAATTCTCCGCGCTCGATGGTGATCACAGAAAAATTTGCAAAAAAAATATTTCCTGGTGAGGATGCTATGGGTCAGGTGATCAGGATAGACAGCAATGCCTATTTTAAGATTGAAGGAATTGTAAAAACATTACCCAACAACACATCATTCGATTTTGAATACCTTCTTCCTTGGAGTTATATGAAGGAGGTTCATTGGGACAAACAGAGCTGGACGGATAATTCGATACGGACATTTGTATTATTAAAGCCCGGAGTTTCCGAAACAGCTGCGAACGACCGGTTCCGTGATATCATAAAGGCGCATGCCGGAAATGTCACCAATGAAGTTTTTTTGCATCCGTTGGCGAAATGGCAGCTCTATTCAAGGTTTGAAAATGGAAAAATAGTCGGCGGCGGGATTGAAAATGTAAGATTGTTCGGAGCCATCGCGGGGTTCATTCTGCTTATCGCATGCATCAATTACATGAACCTAAGTACGGCACGGAATGTGAAAAGCGCGAAGGAAGTTGGAATTCGAAAAGTAGTCGGAGCTGGGAAAGTTTCGATCATTTGCCGGTTTTTGGGTGAATCGATCATGATTTCCTTATTATCTGGTCTGATCGCAGTGGTCGTCGTTCAATTAACCATTAAGGAATTTAACTGGCTGACCTGGAAACAACTCAATGTTCCATATGACAACCCGTATTTTTGGTTTGCTATCATCGGATTTGTCTTGATTACTGGTTTGATCGCCGGAAGTTATCCTGCATTTTATTTGTCAACCTATAAGCCGATCAGTGTACTTAAAGGCACATTCAGGACAGCATATAATTTAGTCAGCATAAGAAAGATCCTGGTAGTATTTCAATTTTGTTTTGCAATTGTTTTTATAATATGTACCGTCGTTATTTACAGACAAATCAATTATGCCAGCAAACGTGACCCTGGTTACAATAGGGACCATCTGGCTTTCGCCTATATTAACGGAAATGTTAATAGTAAATATCAGCTGATCAAGCGCGACTTGCTGACTAGTGGCGCAGTTACTGCCGTTACCAGGTCGAATTCGCCGATCACTTATATATGGAGTGGTGATGATAATTATAAATGGACAGGTTCTGATCCCAGAAAGAAAATTTATTTTAATGAATTTCATGTTGATAACGATTTCCTGGAAACAATGGGATTAAAACTGGTTTCAGGGCGTACGATCAACACGGCTGTTTATCCCACAGACTCAACCTCAATTTTGCTGAGTGAATCAGCGGTAACCGTTATGGGTCTGAAAAATCCCATCGGACAAATTGTAGAAAGCCCCCAAGGGAACTGGACTGTCGTGGGTATTGTAAAAGATTTTGTTCCCGGCTCTCCTTTCTTTTCCGTACAACCGATGATCATACAGGGGCCAAAGAATTGGTTTGGGGCAGTGACATTCAGGTTGAATCCGAATTATAGTTTATCCGACAATATGAAAAAAGTCGAATATATTTTTAAAAAATATAACCCGGAGTATCCGTTCAATTACAGATTTGTTGATGAAGCCGATGCGGAAAAGTTCGAAGGCGAACGGCGCACAGGAATCCAATCGGCTCTTTTTGGAGGTCTGGCGATTTTAATTTCCTGTCTTGGTCTTTTCGCGTTATCCGCTTATATGGCCGAAAGCCGCATCAAGGAAATCGGCGTAAGAAAAGTACTTGGCGCAACTGTTTTTAACGTATGGCAATTGCTATCAAGAGATTTTGTGCTATTGGTAATTATTGCATTTGTGATCGCTTCGCCGATTGCTTATTATTTCATGCATAATTGGATCCTAAACTACAACTATCGAACAGATATTTCCTGGTGGATTTTTGCTGTTGCTGGCGCCGGGGCATTGGTGATCACGCTTTTAACAGTGAGCTTCCAGGCGATTAAAGCAGCTGTTGCTAATCCAGCCCATAGCCTTAGAACCGAGTAGTTTTGCCGGGGTAAAAAATAAGGAAGCCTCAATTTTTGGTCGAGGCTTCCTTATTACCCTGTCGGGGAATGGGTTAGAACACCTGGGGCGGTTTGTGGAGGCTTTGTTATATGTAAATCGCTTTAAAATAACAGGTTGATGTGCGGCCGCTGCGGCTATTGGGATAGTAGTGTTTCGTAGATGGAATTTCCCCTATTCTACTCTCAGGTTTTTGACCGGATTGGCTGAGGCCACCGAAAAGGATTGCAGGGCGATGAACAGGAAAGATAGGGCAAAAACAAAAAGTGACACAAATGCATAAGGAACGAGGCTCTGATCGATGCGATAGGCATAGTTTTCCAGCCAGCGGCGCACGAATGCATAGGCAATGGGCCAGGCGATCAGGTTGGCTATAAGAATAAGCCAAGCATATTCCCATAGGAAGAGCCAGATGATGGCCCGAGCCTTTGCACCCAGGAGCTTCCGGACGGCAATTTCCTTGGTACGTTGTGCAAGGGTTAAGGCCAGTACGCCAAAAAGGCCCAGCAACACGATGACAAGAGTTAGGCCGGTAGCGATACCCGCGGCTTTTTTCATTTGCAGCTCCGATTGATAAAGGTGCTGAAACGTCTGATCCATAAAGGCATATTCAAAGCCAGATTCCGGGAAGATGTGTTTCCAGGCATCTTGCACGGCGGCAATGCTGCGGTCGATGTTGGCCGGGTTGAGACGGAGGGAGAAATACCGGTATGAACGCGTGAACGGCTCGTTCAGGTCGACCAATAGTAAAGGCTGTACAAGTTTTTGCATGGATTCATATTGAAAGTCCTTGACTACGCCGGCGACGGTCAATAGGGTTCCATCCGGGGCGCCCAGATGAAACGTCTTTCCGGTGGCCTGGTTCCAGCCCAACTGCTTCGCGGCCGTCTCGTTGAGCATCACCCGCCCAGGGACCGGAGCACCGCCGGAAGGGTGCAGAAAAACGCCTTCTTTTAAATGGATGCCATAGACACTGGCAAAGTCGCCGTCCACGCCCATGAGCTGCATATTGATGAACGGTTTGCCCGATCCCGGAGCATAGACGGTAGAATTGCCAGCCCCTGATCCATCCGGGAGATCGCCTGATAAGGTGGCCCCTTTTACATCAGGGATCTGGAGCAGCAGGTCCTTAACGCCTTCCATTCGGATCACGCCCGCCGAATCCCATTGCCTGGGCAGGGAGGATACTACCATGACCTGCTCTTTATTAAAACCGATGTCCTTATGGAATATATACTTCACTTGCCGGCTGATATGAACGGTGCTAATAATGACACTGATGGCCAAGGTAAATTGCACGATCAGTAACACTTTCCTTAAGTTCAATCCCTGCCTGGCGGAACCGATCTTACCCTTGACGGCCAGGACGGCTTTCGAGGCGGTAAGCACAAAGGCAGGGTAAATGCCCGCTACGGTACCGACCAGGATGACAACGATCCCGATAAAAAATGCCTGAGGGGTAGCGAAATGCCAGAAGGGTGGATAATTTGTATGCAGCAATTCGCCGAAAGAAGGCCGGAGCAATTCATACAGGAACAGGGAAAGAAGGGCGGATGAAAAGGTGAGCACCATGGATTCGGTCATGTGCTGGGAGATGAGCTGCGTCCTGGCGCCGCCAAATACCTTCCGTAGCCCAATCTCTTTTAGGCGGTAGGCCGATGCGCCGATTTGTATGTTTACATAATTGATGATGGCCAACACCAGGATCAGCCCGGCTACCAGGGAAAGTGTATTCAGCATTTTTGCGACGGCGCCGTTGTTGGCCTGTACATAATAGTCCCGTAATGGAGCCAGTTCTACGGTAAGGTTGCCCTTGACAAAGGGGGGCTGATATTTTTCCAGAAGATGAGCAAAAGGACCCTGGAGGTCCTGTGGCTTTACACCGGTTTGCAATTTGATCATACTAACCATAAATACGTTGCTCCAGTTGTCACCCTTGTCGCCGTTTTGAAAGTACTGGTTCGCATCCATGGGCAGGTATAGGTCGTAGGGCACTCCTGTGAAACCGGAAACTGTATTGTAGGGTACCTCTTTTAGTACGGCAGAGATGGCAAAATCGTGTTGGCGGCCATCGGCAGGCGTTTGTAAGGTGACGATCTTGTTCAGAACATCCGTGGTTCCGAACATCTTTTGAGCAAATCTTTCCGTAACGACGGCGGACTGATTATTCCGGAAAGCCTTGTAGGGGTTTCCGTGGAGCAGGGGGAACCCATATAGAGAAATAAAGCCGGTATCACCTGCGGAAATGTTCACCCGGAAATGCTTGTCGCCCGAGGATACGATATTTTGAACGGGGTCGAAACGATAATAACCAGCGACGAGCCAGGGGTATTCCTCCTGGATGGTCTTGGCGAGAGGTCCCAGGGTGGTTATATCACTCCCCATATTCTCTTGCTTCCATTTGGACTTTAGCACATATTGTTGCCGGATGTCGCGCAGGTCGCCATTTACACTTTTTTCATCAAGGACATATATGCCGATGAGAAACGAAAAAGTCAGGCCAAGGGCGAGGCAGAAGATGTTGATGAGGGAAAACAACTTGTGCCTTGTCAGGTGTCTGTAGGCAATTGTCAGGTAATTCCGCAACATGCCACGATGGTTTAATAGGTAAAGACGAGCAAGAAGGGTGCCGAATCGCCGATGATTGATAACGAAGTGGATAGTTGTGGGCTTGCAATGAAAATGTGCGGTTTTGATGCAGGCTGTGTGCGCCGATGAACGATAACTGGAGGGTAAAGTACCAACCATAAAAAAGCCCCGATCGTTAGATCGAGGCTTTCGTGCAACAGTGTGCCACAGTACCGTCGGGGAACTGGTTCGAACGTTTCGAGCGGTTTGTGCAACACGTACTATATATCCGGGGGTTCGTTATTGCCTGATTGATAGGTAATTGAAGTCAGAGTTGAGCGCCAAAACGTGCCACAATATTCCGGGGGCCTTTTCTTGCCTGTTAGTTGGTCGAGGAAGTTGCTCGGCAGGGAGGGTGGCGGCTGCGTTGTAAATTCGCGCCGCGGGCTGGGAGAGAAGTAAGAAAACAGATGCGGTAAAACCACATCTGTCGATAGAAGACTGGAAGTGCCCACTAAGACCTATCCGATTTACTGATCGGCCGGCATTCCGTGTCAGCTGATCGGCTGATATTCGAGAATAAGAACGCCGTTGTCGATTGCGCGCGAGTGTTTGAGCCCGAATTTCTTTAATTCCCGATTGTCATCGAAAAGCCTCAACCCGCCGCCGATCGAGACGGGATATACCATCAGCCGCAGCTCGTCGATGAGGTCGTGGTGAAGCAGGGCCTTGACGAGGGTGGCGCTCCCATAGACGAGGATATCACCACCATCGGACTTCCTCAGCGCTGCGACGTCTCCCGCCACGTCGCGAAGGATATGGCTGTTGTTCCACTCCACCTTTTGCAGGCTTCGGGATACGACATATTTCGGCATCCGGTTGATGGGGTCGGCGAACCCGGCGCCGGTCTGGCCGGGCCAGTACGCGGCGAACGCTTCGTACGTGGTTTTGCCCAACAGCAAGGTATCCACGCTGGAAAGCTCATCAATCTTGTACTTCCCTGTTTCTGGAGAACTGTATTTAAACTGCCAACCGCCATGAGGATGAGGGGTTTCATTGCCGCCGGGCGCCTCGATAACACCATCGAGGGTGATGAATTCGGTAACTATAATTTTTCGCATGATCTTTTTTTGTAAAGCTAGCGAACGTTGTTTGATCAAACGGGGGGAGAAAATGACATTCAAGAGGGGCAAATGCGTCGAGTGGTTGAACGAGTACCCCTATTATCATAATAGAAAAACATAGTAATGGCTGTAGTCTGCTCGGGGGCAGGCAACAGGTGTTCGAACTTGGAGCCGAAGCTGGAGATATAAAATTAGCCTGAATCCGAACCGCAGATAATATGTAGACTGCTGGCGATTAAAATAAAAATAGGAACAAAAAAGCCCCGAGTTAAATCTCGAGGCTTTTTTCTAAACTCGTACCCCGAAAGGGAGGTTTATCTAACCAAATGATACTGGATTTGATAGCTTTTAGCGAATTACCGGGGTGACAAGTTGTCCGGACAGAAACCCGAGGAAACCCAAAACCGGGTCGTCAAATCCGGCCTTATTCAGACGGGACCGCTTGGTAAATACGTTATGACTGGATCAGAAGCGGGATGAAGTAAAAAAGAAGGCCTCCAACGTTGGAGGCCTTCGTAATAAAGCCGATCTCGTAGCCAGAACGAGCCAACTTTATAGCGAAACGAATATCTTATCGTTTCACGATCCGACCAATCCCACTGTAAATCAAATTGTTGCCTTGAGAATTACCCGTTTGAATATGCCCTGTGAGCAGGATGGTGCTGTCGGTTTCCTTGATGATATTATAAATATCGCCGTAGCGCGGGAATTTAAGCGTGAAAGACGCATCTATAATCCCATCCGCTTTGAGCACCGTTACCCCGGCATTGGCGGTATTGATATTGGCGTCCTGCATATCCCCGATAAATGTAACGCTATCGGAAAAGGGACAAATAGCTGTGACCACCTGATAGCCGTATATTGTGAAAGCCTGATCTAAAATCCCGGTGTTACCCAAGCGGACAAGGCCATTATAACTTGTGTTCCCTATCCGATTAAATTTCCCACCCATAAGAACCTTGCCGTCATTCTGGATAGCGATGATCTGTCCGTACCCGGGAATGGGCGTCCCGGAATAAGATAGGGTCAGCGAACTGCCACCCCAGCGGAAATTCGTATCGACGGAGGCGTCCGAGTTAAGCCGGGCAATATTGGGATAGCTTTTGCCATTGGCATCGACCGCAGAAAATCCCGATCCGCATACCATCAATTGCCCATTATCCAGAATTTTTACATTGGTCACGTTACTGGTGTACTCCCCGTAATTGGCGGTATAGGGTTTTAGGGATGGGTCAAACGTGCCGTCTGCATTCAGCCGTATCAAATTAGCCTGGTGGGGTGTGACGCCCTGTACCTGTGGCCCGGTCTTCCAAGCAAAACTACCCCCCACGATTATCTTGCCGTCTTTTTGAACGGCAAGGGTTTTGATATCCTCCTGTATTAGGGCATCATCATAAATACTATTTCCGTTCATCGACATATCTTGTGAGCCGTCCGCATTTAGTCGGGCAAGGTAATTGGTGGCAGTACCGTTGACGAGTAAAAAGCTGCCGCCTATTAAAATCTTGCCGTTATCCTGCAAGGCAAGAGAATGGATTTCTCCGCCATCGCAACTGGCTACCGTAAAACTATTATCCTTTGATCCGTCCTTATTGATCCTGCCGATCCCGCTCGGATTGGCAATAATGATTTTCCCGTCTTTTTGTACCGCCGCCAGTGTAATAAACGTTCCTGTTGGTTTGAAATTGCTATCCGCAAAATAACCATGCGATAGGGACGGATTGCCATTTGCTCCAGTATCCGTACCGGAATTGGGCGGAGGGGTGCTTACCGTATTCTTTTTAGAGCAGCCGATGACAATAATGGCAATGAAACCGCCTGTAATGACGAGCTTGTTCTGTAGGCAAAGCCTGCCCATGAGCATTCCTTTCATGAAAGTGCATTTTAAGTTTAGAAAATAATGGAAATGGCGTTGGCTGGAATGCGAAGACACCTTATCGAAAATAGCGAGGAGACGCTAAGATAGCGTAATCCATTTACCGGCCAAAAAATCTATGATTTAAAACCACCCTTAGACAAAGGCGGTTTATTTTATGATGGTTTTGATTTCGAGAGATGGTTATTTTTGAGCGTATTGAAGACATTTAGTTTCACACCGATATACCGCGCCAGATATTTGACGGGCAAGCGATGGATCAAATCCGGGTGCCGATAGATCAACCATTGATAAGCCCCATGCGGTTCAAGAGCCTGAAACGCGAATAGTCGTTCCTGGCAATCGGCAAGCTCATTTCGTATATACGCCTCAACCACGAAAATAAATTCGGGATGGATTTTCAAAATCCGTTGGTATTCCTCATGACTGAGGGAATAAAGAACGCTGTCTTCAATGGCCTGTAAGGCTTCTTCTGTCGGGGATTGCGTAATAAAGCTTTGTGCCGCGTATACCATGCGGTGTTTAGGAACGAGTTGCGAGCAGATTTCCTTTTCTCCGATTATGCGGTGGCCGTAAATAACGCCTTCCTGCACGAAATAAATCCTGCGACAAATCTGCCCTATCTTTAACAGGTAGTGTTTGCGCGGTATAATGTGTTCTTTCAGCGTATTCAATAAATGAAACTTACAGGATTCAGCCAGCGGGAATATTTTATCAAATTCGGTGAGTAATTCGGTCATGATGATTGGTTTTGGAATAGCGAGGAGTGCGCACGCGGTTGCGCATCCGGCGCATGGATGTATGACTATAAAGCAGATGGTGAAAATAAAAGCGGTTGGAAGCGAGGATGGCGAAGATATAACGACTACTCAATAAATCCGAAAAATTCTAAAAAGACCGCCCTTCCGGAGCGGTCTTTTCCTGCTTCCTTCCTTTTCTGTCATTAATTATTTTTTCTGTTTACTTCATAGGCGTCAATTTAGAATTTAAAAAATCCCCATCCGTCAGGGGATTTAGCTACTCGATACAAAAGAGCCTTAACACTTGGGAGATTATGCACACACAAAAAATGTTTTATTATGCTGGCGGCGGGCGAGCCTTTTCCCATCGCAAAACAATCAGCCATCCCGCTTCAACGAAGCGTTCAAGATTTTTGAAAAGCAACAGCAAATCGGCCCGTTTCTCCGCCCTGTCGAACGGATCGTTGTCGGTTGTCAAACAGGCTTCCGTCACTTCGGCAAAAGAACTGCGCAGTTCGCCCAGGCTGTAATCCCAAAAGACGCTTTCCAAGACGGCATAGGGATCGTCTTTTTCCGCATCCGTCAAACGAACAGGTTGATATTCGGGGCCGATTTTCTCTGTGAGGCTAGACATAGGGATATCATTTAACCTTCGGAATTCTGACCTGCATGACGCACTCTCATCAAATGCGTTGCTTCCAGGAATTTGAACAGATAGCTTTGCACGAGAAAAGGATTCTCAATACTATCCGAATTAGCCAGCACGCTTTCATGCGACAAGGCTGCGCTTAATAAATCATCCAGGACGGTTTCCCATTCGGTCGGCGACTTGTATTCGAAAAACCGCAGAAAAACCAAAGAAGGGTCTTTGAATTCTTTTTTGCTCACATAGCGCGGAAAATAATGCCATTCCGTATAAACCTCTTCGACGAGAGGTCCGCAATATAATTCTTGTTTCAAACGTCCCTTATCGCTAAAAATATCGACGGCCTCGGGAAGGCAACAAATGACATCTTTGGTCTTCGGATGACTGGTCATGCCGATAAGTTTGGCAAGACCGTTGTGTAAAGCACGGAGTTCGGGGATCGTGTCCATTATCACAAACTCTTTTGAGAAAGCCCCATTAAGCAAGATTTTCAAATTTTTCTTGGCGAACCTGAATTGACAGTTGTTACTGAAAAAACCAGTCACCGCTGTGAAATACTCGTCCAGGAGTTGAGTGTTGGGCACATCCGGTGTCGATCCTTCTTGCGACACATAGACAAAGACTTTTCTGTTCATAGCTGATTGGTATTTGTTTTGAAATTTTTTGTTCATTTCAAATGTATCCCTTCGGTATGAACAGATTTTTTAAGTGTGATGGAAGATGTGAAAATGGAAAAGGCAGGAATAACAGGGACGCGCGGGTTTGAAAAATATTTAATTTTTATTTTGGTTGTTCGAAACTAATGCATGCTTTCTCTATGAACAGGATGAAAATAACGTATGAAACAAGCGGTAGCCTATTACAGGGTCTCGACACGACGCCAGGGGAAATCAGGATTAGGTTTGAAAGCACAGAAAAGTGCGATCCATGAATATGCAAGAAACAATACGTTTGTCTTGGTTAAAGAATTTAAAGAAATACAGAGCGGAGGGAATAACAGGCGGTTCGTTATAAAAGAGGTTATTGACTTTTGCCTACATCATAATGCGACCTTGCTGATCGCAAAACAGGATCGACTGGCTCGGAATGTGGCTTTTGTTGCAACTCTCATGGAAAGTGACGTGAACTTTATTGCCGTCGACGATCCGAATGCGGATGAATTGATGCGGCATATAAAAGCAGCCTTCGACCAATACGAACGCAAGAAGAAGAGCCATCGTGCTAAAGAAACGGCCCAGGAATTAAAGAAGAAGGGTATAAAGCTGGGGACGAATGGAAGAAAACTCTCACGGTACTATAAAAGACAGCGGGGCATACAGGACCGGAAAGTTGGGCCTTTGCTCCGTAAGCTCCATCGTCATGGCATGACTATCCGTGCGATAACTAACGAACTATCTCGTCGGGGCATTAAAAATCTGCGAGGAGGCCGTAACTGGCATATCAGCACGGTGCATGGCATCATGCTCAGAAACAAAATTTTATGACAGATTTAAACTTGCGGTAGTCTGTTCGAGATTTCCTTAAATAATCCCGCCCCCTGCCATAATTGACGATTACCCACTACATACAAAACTTCTTTGGCTCGTGTCACGGCTACGTTGGGAAGATTGGGACTTCCTCCTGCCCATCCTCTGGCTCCTGTTTGTTGAGGCAAGGGCGCTCCCAAGACAAAAATCACCGCTTCGGCTTCACGTCCCTGTACCGTATGGACTGTGCCTATACGCTCATAAGGCCATTTATACGGCTCATCAACCCAGCCTTGCAAAAGACCGCTATCAGTTATTTCTTTACGTAGATTATCAGCGACAATGACAAAGGGCGTGACGATATAAAGGTCTGGTTTGATACCCGCCGCTCGCAGACGTTTGAGCATATCAATTACGACTTGTCCTTCTTCCGGACACCATTTTTCTTTTGCCTGACCCTGGACATCAAACCATCTGGATGGCCCAAATAAATCTCTAATGGATGAGCTTGACGGCCTTTTTGCCTGTACCATTAAATCGTCATAGGCAATTGCGTTGGAGATACCGAACATCGGCTCTTCACAGCGCCGATGAACAAGCAAAGGAACGCCTACGAAACGGCTACCATATTTTCCTGTGAATTCCGCAAAATATGGTGTCGCGGAATCGGAAAGGGTTTGCGCAGAGGCATCCGGTGCATTAAATATATCTGGGTCTACCCCAAATTGACGGCAGATATTTTTGGTCAATGTCTCGGGTAAAACAACAACCGGTTCGATCTGAATGGGATCACCGACCACAACGGCACGTTGTGTACGCATTAAAGCGCCAACGGCAGCCTGAGGCAGAGCTTGCCCAGCCTCATCAATCAGCAGCCAGCCGAGGCTTTCCGGTGGAATGCTGCCCAGCATTCTTTCAACAGAGGCAAAAGTCGTCGAAACGCTCGGAACCACCAGAAAGAGCGAGGACCACAAATCAGGCAGCAGTTTCATTTTTTCTTCGTCAGGCATGGTGCGGCCCCCGAAGGCCATCATCAATGCACCTAGATTGTGCCGGAGAGGTTTGGCCGCAGCGTCAATGAAAGCCTTATGAAGCTGGATTGCAGCAACAAAAACATCATCTCTTAATCGTTGCGTATCCTGATTACACCAGGGAGATACGATATGCTTTTCTCCATGTAGCAGTTTAAAGAAACGACCATCAATTAAATGCGGCCCTATATATTTACGAGCCCCTGTGATTTCATTTGCAGCCTTTGCATGAAGTTCAGAAGCTTTTTTATACGTTTTTTGTGCCGCTTCTACTGCCATGATACTGTTATTAAGTTCCTTGCGGGACCCCTCCAATGTCATTGTATTCTTAAGGTGTTCTGTTTTAGCTATCGCAAGAGCGAAGTTTCTCGCTTTGTACTCTTCATTCCACACTCGGGCTGCTTGCGTTCTGAATAATCTGGCGAAAAAGCCGGGGCGCACCTTCTTAAGGGCAATTATACCGCGCTCTGCAATTTTCAGGACGCCGTCACTTTCAAGATAAGAGCTTTCAGCAATTTGCAAAGCCTGTTGTACCTGTGTTTGCCGTGCTTGTGCTTGTCTTAAATTTTCTTCAGCTTTTATTTCCGCTTGTTCCAAAGATGACAGACTGAGAACTGTCTGCCTCACTTGTTCCAGTTGAGAAAGGGAAGCTCGGCTTTTTTCAAGGGCTGTTTTGAATTTCGTTTTCGCCGATTGCCAGCGTTCTATGGCTTCATCATGACTTGTTGGGGGACGTTCTTCCGCAATAATACGAGGCAATCTTGTAACCTTTAATCCTGTAACAGGATCAGTGAACTCTTTTAGGGGTTGGTTACCCGTGGCGGCAGCGGCCAAATAAGTGGAAAGGCCCACATCTTCATTCCACCAGAAATCTTTTTTAAAATCGCTGCGGTTACGGGCATTCCCTAATACCGCTGCGATTAGTCCCCAGCTTTCCCGTTGGAGAAGGGTATCTGATAAACAGGTAAAATAACGCAGGTCTTTCGCATCTTCTGCAATAGCTTTGATACCCGGTAGTTCGGCGCTGACATTTTCAACAGCTTTATTGTTCGACGAGGCGATGACAATTTCAAAACCCTTCAATTTTTTATCCAGCTCATAGAGGGTTAGCCAGGCCTGACCTGCAGAAAGCCTTTGCCCGGATGATTTAAATGCATCAGTAGGGTCGTCAAAGGCGCACATAGCCTCCGCTCGGCTGGACACTACTCCGGCAACAATATCGCGCAGGAGAGTGGTCTTTCCTGTTCCAGGAGGACCATTAACGGCCAAAATGCCCTCGGTCTTCAACTCACTTAATGCAAGGTCAACAGCCGCCTGTTGTAGAACGACTAGCGGATGTCGTCCGGCTCCTGGCCATCGCGCAGGCGACATGAGAGAAGGGGATAAAGCTTTTTCAAAGGCATCTTTATCGTTCAGCAAGTCTTTTCGGTCAGCGGGCTTTTTAAGGCCAATATAGCGCTGCAAATTCTGCGGCGCTTTGCCTTCTTTAAAAAGACCGCCCGCTTTTATAAGATCGCCGACAAAGAAGCTATTCAATAAAACAGGATCGGGAGCCTCGGGACTAGTGTAATATTCGTATGTGCGAATGGCAAAAGAATGATTGCCTAAAAACTCCGCAGGAATTCCAAGGCTGCTAATAAGATAGTTTCGAGCCGTTTCCAGGGTTCGCCTGTCAACGGGCAGCTCTTTACCTTCCTCATCCGTTCGTCGCAAAATATTGTCAACATCTTCAATTAATTTCTTCTCTGCTTCTGACCAATCGGCAAGCTTTCGCAAATCCCCTTTTAGAGCCTGGGGCACACCCCATGCAAAGCTAGAGATGGCAGCGGCAGGTGATTCAACAAGCCGCCCTTTATTATCCAGGACGACAACGGCAAGAACGGCCTCACCCTTTACAACGGGTGGATCGACGCGCTTGTCAGCATAGATATTGAGAAGTGCAGACACTGCCTTTTCGAAATTGATAGTTTCAAGGACAACCTGATAATAAAGTCGGTAATTGGGTTTCGACTTTTCACCTTCTCCTTCCCAGGGAAGAAGTGCCTTTTCAAGTTTTACAATCGATCCATAAGCGCCCGCAAGGTCTTCCGGCTTACGAAACGTCTGTGGCGATAAAACTTCTAACGCGATCCACGATGAAAGAATATCGGGTGCGTTGTTTGTCAGGGGGATATTCATGTCAGGTTTAATATTCTGGTTCTGGTAATCGGCCAAACTTAAAACCGGGAGACTTGAAGCCGGAGGAGGGATGGATTGCGATTGCTCAGTCTGATCGTTTGGCTTCGATGGTTGCAGCCTTTCAATGACAAGTGCATTTAGTCGCTTTGCACGGTCAGTCGATCTAAAAGATAATTCTTCCACTAAAATTTTTAAAAAGGCGTTGTCAGCCTTACGCTCTTCAAAGCTGGCTTCAAGTTTTACAATGGAGTCATTAAACAGGGGTCTATTCATAAGCTACGCAATATCTCGAACACAAATGGCCTTCTGAGATTGCATACTAATACGAGCGTTAGATTTTTTCTTCATGGATTAGGGTTTAGAAGACCAAATATACATAAAAGCCGCAAGTTTTCCGATTGAGCACCATTTCCTAGAAAAGGCCCCTGAATACCGCCAAACGTGTTAACCAATGCTAGTACATTTTTCTGGACCGTAATCTTTATTTACGTCCGATAATGAGCAATAAAATATCAGCTAATGCGGCAACAATGCGGCACCAGGATTATTTGAGATAATTTGTATTCAATTAAGTCATTGAAAAAATTGGTTGCGGGGGCAGGATTTGAACCTGCGGCCTTCAGGTTATGAGGGAGCGGACCCCGGCATTTCCTACATCTAACCAACATTACTTATAGATAATAAATCAAAGCTTTATTTGTTTCACTCGATATTTTGAGTTACTCTTTTTTACTCTATGTTGCGGCACCCATGCGGCACCAGGGATTTAGTTTGCTGGACTAACAAAAAACAGCTACTCCGAATTATTCCGATCTGTTTTCTCATGCGTCAGAGGAGCTGTCATGACAACGACCACAGTATTGAATTTTACCCTTCAAAGTATCGAACAATTGCCGCTTCCTAAAAAGGGAAAAGCATTTTATAGAGATTCAAAAGAAAGAGGTCTTAGCCTGTATGTCACCGCGCATGGGGCAAAGACATTTTTTGTAAGAAAGCGTGTCAATGGCCGAGACTCACGAATAGGTATTGGTTCACCAGATTATTTATCGATTGAAAATGCCAGAAGAAAGGCTCGGGTTATAAAAGGCCAAGTTGCCGAAGGGTTAGACCCTCGTGCCGAGAAAAGAAAATTGTTATCAAGCCGATTGACGTTAGGGAAGCACTACAAAGACTACATGGAGCTTTATAGCAAAGTGCATAAGAAATCTTGGAAATACGATGAACGTGAGATACCGCGATTTCTTTCTCATTGGTTCAATCGGAGATTAAATGATATCACCAAATACGAAGTGCAAAAATTACATCATAAAGTTTGTGAAGAAAACGGCTTGTATCAAGCCAATCGGGTAATAGAACGTTTAAAGACGATGTATAACAAAGCGATTGAGTGGGGTTGGGAAGGGATCAATCCAGCGGCAAAAATTAAAAGGCATAAAGAAAAAAGCAGGGAACGATTTATTCTTCCTGACGAGATGCCATTTCTTGTTAAATCCCTAGCCAATGAATTGAATGAAACAGCCCGAGACCTCTTCTGGATACTCCTGTTGACGGGAGTAAGAAAAACAAATGCTTTAATGATGCGTTGGGAAGAAATTAATTGGGAACATAAACTCTGGCGTGTCCCAGACACTAAAAACGGGGATTCACTGACTGTGCCTTTGCTAGATAGGACTATTGCAATTTTAGAAAAGCGAAAAGCCGCCTCGGTAAGCGAGTGGGTATTTCCTTCTGAAACGAATCCCCACAAGCATTTTGTAAATGTAAAGCGAGCATGGAAACGAACCATACAGCGCGCGACAATTTACCTTTGGTCGAACAATGAAAAGATAAACGTCCTGGTTGAAGAATGCAGAAAACATATTTTAAACGATGGCATGACGGATCAATGGTTTAATCTAATTGTAAAGAAAGCCGAAGAGACCACTATTATATTGCCAACAGGCTTAATGGATATTCGCTTGCATGACATGCGAAGAACATTCGGAAGCTATCAAGCGATAACAGGATCAAGCCTTACGATTATTGGCAAGAGCCTCGGCCATAAATCAACCGTGTCAACTCAAGTTTATGCGCGGCTTAACCTTGATCCGGTTCGACAATCGATAGAAAAAGCAACTGCTGCAATGTTTGGGTAAAAATAGTTTAAGGACTGTTTCAAAAAATTGATCGGCAGGTCCACGCCCAAATGTACAAACCTAAACTTGGTCCTATACCAAACCATAAGAATTCTGTTGAGGTCATGCTACGTTCATAAACTCTATCACCAGATTCTTCCAAGACTTCAGAATCACAAAATAATGCCCATGCAAATGACGCGGCGCATAAGAAATAATATAATAACTCCCCTGTATCCATGGGTCACAGATAGCATACAGAAGTGTGTATTGCACGTTATGCGTACTATGAAACTTAAAATTCTGGATTATTAACTAACATTAATCTTGCCCTAGTGAAGGAAAGGAGTAAGGCTAAGCTTGTTCAATATCAACATTAAGGAAAGCTCTATGAAACAAGTTTTTATTTTAGCAGTTATTCTGACCAGTTTATTCGTTACCTGCACATCTGCATATGCCCAGGTTCATGTTAGAGGATACACCCGATCCAATGGGACTTACGTTCAGCCTTACGAGCGCTCCGCGCCCGATCACACAGTAACTAATAACTATTCCTTTCAGGGCAACCAAAATCCTCATACAGGGGCAATAGGGACGAATACATATCAGCATGATGTTACTTCGCCCTATTACAATGGCACACCCGATAGCAGTGGTCAGGTTGGTCATAGCAACGATGGGTTATTAGGCGGCAATGACAATTCTGAAGAACAAGGTGAATAAATACGGCGTTCATTGAGCAGAGCAAGAGTATGGATGGGTTGAGAAATCAGAAGGTTATAATGAATATTTCTACTTTTCTTAATAGGCTTCTTAAGAGTGGCTACCAAAAAATAGCTATAGTAGTTTTTATGGCTCTTCTTGCGGGGGTCTCGGCTCATCCTGCTTTTGCGCGCGGTGGTCATAGTTATTCAGGTCATTCATCTCATAGTAGTGGGCGTAGTCATTCAAGTGGACACATCCATACTGCAAGTGGGCATGTAAATTCTCACAGCACTTATGTTCATGGTTATACTAAAAAGAATGGAACTCATGTAAACAGTTACCACCGCACAAAGGCGAATAGTACAAAGCTTGATAACTACAGTACTAAAGGCAACACCAATCCTTATACAGGCAAAGCCGGAACAATTGATCCAAACGAATGAATAATTACTCTATAGTATTGGTTTCTTATTTGTAACGTCTATCGCCTTTTCGCCATTCCCATGGATTGGTAAAAGTCATCGCCCAAATACCGTGCTTATCTTTGTGGGCTTCATCTTCCCATTGCTGGTAATAACCCTTGCTGTATTGCTGATAGTTAAGCGCCCAACCTGACATTACTAGAAGCCGTCCAATATCAAGAGTGTCTATCGTACAACGCGATACTGACCTGTGATATTGGTCGGTGTTTACTTTCACGCACTCAACAGGGCCAGATTTAACTAGAGCCATAAGGGCTAGCTTTGCCATTTCTCCGCACTGGACTTCTTTTTTATCCTTAGAACAAATTTGATGCAGTTCAGGCGCATCAATACCCCACAGGCGAATACGCTCATCTTTAATAACTAAAGTATCACCGTCTACTACATGTACGTCTGAAGTTGTTTCGGCCAA
The DNA here is from genome assembly GCA_036394375.1 of Puia sp. GTDB lineage: Bacteria > Bacteroidota > Bacteroidia > Chitinophagales > Chitinophagaceae > Puia. The sequence goes on from DASWFF010000099.1 coordinate 60,672, forward strand.
GAGATTTTTATCAATTTTACCATGAGTCTCAACTAGGAATGTCACTAACCCTGCGGTCGCAATCATCGCTAGACTTAGACGATTAAATTTTATGTTGGATTTTGACGCCATGTATGTTTACCCATCGATTATTTAAAGCGGATCTTGCCACTTTATTAAACAGCTAGAAATACCAATCCTTAAATCCGATTTTTACAGACAATATCTCTTAAAAAATTAACAATATTAATAACTTAACGAAGAATCGAGCTTGACTCATGGAAAGTATTCATATTCCATAGCTCAGCATCGCTTCTGAAGTTTATCTAAGTGCTAAAAATCTAAAATATATTGAAACAAATAAAGTTCCCTCTATTAGAAAGAAAAAAATGAAAAATATTTTTGTTATTATAGCTTCGGCTCTGACATTGACCGCATGTGCTTCCATTACGAATTCTAAACTTCAACCAGTTTCTGTCAGTGCCGCATATAAAGGCGAGACGATAGAAGGTGCTCAATGTACGTTGGTAAATGACAAAGGAACTTGGTTTGTAAATACATCTGGAAGTGTCACGATTCAAAAAAGCTACGGTGATCTAGCGGTCACTTGCAAGAAAAAGAAATTACCAACAGGTATCGCTTCAGTCAGCTCAGGATCAAATGGTGGAGTATGGGGCAATGTCCTTGCTGGTGGTTTAATTGGTTATGCTGTCGATGCTTCTTCAGGAGCAGGATTCGACTATCCAACCAATATCAATGTCATCATGGGAAAGACAGTAGCTTTAACACCCCCTAAGCCTCCTCAACCTACATCAAATAAAAAGCAAGGCGACTTTGATAATCTCAATAACTAATATTATAAATCTTTAAGGCTGGTTGTTTTATATAGATTGGAACGATAATGAAAAAAATTATATGCTTTCTTTTAACAACTAGCCTTATCTTATCTAGCTGTGCAAATGTTAATCAGTTTCAAAGTCAACGAAATACAACATTTCAAAAGGCGTCGGCTGAACTTAAATCGATTGATGAAAACTGTAAGAAACTAAACGATATTACCAAAGAAGATATCGGCCAAATCAACGATCCTGCAATAAATCTTACTAAGAATCAGTATGCTTATGGATTGTGCTATAATGGGGCGAAGTACATTGCCTTTGAAAAATACTTCGAAGAAAAGCAAGCTTGGAAAAGAAATTTGTCTGAAAACGATAGAATTCTTAGAAACTTGTACCTAAAACGTATAAGTAAGCAGAAAGCAGAAACGCTTACAGATAGAGCCAACGATGAATTTCAGAAAAAAGAGAAAGTAGCTCTCGATAAGGTTTTAGCTAATCTACAAGATAAGGACAAAAAGGATAAAAATATTGCCGTTGTAGGTTTGGCCGTTTTAGCTGTAGTTGCTTTGGCATTAGTAGCAGCTAATGGCGGGGCAGGCGGCGGCAATACCTATAGTAATTCATATGCCGGAAATTGTGCCTGTCCCTATGACCTTGATTCTGCTGGTCATCGTTGCGGCGCTAGAAGTGCTTATAGTCGTTCTGGCGGTGCATCCCCCCACTGTTAATAATTTGAATTTATCTTGTTTCTCTTGCCAAAATTTATTACGCTAGCCTATGGCTTATAAAAAGCGTTATCGCAGTTATTCGGGATATAAAGCTATGCGAAAAAATAGGGACGGTCGTGCTATTTTTGTGTTCTTTATCGCGTCATTTTTTGGTTATAACCTTCTCGCTGGAAAGGGTCTGCCTCAGCTAGGACAGGTTAGTGTAACTGCAAATCACATCTTTGAACAACTCCGCCCTTTGTTGTTGTTTGTAGCACTTTGTATCTCTTTTGTAGCTGTCGCCTTAATTATAAAATATATTATCAACAGCGATTATATTTCTAACAAATCAGGATATCTGTTTCATCCTTTGAGTGGGTATCAGCATCGCCGCAGGGCTCAAAAGGGTGTCGGCAGTATAAAAGGGAAAGAAGTACATCATATTAATGGAAATCCAAGCGATAACGTATCAAGTAATTTATGCGTTATTAAAAAGGACAAACATGCAAAATACCATACGTGGTTGAGAAGGGAAAAAGCAAGGCTGGGACATTATCCTTCGGATGAGCGCCAAAGAAAAAAACTGCGTAGCCTTGGAGGCCGTATCGGGTAAAACAATTAATACTTAAAGGAAAAACTGGAATATTCTTCATACTATGTACTTTTTATATCTCAAACGATGCATCATATATGCATGGAAGACATCTCTAGCCACCGCTAATAGCTGTGCGGGAATTTTGGGATTGATCCTCTATGGGTTATTTTTTGATCATAGCGAAATGAAAGTAAAATTACCTGAAGGTTGGAAAGGGCAAGCACTATTATTTGTTATATACCTTATAATAGCTTGGATAGTCGTATTCATTTTTAGGTTTGTTTTTATTGTTCCTTATTCTGTATGGAAAGATTCTCAAAAGAGCCAACGTACTGACCAAGTCCCTGAGTCCGAGTTAACGGATTCTATAAACGATAGCGGACAACTTTCAATTATTCTTAGCAATGGTCCTAATTTTGAAAAATTCCAGAGTTATAACCTTTATTATATGAACAGAACGATTTTAGTTTCTATAAAAAATAATGGGAATAAATTTATATCAAATTGCAATTTCTATTTAGATATACAAGGTGATCATATAAAAACGTTTTGCATTGCCGATAGCTTTACTCTTAATGCAACAGAAGAAAAATATATTCCTATAGTATCTTATAATGAAGCTATTGCCCTGCATACTGATAAATTTAAAGTAATTAGATTGTGTATTAAGCATGGGGGGTTTTATAACACTGATGCCGATTTGTCATACGACAAGATTCATGTAATTAAGCTGCGTGCAACCTGCAAAGAATTGAATGCATTAGAAGTGGCATGCAAAATTTGGATCGATCAAAACGGGTGTCTAAAATTGGAAAAACTGTAAACATATAAAATAAGCTAAAAATAAGTTCAGCTCTTCACATACAATAGTTCACCATTGAAAACATATTATCATGTATTCTTAGTATAGGCTACCGGAGGGTCGCCATCATTTTTAAAGCTGAAATTGGGACCACCTTCATCTTTAGTCCATCTCCAGCAAAACTTTGCTGTATGATAGCTATCCAAGAAATCTTGATAAAATAACGTCCCATATACCCATAAGCTTGCTTCTTCTTGTGAAATTAAAGCAATTTGGGCATCCGTTAATTCGATAGTAATGCTCGGGTCAATTCTGAGTTGTTTGTCTTCCTTAATGATTGTTCCTCGTTCAATTGGTACGATATGAGCGAAATTGGGCAAAACAGGAAGCTTTTCAATTACATTCCAGCCAATAATGAGTTTTTCAACGAATGCAACAGTACGTCCATAATTTTTAAACTCTAATGATGACAAAGCTGAATATCTACCAGGAGGACCAAATGATTCGGATAAACCATAAGGCCCAGATGGTGGAATAGGTGCGCTTAGGTCGAGTAAATCGTTCGGTGTGAAAGCTTTTATGATGGGCAATTCAATACCAATTGCCGCTCTGGCGGAATCCCGAGCTGCTTCGGCCGTGATCTTAGCGGTCTTATCAGCGCGATAAACGAATATTAGTTGGATTGCTGTCACGGTAACCAATGCAGCCGTCAACCAATCAAGGGCAAACGTGTATTTAGCTATGCGGTCATCAGCCGTGACTATTTCTTTGCCTTGCGCCAGAGGATGACTGACTGCATTGGCTACCTTCTCAGTCGCCAATGCGGGTGTCGTATGTAACGATACAATAATAAGAAGAATATGGCCGAGGGTAAGGCGCACTAGACATGGCTTTCGGTGAACTGCTTAATTTTCATCTTAAGCATACCAAGATGCAAGTGTCTCCAAAACATTTCTTAGGCACAAGCAAGATTCCTACAATTGAATCTTTAGATATGAAAAGAAGTTACCCGGCGTTTCTTTGAAAAATGAAGGACTCAATTATTTATCATTAATTCCATCAAATAAATTCCCCTTATCCGAATTTTTCCTATATAACGATCTTTTCGTAGGAATTACATCCTATGATATGTATTTATTCATATAGGAGTATATAATGACCAGCTCTAAAAGGCCAGATCAATCACCTGCACCATATGATCCAGAGGATGATATATTACTCGATGCATATGCCGCTGCGGACTTTCTTGGCGGACCTGAAAAGCCAATGAGTGTCGGCACCCTCGCAGTATGGCGCTGCACGGGACGGTATGATCTTCCATACGAGAAAATTGGCCGCGCTGTCCGATACCAGAAATCCGTATTGAGGAAGTTCCGCAACGAACGCCGCCAAAGTCCTAAATAACGGAGCAGGGCGTTTTGCTGAACGTCGTATTTCCTTCTCATTTCTACCCATCCAATCCCAGAGAGGTTTCGATGAATTTCGAACAGCAAATTACTATGACCAAAATTCAGGCGGTCAGCGACAAAGGTCTGATTGCGTATATGGCTGGGCTGGGCGTTCAAGCTCATACCACCAAAAAGTATTTGAAAGAACTTACACTTTATAACCGTGCCGCAAAAAAGCATTTCGTCGCATTGGGAATGCTGAATGAAGAGGAGGGCTATGAGGTACGTAACTTACATGTCTCCGATTGTATCGGAGAGCGGGATATTAGTGTTATTCGTGGAACCCAGATCAAACCCAATCATCTTCATGTCTTTCTTGATATGAAGGATTTCCTTGCCGTTGTCGCGCGAGAAAAAGATCAAGCCTTCAAGGGCGACGCTCTTGTGCTGCATACCTGGGACCTGCTGCACAAGGTGCCGCCTTATCTCTACCAATATGGCTACAAAGACCTTCATACCTGGATGCCAAATAATCACAGCGGCAGACAAGCCAGAAACAAACTTAGTGCATTTTGTGCTTGTGAACCAGGTCTACAGCATCGTGCGATGAATGGGATGTATTGGGGTTACGAGAATGCCACAGAATGGTGCGTTCGTGAAAAGCCACTAAGGGCATAACTCACCATATAGCTGTTTCCGGCATCCGTTTCTCTCCTGTCCGACTTGATGGTGTGTTACGGGACGATGCCGGAAGCGGCCTCTTATCCAACAACGATTTTCGCCTTCCCATAGGGAATTCCCCGCCCACCAAAATCCTTGCTGGAACATGTCCTTGACCTTCCGGCGCGGGGTCCCTGTCACCCACTCGAACAGGAGAACTTCACATGAATACCGAACAACAGCCCCAAACGACATCGACCTTTACCCGTCATGATCTTCACCAACAAGTTACCGACACCATCATTCAGCAATTGGAAAAGGGTATCGTACCCTGGCACAAGCCGTGGAATACGCCCGAAGTAGGATTACGCTTACCGAACAATCATACAACCGGTAATTACTACCGCGGCGTCAATATCCTGTTGTTATGGACCTCTGTTGCCAAAAATGAATATGCCACCCATAAGTGGGGCAGCTTCAAGCAATGGAATGAAAAGAAAGAGAGCGTCCGTAAAGGCGAGAAAGGGACACGTATCGTTTATTACGATACCATGGAAAAAGAAATTGATGGTGAAATCCAAAAAATCTCCTTCCTGAAATCATCCGTTGTCTTTAATCGCTGCCAATTGACCAGCTTTACATCCGCAGACATTAAGGATGCACCCCAAGACGATTTAGTCCGCCGGATCAATAAGGTCGATGAATTCATTGCGAACAGTCAGGTCGAAGTCGATCACCATGTCGGCAAAGCCTGCTTTACCTTGTCAGCCGATAAAATCTTTATGCCTTATCCGGAATTTTTCATTGAAACCCCGGAATGCACAGCGACAGAAGGCTATTATTCGACACTTCTGCACGAAACGACGCATTGGACCGGAGGTGCTAAACGCCTCAACCGTAAGTTTGGTCAGGAATTTGGCGATAAAGACTATGCTACCGAAGAATTGATTGGTGAGCTGGGTGCAGCTTTCTTATGCGCTGAATTCGATATTGCTGTTTTACCAAAGGGCGATCATGCTAATTACATCGGCTATTGGCTAAAAGTTTTAAAGCAGAATAAGCATTGCATTTTCACCGCCGCCAGTCAGGCATCCAAAGCGGTTGACTTCCTACACCAGCTTCAACCAAATGGCTGAGGATCAATGCCAGAAATTGAATATCCGCCCCGGCCTTTGTCGGGGCGTTTTATTTTTCAATCGTGACATCGATCACGAAATAGTCATCCTCAGTCGCTATGCCGACATAGCGCGGATTGATGATAGAAATGCTAGGCGGTTCATTGCCCTCGAACCGTTTCACCAATGCGCGTAAATTATAGCCTTTCAATACCACCCGCTTTGCCATGAATTCCAGCGTGAAGACATTGATGTCCTCGCTATCGTCCAAGTCGGCATCATGCAGATAGTGATAATAGAAAAAACAAATACGGCCCGACTCCCATAGCAGCCAAAGTTTCTTTGGCGGGCCATAGGTCTCATAATCAGCGCCAGGCGAGGTGGGTATATTACCTGTAGGATCACTCTCTTTTAATTGCTGAAGACGCGGATTAAAGGGAAGGTGCTGGGGCATTGGTCCTCATTCGCTGCTTTGGCGGGGTATGGTCCTGTTGCGGGGCAATTGTCACAGAGGTAGTAGGTCTCGGCTGGATCATTTTCTTGCTGGATAAAGGGTGATGGGATGATCGACCCAGCAATTCGAGAGCAGACTCCCGGTTGCCCAATTCACTGACATGATCTAGCAATCCTTTTCTGTCATCGGTGTAGATATGCACCTTTTCGCGTGCTCGGCTGACGCTGACATAGAATTGCTTTTGCGAAGCCGCCGCAAAAGAGGCGGCGGGCTGGGCAATAAACACTTCATCTACCGTCTGTCCTTGCGAAGCATGGCTTGTAATGCAGTGGCCATAGGCGATGTGGCCGAATTGTGCCCCAAGGGTATAACCGGCTTTTCCGGCAAGGCTCTTGGTGATAATGCGGCCTTTTTTGTCGAACCCGGCTACTTTCAGCATTTGCCCGTTATTGAGGCGCTTGTCTTTGGCGTCAGAACTATTCCGAGTCACTCGTATCATGTCGCCCTTCACCAGCGCAATTTCTGTCTGTCGGTAGATTTCGAAATCGTCCACCTTGGACACCGGAAACAAGACGGATCGCCCCTTGTCATCTTTGAGCTGCAAATCCTTTCCCGCAATCTCCGATACCGTCCATCGGCTGCCGCGCTGAATACCTTTGCAGTTTTGGGTGAATTGCAGCACCAAGCCAGCCTGATAATGGCGGGTATCACCCTTTTCCGCCTTTGTCAGCGGAAGAGGGGCCAGCACCGGAACGGTTACTTCTTTCCCTTTCAATAATTTGGCGTCGCGCAATTTGGAGCGAATTTCTTTAGTCACCTGATGGCCTTCCGCGTGGGTCGGACAGATCACCAGCGCTGTTTTGCCTTTTTTCAACGCAGCAACATAATCATTCGCCAATACTTGATAGGGATTACCCGGTGGGAGGTCTTTAATGGCTCCGATGGACTCCAGCTTGGCAAATCCTGCCGGAATGTTGCCTTCGGATATGGCTTGCACAGCTTCCTTATAGGAGCGGCTCTTTTGACGATAGATTTTGTCGATCTGCGCCGGACGAATATTTGCGACTGTCGTAAGGATACGCAAAGCATCCCCCCTATCGACGGCGCTGTGCTGGGAGGCATCTCCAACCAGGATAACGCGGGCGTTGTGTCGCGTCGCCAATTCCAGCAGCGCCAATGCATCCTTCACACCGAGCAATCCGGCTTCGTCGCACAGGAGAACGCCATTGGATAAATTTTTCTGAAGGTCAGGGGAGGATAAGAGCTTCGCCACGGTTTCCGCCTCGGCAAAGCCTTCATCCCGCAAGACACCGCGTGAAGCATTGGCGGTAGGGGCGACGATAGTCACCGAAGCACCCATATCCTTTATCAGCCGGACGGTCTCCTTCATCATCGTGGTCTTGCCTGTGCCCGCTTTACCCGAGATGATCGATATACGGTCAGAGGTGGTCAGGACATGCAGGGCGGCAGTGGCTTGCTGGCCTTCCAACGCCACCGCAGGAGATGAAGAATACAATGGCGGCATCTTTCCTTTACCCTGAATTCCCAGCGCTACTAGGCGGCGTTCTTGTGCCAAGACCTCCTTGGTGGTGCAAAGGATTTTATTATCCTCTTTCACCTGGATGATCCGTTTGTCCTGGTTGAACTGTGCTGTGATCTGATTCATCGATGGACCATCTTTGCCGAGAGCATAACGGAAAGCCGATTCCAGCAAACGGCGGTCATGGACCACTGAGGCCCGTTCAAACCTATTCTCCAACGCGAAATCAACGCACTCCGCAGCCGTGACAGGCTCAAATATCCGATCTTTGGCAAAACGGATGGCCTTGCCACCCGTGCCTTTTTCCGTCAGGCCAAGCGCATAAATTTGTTTGCGCCACTTTTCCGTTAGCTCAGCCATCGTCAAACCCTTTTGCTTCTTAGCGCGGGTCTTAGCACCGACCTTATCTTTAACCTTCGTGTCGGTAATGTTGTTGTCCTTGATAAATTGACCGATGGCGTTTGTTCTTTTGGAAAATAGATCGATGGCTACCTGTGGGATATTTTCAATTTCAAAGGCGGTTGCGGTTCGACGGATTTGATAACCTAGTTCCGTTAGCTTCATTGCCAAGCGAAGATGAAACCGCGATTGATAATAAGGCATGTCACGCTTTATAAATTGAAACTGTACAGCTTTCAGTTTTTCCGAAACCGGATCGTGAGACACATTGAATGTCATACAATGCGAATGGAGATGCATGTCTGGTGCAGAGCCATCAGTTGGCCTTGCCGTGAAATGCACAAACTCTGCCCATACTAAACCGTCGGATTCACGATCATGATCTTGACCTTTATCGCGTACCCTTACTTGCGCATCTTGTTCAATATCGATCATCGTTTCCTGAACCGATTGGCGGAAGGCATCGAGGATATGAGAATTTTGTGATAAAACGTGACAAATTGAAACCGATTTTGGGCAATGAAAGTTAATATCATAGCCAATGGTACGGTTATCTAGTTTCCGGGATGTTAGAGGTTTACTGGTGAGGGGATGGAGGTTCTCGCAAAGGGCATTATACACTTCTTTTGTCACAGGTCCGGCAATACCCAACCGCTCCGCAATACGACCGTAAAGGCGTCCGGCTATTTCTTGGTCATTGATAAAATAATCGCCCTGCGATAGCGCGTTGGCATGGTAGTCCTTCGCCTGCGCCGCCGACTGGCATTGAATCATTCGGATCATACTCAATAATACACTGACAAGAGTAGAACTACGGAAAAACCCTCTTTATTATGATTCGTGTATAATAAATAATATCCAGAGTATTGTACCTTTAACTAAAGGCCAAACCATGAAACTTTATATTGTTTTGTTTTTTATATTCGCCGCAGTTATAGGATTTATAAATTTAATCAAAAGATATAGATTATTCCAATCTTTTCATGATTTCGCGTTTGAATATCGGAACAAGTTTGTAGAATTCGCAAATAAATATTCCAACTCATTTGACAGGTATTCACGGACAGGTGATTTCGACTATGAGCTATATACATGGCTGACAAAAAATGTAAACCGTATTCAGGCTAATTTAGGCCATATCGGGGTTATGAATTACGTTGCACCCTTTCAGATGTATCAAGTTAAAAATTATCAAATCATTATCAACACTCTTCCAAAGTTTAGAGAAGGAAAAATATCGGACTTCGACATCAATGCATGTGACGATAGTCTACTGCGATATATTGGTTCTGTAGAAGATACGCTGGGTAAAATAAAAAAGAAAATCAAAAACCCATTTATCTGGTTTAAGGAGGGGTTTCAAGAAATATTCAACCTGCCTTTCTATTTATTGAATTGGTTTGGTGTTCTAAGTGATAGCGCACTCGCAAAAGTAACTAGGAATGCCTTTTATAAGTTAGCAACTGGAATTGGTGCTTTAGTAACATTTGCAAGTGGAGTAGTAACAATTATACAGGGAAAAGAACAAACAATAGAGATGATAAGGAAATTATGGGGCCACAAATGGTAAAAGAAAAAAATTCAAGCGAATTGATTATAATGCACGATGAAAACACCTGGCCTTTAGATGTAGTAGAATATTTAGATAAGGTAGGTCAAGTATTTTTGGATTGGGAAAGAAATTCTAGGCCTGGCGAAAATATAACTAAGAAAGTACAGCGCTATGAAGAATCGCACTTAGGCTTGAAAGATGTCCTTATAAAATATTCTGTACATGGTTATCATTGCACTAGGCTTACTGAAAAGGAAATTAATATTATTCTGAAGTCAGGTATGAAATTACCAAACCTACATACATTAACATTAAGAATTGGAGACTTAGATCGAGATAGTCTATTGCCTTCTACGATAGCAGATCGTCTTCGATCCGAAAATCAAGCAGATGATAAGAATAGAAGCCATATGCTTTGGTTTTGCTTGTATCCGCCACGACTAGGTGGCCAATGGGGAATCCAAAGGTTTTTCAGGTCTTGGGGTGGTGAAGCGTTATATAATAGTCATGAAAATGATAAATTAACAGGCCCCGTCTTAAAAACTATTGGAGAACCTTGCATTATCGAGGCTAAAATCCCTATTAAAGGTTTACGTGGTGGATTTTTATACGATAAAATTGCCAGGATTTATTTAAAGAACAGAGGTTTTCAAACCGCTGAAACGACTGAGCATGATGATTATTCTATCTTGGACATAGGTGCTGACGACGTGATCAGGATCATCAAACATCCTGAAGATGATTTTATTAATCTCACTGAGTGCAATAAATGGAATCCACCTTTGTAAAAAATTGACAATCAATCATTTAAAACTATCAGACATCTTCCCTAAGCAATGCTTAGGCTATGCAAGAGGCATGATCACGAGACCTTACCGAAAAAAGGACACTACTGTAAATTCGAAACGAACCACTGAACACTAACAATTTATAATAGCACACAAAATAACACGGCATTGAGAAACCACAAGCATCTCAAAATCCGAGGTAATTACGAGAACCATTGCCGTAGGGAAAAATAGTATTCTCTTTTTTCTCTTGCCTTTCTTTTTTCTTCTTCGGCTTCCTCTAAGACCTTAGTTTCCTTTCTGCTTAAAAATAATGGTCCAGTTTGGATTATGTTTCCTCCCTTTTCTTTTCCCTCCAGCATCCCAATAATCGACCTTTCAAACCAGGAATATGGGTCTTCATCTTTTTTCATCAGAGCAGAACCAATTGTGCATGTTACACGCAATTTATCTGCAACAGACTTCCAAGGATAATAACTAATATCTTTCTTTATTTTTTCGCAAAGTTCGTATGACTTCCCCGAATTAGTGCGGAATAAAACTCCGTAGAACGTATCATCTCCGCATCTACCAGAATATCGGAATGCTGAACGCCTGTGTATTATGGAACTTATCCCTTCAATTACTAAATCTCCTACTTCGTAGCCAAACTTTTTATTTATGACGGTGAGATCATCAATATCTAAAAATATTATTCCATTAGCATGATGCTCATCACTAGAAGGCATTCTAAGAATTATATGCGGAAGTTTTTTTTCGATAAATTCTGTTCCATGATCTTTATTGACTTGAAAATCTTCATTCTCATCAATATTGTTCACATTTGTTTTTGCATCTCTTTCAATTACATCAACGAAATCATTTGCTAATATTGATGTGTGTACGTCCGAATTTGTATTGCCTATGTGTTCACCTGATTGTTCTTCTTTATTTTCATCATCAGAGATACTTGAAAGAAAAACTTTGACCGATTTTTCTTTATTTGCGACCATTAAAAATGGCTCTTTCTTCCAGTCTTTAGTTTTACAAACATTCGTCACCCAAGTCACGAATAGATCGTAATGCTCTTGCTTTTGTTCAGGAAGTTGATCCGAAAATTGGCTGTAGTAAGCAAGGAAGTTTTCACAAAAAAATTTGAGATCATCGTATCTTATTACAGGTTCTTTTTGTGACCATTTACTCCGTATGGTTCCTATATCATATTTTGTGATCTCGGCGATCTTTTCGTAAGCCATTGTTCGTTGGGCTATAAAATCAATCTCCGGATATTTCAATTCTATAATGTAGCTGGCCAATCGTTTAAATTGGTCGAGTAATTCATCTTTTAATTTGACGGTTTCAACCATCTGCTGAAAATTTTAACGAATATAAATATCCAAAATTATTGTCACCCACCACCAGATATCAAGTTGTGAGGCTGATAATCGAACAATAACTACACAATAATCTGATAATCAGCTTCAAATGTTGCGGGAGAAAACAACTGACGTTATCTTTGTTTTGTTAGGCGACGAGATAAATGTTAAAGCGGTCACCAAATAAAAATCGCGCATACAGGTTTCAATCCAATGGAGGAAACCCCCATTTTTTAGCATCGGGTCCGCACCATTTGTCATTAATATCGTCCTCAACTTCTTTGATATTTTGAATGATCGTCAGCAGTTGCGATTTCAATTCGTCGAAGTTTTGAGAAGTGGCTATAACTTTTTCAAGTTTCCGGGCCATGCGATTATCTGCAATTCGATGGCCGGTAAGCGAGTCAATGCTCAGGTCATATTCCGTTATCCAGAAACCGTACCATGTATCCAGCGTCAATGGCTCGTCATTTGGTGGTTTTTTATAGTTAGTATCATCGAATTCTTCCAAGAATGCGTCTGTCATCTGTACCTCGTTAGTTTATTTACATATCCTATTTAATCCATTTTGTCAAGGTGTCTTGTCAGACCCATTAAGGGCCTGGCTCTGGCAATGCCTTGCCCAAAAGAAAGTCTTTCTGTATCTCAATTATTAACCTTTCAATTCCATTCGTATGACAACGAAAGAGAAAAACGACCTGAAAACAAAGGTCACGACCAACGGCGGTAGAAACTCCGCCTATGATCCGAATGTCCAGTTTATCAATGGCGTCAAAGTCACGCACATCGACACCAACAGGACCAAAATTGACACCACTACTTACTACGGGTCCAGCGCCGCAAATCAGGCGCTAGATGGTTTGTAGTGTTGATCCCGACCGGGTGGCCTGATCAACCGTCCGGTCTCTTTCACTCTTCGGCGCCAAAATATTTAATCCAACCCTTTCGAATACTAAAAAACTCATCATTAAAATTATTTCAATTATGGAACAAAATACATCTAAAGGTATTTTCGGGGTGTCACAGGCAGAAGTGATCAACCTGCTTAAAACGCAGGGAAACCCGGAAGGACTGATCAAAATACTGTTAATCTTCGTCGGCCTGTTGCTTACCCCTGTTACCCTGTTAGGCGCTCTCCTGTTTTACAAACGCGGCTATGCCCGTTTCATGGAACCCAATCATGAATTCCCCCGTCTGTCGAATCTGTCCCCTATCGTCCGGGTCGGGATGATTATCGGGGCCGTCCTGATCTGGGTGTTTGTTTATTTCACGGCAAAGATCATGGTCCAGCTTATTTTGTGGATCGGCGGGAGCGCTGCACAGGAACACCCTTCCTTTGTTGTGATCTTTCTGGCGGCAAATATTCTATTCACCTGTCTTGTTTTATTTTGGTTCAGCCGGTGGCGTGGCGGCATCTATAAATATATGGCCGAAAAGAAACGGCATGGGTCGGCTCGCTTTGCAACTGACAAGGAACTTGAACCCTATCGGGAGTCGGCAGGTATCTATATCGGGGATGGCCTTTATTATAATAAGCAAGGTATGGTCGTGTCATTGGCAAGTACCCGCTCAGGTAAGGGGACATGTTTAATTTTAAACAACCTGCTACGTCCTTATTTATTTGATGGGTCAAAAATTATTTTGGATATTAAGGGAGAATTGGCGGCAGTTTCGGAAAGGGTGAACCGCGAAGCCGGAAAAACGACGGTCCTGTTAAATCCGTTCGATCTCCTATCAATGGGCGGCGTGTCCTATAACCCGCTTGATTGTATCAAAATGGATAAAATGAACGTCGTGGATGATATCGCCATGCTGGCTGAGGCAATTATTCCATCCGATCCAAAATCTAACGAGTCCCATTGGGCTGACAAAGCCAGAAGTTTCGCAACGACCATGCTGCTCCATTTGATGACAACTATTCCCGAAGAATTAAGACATTTGGGAACCATATGGCAATGGTGTCGTCTCGATAGCAATCAATTCAACTCGTTGTTAGCGGATATGTCGCTCAATGATGATCCGCATGTCGGAGAAATTATACGCGGCGGGGCCAATGAGATCATTGGGCTGATGAAGAACAGCGACCGGGAATATGGCTCGATCATGTCTACTTTGCAAAAGGCGACAAATATTTACCAGTCGCCTGCTTTGCGTGAGTCGATGAAAGTCTCCGACCAATTCACATCTGCTGACCTAGCATCCGGCAATGTCGTCCTCTATATTATGTGTCCACCAGATAAAATAATCGCTTATAAAAGTTGGTTGCGATTAGTCATCACCAGTCTGATGCTTTCTGTCGTCAGAAACCCAGTCAAAGACATCCTATTCCTTTTAGATGAGGCCTACAGCCTATCTTATCTTTCTATCATAGAGTTGGCCTACGGTGCATTCGCAGGGTATGGCATTCATATTTGGAGCATCTTCCAAAACATCGGGCAGGTAAAACAATTATATCGTGAAAACTGGGAAGGCTTCATTGCCAACTCTGCGGTCCGTCATGCGTTTTCTATCAATGACCTGGAAGGGGGCGAATATTTTTCCAAGTATTTTGGTCAAACCTCCGTTCCGCAATACAATGAAAAAGGAGATATTACCGGGGCGACGGCGCGAGCGTTGGTCAATCTCGATGAAATCCGTACTCAGTCCGGGGATATCATTTACACGATGATCGATCAATTGCCTCCTGCGAAAGTTACCAAGGCTCCTTATTATGATACAGACTTGGATTGCGATCCTAACCCATATTATAAGCCAAAGACGCCGAATATAACGGTCCAAAGGTTTCGTGCAGCCAAATTACAGGATGGTATTTTGAAATAGCGAAGCGGTGCGGGAAACATCGATCTGTTTTTATATTCCCGCACGCAAGGGACGTGTCATGTCCGGATAATATCCGGCATGACGGCCCTTGCGAGGAGAACCTGACGTTCCCCCTCGACCCCCTCAAAGTTTAAATCAGTTTCGAAAATGACACGACCAGTAAAAAAAGTCGAAGCAAGACGAACGCTTCGCATCGATATTCGGGTCACTCAGGTAGAGCAAGAGCGCTTATTTCTTCAATCGACGGGGCAAGGATTAAGCATGTCAGATTATATCCGTTGGACAGTTTTAAACAGTGCTCCTGTTCAAAAGCAGATCACTCCGGATCGCGCTGCGCTCATTTCCGGATTAGGTCAGCTTGGGAAAATAGGATCAAACCTGAATCAAATTGCTCACGAGTTACATCGCGAACGGATCAGCGATCAGAAGAACCTAGTTTCAGAGCAAAGGATCACAATGGCGCTGGACGATCTGAAGACTTTATCCGATCACCTCTTAAATACCCTGAATGGCAGTCACCAGAGGCCGGATAAGGGGTAATGGAGCACAACTTGCCAGTTATCTTTTAAGACCGGGCGAGAATGACAGTATCCGGGTCTTGGATATTTCCGGCACTTCCCAGCCGCACGATTTGCGTAAAAGCCTGCTGGAAATGTCCCTATCCAGCGAACTCAGCCGCAGGACGACTAAGGGGCTTTACCAGGTCGTTATCAATCCGGCTCCTGCGGAAAGTTATCGCATGAGCGACCAAGACTGGATCAGGGCGGCAGAAATATTAGAAGAACATACCGGATTTTGCGGACAACCACGGGTGATGGTCCTACATGAAAAGGATGGACGGGTTCACTGTCATTGTGTTTGGCAGAGATGGAGCCATGATCGAAACCGGATCATCCCTAATCGGTTCTCCCGGTTGAAACAGAATGACGCCCGACTCCAGATCGAACAGGAATTGGGATTGGTCAGGACGCAGAAGCGCAATCTGCAAACGCCTGAACGCCGCCAACTGGTAACAGAATTGTGGCAGAGCTGTCCCTCTGGCAAGGATTTTATCAGGGCTTTGGAGCAGCATCAGTTTACCGTGGCATGGAGCGACGAAAGCCATCCGCTTCGTTTGGTCAGTCCCGACGGTGTGGATAGCGATCTGGTCCGGGATATTTCTGGCGCCCGAAAAAAGCAGGTTATGGAGCGGCTGGATGGAATTAAACTACCCGACAAGAAACAGGCGATCAAACGCATAAGGCAGGCCCAGAAGTCCCGGCACAGGGAAACCAGACGTGAACGTATCGCCAGAGAACTGAAAGAACAATTACAGCGTTCCCCGAAACGGGATCGGGGGCGCTGATTTTAAAACCTCAAAACAATTTTTATGGAGTGGAATGAAATTCTTGATACCTGCGCGAAAGACTACGTGCAGCATCTGAACGGGTTAAAGCAAAGTCTTGATACCCTGAATGCCGACAAGGCGATGGCGCTCGGAGGCCAATATACCGAGCAGAATTGCCCAGACAACGTGAAAGATAAAATCGACCGGGATAAAAAGTCTTGGCAGAAGGAATGGGGTATGTATGGGTCCCGCATTCAGGAGATGACCCAAAAGCATCAGAAACAAGTCTATACGCTCATGCAGAAGCAGGAAATCGTCAACGATCTGGCTGCTGCCAATGAGCAAGGCAAAGAGAAATCAAAACAGAATGGCCGAGGCCGCTAATTATTCACTTTCAAATTATTTTTTATGAGATGGGATCAAATGGTAAAAAGTCAGGCAAAGGACTACAGAGCCTATCTGACGGGATATAAATCGAGCCTTGAACAACTGAACACCGACCGCGCCATGCTGCTTGGGACATTCACTACAGCGAACGCACCCGACAATATCTTGGATAAAATCAACCGCGACTATGAAGCGTGGAAAGCGGAATGGGGCATGAACGGACAGAAATACAAAGCCATGCGAATAGCGCATCAAAAAGAAATAAATGCCTTTTTCGAAAAAGTCGGGGGCTAACGTCTAAACTGAATTGCCATGAACTGGGAAGATTTAAAAAAACAGCAACAAGAGGGGCTGGGGGCTTATTGGAAAGCAAGGGGGGAAAGGCAAAAGGATTTACAGCAGGAGCAGCAGGAAATCTTGCAACATTGTTCTTTCATTGGCCTAAAAGGACCGGAAATCATCAAACGCATCTTCCGTGACCAAAAAGAGGCTTGGATGGATTTTGAAAAGGAAGAATTCTACCGGCTTCTGCATTGGCACGAACATGAAAAGGCCAATTTTATCGAAAAGGAAGAAAAGCGAAACCGCATCCTTTCATTGCTAACGTTCCCTTCTGACAAAGCAAGAGATCAAGGGCGCGATTAAAAGGGTAGGCCCGGGTCGTTGTGCAAGACAAGCGGATTGATCTCTAGCACTCGGGCCACCCATTTTATGATCCGGTCCCGCGCGAACGGTGCAAGTGCCGCATCTTTTAAATATCCGCACAGGGTAAGTTCCATCTGGATAAAATCCATATCGTTCGGATCATTTTTCCAGTACGCCGAAACATAATTCTCTATCAGGTATCGCGCTCCCGGCACATAGGGCGAATGATCGGTTTTGTTCTTATACAGAACATGGCCGACATGATTGTCATTCACATTATGACGGGAAAAGTGCATATCGAATTATATCAAAACTATCAAAAATGTCCACCAAAAACATATCAATGGCCGACCTCCTAAAAAAACAGGAAGCAGAACGGCAGGACCTTGCCGCAGGCGTTTACCAGGCATGGCAAAATATCCGGCAGGGTGAAACGCAGGTAGTATCGCTTTACAACGGGGATCGGGACAATGTTCCGGCTCCTATTCAGGAAAAAATGGACAAGGCTAGAACAGATTTTTTTGAAGAATGGGGAAGTGAGGGGCGGCTGGCTGTCTTAATGGCCGAACGACACGCCCAAGAACGCGAAAATATTAGCCAACAGCAGCGACACGAAGATCATTTCCGGAACAAAAACCGAGAACGAGATAGTGGACGCTAGTATTTGCCATGAAAGAAAAGAAACTGTTGAATGACTAGGCTATGGCACAGGAGAAATCGTTGAATGATGTACGGTTAACACTGGATGAAATACAGGCACAGCCTTATTTTGCACATTTGTCGCAAGAACAGAAATTGGCTTTAATTTTGTTGGTATTCAACTTGTCTCTCGCATTATATCACTCTTATTCCCAAGAGCATGAACACAGTTGAATATTTCAAAAAATTTATGCCCAAAGACACGGGCGTTGTAAAATCTAACTTTGTAGTGTGGTCTTATACCCGTGTATCGTCCAAAGAGCAGTTTGAACGCAATTCCAGCGTCGAACGCCAGATCGAAGCCAATCAGGAATACGCCCGGCAGCACAATTTCAAAATTGCAGAGGAATTCGGCGGCACTTATGAGAGTGCCAAATCGGATTTTACCCGGAAGGAATTTAAACGTCTGATTGACAAGGTTAAAGGAAGTCGCCAAAAGCCCTATGCTATTTTAGTCTACAAAATGAGCCGCTTTTCCCGTTCAGGGGGTAATGCTATTGGCCTTGTGAATATGTTAGTGGAAGACCTGGGCGTTCACTTGATAGAGGTTTGCAATGGCATAGCGACAACGACAGAACGCGGTAAGGCGGCAATTTATGATCTATTGTTCCAAGCGTACCGCGAGAACTTGGAGAAAAAGGAACTCGTTGTTGCCTTCATGCGCGGATTTTTAAAGAAAGGTAATTGGTGCGGCCCGTGCCCAACCGGATATGACCATTATGGGCCACGGGTCCGGCGGGAGAAGTTCCTTAGTCTTCGTCAAAGGTTCGAGATTAACAAGGAAGGGGAGCTTTTACGCGCGGCTTGGCAATGGAAAGCATCCGGTATGTATAGCGATGCGCAGATATTGGCAAAACTTACAGCCCGGGGTTTGCAGCTTTATCCCCAAACGATTAGCAAAATATGGCGCAATCCATTTTACTGTTCTGTTCTTGTCCATAAATTATTGGACGAACCTGTTCCTGGGAATTGGCCTTCTTTGGTTACACAGGAGAATTTTATAAAGGTTCAGGATATATTAGAGGCTGTCCATGCTGGCAATGGTCCTGGCTATACCCATAACAAGGAAGTAGAGGCGCGCCCTTTAACCCGGTTGTTAAAATGTGCCGGGTGCAAAAGGTATATGGTCGGCTACACGGTTAAGAAGAAAGACCTTAGTTATTATAAGTGTCATCATTGTTCCGGCGTCAGTCTGAATGCCCAAACGACGCCTATGGCTAAAAGGAAGGGGGCAAATGATCTATTTGTCGAGCTTTTAGATCGTTACCGCTTGCCCGCAGGGATCGAGCAACTGGTTATATTACAACTGAAGAAAATGTTTCATCATTTTAATGAAGGCCTGTCGCAAAACGATACTGTCCTGCAATCCCAAATGGCTGAATTGAATGACAAGGTAAAAAAACTGAAAATTCGTCAGGGATTAGGCGAAATCGATAAAGAAACCTACGATCTGACATTAGCGCACCTGAATGAACGGATACAGGAAGTTGGCAAGGAATTGAACAAGGTGATCCCGTCATTGTCTAACCTCGATAAGCTATTGACGGTTTCACTTGAAAAGCTCGGGAAACTCAGTCGCATATGGGTTTCCAGCGATCTCGAAAATAAAAGACGGATACAAAAAACACTTTTTCCAGAGGGTGTTTTCTACGACGCGAAATCTCACCAATGTCTAACCGAGAGTTCCAACCAGTTTATCTTTTTAACAAGCTGTTTAACAGCTACATGCACGGAAAATAAAAAAGGGAATTTCCAAGTTGATCTTGAAAATTCCCTGTCAGTACCGCGTAGGGGAGTCGAACCCCTCATTCCTCCGTGAAAGGGAGGCGTCTTAACCGATTGACCAACGCGGCGTTTTGCTCGGTTGCCCTAACAGGTTTTTCCGTTAAAGGAGTGCAAAGATATAGTCAACTGGAAATACTGCCAAATTTTTTACCATCTTAGTTTTACAATTCTTCACAAATGCCGCTCAGACAGCATTTTACTACTTCCAAACAGGCTTGCCACTTCCGGAATAGTCTCCAGGTCCTCTTTTTCCCAATCCTATTATGCCCAACGTCCATTCCGGCCAAACAAGCCCCTGGATACAAGAAAATTAGAAGATATTTAAAATTGATAGCCAAAAATTTACAATACCGTAACCTTCCAAAAGTGTAACTTAGCTGCCTTAAATTAAAATTCAAATTCTTTTAGTTATGAGCACAGTTAAAGTTGCTATCAATGGTTTTGGCAGGATCGGACGTTTGGCCTATCGCCAGATTCACGGTCTGGAAGGAATAGACGTAGTGGCGATTAATGATCTGACCAGTCCTAAGGTATTGGCTCACCTTCTGAAATATGACAGCGCCCAGGGCCGTTTCGAACAAGACATAAAAGCGACCGAAAACTCCATTGTCGTCAATGGCAAGGAAGTTAAGATATATGCCCAGAAAAGTCCGGCTGAAATTCCATGGAAACAGCATGACGTAGACGTAGTATTGGAATGTACCGGTTTCTTCACCGATAAGGATAAAGCTGCTTTACACCTGACCGCCGGCGCCAAAAGAGTCGTCATTTCCGCTCCCGCTACCGGTGACCTGAAGACCATTGTTTTCAATGTGAACCATGACATCCTCGATGGCAGCGAAACCATCATCAGCTGTGCCTCCTGTACGACCAACTGCCTCGCGCCTATGGCAAAGGTACTGGATGACAAATTCGGTATCGTCAGCGGCCTGATGACTACGATCCACGCTTATACCAATGACCAGAATACACAGGATGCTCCCCACCCCAAAGGTGATCTGCGCCGCGCAAGGGCCGCAGCCGCGAACATCGTCCCCAACAGCACCGGTGCTGCCAAGGCCATCGGCCTGGTTCTGCCCAAACTGAAAGGCAAACTCGATGGTGGAGCTCAGCGCGTCCCTGTCCTTACCGGTTCCCTCACCGAACTGGTGACCATCCTGGATAAGAAAGTAACCCTCGAAGAAGTGAACGCCGCCATGAAGGCCGCCACTAACGAAAGCTTCGGTTATACGGAAGACGAGATCGTCAGCAGCGATATCGTCGGCATTACCTACGGCTCCCTGTTCGATGCTACCCAGACCCGGGTCAACAGCGCCGGCGACCAACAACTGGTAAAGACTGTGAGCTGGTATGACAATGAAATGAGCTATGTTAGCCAACTCGTCCGCAGCCTGCACTATTTTGCCAAATTGATTTCCAAATAAGATTTATCCAGGCGGCCCGGTGTATACACCGGGCCGCTTACTTTTATTTTTATTTATGAGCCAATTCAGCCAGCACAACTTTGCGAATGAAAAAGCCCTGATCCGGGTGGATTTCAACGTCCCTCTGAACGATAAATATGAGATCACCGACGACACCCGCATGCGGGCGTCTATTCCTACCATCAAAAAGATCCTGACCGACGGAGGCAGCGTCATCCTGATGAGCCACCTGGGCCGTCCCAAAGACGGACCTACCGAAAAATATTCACTCAAACACCTGGTCCCGCATTTGCAGGAGCTCCTCAATGCTCCCGAAAAATCCGGCCAGCCTTCGAAGGCCGCGGTCCCCGTGCTTTTTGCCAATGACTGCATCGGCGAACAAGCCTATACGACCGCCGGCATGCTAAGATCCGGGGAAGTCCTTTTGCTGGAGAACCTCCGCTTTTACAAAGAAGAAGAAAAAGGAGATAAGGCCTTTGCGCAGAAACTGGCTAAACTGGGAGATGTTTATGTCAACGATGCCTTCGGAACAGCCCATCGGGCCCATGCCTCCACTGCGGTGATCGCTGAATTCTTCCCCAAAGAGAAAAGAATGTTCGGCCTGCTCATGGAGAGCGAGGTCAGCAGTGCGGAAAAAATAATGCACCAATCGGAGAGGCCCTTCACCGCCATCATCGGCGGAGCTAAGGTGTCCGATAAAATACTCATCATAGAAAACCTGCTGGAACGGGCTACCGATATCATCATCGGCGGCGGTATGGCGTATACGTTTATGAAGGCCCAGGGAGGCAAGATCGGGAATTCCCTTTGTGAAGACGACCGATTGGACACAGCCAGAGAGCTGCTGAAAAAGGCTGAGGCTAAGGGCGTCCGCATTCACCTGCCTTCCGATTCGATCATTGCCGATAAATTCGATGCGAATGCCAATGATTCCTCCGCCCCCAGCAATAATATACCCGATGGATGGATGGGACTGGATATCGGAGAGAATGCCTGCGAGCAATTCACCAATGTACTCCATCAGTCCAGGACCATTCTATGGAATGGCCCGATGGGTGTCTTCGAAATGAAAAAGTTTCAACACGGCACCAAGGCGATCGCCAAGGCCGTGGCAGAAGCCACTGCAAAAGGAGCCTTCTCCCTGGTAGGTGGCGGAGACTCTGTAGCAGCTGTCAATCAATTCGGCTATGCCGATAAAGTGAGCTATGTCTCTACCGGTGGCGGAGCGCTGCTGGAATATTTTGAAGGCAAAGTATTGCCGGGTATTGCAGCCATCAAGGGATAACTTTCTTATCTGACTTTTATAACGATTTTCCCGAACTGCCGGGCATCGTCCATCCACCGTAAGGCCGCTTCCCCTTCCTCGAAAGGGAATATTTTGTCTACTATGGGCCGAATCGCATGTTCACGCACAAACGTGATCATCGAACGAAAGTCTTCCGGGCTGCCCATAGTGGACCCGAGCACGTCCAATTGCTTCCAGAATATCCGTCTGGCCACGAGGCCGGAAGGATTCCCCCGGGTGGCGCCATAAAATACTAGCCTTCCCCCTGGAGAGGCGAGATCTAACAGATCCCCCATACCTTCTCCCGCCGCACCGTCGACGGTGACATCAAAAGAACCAGCCAGTGTCCGTAAAGACTCTACCCAATTCGCATTCTTATAATTGACACCGCCCAGGGCGCCCAAGGCAATCGCCTTATCGATCTTTTCATCACTTCCCGAAGTGACATATACCCTTGCGCCGGCTGCTACCGCATATTGCAACGCAAACAAAGCGACCCCGCCGCCAATCCCCGTGATAAGTATTTTTTCTCCCGCACTGCCGCCGCCCATCTTCAACCGGGCCCGGGTGAACAAAGCCCGGTAAGCCGTAACCCCCGCCAGGGGAAGGGCTGCCGCCTCTTCAAAAGAAAGATGAGCGGGCTTCTCCACCAGGCTCCCTACCGGCACTCTTACATACTCTGCAAAAGTGCCGTCATCCGGCAGACCCAGTATCCGGAATTCCTTCTGGTCCTGATGGGAAGCCTGATCCCCCCAGTTCAGGGCTGGATTAATGATCACTTCTTTCCCGATCCAGCTTCTGGCGGTCGCGCTCTCCGTTCCCCCGATTTCCATCACCACCCCGGCCCCGTCCGAACCTGGAATGATAGGATATTTCAGCCCTGCATATTGTCCCTTTTGGATCCATACATCCCGGTGATTCAGGGCGGCCGCATGGACCCGTACCAGCGCTTGTCCTTCTGCAATCTGCCAATCGGACCTTTCCTGCAATATCAGCGGTTCGTTCATTCCGGTTAGCACTAATGTTCTCATAAAGTATATTTGTACTCATTTCGCCGTTCTCAATACTTAAATACCTTCCCACCGGCCATCACTTCCTGCGTCTTCTCATCGAAGGTCACCCTTTCCCCGGTACGATAAGCCGCATTGGCCATGATCACCGCGATGGCATGGTGATATCCCGCTTCGATCGGAGCATTCGGCTGTTTCCGGCTCCTGACGCATTCCATCCAGTTGCGCATATGCGCCGTTGTTAGCGGATCGCCGCCCGTGCTGGCATCGGTGGATATTTTCACGGCCATCTCCTTCAGGGACAGCTCAGGCAATAAGTTGGGTGGCATATTCATCGCCTTGGCATAATTTTCCTTTAAGCCGCCTGTCGGCGATATTTTATTGGTATCCAGGTTGAGCGTGCCGCCATTGGAATAATAAATCTCTTTGGTCTCTCCGTCAGAATTGGTCTGCCGTGAAGTGAACAGCACCTGGAATCCTGTCGAAAGGTCATCCAATGGACCGTAATCGAACACTGCTGTAAGCGTATCCGCATTCTTACGCCCGTCCTTCCAGGCATAGATCCCTCCGTTCGCCGAAACACTGCGTGGATGCGGTAACCCCGAGAACCAATGCACCGTATCGATCTGGTGGCTCATCCATTGACCGGGAATACCGGAAGAATAGGGCCAGAACAGTCGAAATTCCAGGTGTTTGCGGGCATCGAACGGCTCATAGGGACGGTTGATGAGAAATCGTTTCCAGTCCGTATCCTCTTCTCTCATCTGGGACACCAGGGCAGGTCTGCGCCAACGCCCGGGCTGATTCACATTCCAGGTAAGCTCTACCATAACGATAGGCCCGAATTTCCCTTCTTTGATAAAGTCAGCCGCCGCCTGGTAATTGGCCCCGCTCCGCCGTTGCGAACCGATCTGCACGATCTTTCCCGACTGCTTCACGGCCTGCAGTACGGCCCGGTTGTCCTCCATCGTTTCAGCGAGAGGCTTTTCCGTATAAGTATCCCTGCCTGCTCTCACTGCTTCCACCGTGTGATACGCATGCTGAAAATCCGCTGTGCTGATCATGACGGCGTCGACCTCCCTGATTGCATACAATTCATCGTTGTTGACACAGGCTTGCACCGGATGGCCAAAACGTGCGGCCAGGAAATCCTTACCCTCTTCTCTTCTTTTCTTCCAGATATCCGATACGGCAATGATGTCAAAATTCAATTCCTGATTCGATTTCATAAATGCAGGAATATGATCGTTGCGATGCCGGTCGGAGAATCCTATTACGCCGACCCTTACGCGGTCATTGGCGCCGATAATCCTACGATAACTGCTGGCGCTGAGGCCTAATGCACCCATATAACTGGCCATACCGGCCATAGAACTTTTGCGGATGAAATCTCTTCGGGTCGTTGTCATGTTACGATAAATTTTAGTGATGGACCAAGCCAATCGCAGACAGAAGATTTATCCCGCCGTCTACCCGATAAATTTACTAATTTAGAATATCACCAGAGGCAAACCCTGCATTATAATCGACAAAAGAGGGCCTCTCACTTAAAAAACACCTTTAATATGATTGCTTTCACGCCTTATTCCATTAAAAGATCGCCCCTCCTCCTTTTTTGGCTAGCCTTTTTCCCAGCACAACTTTTTGCACAGCCTGACAGTGAACCATCACATCCTAAGGGCGGCCGTTCCCAATCGGAGGTGCGAAGTGCCGCGCAGCCTATTGCCATCACCCTTACTCAGGACGCTGGCGCCCATAAAGTCACGATCCTGGCCGGAGGCCGGCCTTTTACGGAGTTTATCTATCCAGGCACCCTGGAGAAGCCGACCCTTTACCCCATCTACGCTCCCGACGGACAGTTGATCACCCGGGGATTTCCCCTGCAACCCCGGACAGGCGAGCCCGTTGACCATCCCCATCATTTAGGTCTCTGGTTTAATTATGAGAATGTCAACGGCCTGGATTTCTGGAATAACTCCTATGCCATCCCCGCTGAAAAAAAGCGTCAGTACGGATGGATCCGGACAGATAAGATCCTCCGGGCTGAGAGCGGTCCGGAAAAAGGAACCCTGCAATACAACGCCAATTGGACAGACCAGCAGCAAAATGTCCTTTTGCAGGAGTCGACCACCTATACTTTTAGCGCCAAAGGAACCGAAAGGATCATCGATCGAATGACCATCCTCACTGCCCGGCAGGATATTACGATGCCGGATGCCAAAGACGGCTTACTGGGATTAAGGGTTACCCGTGAATTGCAGATACCTTCCAATACACCGGGACAATTCGTAGACGATAAAGGGAATGTTACCAAAGTAGCAGCCGGCAACGCGCCGGATATCAACGGGGACTACCTGACGGAGAAAGGGGAAAAAGGGGACAGCGCCTGGGGGACCCGGGCCGGCTGGTGTCTGCTATATGGTAAAAAGCAACAGGATACCCTCAGCATCGCAATAATCGACCATCCCGCCAATCCGGGTTATCCTACCTATTGGCATGCCCGCGGATATGGGTTGTTCGCCGCTAATCCCCTGGGACAGAAGATCTTCAGCAATGGAAAAGAAATCTTAAATTTCCATCTGAAAAAAGGGGAGTCCGTTACCTTCCGGTATCGCATAGTCATCGCCGCAGGGGATAAACGACTGTCTACCGGCAGGATCCGGCAACTCGCCGATGTTTTTGGCAAGCTTAAATGAGATTAACTCCCGCCCTGCCTAAATTTAGCTTCTTGCAAAAGCAAAAATCTTACTTTTGAGGGCGTTAACCTAAAATCTAAAAAAATGAGCACGAAGAATCTGACATTAATAGTTGTAGTGATTTTTGTTTTATTGTTGGGCGGTTGTGGTTGTAATAGTTACAATGGGTTGGTACAGGTAGACCAGGGCGTCAAAAATGCCTGGAGTAATGTAGAGACCAACTACCAGCGTCGTACGGATCTGTATAATAGCGTGGTGAAGACGATCGAGGGATCGGCTAATTTCGAGAAATCCACTTTGAAAGATGTGATCGCTGCGCGGTCCAAAGCTACCAGCGTGACCGTCGATATCAATGACTCCGCCTCCCTGGCCAGGTACCAGCAGGCCCAGGGGCAATTGCAGGGTTCCTTCAGCAGGCTGATGGCGGTTGCAGAAGCCTACCCGGATCTGAAGACCACCAAATCCTTCCAGGATTTCCAGACCAATATCGAGGGTACCGAAAATCGCATCAATGTAGCGCGAAGAGACTTCAACGCTACCGTGAATTCGTATAATCTTAAAGTCAAAACTTTCCCGAACAACATCTTTGCCGGCATCTTCGGCTACCATGAAAAGCCCTATTACAAATCAGATCCCGGTAGCGAGAATGCCCCTGATATCCAATTCAACATCAAGTAAATAATAGTCTCCGGCGGCCATCATTCATTTACCGGTGGCTGCCGGATATTTCCTAATCATAAATTTCCTGCATTGCACATTCCATTTTTTCGCCGGAAGGAACTTTTTACAGAGGCTGAAAAACAGCAGGTCGTAGAATCCATACAAGCGGCTGAGAAGCAGACGAGCGGTGAAATACGTGTATTTGTGGAAAGCCACTGCCGTTTTGTGGACCCACTCGACAGGGCGACAGAGATTTTCGCCGGGCTGAAAATGGAAAAGACGGACGCCCGAAATGCCGTCCTGGTCTATGTTGCTTTGAAAGACAGGCAACTGGCCCTCTACGGAGACAAAGGCATTCATGAAAAAGTAGGGACAGCCTTCTGGAATGAAAAGGTAAAATTGATCCTCTCGCATTTTAATAAGGCTAATTACGCTGAAGGGATAGCCCGGGTGGTGACAGAGATCGGCGAAGCGTTGCATACGCATTTTCCTTATGACAAGGGGACCGATAAAAATGAATTACCCGACGATATCGTGTTTGGCAAATAAATCAAGCGAATGAGTGTAATGAAGAAGATCCTATCAGTAGTACTGCTTTCCGTTGCTCTTTTGCTGGTGCTTGGAAAGCCGGGCTATGGACAGACGGTCCCCCCGAAACCCGATCCTCCCCGGTTGGTGAACGACCTGGCCCATGTAATGACGCCTGACCAGGTGGTGTCGCTGGAGAGAAAACTGGTGGCCTATGATGACAGCACCTCTATCCAGATAGCGGTGATCACCATACCTACCATCGGGGATGCTTCGATCGAAGACTACGCCCTGGGAATACTTAGAGCGTGGGGAGTGGGAAATAAAAAGACGAATAACGGGCTGGTCATCCTGGCCGCTATTCAGGAACGTAAAGTATATATTGCTACCGGGTACGGCATGGAAGGCTCGATACCGGATATCACGGCTAAATCGATCGTCGACAATGAAATTGTTCCTAATTTCAAAGGGAACAGTGGAGACAATTATTACCGAGGATTCGATCAGGCGGCCGATGCGATCATCAAGGCGGCAGCCGGTGAATACAAAGCGCCGGAGGGATATGTGAAGCACAAGCATAGAGGCGGCTCGGGCGGTGGTAATCTCATCGGCCTGATCGTCATCATCCTGATTGTTGTCTTCCTTTTCATCGGCCGTGGTGGGGGAGGAAGGGGCGGTGGGGGAGGTCTCTTTG
>DASWFF010000100.1:0-32827 GCA_036394375.1 Puia sp.
CCCGGCGAACCGGAACCAGAAGATCATAAGCCCAAAAGGGGTTGCAAAAATAAGGATTTTCCCTTTTTAAAAAGCTGGTATTTAAAAAATTACCGTTCTTTTTTTTCGAGCCGCTGAGAGCATCAAAACCACTTAAACAACCCACCCTCTTCCAATCCCACAAAAATACCGTCAGGACGGACCTCCACAGGATAGGTCTTGAGGGTATACCCCCCGCCCATTACATCCCGCCCGTTTTTCAGGTTGAACTTGAGCTGGTGCACCGGGCATACGACCTGGCAGCCCCCGGTCATAAAGGCATCGATCATCGGGGCTCCTGCATGGGGACAGGTATCGGCAAAGCCATACCAGCCCTCTTTACCTTTCGCAATACAGATCTTTTTGCCGCTGACTTTCACTTCGGCGATCCCTCCTGCCGTCCACTGTATATCGCTCTCTTTCTCGGCTACCTTATGCCATTTGTGTTTTTTAAAGCCCATTAGAACAAAAATTCTGATTTATATGGATAACGGATCTTATATAATTCCCTCACCTTTTCCAGGATCGTTTGCCGCAGACCGTCAATATTCCGCCGTTCCGTCGCAGAAACGAAGACACAAAGACCATTCGTCTCCCGCTCCCACCGCTCCTGCAACTCACTCATGAGCTCCTGCCGGATTCCCTCTTCCAGCCAGGGATCGAAGGTCTTCTGCTCATATTGATCGATCTTATTAAAGATCACCACGGTTGGCTTTTCGAAAGCGGCCAGCTCCTGCAGGGTCTTGTTTACAACCCCCAACTGCTCTTCATATCCCGGATGCGAGACATCCACCACATGTAATAAAATATCCGCCTCCCGAACCTCGTCCAGGGTGCTTTTGAAGCTTTCCACCAGGTGATGGGGCAATTTGCGGATGAATCCGACGGTATCGCTCAACAGAAAAGGCGTGTTCCCAAAAACGACCTTCCGGGTAGTCGTATCCAGGGTCGCAAAGAGTTTGTTTTCAGCAAAGACCTCGCTTTTACTCAGCAGGGTCATTAAAGTCGACTTCCCCACATTGGTATATCCTACCAGGGCCACCCGGATGAATTCACCCCGGTCCTTCCGCTGGGTAAAAGCCTGCTTGTCGATTTCCAGGAGCCGCTTGCGCAGTAAAGAGATCTTGTCTTTTACGATACGACGGTCCGTTTCGATCTCCGTTTCCCCGGGACCCCTGGTCCCAATCCCGCCACCCAACCTTTCCAGGTGTTTCCACATACCCCGCAGTCTGGGCAGAATATATTGATATTGAGCGAGTTCCACCTGAAGTTTCGCCTGGGCCGTTTTGGCGCGGTTGGCAAAAATATCCAGGATAAGGTCCGAGCGGTCAATGACCTTGGTATCCAGGATCTTTTCGATATTAGAGATCTGCGACCCGGATAGCTCATCGTCGAAGATCACCAGCTTGATCTCCTTTAATAGTATATAGGTCTTGATCTCCTCTAACTTACCTTTCCCCACAAAGGTCTTACTGTCAGGATGTTGCATCTTCTGGGTAAACCGCTTGTAGGTGACGGCCCCCGCCGTTTCCGCCAGAAAAGCCAGCTCATCCAGGTATTCCTGGGACTGTTCTTCCGTCTGCGTCTTATGCACCAATCCCACCAGGATGGCCCTCTCTTCTTTCTGTATACCGTTTTTCTTATCTAACAAATGATAATTATTTGGAAGGCAAAGGTAAGTATAGATCGATTGGCAGATACAAAAAAAGAGACCACAGGTCTCTTGGCCGAAGGCCCATCATTAGACTTTTTGAGCAAAGGGCTATTTTTCCCAAAAAGCCCTTTGCTCAAAAAAAAGCGTCCCGAAAACTTTCGGGACGCCACTATCTATATACGTTTAGCAGGAAAAATAGTCTTTTACAATCCACTCAGCATAATACCGAAGGAGAAGGGATACACATTCGGCCCGGCGCTGCTCTTGATCAGGCTGTTAACCTGGAACTGGCCGAAAACCCCGATAAATCCTTTACTGATCCGGCCGGTGAATGCCAGTTTAGTGCTGTTGAAATATTGTTTGGAGCTTTCTTTCTCCGTGAAATTACCCAGGGTCTGCCCTGCACTGTTCTGCCAGGTTTTCCCCTTGGTATAGGCGCTCAGCATCAGGCCTACCTTGGCGCCCACGGCGAATTTCCACGATTTATTGGTGTTTTCCGGGTCAAGGGCATACCGTAATTCCAGGGGAACTTCCAGGTAGGTGGTGACCAGTTTGAATTTCTTGAAATGGTTGCTCCCGGACTCGTCGGGAAAAGCCAGGGTGGTATTGCCCTGCGCAGCTACCATAACCTGCTGTTGATGAAAGTAAATATTGCTGGTCCCGATGCCAATGCCGGCTCCGATGCTTAAGCGGGGATCGGTCTTGAAGGGAAAGTCAAACATGAAATAGAAGTTCGCACTGCGGTTAAACCCGCTGATATGAATACTATCCGGCTTAGCGGCCCAATTGTCATAACCAAGCTGGAACATGAAATGGTCGTTTGCCCGTTTGGTGAGGTCTATTTTAGTCCAGTCCTTTTTTACAGGTTTGGCAGGAGTGGCGGAAACAGGCTTTTTGACGATGGAAGTAACGACGGAGTCCTTGTTTTGAGCGAAAGCAGCAGTTGTGGCCAGAAAAGCTATTGCAATAACAAAATGCTTCTTCATAATTTCACTTAAAGTATATGTCTTTTAATATCTGACAAATGTATCCCCCTTCGGGTTAAGAAAAGGTTAAAGAAACCGCAAAAACCCGTTCCTCTGCCCCTATTGGGCTGATTTTTAATCGGTCGCAAGATATTACTTTTTGCTTAACCAGCTCCAAAAAGTGTTTGCTGGAAAGGGTCATTCGAAATGTGGTGGCGACAGGGGTCCCTTCTGCAATATCAGCTCAGGCAATACTATTTTAATTTCTTTATCCATATCAGCACCTTTCCAGTACACGATAAAATTCACTTTCGCCCCGGATAACCGATAGCCTTTATTACCCCTCTCCGTTAATCTCTCCTTAAAATTTTGCGAGAACCGTAAAATAACTTTTCCCTTACTATCGGCTAAGCCATCTTCCTGTATGTACAAAAGACTACCACTTCCGAGATCGTTGATCTCATGCTGAACAGATGCAAAAAATCCCAAATGTATATCCCGATGAGTCAATGCCAAAGCCAGTTGTTGCGGCTCCGGATAATCCTTATTATCCTGCAGCCGTTGCAGATTTTGGGCGGTTAGGTGCCGGAGATAATTTCCATTATAATGGATAGATAAATTATTCTTTGCCCTGGTCATCGCAACATACAAGAGTCTTTTCTTTTCGTCGGATTCGGGTCTATAGCCATTTAACAATATAACTACATTGTCGAACTCCTTCCCTTTCGCCTTATGAATGGTGGTTACATAAATCGTTGTTGAATCAATTCTGACAAAGTCTTCCATGCGCGACTCCCGAAGAAATGTATTCCAGTCACTTTTATATTTCCTGCCCTGGCTGGTCGATTCGAAATCACGGATGACAGCCATCGCGAGATCCATGGTAGCGCTCTCCTTACCTGCTGCCGTAATATGCCGGATCGCATCCTGCCAATCCTCCTCGTCGATAAGGGGAGAAGTCCCGTTGAGAAGATCCAGTGACTCGGAAAAAAGTCGTAATTCATACAGATCGTCAAGACGAAACCCCTCATTCGTCTGAATAAGCCGGGCATTTATTTTCTTGTTTCGAAGTAATCCTGCTATCTGAATGGCCTCCTCGTTCGTTTGTGTCAATAGGCAGGTAGACCCAACGAGATTCTCCTGCCGAATGGATTCCACCAGCGGCAATATAAGGTTGGCGCTTCTATATTCCGTTAGGACAATAACTCCATCTTCCTGTCGCCTGGCGATTCCCGGTTCGGTTTTTAGCCGAACTGAAATCTGTGCTGCCCACTGGTTGGCAAAGTGGATAATATTGCTTCTGCTCCGGTAGTTTTCAATAAGCTCATATTTAACGGCATTCCTTTCCGTTAGGAACTGCTGCATAAACCTGGAATCGGATCCCCGGAATTGATAGATATTCTGATCATCATCTCCCACCAGTATGACCCTCATCTCCTCATTCTCCTCCATCAGTACTTTTACGAGCTCATATTCATCGGCGTTCATATCCTGGGCCTCGTCTACGACCAATACCGTCTTCGTGATCCCGCTTGTTTCAATATCCCGGCTTCTGATTTTTTCAACGGCCTGTTGTATTACCGTATCTGCCTGCTGAAGATTGCCTACTCTGCCCAATAAATCAAAGCAGTATGAGTGAAAGGTCTTGATGTCAACACGATTAGCCGCATTGCCGATCAGGTCAAACAACTGCTTCTTAAATTCCGTAACCGCTGCCCTTGAAAAAGTCAGCATTAATAGCTGCTCATGCTTTACATCTTCTGCCAGCAGGAGGGATGCCAGCTTGTGTACCAATATTTTTGTTTTCCCGCTGCCTGGCCCGGCAGCTACGACGATATATGGATTTTGGGTGTCTTTAATGATCTCCAATTGTGCCGTCGACAGCTCCCCGAAAAGTTTGGCGAATTTTTCCGGGGTCAGGGTTCTCTTGATTTCTTCCTGCCGTTCACCCGGAAAGTATCGATTTAAGAATGAGGTGAAACTTAAATTAAAATAGTCATCCACATATTGCAGGGCCTCCGCATTGTTCCGGCTCATTTTCTTCGCATATTCGCCTACAATGTGAATTTGCTGCACTTTATGCTGATAAAACTGTCTCAGTTTTTCATAATCGCTCTCTTTATATTTAGTACGGTTGTTTTTTTCCAGCCGCTCGATAGAAATCCGGTTGTAGGCGACTAAAAATCCTCCTTCGATTTTTATCGCCTCTATCCTCGACAAATAAAATAGCGTGTCTTCCACATCATCGATGGAGACGACGGTTTTAAACAATCCCCCCGCTGATTCAACCACCTGCTTTAACTCCTGTACGGAAAAATCAATGAGGGCCTCTTCTGCCGACGCATCCGCCGGCTGGACTTCACTAAGCTTCCTAAACAGGTACTCTGTAATGAGTTTGGCCAGTAACAACCTCTTATCCAGCTTATTAAGAAATTCATGCCTTGGAATGGCACAGCCTATCCGGATATAGTTTTTAGTATTGTCAAGATGGGTCCTTTTTATCCATTTCTTTATTCCCCAGAAATTAATAATGATTTTTATCTTATGGGGGGAACCCTCTTTTACTCCCTGTTGGGCTGACGCTTCGTTTAATTCTTTTAAATGCCAGACGGATTCTTCTTCTTTCAACTCCGATAAGAGAAACCGTTCCAGTTTTCCATAATTTTCGACAATAGCCAGCGACCGGTTGCTAGGATCCCCCTTTTTAATAAACGCGGTAAGGTCTTTGGTATCTGCGAGAATTTTTTCCTCTTTTAAAAGCGTGATGATCCTGATCACCTCGTCATTTTCCATGCCTAATTGATCGGCTATATAATCCACCCTCGATTCGGCGATCTCTTCGGTTGCCAGTCTTTTACTTTTACTGGAGAATAATTTGCTGATAATACGAATGGCGTCCAATTTCTGCTTATCCTCCAATCGACCAGAGGCATTGATCCGGGCAATGGCTTCTCCGGCATTCTTTGTTAAAATGCTATTGGCAAATACCCGGGGGGAGTTCTGACCTCTTTTAATGTATTTTGCATCTTCCAATGCCGCAATAGCGGTCGTTACTCTCGTTTCGATTTCATGAATCTCCTCATCCCAACCGGCTTTCCTGGCAATTTCCAATGCAGAATGGGAGATTTTATTCCTTGTGCGGGTTAACTCTTTGATGCCCTTCCAGATCTGGTTAATCTCCTTAGCGCTGATCTTCGTTTGATTGAGCAGGCTGAAATGCCAGTCCAGGTCTTCTTCATTAAATAATATATAACATTCCGCCAACATATTTTCATCACGTCCTGCCCTCCCGGCTTCCTGTATATAATTTTCAAGGGAGTCAGAAATATTATAATGAATCACCATCCCCACATTGTCTTTGTCGACCCCCATCCCAAAAGCGGAAGTTGCTACTATAATTTTGACCTCGCCGGACATAAATGCGTTCTGATTGGCTGTCTTATCCTCCTTATCCATTTTGCCATGATAGGGTTTTGCACTAAACCCATCCTCTGTTAATCGCTTAGCAAGCTGATGGGTCCTTTTTGTGCGGGACACATAAATGATCGCCGGGCAGTCCTTCTTTTCAAGGATACTCCTCAGTTCCGTATATTTATCCTCTTCATACTCATTTTCAAATATCTTATACTGAAGATTGGTTCTCGATGCGTCGGCCCTGAAGATCTCAAGATCTGTTTCCAGCCGGTCCTTAAAGTAGTTGCGGATATCTTCAATAACTTTGCGTTTGGCGGTAGCCGTAAAGCAGGAAACAGGTATTTTCTCCGACAAACCCTTTTTCTCCTGTAATGCCTTTATAAAATCGCCTATATATAAGTAATCCACCCGGAAATCCTGGCCCCAGGAAGAAAAACAGTGCGCTTCATCGATCACAAACCGGGCAATTTCTCTTTTCTGTAATAATCTTTCAATGGTCACCGAGCGAAGGGATTCCGGCGATATATACAGTATATTGGCCAGGGCCAGGTCCTTTTCCAGTCCTTCGACCCGTTGTATGGCTTTCTGCCGGTCAATGACATTTAGCAGGCCATTGATGGTTACCGCTTCGGTAATTCCTTTCTTTTCAAGATTGTCCACCTGATCTTTCATGAGCGATTGCAAAGGGGAGATTACCACCGTGAGCGCCTTCGCATTTTTCCCGCTCATCAATGCCGGCAACTGAAAAGTGATGGATTTCCCTCCCCCGGTCGGAAAGATCGTCAGTAAAGATTTATTTTGAATGGCTGCCCGAACGGCATTTTCCTGTAATGGCTCTCCGCCATAGGAGCGGAAAGAAGCAAATCCAAAATAGCTTTGCAAAGCGGCGCCGGGGTTAAGGGCTTCCCGGCAATATTCACAGCCCTGCAGGCAGGGACGATTCCGCAATAAAAAAATAATCCGGCTGACGGCAGGAAGGACTTTCAATACCCATGGAGGTGTAATAGAATACCGGTCGTTGCTCCTGATAAGTGATAATGCGTAAGCCAAAGGAACCGGCTGCTCTGCTATAAAAGTCCTCCAATCGCTGTGGACACAAATTTTCTCCTGAAACAGCGTTCTGATCGTTCTTTCCAATTCGTCGGACCCAACTTCTTTTTTATACCCTATATATTTAAAGAAAGAGGCAAAGCCGATTTTCCTGTAAAGAAGGTTATATAAAATCAATTTAAACGCCTCCTCCAGCTTATTAAACGCGATTACTTCATCAAAAAATAAATCCCGGGCCTTTTTAGCGTCATTCAGGGGGTTATTCAATTCCTCTGTCTGTAACTTATCATCTTTGACCAAATGATGGTAAGGCGTTCCGGGAAATAACAAAGGGGAAAGAAACAGGGTATCGATAGCTTTGTCCATCCCGAATTTAGGATCAGCGGTATATTGCTGCAGATATTTCAAGTCATGCTGGACAATATTATGTCCGCACAAAAAATCCATTCCTTTAATAAATTCCAGCAATTCATTAACGGAACTTTTATGCAAGATGGCTTCGTCGGACCTTATACAACCCACATCGAGAATTTTACCATTCTCCTGGCCGACCTCCAAATCGAAAAAGGCAACTGCGTACATAGGATGGGTTTAACTATTGATATTGGGCTTTAATTTAATTATTTTGGTCTCATTTTCAAAAACTTATATAGATTGGCCCGGCCGACGCTCAAATATTGGTTCCCTCATCATTATCCGTATTCTGCGGGATTTTCAATAAATTTGTCTTCTTAAATATAAATACAGGACAGCCATGCCCGAAAATAATGAGTTTCTCCCACAGGTCATGCAACGCTACGCGATTCACCCCCCTATGTCCGACTCCGATGTGAATCCCCAATTTATGGCCGCCTTACTCCGTGCTTTTGAAGAAAAACCCTTTAGTGCAGGTGATTTCGACGCGTTCCCGATTGAGCTGATCGTGGATTATATTAAACGCACGCACGTATATTACCTGCAAAAAAAATTACCCGAAATAGAACAAAGCATCGTCTTGCTTTCCGGCCTGTATACCTCTCATCATCCCATCCTGGCTGCTTTACAGAGTTTCTTCCTCCGTTATTGCCAGGACCTTACGACCCATATCCAGGCAGAAGAAACAAAACTGCTGCCCTATATTGCGCTGATGCACCGCGCGGCTGGTGAAGCCGGATACCTTTCCGAATATATACTTGCCTGTCAGGAATATTCCATCTCCCGGTTTCTCACCGACCATCATGATACCGAAGATGAACTAAGAGATATACGCGATACCATCCGCCTCTATGAACCCCCGACCACCAATGTATCGCTCTACCGCATCTTACTGGCGCAATTACAAACTTTCGAACAGGACCTCTGTGTGCATGCCCATATCGAAGACCAGGTGCTCATCCCCAAAGCCCTCCAAATGGAGACGGCCTTGCACGATCAATTGAATAAAACAGCGAAATTGAATTGATAAAAAAAAGCAATTTCATAATATATAGCTAATTCCAACGTTGAATGCATTAATATTCAATCATATGTTTGTGTTCTTACGTATATTTGCCTAACTAACATCTTTTATTTTTACTAACCATAAATTCCAAATGATGGCAAAAGCAAAGAAGGCAGCGAAAAAAGTCGCTCCCAAGAAAGCAGCAAAAAAAGCAGCTCCTAAGAAAGCAGTAAAGAAAGCAGCTCCTAAAAAAGCAGCTAAAAAAGCCGCCCCAAAAAAGGCTGCTAAAAAGAAAGCAGCCCCCAAGAAAGCGTAATGCTGCTTCAGCAATTAATAGAAAAAAAGCCTCTTTAAAAGAGGCTTTTTTTATGGAAAGATTTTTATGGAAAAGAAAAATCCTGTTGGGATTACCAGCAGGATCGTTTCTTGTAGCTTTTCTGTTACCGGTCTTATACCTTGGCAGACAGCGTGGCGCCAGCTTTAAACTTGGCTACCTTTTTGGCTTTGATCTTGATCGTAGCCCCTGTTTGCGGATTACGTCCGGTACGAGCGGCTCTCTTGGAAACCGAAAAGGTTCCAAAACCAACCAGAGTTACTTTATCTCCTTTCTTCAGGGTCTTCGCTACTGCTTCTGTAAAGGAGTCAAGGGCTGCATTCGCTTGCTTTTTAGAGATTTCAGCATCTCCGGCAATCTTTTCGATTAATTCTGCTTTGTTCATAGTTAAATATTTACGGGTTAGTCAATAAGGAATAAAAATACACTTTTTTATCAAAACAGCGCCAGTTGGCCGGATGAGCCCTCTCCCGGTCTCTTTTTTGCCTCCTCAAAATTAGAAATGGAGATCCCCAGCAGGCGTATTTTTTTGTTTTCCAGCCCCGTCGCCTCCAAAAGCCCGGTGGCCGTTAGCGTAATGGTCCCGAGATCATCCACAGGCTCCGGAAAAGAACGGCTGCGGGTAATCTGTTTAAAATCGCTGTATTTGATTTTAAGCGTAATGGTCCTGCCTTTCAGCTGATAACGCTGCAGGCGGTTATAGACCGTCCGCGCTATTTTATCCAGCTCCCGGATCATTTCAGCAGGGAGGGTAAGATCATAGGCAAAAGTGTCTTCCGCCGCCAGTGATTTGGTTTCCCGGTGCGGCTGCACCGGTCTGTCGTCGATACCCCTGGAAATTTTGTAATAAAACCGGCCGGCTTTCCCAAAATATTTGACCAGGTCCGCCTCAGCCAGTTTCTTCAGATCCGCACCCGTATGGAGATTGAGCTTACTCATTTTTTCCGCAGTGACCCTCCCCACGCCAAAAAATTTCTCCACAGCCAGCCCTTCAATAAATGCCTCCACCCGTGAGGGGCCGATAAAGGTCAATCCATCCGGCTTATTCATATCCGAAGCAATTTTCGCAACAAACTTATTGATCGAAACGCCGGCGGAAGCCGTAAGTTGTAATTCCTCTTTAATGGCCTGCTTTATTTGTTTGGCGATTTCTATAGCCGAACCGATCTGCAGCTTGTCTTCCGTTACATCCAGAAAAGCTTCGTCCAGGGACAAGGGCTCAATGATATCCGTATAACGATGGAATATTTCCCGGATTTTCCCGGAAACCTGCTGGTAGGCGTCGAACCGGGGCCTGATAAAGATCACTTCCGGACAGAGCTCCAGGGCTTTTTTCGAGGGCATGGCCGAGCGTATACCGAACCTCCGGGCTTCATAACTGGCAGTAGCTACTACCCCCCCACGCCCTTCCGGCGAACCGCCAACTACGATGGGCCTGTTCCGGTATTCCGGGTGATCCCGCTGCTCCACGGATGCATAAAATGCGTCCATGTCAATATGGATGATTTTTCGTTGCAAGGTTCGTTCAGGATGCTTCGGGTACATACGGTCCGCCCGGTACTCCCCAACCCCATTTGGGCATGGGCTCATCCGGTTTTACGACGGGTTGCTCTGTATTCGAGTTCATAACTGCGATACGGGTCCCCCATTCGATATAAGCTACAAAAGCAGAGCGGAACTCAGGATCGGCAGGGACCTGTATCTCATCTGCGGACTCCAATAAAAGCCGGACCCATTGCTGGCGCTGCTCCTCCGTCAGGTGTTTGCCCACATGCTTTAGGATCATCCTGGCATGACTGCCTTCCTGCTCACTATAGATAGATGGCCCCCCGAATACCTCCGCCACAAAATGCGCCACATGCCGCTGATGGTCCGGCGACATATGACCGAATACCGATACGAGCAGAGGATCCTCCAACACTTTCTTATAAAAAACAACCATCAGCTTCTCAAATACTTCCATTCCTCCCATCCATTCATAAAGCGAAGGAATCTTGTTATTTTGTGGTTTCGTGCTCATGGATAACAGGTTTATTTCATGACAAATTTATCCAATAAAGCCATTCCGAACAATAAACTTACCAATGATCGATCACCCTCTTGTTCCCCTTGCTATCCATTATCTCCACCGACACTACCTGGTCGCTCAGGTCGATAAAACGCCCTGACTGCGACAAAAAGGAAGCGCCGTAATAACACTCTTCCCTCCTCCTATGCCCATCCCGGTAATGGATGAGGATGCTGACATCGGAAGGCTGCAGGGGCAGGCTGCGAAAAGAAGATCTTCGCTCAAAAACTTTCAGGACTTCCCGATTCTGTCCCGCTGCCAGCAGGCATTTGCCTCCCGCACCTCTCAACTGCACCAGGGCCTTCCCATTTCCCGGTATGAACAACCCGCTTTCCAGGATCGACAGGGCCGCAAACCCTCCCCTGCCATCCCCACGCAGGTATAGGCCATTTAACGCATCGTATCTGCCCGCGGACACTTCCGTTCCATAGTCATTCCCATTCATCACC
Source organism: Puia sp. (assembly GCA_036394375.1). Lineage (GTDB taxonomy): Bacteria > Bacteroidota > Bacteroidia > Chitinophagales > Chitinophagaceae > Puia. The sequence goes on from DASWFF010000100.1 coordinate 11,373, forward strand.
AGGTCCAGTTTGCCATCCCCGTCAAAATCCGCCGCCACCATGCCATTGATAACGGATAATTGAGCTTCCGCCGGCATCGGCGACAGGGTAAACCGGCCATTCCCTTCATTCCTCAGAAAGGAAGTAGCCAGATCGGTTGCCTGTAACACCAGGGCCCCTTTCCGCTGCTCCTTCGTCAGGACCTGGTCCATAGTAGCTACGGCAAAAGACCGGTAGGTGGGAAACCGGATGCGCAGAGCATTCATTTGCTTCAATACATCGTCCCGGGTCTGGGCCGGGAATTCCTGTTTCTCCCCCATGCTGTCCGGAAGGTACAGGGAGGTGATCATGTCATAGACGCCATTGTTATCAAAGTCCTTTCCATATACCCGGACAGGATATTGAGCGCTGGCCCTGTAGAAAGAGTTGAGTCCCAGGTTGCCTACGATATAGTCTATATCCCCGTCGTTATCGAAATCCCCGGCAATGATGCTATTCCACCAGCCCGTATGATCGCTGATCCCGGAAGCGGCTGTCACATTTTTAAAGACCCCTTTTTCATTCTTAAGAAAAGTCACCGGCATCCACTCTCCTGCCAATACCAGGTCGGGCCAGCCATCATTATCAAAATCCGTCCAGATCGCATCGCAGACCATGCCGATCTTTATTAAATCCGGGGCCACCCTGGCAGTGACATCCGTAAATAGAATATGCCCGTTCTTCGAGTCATTCCGGTAAATGAAGCTGGAGACCCGCTCGGGGTAATGCCAAGGGTCCACCCGCCCGGAAACAAAAAGGTCCAGGTCTCCGTCGTGGTCATAGTCCACGGCACGCACGCAAAACTTACTGGTGAAATTGACAGGCAGGGCCGTGGAATCAAGTGCGAAATTACCTTTCCCATCATTCACGTACAGCCGGTCCCGGTAATTGCTATTATTATGATCATATTCATATCCTCCCCCGGCAATATACAGGTCGGGATGGCCGTCACCATTTGCATCAAACAACAAGATGCCCAGGTCATCGCATTTTTTATTTTTGCTTTCCGCTTCGGTCAAAAGCGGTTTTTGCAGGAAGCGCCCGTCCGGTTGCTGTAAAAATAATTGGGCGCTGTAATAAGCGGACCCTCCGCATATGATATCGTCCAATCCGTTGCCGTCTATATCTCCGACAGCCAGGGAAGGACCATATTCTGAAAATTTATGAGGCAATAATTTCTGGATATTAAAATCAATGAAATCATATTCCTTTTGCGTGTAATGAATATTCACCGAATCCGTTATTTCGCGGAAAAGAGAATGGGAGTCGGTCGTTTCCTGCCCGAAATGATAATCCAGGTTTGCATCCCTGATATTCACTTTCAATAACTGGTCTGTTTGCACGTTGTGCAATAACTGCATTTTGCCGTTGGGCCATTTGACCAATACTGAATCCACGGATCGTATCCTGCCCAGGCCAAAATGGGCGATATCCTGGATAGTCGATAAATAACCGCGATAGGGGGTATTCTCATACACCTGCTGCTTGCCATGATCATAATGCAATTCCGCCCAGGCTCCCAGGCCATTCCTGTTCAAAGAGTCCCCCGCAAAGCTCAGTTGCAGGTAATGATTGTCGTCCTTGCTATTCTCCCTGGACATATTGCGCAATATCATTGCCTCGTCATTGATATTATTAATGACCAGGTCCAGGCCCCCATCGCCATCGAGATCCGCGTAAGCCGCTCCGTTCGAAAAGGCGGCTCCCGTCATTCCCCATTCCCGGGAAACATCGGAAAAGCTCAGGTCGCCGTTATTCCGGTAGGCATATTTATGCAGCTTCACCTGTGGGATCCTCTTCAGGATTTCCTTTTTGGATAAGAGGCCGCCCGCCTCATTCAGGAAGGTCCTGAAATCATGATCCGTCACGTCCTTGGGATACCCATTGGTAACGATCAGATCCCGGTAGCCGTCATTATCAAAATCCGCTACCAGCGGCGCCCAGCTCCAATCCGTCCCGGCGATGCCGGAATAGAACCCTACGTCTGAAAAGATGGGGTCGCCGACCGAATCATTTTGCCCGACCCGAGGGCCCCTGTTCAGTTGCAGGGTATTCCGTACGTATTGATATTGATAACCGAACAGATCGCTGTTCTGGTAGATATGGTAGTTATTGCTGTTCACCATCATTTTCTTCCGGTAATTATCTTCCGGGTTCATATCCAGTTCAATAATATCCGCCAGGCCATCATTGTTGATATCCTCCACATCCTGCCCCATCGCATTGGCAGCCGTATGCTTGAAATAGGAAGCCGACTTATCGGTAAAGGTGCCGTCATGATTGTTGATGTACAGGACATTGTCCGAAAGAAAATCATTGGTCACATAGATATCCTTCCAGCCGTCCTTATTGATATCTGTGATGTTCACGCCATGACTGTACCCCTCCAGGTTGATCCCGGCCTGCCTGGAAACATCGCTGAATACGGGGTGTTTCAGGGAATCATTCCAATCGTTGCGATAGAGGCGGCAGGTGCTGGGATAGGAGCCATCTTTATGAATGGGCCGGAACTGGCCGGGATTCTCTCCCCTAGGGATGGTATTGACGGCGAGGAACAGGTCCAGGTCTCCGTCATTGTCATAATCGAAGAAAGCCGCCATGGTAGTATGCGTAGTATCGTTCAACCCGTACCCGGCGGCCATCTCCTTAAAGTGGGGGATGCCATTCTTATCATTGCCCTGATTAATATACAATAGGTTCTGCCTGAGTTTGGGATCACTCTTTACCGAAGCGCAAACATAGATATCGGGCCAGCCGTCATTATTGATATCTACTACGGCGACGCCCTTGCACCATTTGCCATCCCCGGTCACGCCGGCTTCATCGGTGATATCCTGGAATTTGAACTCTCCTTTATTAAGATATAATTTATTGGACACGAGATTGCCCGTAAAATAAATATCCGGTTTCCCATCCCGATTGAAATCCCCGATCCCCACGCCACCCCCATTATAAATATTGTTCATCTCCATAGGGTTCACCGAATCGTTTTCTATGATCTCGTTATTGAAATGGACTCCCGAATATTCCGGAGAAATCATTTTGAATAGCGGGCTTTTGCTTTTGCAGGAGTTTATCAGGAAAATGCTGCTTAAAAGCAAAATAATATATTTTAACCTTTTGAAACGATGCATGAAGAATATTTACTCAATAGGAAAGGAAGAGCAAATGCTCTTCCTTTCCTATATCGGTTTATTAAATCAGCTTTATTGATATCCCGGGTTCTGTTTCAGATAGACAGTACCCTGAGCGTTTTCAACATCTAATTCCTTCTGCGGTATGGCAAAATGTTCATTGATCCCTTTCATAAATACAGCCGTATTATTGATCCGATAAAATCCATTCCTGGTTTTTTCTACGTTAATATAAGCATTCAACGTAACAGCCATGGAGCCCGTGCCATTGTCATATCTCGCGAGGTCGAAGAAACGATGGCCCTCCATAGCAAGTTCCAGCCTTCTTTCCATTTGAATGGCATTTATCGCATAAACTTGACCCTGAGCGCTAAAAGCACCGATAGGATATGGATTTACTGCATACTTATCCCCCGGTGTAGTTTGCGGGGAATAAGTGCTGGTATTCGCGTTATAAGTAGCATTCAAATATACAAACCCATTTGGATTGGCAGCCCTTTGACGAACCATATTTACATAAGTTTCAGCCTGGTCAAGGTTACCGCTTTGCGCCTGGCATTCCGCAGCCCATAGCAAAACATCGGCAAAACGGCAAAGGTTTACATTGTTCGCATCCACTTCGGCAGCGCCCCAGAATACGGTTTCAGTAGAAGAATACTTACCTTGCTGGCTTTTGGCATAAGCATTCTTCTTGGGAACAAAATATCCATCGTTACTTTGGTCGCGGATCCAGGTAGTATCGATAGTTCCCCAATCAAAATAAGGCTCTCCCGGTCTGCCAACAGCCCAGTCAAGACGGGGATCCACCGTACCCGTCCAGGCATTGGAATTACTGCTCACCAAAGGAGCATTGTTATAACTTCCGTCCAAAAAAGGAAGCCCGTTGGCATCGGTTTTATACGCTTGTACCAGGTTCCAGGAAGGATTGTTGAACCCGCAACAGCCCGGGCCATGGTTATAAGGAAAATTAAGCTCATCCCCCGTATTGCCATTTCCACCATTGTTGGCAGTGGCTGATCCGTCATTTACAGAAGCCTGGCAGGCAAACACACTTTCCGAGCCATTCTTTTGGGCAGGATTAAAATTGCTTTCATAAACGGGCTCAAGGGAATAAGGTGTACCATTAGAAGTGGTGCCGCTGGTGATAACCTGCGTCAATAATGTCAGGGCACTGTCATACTTATGCTGGAACATATAGGCTTTTGCAAGAAAAGCCATGGCTGCCCATTTATTTACCCTCCCGATATTGGGTTGTGTTCCAGGCAAATTATTCGCAGCATACGTTAAGTCTGCCACTATTTTTGGCCAAATATCAATATAAGCTCCCCCCACATAATTGGGCACATCCAGGTTGTTATTGGTATAGGAAATAAGCTCACTCACATAAGGGAAGTTATTCCAGAATTTTTTCCCTTCCAAATGATAATAACCGCGCAGGAACCTGGCTTCAGCCACATATTCGGTGGTATCTGCCGACGAAATAGTCGGAGACAGTCGAACCGTGCGCAATACATCATTTGCCCGTTGAATACCCGTGTAAAGGACTACCCATTTCTCATCGAGATAGGAGCTGGTGCCGGCTTGCGCCAATGACCAGGTTAATAACGGTATCGCATCAGGCTGGTCAGAGGGACTGGAACCTTTGTAGGCATCGTCGGCGGCTTCATTACCATATACATAATTGGAGGCGCCGCTCCCGTTGCCAAGATTTGCACCGGGCACATTTTCACCCGACAAAAGGGCATACGCTCCGATTAACAGCCCCTGAACACCGGAATTATTAGTAACATTTGCACCGATCAGGGATCCCTGCGGCTGCAGATTTAATCTATTGCTGCAGGATGCATAAAAGATCATCGCAAGCAGCACCATCGTAGCAGGCAGCTTCCACTTAAATAATTTTTTCATATAACTATTTTAGTTTAATAAATTAACGGATCGTTAGATTAACACCTACATTATAGCTCTTCTGGTTATTCGGATAAACCCCCGAATCAATGCCAAACACGGTATTGCTGCCTGGATTCAATTCCGGGTCCAGCCCCGAATATTTGGTGATGGTAAACAGGTTAAGCGCCTGAGCATAAATCCTCAGCTTATCAAAATGCAGGCGCTTGATCGTATTGGAAACAATATTGTAACCGATAGTCAGGTTTCTGCACCGGAGAAAAGAACCACTCTCCATGGTATAGGAATTAAATACACCTGAATTGCTGAAATTGGCGCTTTGTTCAAGCAAAGGGACCTTTGCCCCGGGATTGGCGAGGTGGGCTGACGAATCATTGATGTTGGTTGGTTGACCGTTGGAACCAATCAGCCTTGCCGAATTGAGCGCCACATTCTTACTTATCTGGTTGCCAAACGATTGAGGAAAATCAGTCGATGACTTAACATTATTCAGAATGTCATTCCCTACGGAAGCATATAAGAACATGTAGAAATCAAAGTTTTTATAATTCACCGAGATATTAAGACCTGCACTGAATTTTGGATTGGGATTGCCAAAAAAAGTTCTGTCACTGGCGTCAATTACGCCACTATGATCTACATCTGCATACTTAAACCGGCCGGGCGCAGCGTTTTGTTGCACCGGGGAATTCTTCACGTCAGCCCAGCTTTGGAACAAACCGATCACTTTGTAGCCAAAAAAACCGCCAAGAGGATGCCCTGGCTGTATCCTTGAAGTGATCGTTTGCGCACCGACAGGTTCATCTATGTATTTGGTCCCGGAAGGAAGGCTAACGACCTTATTCTGATAAGAAGTAAAGGAGCCGGTTATGTCAAATCGGAGATCCTTGTGGATAGCCCCATGATAGGTAAGCGACATATCAACACCTGTATTCTGAACATTACCGGAATTGAGAAAAGGATCCAGCGCTCCTCCATTCGTTCCGGGAACCTGCGGTACAAACAACAGCCCGCTGATCAGTTTTTTGTACCATTCAAAACTAAAGTCGATCTTATTATGTAACACGCTTAGGTCAAACCCTACATTGGTCAGGATATCTTTCTCCCAGCTCGTATTCGGGTTGCCATATTGGCTAACGTACAAACCTGCTGCCGGACTACTGCTGGTGCCATTGATGTCATAATAAGATTGGTTGATCTGCTGCCCGTATAAACTGTAGGCATTGGTTGGGTTGATATTGCTGATGGAGCCTAATTTACCCCAGCCGCCGCGTAGCTTGAGCTCACTTAACCAATCGATATTTTTCATAAAAGATTCCTGTGAAATCCTCCAACCTGCCGTAATGGATGGGAAATTACCATATCGTTGGGCAGGAACAAACACGGAAGAACCATCCCTGCGTATGGTGGCGCTCAAAAGATATTTTTCGTCGTAACTATAATCCAACCTGCCAAACAAAGAGAATATGGCCAGCTGATAAGGAGTTTGTATGCCATTATCACCAATAACACTTGAATTATTGGTTTGGGTGGAGGCCTGCCCGAAATTCAGTGTCCAAAGATTGGGGCTGACCGTTAGGTTGCTTGAATCGGTAATATAATAATTACCCCTGGTCGTATTGACGGCCTTGCCGGTATTATAGATGTATTCGCTGCCACCAAGGACGGTAATATCGTGTTTGCCAATTTTGTTGCTGTATTTTAACGTATTGGTCCAGACCAGGCTGCTGTTCCAGCCATAAGTCTCTAAATACAGGTTGGCAGCCGTATTATTTTCAGCATTTTCATACGGTGTCGTAGCAAATCCATTAACATAGCTATAATCCACCGTTCCGCCTACGCTGCTGCGGGCGGTAAAATGTTTCAGGAAATCAACTTCGGCAAACACATTTCCGCTGATATTATAGTCCTGGTTGATATTGTTTGCCTGGCGCTGCTGGATGGCCACGGGATTGGATTGGTTGCCAAGACCCTGTGAGATCGTGCCGGCATAATTGCCCGCGATATCATGAACCGGGATAATGTTGGGAACCTGGTAGGCGACACCGATGGAGTTCGCGCTGTTAACGCCAGGCGCATTAAGATAGCCGGGATTGGTTTTGTAGAAAGCAAAGGCATTTTCCCCAATGCGGACATGGTCATTGGCCAAACTAAAAGTAGAGTTGGCTCTGACGGAATACCGTTTCAGCTTTGTATCGATCAGGGTGCCTTCCTGGTCCATGAAATTAAACGCTATAAAAAAGTTTGATTTGCCGGTCCCGCCGCTTACAGATAGGTTATGGTTCTGGATCGGCGCCGGCTTGAAGATATCCTTAAACCAATTATTACCGTTTTGATCAGCCAGCGTAATATGGTTCTTGTAGAGACTATAGTTTGCCAGGCTGGTATTCGGGGCGCCCTGAGGGGCGCCGGAGGGTGTTATATAATAGGGCAGAACCGGCGTTGGCCCACTCCCATATTGTGGATCGCTGGCAGTAAGACCGTCATTAAAAGCCTGCGCCCATTTGGCTACCCCTGTTTGGGTCGGTGTCGCCAGATCCCAGCTTTTGCCCAATGGCCTTTGAGTGCCATAATAAGCGTCATAAGAGACTTTCACAGGGCCCGCTCCTCTTTTCGTAGTAATGATAATGACCCCGTTGGATCCACGCACCCCATAAATGGCGGCCGCACCGGCATCCTTTAAGACCTGGATGGATTGAATATCATTTGAGTTGATATCATGCATGCTTCCAGGCACACCATCGATAATCACCAACGGCGCCGAATTACCTGATGAGGTGACTCCACGAATTTGCACCACAGCGGCTCCGCCAGGCTGACCGGTTGAGAAAACAGTAACACCCGAAGCCTGTCCTTGCAACAAGGCTTCCGTGCTTCCTGCCGGGGTTTGTTTCATGTCCGCGACATTTACTACGGAGACCGAACCGGTGATGTCTTTCTTCCGCTGGCTGGTATAACCCGTTACCACTACATCATTAAGGGTGGAGGAGACTGTCGTCAGGCTAATGTCCCCCGCCGGCACACCTGCCGTTACCAGCACTTCAAGTTTTCCGAAACCTACCGCTGAAATGACGAGTGTTCCTTTTCCGTTGGGAAGATTAATGGAGAAAGCCCCGTCGGCGCCCGACTGGGTAATGACTTTGGAGCCTTTGACCTGGACGGTCGCTCCGGGAACGGGCGTGTTGTCTGTCTTATTGATCACCTTTCCGGTAACCGCGTTCTGGGCATAAGCGAAGCAGGTAAAAAGGAGAAAAATCGTTACCATGCAACCGATTTTAGCTAGCCCTTTTGTTCTCTTTGGCATAAGCAATCGTTTAATTTAAATTTTCAGATAATAAAGAAAGTATGGTCATCGCAAATCTAGTTTTCAATTACTCCATCTACTATTTTTCCACCCCATCATCACTACATCACGTTTTCAAAATGTCCGGAAAATCAATGTTTTCACCACATCTTTGCTACATCATTTACCCGGCTTGAAAAATTTCCCGTTACACAGGTCTGTTTACCTGCGCAGGCGAACTATCCTTCGGCCGGTTATTGTGCAGATTCCGAGTTGCTGACAAAAGCCAGGTGCTTGCTGTCCGGCGACCAGGAAGGTGCGTTTAGCGTACCCTGTCCCCCATAGAGATAAGCAACGACCCTGGGCGCCCCCGGAGCAGTGAGCGGCATGACCCGTAATAGTACGTCCTTATAGGAAGGATGAGCGTCCGGATCGATGTCCATCGGGAAAGAGATGAATACCATCCATTTCCCGTCCGGAGAGATATGCGGGAACCAGTTGTGATGGTCATCGAAGGTCAATTGTTCCTTATCCGAACCGTCGGGTTTCATCCGCCAGATCTGCATGGTTCCGCTCACATTCGCATTGTAATAAATGTATTTGCCGTCGGGCGAATATTCCGAACCGTCCACATGTGTCCTGTTACCCGGGGTAAGAAGGGTCTCTTTATTGTCTTTCAGCGCGACTCTATAAAGGTTATAGTTCGCCGCCCCGTTACGCTTGGCGACGATGGCCAGTTCCTTGCCGCCAGGAGCCCATCCGTGCAGGTAGGAAGGCGCCCCTTCGGTGACCTGTTTCGGCTCGCCGCCCGACAGCGGCAGCACGTACACAAATGATCCTGATGTGCCATCCGGCTTTCCGCTGCTGATGCCCAGCATTTTCCCGTCGAAGGAGATCATATGGTCGTTGTTGATCTTATTGACACTGCCGGTATTCAGCTTTTCCGGAGTGCCGCCCCCGATCGGAATCGTATAGAGGGAGCCGCCTTCATTGAACAGCAGCTTTTTGCCGTCCGGCATATAGTTCGGCGCTTCGAACCGACCCGCTCCTTCATGGATCACTTTGCGGCTGCCGTCAGCCACATCCAGGATCTCCAGCCTGCTGCCCAGTACCTCTCTCACAGGAGGTTGGACTACATGAGGATTGGATGTGTACTCATGGATCACCGGTTTATCGATACGCACATTCCAGACCCTGGCATGGGCTACATTGTTGGAATCATGGGAGCAAATGTATATTCCTGCCAACACATCCCCCTTCAGCGCATCCGTCTCGCAAGAGCCTACGAGTTGGAGGGGCTCACCCGGGTGCGCGATTTTCATGGTGATTATTTTCCCGATCCGTTCCAGTTGGATGGTCTGACCGCCTTTCTTGGGATAAAACTTCTCTTCTTCCGGATCCCGCATGAACATGCCCCTGTAAGGACGCCATTGAAGAACGACCAGTCCATCGATATGGTTGCAGGCATTGGCGCTCGCCGCCCCTTCATCCGTAGACTCGCGGATCATCCAGCCAATTTTCCGGTGACCGATAGCCCCCGAGGTGTCCCCTGTAAAGGCAAAATCCGCTGTGAGAATAAAATCGCCCTTGATCTTTTTGTAAGCAAAATGGAATTCGTCCCGGTTGAACCAGATATTAGACCCGCCGCCGGCAATATTATAAGTTTGGGTCGCCTCATCGTAACTGGCAGATCCGGACACTTTGGGATTACCGATATCCACATGGTCTTCAAATATTCCCACAGGATGCTGCGCCAATACCTGACCACCGGCCAGGGCGCCCGCCAGCAAAAAAAGAAAAGGAGTGAATGTTTTACCGTTCATATGTTAATCGTTTTAGGAATGAATACTATTTATCAATAACCCGGAATCTTTCCAGGGCAGAATCATGGGATCAGGCGAAGGCTCTGCGCAGCTATATTCCATCCTTCCAGCCGAAGCCGCGGCAGGGCTCCGCCCAACGCGGTTGTCGGGCAGTCGACCGTTACCACTACCGATCCTTTTGCAGGGATAGAGAAATAATTAGTTGACCAATAGCTGGGCAATACTTCCTCTCCGTCTTTTATTACCTGGGGGTTCAGAAAAAAGGCCAGCTGTTTGGAAACATTCGTGAATTGCAGCGTCCACGTGGTATAGGTTTTTTTCTTTCCCGTCTTCAGGACTGCGACCTGCACCCGGGCAGGCGGCATTTGCCGCAGGGCAGTGAAATCATGCCCGGGAGACATCCAGTAGACATTCTGTGAAAGCGGTTTCCCCTCGTTGTCTTTCAGGCTGAGCGATACAAAGGAGATGCCCGTCGTCTTCCGGAGGATCTCCGCTAAAGACATTACTTCCCGAACATCGGTCGCGTCCAGCCCGGCCACTCCCTGCTGTTTATACAGAGAAGCGCCGTTCATGTCAAGGACTTCCGCTTCATAGTGCAGGCCCGGCCGTTTGCGGTAAGTCCGGTTGATCAGCGCGACGGAAGAATCATCCAGGTTGAGCTGTATATGTACGGGCTCACAAGCTCTCTGCATGAAATAATAGCCCGCATTCGGCTCCAGGTACCAGTCATAGATCTGCCAGATCACGCTGGGGAAAGCGGCATTCAGTTTCCAGAGTAGTACGCCACCGGTCTCGTTGAGCTTATGCCCCGCCGCTTCAAAAATGCCGCGATAGCCACCGGCATTGAGCAATTGCATTTTTTCAGAAAAGTCTTTTATACTGGCGGGCGGCCCATAACGATCCACCATCGCCTTATAGTAGGTATCGTATTTCCCGTTGCCCGTACAGGCATCATGATAACCCCAGGTATTATTGAGAGGATAAGGCAGGCTGCTGTCCGGCGCCAGGTTCGGTATGATCTTAGCCAGGGTATTATAAGGCGGTTGGGAAGGCAATCCGGTCTCATCTTTAAATGACCAGTCTTTTCCGGCGTCTACCAGTTTATAGTATTGGGCATCGTCCTGCCAGGAATAAGGGCCGCCACTGTATACACCGGAGGGTTTGTCATCCGGCCAGGAAGTTTTCCATCCCGCCGGCGTTTTGGAAAACCCGGAAGAACAAGGAATAAAAGGCCTTGTTCCATCCAGCTTAGCTACATTGTCCCGCATCGCATTGTATAATTCCTCCCGGGCATGTCCCTCATTACCGCCCGTCCATACCAATAAGCTGGGATGGTTGCGTATCCGGTAGATGGTGCTGATCACATTATCCACGAACACGTTGGTCTGCAAAGGCCAGTCCGCCGAACCTTTGAAGCCCCCGTTCGTATCTCCCGTGATCCAGAAGTCCTGCCAGACCAGTAAGCCATAACGATCGGCCAATTCATAGAAATCATCCGTCTCAGCCAGGCCCCCGCCCCAGATCCGCACCAGGTTGACATTCGCATTCCGGCAAAGACGAAGCTCATAATCGGTTCGTTGAAAATCCCTGTTCAGCATCATATCCGGCACCCAGGCGCCCCCCACTAAATGCACTTTTTTTCCATTGACATAGAAGTCGCGGCGTACCCAGCCTTTCACCTCCACCGTCGCAGAGCTGACCGTACGGATGCCGAAGACAAAAGAGGTATCGTCGGAGACCTTCCCCCCTTTTAGATACTGTAGCCGGATCCGGTATAAATACGCATTCCCATAGCCGTTAGGCCACCAGAGGCGTGGACGGGATATCAGCAATTGCGGGGTATTGTCCGCCGACAAATGGATCTCTTTACTGTCTGATCCGTTGACCGTTGCCGCTTTGGTGAAAGTGACCGCAGGGCCCGTAAAATTTTCCGGGCGGATGGTGATCTTCAGCTCACCCTGCTGAACGGCATTACTATGATTGGATAAGAGCAGGTCCAGGGAAATTTTTGCTGTGCCCGTATCCGGGAGCCCCGGCAGATCAGTGATGATCCGGGGTTTGCTGATGACGATCGGACCCGTGGTCCGGAGATACACGGGTTGCCAGATTCCCATATTGCGGTCCCTTACTTCCGGGATCCAGTCCCAGCCTACAGAACTTAACATCGTGACATTTTTCCCGATATCCCCGGTAGGGCCGCCGTTGTCATAAAATTCGTCCATCGCCTCCAATTGTGGATGAGCCGGCAGACCCGGGTAATCCAGGGGATAGATCTTTACCGCCAGGGCATTTTCTTCCCCCGTCCTTATAGCTTTGCTTACATCCAGGTCGTATTCGGCGAACATACCGGCCATTCGGGAGGAGTCTGCGATCAGATGGCCATTCAGCCATACTTCCGCCCGGTAATTGATCCCTTTAAAGATCAGTTGAAAATGCTGACCCTTATCGGCGGCGGGTACGGAGAACAGGGTGCGGTACCAATAGGGTTTTTTCCAGGGATTGGGTTCGTTGGGCAAATGACTGTATTGTCCCAGATGATACTCCTGGTTGAAGGAGTCGGAGGCATCCGGGATCAGCATATTATTCATGCCGGTATAAGGGTCCGGGTAGACCTTATTAGCCACCAGGCCGGTGAGCACCGTAGAAGGCACCGTGACCGGGTACCAGTAATCTTTCGAACGGTAATGAACGGATGATAAAGAATCGCCGTCGTCCTTAATCACATAGGAAGACTGCAGGTCAAAGCGGCTGAGCTTTACCTGCCTGACGGACGTTGATTGAGCAGGTGATACGAGGGGCAGCAGCGAGATAGCAAAATTTATGGCAACCCGTACCGCGGTAAACATGCGTACCGCAAAAGTCTTCCGGAAAATGACAAGTTTCTTCATACGCGCAAGCTTTGAAAAAGCGCAGAGCCTTTTTATATAAATAACCCGGTGTTGGCCAGGTGAATGCTACTAATCAATAATCCAGTCCGGACAGGTAAGTATAGTCTATCTGGGCGCTTTCGAAAGCGCTATGCGCGTACTCTTCCTGTTCCAGGAAAAAATGTTTCATCCCTGATTGTTTGGAATGCCGCAGGAGCTGCCTGATGTTCACCTGTCCTTTCCCGAACTCCGTGCTTTGCTTACGGGTCGTATCCATATCCTTGAGATGCCATAATGGGAAACGGCCCGGATACTTGCTGAAATAATGAAGGGGGTCATGGCCGGAAGCAACGACCCATCCCAGGTCCATCTCCATTTTTACCAGGGATGGATCGGTCTTGTCCAGCAGGATATCATATAAGACCTGCCCTTTCACCGTCTCAAACTCAGAATCATGATTGTGATAGCCGAAATGGAGGTTGGCCTTCTTACATTCCTCGCCCAATTTATTAAAAGCATCCGCGGACTCCTGGTAATGTTCGATCGTTTGTCCCTGGGAAGGGAGGACGGCTGAGATAAGGTATTCCTGGCCGGTCTCCGTAGCTTCTTCGATGGATTTCTCCCAGTCCTTGTCGACATGGATATGGCCGCTTCGAAGGTGCATGCCGAGGTCTCCGGTAATCTTCTTTATTTCTTTGGGGGACAGTCCATAATAATTTCCTTTCTCACTTCGGGCAGATTCCAGCTCTTTGAACCCGATCTTTGCCAGTTGTCGCAAAGTCGCTACCGGGTCGGCCAGCATTTCTTTTCGGACGGTATAGAGCTGGATTCCGATGTTCTTAACTCTTGCGGGCGGCGCCAATTTTGCGGAGGACGCAGACCGGACCAGCTCCGGCAGGAGCAGGGAGCCTGCGGCAAGAAACCCGGCCGTTTTAAGAAAGTTCCGCCGTGTGTGCGCCGTAATATCTTTTTTCATATGCAATCGTTTTAGCCGTAAGGGGAGGAGCCATTAATTGCCTCCCCTATCCGTATTACTGATGAAGGCGATTTTTTTACTGTCGGGCGACCAGGAGGGTGTATTGATCGATCCCTGTCCGCCATACACATAGGCCAGCACTTTGGGCTCTCCTTTGCCATCGATCGGCAGCAGACGAATATAGACATGCTTGTAAGGCGGGTGAATACCGGCAGGCGTCTCTTCCTTCAGGAAAGAGAGGTATACCATCCATTTCCCATCCGGAGAAATATGAGCGAACCAGTTGTTAAGATCGTCATGGGTCATCTGTTCCTGGTTGGAGCCATCCGGCTTCATCCGCCAGATCTGCATCAGGCCGGAACGCACGGAATTGAAATAGATATATTGACCATCGGGCGTATATTCCGGACCATCGTCCAGGCCTTTGGCATCCGTAAGGCGTATCTCCTTGCCGCCTGCAGCCGGAACCTTATACACATCGAACTCCCCGTTGCGATCCCCGCAAAAGACGAGGCTTTTCCCGTCCGGAGACCATCCATGCAGGTAAGAAGGCCCTTTAGGAGTGATCTGCTTCGGCGTCCCCCCTGTTACGGGCACCGTATAAATGATCGAGCCGCCCAGCTCTTTTACGAAATTGCTCAGTCCCAGCATTTTTCCATCAAAAGAGAGGACATGGTCATTGTTATTATTGGTGACGGTTCCCGTATTGATGGGGGTAGGTGTCAGCGTAGCAAGATCGAAATTATAGATCAGGCCCTTGGCGTCATTGAAGACAAGGCTTTTGCCATCCGGGGTCCAGTTGGGAGCCTGGATGGAATAAGGTACTTTATAAATAATATCGCGTTTGCCGGAAGCTACTTCCAGCAGCTCCAGGTTGCTGCCGAGGGTCATCTGGGTCTGTTGATTAGATTCCCCCTTAAAAGGAACCGTGATGCTCACATTGCTGAAAACACCCGTTTCCACTACATCCGAATTATGAGATCCGACAAAAAGACCCACATAAACCTCGTTACCCAGGTCTATATCGGCTATCGTATCCGTCATAAAAGGTTGCCCATAGATGGCCGCCCGCATAATATAGAGATTGCCCTTTCTTTCCAGCTGAAGGATATTGGCCTTGGTCATCTTCAATTTATGCTCTTCCGTCTGGGCGCCGGCCGTTCTGCGAAACTGGAGGGAGGTAAGTCCGTCCCCATGTTCCACCGCGTTCACATGCGCAGAGTTCCCATCCAGGCTTTTACGCACCATCCAACCGACTTTGCGATGATAATCCACCCAGGTGCCTAAAAATTCAGCACGGGCATAAAGCAGGAAATCTCCAGTCATCTTCTTCCATACATAGTGAAACTCATCGTGATCCAGCCAGACATTATACCCGGCTCCGGAGATCACATATTGGCTGGTTCCCGGGATAAAAGTGGCGGAACCCGGTTTGACACCGGTGCCGATATCCCCGTGACCTTCAAAGATCCCCAGGCTGCTGTTTTGTGAAAAAACCGGGTTGAGGGAGAAGGCAAGTGAAAGGGGCAGCAATACGTTAAAAATTTTTTTCATCAATTTCAGTTAAAGCGTTGAAAAATGGGTTGATTACCTGGAGAACAAATTTAGAGTCTGATTGCTCCAATCCCCCTTTTTGGACTACATCATCACTACATCACAGTCCTGGAATCCCCGTAAAATGGGCATTTTGGCCACAACAACACTACATCATTTATTCTTAGTGGCGATTTTACCTACTTCTCTTTGCCATCGACGCCACAAAATATTTTATCTTTATAGGACATGCTTCCATTGCGCCATATTGAAGTCTTCAGATTATCCAGGAGAACCAGTTGGGTCCTGTTTTTTCTCCTGGTCAGTATAATCCCTTCCTTTAGCCAGAATACCATTGGCATTCCGGACATTATTAATTATCCGAAGGATGTTTATAACGCAGGGACGCAGAACAGAGGGATCGTACAAGATAAGAACGGGGTGATCTATTTTGCCAATTACGCTGGCCTCCTCAGTTTTGATGGCACTTATTGGAAGAATTATCCCCTTCCTAATAAAACGGTGGTGCGCACTGTTGCCATAGGTCCGGATAACAGGATCTACGTCGGCGGCGAAGACGACTTCGGCTATTTTTCACCAGACAGGAATAGCAAGCTGGTATATACTTCCCTGAAAGGGCTTCTTTCGGAGAGGAATAGTATTTTTACGGCTGTCTGGAATATCATGATCTATGGGAACGATATCTTTTTCCGATGCAGGGAAAAGATCTTCCAACTGAGCAATAGATCGATCACGGTGTACCCCGCTGCCTCAGAATGGCTGTTCCTGGGATTAAGCAATAACTGCCTGATCGCCCAGGATGGAAAGAACGGCCTGTTGGAATTTGCAGGGGGCCTTTGGACCCCCTTTGTAAAAAAAAGCGCCCTGCCTCCGGGCTTCCTGGCCACCGATATTTTTTCCATCGGAAAAGACAGCTCTTTTCTCACTACGGTGAATACCGGTTTCTTCATTCTCTGCAAGGATACCATCACTCCTTTCCGGTTTGCAGGGCCTGATCCCTTTTTCAAGGAACGGATCCTCACCGCCATTCCCGTTAATAAAGACTGGATTGCCGTAGGCACGAACTTAGACGGCGCCTATATCATAAATAAAAAGGGGGAGATCATTGAAAACCTCTCCCGGAAGGAAGGACTGCAGAACAACAATGTCTTAAAGCTTTTTCTGGATAAAAACAATAATCTCTGGCTGGGCCTCGATAACGGGATCGATTTTATAGCTTATAACAATGCCATAAAACATATCTACCCGGAAAAACTGAACGAAGGCCTGGGCTATACCTCTATAATATATAATAAGGAGCTGTACGTGGGTACTTCGAACGGACTTTACCGCGTGCCGGTAACGGACAAAGAGGACCTGAGCTTTATAAATGGCGAGTTTCAACCGGTACCCGGCACCCGGGGCGCCACCCAGGGACTGTCGGAAGTGAACGGCAGCCTGCTGCTGGCGCATCACGACGGCGCTTTCCTTATCCGCAATGATAAGCTTATCCCCATCAGTAAACATACCACCTATTGGACTTTTTTGCCCCTTTCCAATGTACTGCCCTCTTCCATCGTGGTCGCCGGAAATGATGTCGGGGTAGAGCTTTTCCAATATGAGAACAACGGCTTTATATCCAAAGGCAATGTACCCGATTTTACGGCCTCCTCCCAGTTCCTGGGCATCGATAATAACAATACGATCTGGGTGGCGCATCCCTATCGGGGCATCTATAAAGTAGATATTAATGACCCTGCCAATCCCCGGATAAAATTGTACACGGAAAAAAATGGTCTTCCCTCTTCTCTTAAAAACCATTTATTCAAAGTAAAGAACCGTATCGTAGTGACTACGGAAAAAGGCATTTATGAATATAATGCACAGACGGATGCTTTTGAAGCTTCCGCTTATTTTAAGGAGTTCCTGGGAAACAGGAATATCCGGAATTTAAAGGAGGACGCAGCGGGGAATATCTGGTTCATCGAAGAGAACAGCCTGGGGGTACTTGACTATTCGGGGCCACAGCCGGAGATCATTTATTTTCCGGAATTAAGCGGCAAAATGGTGGCTGATTTCGAACACGTCTATCCCTATAATAAATTCAATGTATTCGTGGGAGCTGAAAAGGGTTTCTATCATATCAACTATGAGGAATATAAAAAGAACCGCTACCCGATCCAGGTGAAAATAAGGCAGGTGAAAGCTTTTGGAAAAACCGACAGCCTTTTATTCGGCGGCTATTTCGGGGAAGTAGGGGAAGTCCTGGAACAGCCGGCCAGCGCCATCTACCAGATAGCCAGCAACTGGAACTCCTTACATTTCGAATACTCTTCCCCCTTATATGCAGCACAGAACAGTGTCCAGTATAGTTATTGCCTGAAAGGATTTGATAAAGACTGGTCCCCCTGGTCCAAAAAAACAGAAAAAGAATATACTAACCTGCCCGCCGGACCCTATACTTTCCAGGTAAGGTCTAAAAGCAACCTGGGGAATGAGTCCGTGATCAGCCATTATTCCTTTACCGTCCTCCCACCCTGGTACCAGACCGGCTGGGCTTATTCCGTCTACGCCTTATTATTCTGCGCGCTGATCTACCTGCTCTATTACTGGCAGCGCAAGCTATTCCTGCAACAGGAGAAGAAGCATGAAGAAGAACAGAAAAGATTGTTATACCTGCATCAGCTGGAGCTGGAAAAATCAGAAAAAGAGATCGTGAAGCTGAAAAATGAAAAGCTGGAAGCCGAGATCGAGCACAAAAACACAGAATTGGCTTCAGCCGCCATGCACCTGGTCCAGAAAGGAGAGCTGCTGGGTAATATCCGGGAAGAGCTGATGCGGATGAAAAAAGGGGGCAACGGGGACGGGTCGCCGGAAGAATTCAAGAAGGTACTCCGGATCCTGGGCGAAGAGAACAAAATGGATAAGGATTGGGAACAATTCGCCGTCCATTTCGACAAGGTCCATAGCGATTTCCTGCGGATCCTGAAAACGATCTATCCGGGCCTGAGCGCCCATGAATTAAAACTATGCGCCTATTTAAGGATGAATCTTTCCAGTAAGGAAATAGCCCAACTGGAGAATATTTCCGTCCGGGGAGTAGAAATAAGCCGGTACCGCCTGAGAAAGAAACTGAAGATCCCCACGGAGACGAACCTATTCGATTTTCTGATGGAATTACATGCTTCCGATAATGGGAAATAAAGAACTCCGGCGCCGTGGGCGCCGGAGTTCTTTATTTATACCAGATTCTTTTTGATATAATTAATGCTCGTGGTGATGCTGTCAAAAGGATCGCCGGGGCATTTATCCTGCTCCACAAAAAAATATTTGAATCCGGCCTTATCGGCATTGCTGAAGATCTTTTTAAAATCAATAACGCCATTGCCTACTTCTGTAAAAGCATGGGCAGCCGTATTGTCCATGTCTTTCAGGTGCCAGAGAGGGAATCTGCCCGGATGCTGTTCGAAAAGGGTCACAGGATCATGGCCGGCCTTATTGACCCAGTACAAGTCCATCTCCATTTTCACCAGGTCCTTATCGGTATTGTCCAATAATACATCATAAGGATATTTGCCATCCTGTGCGTCGAATTCGAAATCATGGTTGTGATAACAGAATTGTATGCCGGCCGCCTTACATTTTTCAGCGGCTGTATTGAACTGCCCGGCCATGTGCTTATAGTGATCCAGGCTCTGACGCTCAGCCGGAGACAACCAGGCGCAAACCATATATTTCAATCCCAGGGTGTGGGCATCTTCCACCGCACGATCCCAGTCATTTAAGATCGTCCCCTTTTCGGCGCCATTTGTATCTTCTCCCAGCCGGTAATGGCAGCTCCGCATCACCAGCCCGTCCTTTTTCAGTAAGGCGTGGAAAGTCTTCGGATCCATGCCGTAAAATTTCTCCGTATTGGTATAAGTAGCTCCTTCTACAGAATTATAGCCAATTTGCGCCACCCTGGCCAGGGTGCCTGCAGGGTCTTCCTGCATATGATCCCTCACCGTGTATAATTGAAGGCCAATCGCTGTTTTTTTAAACTCCGGGAAAGAAGCGAAGGAAGGCGCTGCTAAAATACCTGCGGTATAAAGGGAGGTAGACTTGAGAAAAGATCTTCTTGTGTGCATGGTTAAAAAAATTTAATATGGAAGATTCGTTATAAAGACTAAAATTAAAGTTCCCTGACTCAGCGTCTCCCTATTCCACCACATCACGACTACATCATGCCCCGGTAAAGAGGCAATTCACCACATCAATACTACATCAAATTCTTAAGCTACGCATTTAATGAGGAATGGCTTCCCGCAAAATTGTAACTTTTCATAAAATTATGCCATATGCATCCCCAGCCAAAAATCATTTGCCTGTTATTTATTGCGCTCCTGCTGGTCGGACGCCTCTCTCCCTTCGCAGCCCCTATCGCATCCCCCGGTGAGCATATCCCCATCGCCGCCTCCCTATCTTCCGATGAACATAAGACCCTGGCAATCGGGGCCTCTGCCCCGGATTTCAGCCTCAAGGGAATAGACGGAAACACCTATAGCCTGGCCTCCTTTAAAAAGGCCCGCATCCTGGTCATCGTATTTACCTGTAATCATTGCCCCACCGCCCAGGCTTATGAGGATCGTATCATCCGGCTGACCAAAGACTATAGCACGAAAGGAGTGGCCGTAGCGGCCATCATGCCGAATGACCCGAAGTCCATCAACCTGGATGAGCTGGGCTACACGGATATGGGAGACAGCTTCGAGGAAATGAAAGCAAGGGCCGCTGAGAAAAAGTATAATTTCCCCTATTTATATGATGGCGATACGGAAGAAGCTTCCAAAAAATATGGGCCTATCGCCACCCCGCATATCTTCATTTTCGATGCCGAAAGGAAACTGCGCTATAGCGGCCGCATCGACGACGTAGAGAAGCCGACCAGGACACCCAATAGCCTGGATGCCCGCAATGCCATCGAAGCCTTGCTGAATAATAAAGACGTCCCGGTAGCCACTACCAAAGTATTCGGTTGCTCCATCAAATGGGCCGAAAAAAGCGGCTGGATCAATAAGGCAAAAGAACAATGGGCCAAAGAACCGGTCAGCCTGGACACCATCAGCGCAGACGGCATAAAAGATCTGGTAAAAAACAGCTCGGATAAACTGCGTCTCATCAATGTCTGGGCCACCTGGTGCGGTCCCTGCGTGGTCGAGTTCCCGGAGTTCGTCTCCATGAACAGGATGTATCGCCGAAGGGATTTCGAGTTCATCAGCATCAGCGCCGATGAACCTGCGAAAAAGGAAAAAGCCCTTCAATTCCTCCAAAAACAGGAGGCGTCCAATACGAATTATATTTTCAGTATCGACGACAAGTATAAGCTGATCGAAGCGATCGATCCCAAATGGCAGGGCGCCCTTCCCTATACCCTCCTGGTCGAGCCCGGAGGCAGGATCGTTTATGCACAAGAAGGCCCCATCGACCCTGCGGCCCTGAAAAAAGCGATCGTCGACAATCACCTGATCGGAAGATACTATTGAGGCCGACGGAATCCTGGTCGAACTGCCGGAGTTGGTTTAGTTCTCCTTTCCTTCTTCGTCCTTGTCCTCCGTTTCTTCCAGCTCGTCTTTTTTGCTTCCCCTGCCGGCCTTCACCAAAGGGTTATCCTGCGTACCCGTGATCTTTAAAGGGATACCGATCACACCGAAGGGCGGGAGGCCTACCCGAAACCGCAGGTTAAGCTTACCATCAAAGCTCGCCTGCCCTTCCATCCGAAGCTTGAAGGCCGAGACCTTCATCCGGGTCCGTTCGATCGTGATGATATTATTGTTGATCGTAGATTTAATATCGACTTTAGAAAGGTCCGGGTCCGTCACATCCTTATTCGTCTCTTTAGTGACCGCGCTGAATAACTTCAGCCCCTTCACTTTG
>DASWFF010000101.1:0-26752 GCA_036394375.1 Puia sp.
ACAAGAATACAGTGTGTTGGGTTCATGAGTTTGTGTTTTTGATTGATAAAATAAAGATTATCAACATATTAAGAATATAGTTGGCAGCTAAAGGTTTACAAAATTGTTCATCAGCCATGTTCACGAACACTTCCCTAAGAATATATTAATAGCCAAAAGTGGTGTCACTGGATAGTATTTGGCTACTAATATATTTATCAGTAGCCAAATGTGTATAAATTTATATACTTTTGGCTACTAATAATTACCTCATGGATTTGAAAATTATCGGACGGGAAGAAGAAATCGCTATTCTGCAGCGATTAAAAAAAAGTAATTTTCCGGAATTGCTTGCCATTTATGGCCGGCGTAGGGTAGGAAAGACCTATCTCATAAAAACCTATTATGCATCCAACATAGCATTCGATTGTAGCGGACAATCAAATGCTACTACAGAGCAGCAATTGATAAACTTTGTGCGCAGGCTTAATAAGTCTTTCCAACCAAGTGAACCTTTAGTAACACCTCGAACCTGGCAAGAAGCATTTGGGCAACTACAAGACTGTTTGGATAGCATTAAAGGTCCAGATAAAAAGGTGCTATTTTTTGATGAATTACCTTGGCTGGATTCTCATAAATCGGGGTTTTTATCGGCATTTGGTTATTTCTGGAATATGTACGCTTCGGAGCGAAGTGATTTGTTAGTAGTGATTTGCGGCTCTGCGGCCTCGTGGATGATAAAGAAAGTGGTAAACAACAAAGGAGGGCTACATAATCGCATCACTCAACGAATACGCCTATTGCCTTTTACATTGAAAGAAACCGAAGATTATTTGAAATACCGGAGTATCGTTTTTGAACCTATACAGTTGCTGCAATTGTATATGGTAGTAGGAGGTGTTCCGCACTACCTTAATGCTATTGAACGTGGACGCAGCGTGCAACAGAATATTGAAAAATTATGTTTTAGTAAAGATGGGCTATTAGCAGATGAATTTGATAATTTATATTCAGCTCTCTTTAGTTTCCCGGAGAGGCATATTCAAATAATACAAGCCCTCTCAAAAAAGAACAAAGGATTAACTAGAAAAGAATTAGCTGTCACTGCCAAAATACACACGGGCGGAACCCTTTCTAATGTTCTGGATGAGCTTACGGAAAGCGGTTTTATTGAAAAAATGTATCCTTTCAGTAATAAGAATAAAGAAAGCCTATATCGTTTGACAGACGAGTTTTCTCTTTTTTACTTCAGGTTTATGCATAATGTGAAGGATTATGAAGAAGGGCAGTGGCTGGCGCAGAGTACTACGCCTGCTTACCTGTCATGGTGTGGATATGCCTTTGAAAATGTATGCTTGCGACATATCCCTAAAATTAAAAAAGCTTTGGGAATTAATGGAGTTCTTTCTTCGCAATCTTCCTGGTACAAATCCGGAGCTAAAAATAGCAAAGGCGCCCAAATCGACCTATTGATTGACCGAAACGATAGATGTATCAATGTATGTGAGATGAAATTCGGTACTTCGCCTTTTGTTATTGAAAAAAAATATGCAACCTATCTTCGGGAAAGATTGATGCTATTCCGGCAAGAAACAAGTACCCCGAAAGCACTATTCCAGACGTTTGTGACCACTTGTGGCGTGGCGGATAATGAATATAAAACGCAGGTTGTTGATTGCGAGGTAACGATGGAAGATCTTTTTAAATCTTAAAACTATGGCTTATGCGTCCAAATATTTACGCTGGTGAATGATTAAGGGATGAGAAAAATTTATGATTTTGGCATCAGAAATTTAAAAAAATGGTGCATACCAATATTCTTAAAATCGTCTTATGCGTTTGATTTTTGTCTTTATCTTCCTTTTTCTTTACTGCTTGTCCTGTAAGAACCAGAGTGCGCATGACCGTGCCATGGATAAGTTAAGCCCTGTAATCCAAAAGGATACAGTAGGGCTATTGAATCTCACGCCTGAAAAGGCGTGCTTTATTGTTAGAGGGCGTCTGGACCTGCCGGCATATTCCATTTCCCTTATTTCTCAATACATGCTTCCAACGGGTTCGTTAGGACATGATAGCAGTTTTTATTTTAAAGCAAATTATGTGGCGGTCACACGTAAATCCGGCAAAATTACCGACTCCTTAAAAGTGGACATCGATGATCTTTCGAATTGCCATACTTGTTCGGTGATTTTAAGGAACCTCACTGACACATTGCAAATACAACCACTTTTCATACAGTTGGTGACGCCAGGGCTAGATCTCAACCGGAATACCTATATTGGATACCGGGAAGGAAAACTGAAGGAATTCTTTCATCTCGAGGATACGCAAGACTATGGAGTGGACTTACAAAAGACTGATGAATCGACCCTTTACGGTCTTACCTTTGGAATAGATGAGGTCATAGGTGCGGTGGAGCATAACTACCCGGTCAGAATCGACCTCAAAACCTTTAAGGTTAGCCATCCTTTGCCGGACAAGCAATACATAGGATTTAAAACAGACGCTATTGAAAGTTTCAGGGCCTACCGGGTAATTAAAGGCCAGGTGGACAGCTTGCTTATCAGCGTCAAAGCAGGCGATTCGGTGACTATTGATACTTTCTACAGGGCCCGGCAAAAGGTTAGATTGCTGGTTGCCGATTCGGTGATTGTCGAAATAAAATTAGAAACCGCTCAAAAAAAGATCCGGCATCCGCCAGCCGCCGGGTAGGGGAAAGCTTTCCCTAAATATACTCAACATGGCCGCCAAAACCAAAGCGCGGGCCTGTGTTTTTCTCTGCTCGCACGATCTGCCGCAGCACCGTATGTCATTTAGCATAAAGATTTCTTGAAAAAAGAAAAACACCAGGGGAATCGGAGCCGAAGGCGACGGAGAAAACCGGCATTAGAAGAATCTATAATAGCCACTGGAATCCTTAAACGGTAGCTATTGATTTTTTAAGGACTTCCCTAAATTCCATTTTTCCGCCGATTTCTTTAAGAAAAATTGTTCCTTCTGCGAAATAGATAGGCCTAGGCCAACTTTTTTTGGCCACTTCAAATTGCACTAATATTACTTCATAATAAACTTCTTCTAGAAAAAATATATCTCCCTTTCTGGGAATGGCAAAAAATCTCAATGGAAATATATCTGTTTCCTCATTGGTAAGTTCGTATATTTTAAAACTTCCGTCCTCGTTCTGTTTTTCAACAACAACCGCTTTGAGTAAATGAATATATTTTTTCATCTTACCAATATACTCATGAAGTTGCCTTTCAATAGAAGCCTTGGCCGTTTTTCTTTTTTCTTTTCTCAAGGCCTTGAGCAGTTAATCAACAAGTATACGGTACAGGGTGTTCATGGAATTGGCTGATCGAAGCATAATGCATTGATTATCTTTTAGTTATAAAACTATTAACAAACCAAACACTGCGAAAATGTTCATCAATCCTGTTCATGACCAATTATCCGGATAATGTTGCTGACAATAAATACAAAACGCAGATCGTTGATTGTGAAATAAATAAGTCAAATGAAGGGAGTGCTATGTGTCTGCCTATTTATGAAGCCAGTCATGCGTTATTTTGTTTTTCTATCATTGCTAATTTTTTGTTGCTGCGGTAAAAGCAGAAAAAAAGAAAATGTAAATGGCATCTGGATACCGGAAGTCGTCGATTGGAAAGAAGGCAGTTTTAATACCTATTACATAAAAGATGATACGGGCATCATTATCTCTTCCGAACAAAAGATGATAAAGGATTCGATCTATTTTCGGACAGAGCCGGGATTTAACGTTATGAAAGGGGTATTGAGGCCCCTGGCGGACGGAAAATTTCTGTTGCCCCACCGGACCTTGTATCGATTCATAAAACTTCCCGGCATCAAGGCCGATGAGATCCTTGCCGACACCATATCTGTTGTTCCATCAAAAGATACCGCTGTAAGGTTAAGTATTAACAACATAAATTTCATTCAAGGCAGGTTATATACCAGAGATAGCAGAGAATCAATTATTTCAATTGTCACGGAAATGGTTCCCGACATGGAGAAGCATCCGGAGAAGTTCGAATAGGAGTGGGCGCGGGAGTGAGCGGATTATAAGCAGTCGATATTCTATCGTCCGGAAGAGAACAGAGAGATGTATTTGGTCGATGTGTTGCGGGAAGATCTTTCAAATGGATAGCGCGGCGGGGTAGGCGGCTTCGTCCACAAAATGACCAACCCTGGAAACTAATATGAAAACATGGACATGCATCATCCTGATCTTTGGCCAATTCACCTTAGTGGGCCAACAGATTACCATCGGCAAGGCCGGTAGGGTGATTGACACAACGGTAAACAACGCATTGAAGTTGCTCGATCCGGCTTCGATTCGTCAAAATATCGGCGATCAAAGAAGGAATTTTATCGAAGATGAGCAGGCAATAAGAGCTCAATTCGCAAACAAGACCAACAACGAGTATCTCATTCTATACCACCTGGACGGTTCGAATGCCAATTCTTTCAACGAATTCGAAATTGGCCTCTTAAATTCGAAAAAAAGATCGTTCAAAACAACAACGTTCCCTTCTTTTTGCACAGAAAGTGGAGTACATGTGGTTCTGTGTTTTATAATAATATTTTGATTGTCAATATATTAATAATTTATTTATCGACTAATCCTGCGCGGCTGCGCTTTTTTTTTTAATTGCCTGAGTTACACGTCCAGTCTGTATCTTAGCAGGATCATATGGTGATATGAGGATTTATCAATACGTAAAAAGTTTAACGGATGAAAATCAACGCAATTGGATTTTATTTAAAAATATGGAGTGGGAAAGCTTGTAACTTTAGGTTACAGACACTACTTTAGCTACATATTTCCGTTATCCTATTAGAAAAAGATAATCCCTTTACCTTATGAACCGTAACTGCGCAACCCTATCCATGACGGCTGTGTGCTGTCGCCCTTTTCGTCCTACCTGTTTTTTTCTCGTTGCTAAAACTATCTTATCACAAGAAATTATTCTTGCGTTCCCACTAGGACCGGGACAGGTTTTCTTTGCCTTATTGGGAGGACGGATCATTGATTTTTGGATAGGCCTAAGCGTATTGTGTTATTGTTTGATGGACAGCAGAATAGATGCGAAAAGCTTTTTTTTAACTTCCTTGACCCCAACTTACTTTAACTGACGTAAACCAATATCCCAGGAAAAAGAACCTCTAAATCCATTCCCTATGCCTTATCGAAGTGAATTGCACGGCCTGTACAATGTTCATTTTAGACGCTCATGCAATCCAGCATGTTTGCATAGTAGAAAATTTTCTCTTTTTTTCTATTTGTTCCTTACTTTATTTATGTATGGCCTTCCATCGCATGGACAATCCATGGATAGTTCAGGCTATCCAGTGTTGTGGCTAAGGGCGGACAAAGGAATGTTTACGGACACATCCTGGACCGATTTCTCGGGCAACGGTTATTATGGCCTTTTCTTCGGACAGGGGCAAAGGAAGAAGACTTTACTAAATTATAATCCTGCATTAACTTTTAATGGCACGGATGATTCGGTGCGCATCGCTTATAACCTCGACAGTCTTTCGGAGATGACCTATATCGCCGTCTTTGTTCCTGCGGATACGAGTGAGACGGCAATTTGGGGTAACGACGGCGTCGCGCCAAGCCCATCGGCCTATCTGATGGTTGGGTCGACGGGGCAGGGAGGCGGTATTCCCCCCTTTAAGGGCGCGCTGGCCGAACTGTTGGTCTTCGACCGCAGTCTCGATGTGCTGACGCAGGTGCAATATGAGACCTACCTGGCGCTCAAGTACGGCATTCCGCTTACCAGCGGCAACTACGTCAGCGCGAACCAGGTCGTACTTTGGAATGCGGATAAGAACAAGAACTATAAATATCATATAACAGGCCTTGGCCGGGAGAACTATTTCTCGCTGGCGCAGCGGCAGGCGGTAAGTGCCATAGATGCGGACAGTCTGCTGGTGGTGAGCCGGGGCGATCCGCGGCCGACCAATGCGGCCAATACCGATAGCCTGGTGAGCGGAGGGTACCTTATATGGGGAGATAATAACAAGGCGCTTTCGGTGAGCCAGACACCCGATGGGCAGCTGCAGTTGCTGAGCCGCGAGTGGCTGATAGCGGCCACGGGAGTGGATAGTGTGTCGAGCGTGACAACAGTGCGTTTGAACAAAAAGAATTTTCCCGCCAGCGCAAATGGCTACTGGCTTGTATTGAATACGGGGGGCTATAGTGGCTTTCCCGTAGATAGTCTGACCTACTGTTTGCCGGATTCCGTTGCGGGTGACAGTCTGGTATTCTACCGGCATGTACGCTGGGACCCGGATCATTCGGGTAAGGACCTGTTTGGATTTGCGCAGGGGAAGGATCTGCTGCTGAAGCTGCACGTGCTGGACAGCCCGACCTGCGAGAACCAGGCATTGGGTAAGGCGATGCTACTGGCTATCGGGGGCACAGGACCGTATAATTATCGCGTGATGAACGGCAGCGGCGCGGTTTTGGCTTCGGGGGTGATGGATTCGGCGGTTTCTGTTGGCGGCCTGGCGATGGGAAGCTATTCGATCCTGCTCAATGACAGCAAGGGCCACCAGTCCCTAAGGAGCCTGAAAATAGCCGTGCCGCAGGCGGAGACGCTGACCATCGCGCTGGCAGCAAGTCAGACCTTGCCGGCGGCGGGATCGCTGCTGCTGGATGCATCGACAGATATTCCGGCGGGAGCGGCGCAGAGCTACCAGTGGATGGGCAGCAATGGTTTTAATGCGACGACGCCGTCCATCTCGGTGAGAGAGCCGGGCACCTACAATGTTGCCGTGACCAGTGTTGCCGGTTGCGTATTTCGCGACTCGGTGACGGTCAGCGGCGAGGCGGGACAACGGGTAGGCGTATACCCTTCGCCGTCGGTGGATGGCAATTTTACGGTGAGTGTGTCGTTGCCCGAGGCTGGACCGGTGTCAGTGGGGATATATGACCTCAGCGGCGACAAGGTGCAGGAGATGGCGGGCAACAGGAATAGTGAATACCGTCTCCCCGGGCATTTATCCACGCCTGGTGTATATATGATTACGGTAAAGACTCTGCATGGAGTCGAGAGCCGTAAACTGATGATCCTTTAACCTGATTCTTAACCCCTCCATCCATATCCCATGAGAACGAATTTTACCCTGACTCTTCTGTTTTTTCTGCTTGTTTGTTCCACTGTTTCTGCCAAGGCGCCCGGCGATAAGGTTAAGCGGCGTATTTATGCGGCCGTTCAATCCGAAGGCTCCATTGGTGTGAGCGTGACCGGTGCGGCGGATAACCCGGCCGATAATCTTTTCCATGTGTATTTGTCGGCGCCGTTGAGAAGCGATGAGCGGGTGTGGCTGAGCTACGACCTGGACGGCGTGCAAGACTACACGGCTGTGAGCCGGAGTATTAATGATCAATTGGCGGTGGGTGGCTACTTTGTGCGAAAGCGGTCCGGCTGGGAGCACCAGCAGGAGCGCCTGAGTGTGGGGTGGCTGCGACAGGGAGATAATGTGATCCGGTTTAGCTTGCCTGCCGGCGCGGCATATGGTTACCGGGTGAAGAACCTGGCGATTGAGGTGGCGCCGGGCGGGGAAGAGTCGGTAGTGACGCGTGGATCGGTGCCGCGGTTTGGCGACAAAGGTTATGTGGAGGGGTTTGTCAGGGGGAAGGCGACCGTGACCGTCGACGGGAAGGCAGTGCGGGTATGGAAGGGCGCTTTCGAGGCGATCGTACAGCGGCCTGCGGATTCGGCAGGCGACTGGGAGTCGAATATTGAAGTAGCCTATCCGGGCGGGAGGAAAGAGCAGCGAGTGGTGCGGTTCAGCGGGGATCAGCCCGCCGATTACAGGTTTGGCCTGGAGGGGACGGTGGTTCATACGCGGCGGGCGGTGAGTGCCGGCCAGGCAGCGGTGCTGGTGGCAGGTGGTGCGACGATCGCGATCCCGCGCGGCGCTTTGCGGGCCGCTGCCACGGTGAGTGTGACGGCCTTACGGACGGTGGACCTGCCGGCGATGGATCAGGGAATGGTGAATGTGACGATTGGTGGGGGCGGATATCGTTTCCTGCCGCATGGGACGAAGTTTGCCAGGGAGGCGAAGCTGGGTCTTGGCTATGATCCGGCACTGATACCTGAGGGGTATACGGTGAAGGATATCCGAACCTATTTTTTTGACGAGAAGAAGGGGCATTGGGTGGCCTTGCCACTGGACAGTGCAGCTGCGGGGGTAACCCATTCGCGTACGGGTCATTTTACCGATATGATCAACGGCATCATCAAGGTGCCGGAGTCGCCGCAGGCGGAGGCGTATAATTCCAATTCGATGAAGGGGATCAAGGCCGCCGACCCAAGTTCAGCCGTGAACCTGATCGCACCGCCGAAGGCGGGTGCAATGGGGACTGCCTCCCTGGGCTATCCCATCGAGATCCCGGTGGGCCGACACGGGATGCAGCCGCAGCTGACCATCGGCTATAGCAGCGGGGGCGGTGATGGCTGGCTGGGGATGGGTTGGGATCTTTCCGTGCCGGCGGTGGGCATTGACACGCGTTGGGGCGTACCCCATTTCGATGCTCAGAATGAAACGGAGACCTATACCCTCAGCGGCTCGCAGCTGAGCCCGGTGGCGCATCGCGGCGACCTGGCGGTACGGACGGCCGAAAAGCAGTTCTATCCGCGGGTCGAAAGCGCGTTCGACAGGATCATCCGGCATGGCACCAGCCCGCAGTCCTATTGGTGGGAGGTGACCGACAAAGAGGGAACAAGATATTTTTATGGCGGCGACCCGTCCACGGGGGGGGATGCAGGTAGTACGCTGAGTGATGCAGCGGGCAATATCGCGTATTGGTCATTGCGGATGACCCTGGACCTGCATGGCAATTTTGTACATTATTTCTATACGAAGGTGAACGACCCGGGCGTGAGCGGTAGTTCGGTGATGGGGGTGCAGCTTTACCTGAGCAAGATCACATATACGGGCTATAATGGAACCGAAGGGCGTTACAGCGTTCTCTTCGGCCGGGACAGGGATGTCGATGGACATACGACGCGAAAGGACGTGGGGATCACTGCGACCAATGGGTTCAAGCAAGTGACGGCCGATCTGCTGCGGCGGATCGACGTGCAGCTGAATGGGGTGGATATCCGGCATTACGAATTGAATTATACACAAGGCGCGTTCTATAAGACTTTGTTGGCCGGTATCAGTCAGTATGATGCGGCAGGGAATTTCTTCAACCAGCATACTTTTGATTATTACAATGATATTGCTTCGGGCGGAACCCTGGTGCCGCTGGCTACAGCGCAGCCCTGGGCGGTAGGTTCCGATAACGTAAACGGCGGTATGGTGACGCATATCAACGGGTTCACCGATGAGGCGTCCTCTTTGAGTGGAACATCGAACACCGATCTCAGCGGGGGTGTCACGGTGTCCGTGGGGCTCGGCAGTCCGGGCGACAAGCTGAATTCCGTGGGCGGATCGTTCAGCTACTCGCAATCCACGAGCAAGGGGTTGCTGGCGATGGTGGACATCAATGGCGACGGGCTACCGGATAAATTGTTCTACGATCCGGGCACCGATGCGCTGTATTACCGGCCGAACCAGTCGGGACCCTCGGGCGGGACGCGTTTTGGAAATAAGATCGCGATCTCCGGCCTGAACGTTTTTCAGAAGGATAAGAGCACCGGCTATACGGCGGGGTTGGAAGCCGTGGCGCTGACGGCCCTGATAGCCGGCGCCAATATTGGCAAGACCACTACCACCACGACCATTTATTTTACCGAGGCCAATGGCGACCAGCTCCCCGATATCGTCAAGGATGGACAGGTGTATTTCAATCATATCGATACGACCACGGGTCAGATCACTTTTACACCGACCAGCGTAGGCACTCCCAGCCCGGTGTTTGCAGGGGTAACGATCAGTCAGAACCTGATCGATCCGACTGAGCTGGCTAACGACCGGCAGCAGGCACTCGACCAGAATCCGTTGCAGGACGTAGTGCGGATGTGGCAGGCGCCCTATAGCGGGACCATCAATGTGACGGCGCCGGTGCAGCTGCTGCCTTCGAACGATCCCGACCGCGCGAGTACACCGGCCGACGGGGTACGGGTGGCGGTGCAATTACGGGGCAGCGAGTTGTGGAGCCAGACCATCGGGCCGGACGACTATTCCGTTCATCAGCCAACGGGGTTGACGGGTCTCCCGGTGCAGAAAGGGGACCGGATCTATTTCCGGGTAGGGTCAATTGAAAATGGGTCCTATGACTCGGTGAACTGGGCGCCCGTGATCGATTACGTGGGTCAGGACGGGAGCGCCGCCGATGCCAATGGGAAGACCCTGTATCATTTTGATGCGGCGAAGGACTTTGTTCTCAGCAGCGCGCAGATGCTGACGCCGCCCATCAATGGGACCGTGCATATTGGCGGCCCCTTCGTCAAACCGGTGACCACGGATGATGTGACGCTGATGATCCAGCAGACGGGGTCGGGCGGCACGACGACGATCTGGCAGCAGAACTATGCGAAGGACCAGGCGGTGAATACGACGATCTCTCTGGATAATATTTCCGTTACTAACGGCAATCAATATAGCTTTTTGGTCGTGTCGCCCACCAATATCGACTGGGCGAACATCACCTGGCAACCGGTGATGACCTTTACCAGCTCCGCCGATCCCAGTGTCGATCTGACGCAGACGACCATCCAGTCAACTGGGGTGCCGCAGTATACGATCCTGGCGGCTGGAGTGCAGCCCAGCCTGCCATACAAGGTCGTGTTGGGGGATGCGGCCCTGCACAATGTGACGGTTACGCCGCAGGTGGCGATCAATTCGCTGCTGCTTACGGGCGGGAGCGGAAATGGAACGATCGTGTTCTCGGTGAAGGAGCCGGGTGTGTTGCTGGGTGAGGTGAGCATGCCGGTGCAGAACGGGGTGGTGCAGGCGGGGAACTATGCATTGAATGTTGGTGTGCATAACGGAGACCAGCTGTTTGTAGAATATCATGTTGCTGACGCCGGCCTGGCGGCGGCTATCACGCCGGCCTCGGCGATGCTGAGTGGCGATCTGAATGGGACCGTCACAGCGGGACTTTGGTCTTCGGTGCCGAAGAATGGCAAGGAAGAAGACATTATTTTCGGCAGCTTCTATCGAGGCTGGGGGCAGTTTGCCTGGAACGGCAACAACGGCGCCGAGACGCAGCCCATCAATGAGGGGCTGCTGAAGCCGAGTGACCAGATCGCTCAGAAGACGACTAACCTGGACCCTGGCGCGCTTTCGCAACAGGATGGCAGCCAGCTGACGACCTCGCAGACCTACGATCCCACGAAGGATCAATTCATCATCCTGGTGGCCAATGGCAGCCAGCAACGATGGAGCGGCTATGATCAGGAGGTGTTCGTGAAGGGCGCCAATATGAACAGCAGCCGGCAGGGGCAAAAGGACATGAACCCGCTGACGGTGAATACGGGCAGCGGCACCGGTTCCCCGGGCATCGATAAGGTAAGCAAGGTGACCAGCACCTCCTATACGCTCAGCGCCAATATCGGCGTGGCGGGGGCCAGCGGCAGCCATTCAAGCAGTACGTCGAAGACCCTTACCGACTTTATGGATATGAACGGCGATAGGTATCCCGATGTCGTAAGCGAACAGGTGATCCAGTATACCAATGCCCGAGGTGGCCTGTCGAACCGGATCTTGTCCAACGGATCGATCCAGGAGACGGCCAGCAGTGTCGACGGGGTATCGCTCACGGGCTCGGCGTCTATCCCGACAACGATCTTCCGCCATACACCCACCGGCGAGCAGCAGACGGATGCGGGCAATGCCCAGACCAACGCGGGCTCGGCCAAGATCAGCGTTACGGGCAATGCGGGGGTGAACAATGGATCCAACCAATCGAATTTCCTTTATATAGACATGAACGGCGATGGGTTGCCGGACCGGGTAAACCAGTCCAACCACCAGGTGGCGCTCAATCTCGGTTATGCTTTTGCCGCTGGGGAGGACTGGGGCTTCGACCAGATCCAGCAGGGCAACAGCAACTCCTTCAGCGGAGGCGTCGGGTTGGGGTTCAACTGGGCCCAGAACAGTATTTCTGTGGGCGTCAGCCTCTCGCGCAGCGACAATGCTACTAGCGAGTCGCTGCAGGACATGAACGGGGACGGGCTGCCCGACCTGGTGACCGTGGGTGCGGGAGCCGGCGGTTCATCTGTTTTGCAGGTGCGGCTCAATACGGGCAATGGGTTCAGCACGGATGTGCTGACCTGGACCGGTGCCACCGCCATCGGCGCCAACAGCAGTACCTCGGAATCGGCAAACGGGGCTTTCACGGTGGGCTTTATGATCTTCGGTATCAAGTTCACGGTGAATCCGAGCGTCAATATCGGCGACGGTATGTCCCGCGAGCTGGTGAAGATACAGGACGTCAATGGGGACGGCTACCCGGATTATATCAGTTCGACGAAAGACGATAACCTGACGGTGGCGTTGTCTATGGTCGGCCGCACGAATCTGCTGCGGACAGTGACCCGCCCGATGGGGGCCGTTTTCACGCTGGACTATCAACGCGTGGGAAATACCTATGATATGCCCAATAGCGTCTGGACGCTGGCGTCTGTCAAGACTTTTGACGGGTTCAAAGGGGATGGTCCGGACACACTGCTGACGACGTTCGACTATGCCGGAGGCTATTTTGACCGGAATGAGCGGGAATTTTTCGGATTTGCGACGGTGAAGGCCTATAGCCATGACGCGGGGAATAATAATACCGTTTATAGCATCGCCACCAACACATATAGTAACAACAGCTATTATATGAAGGGAGTGGAGTTGTCCGAACTGGTACAAAGCGGCGACGGGAAGAAGTACACGGAGACGCACAATACGTATGAGCTGCATGATATCGCTTCGGGAACGGTGCTCCCCGAATCCTTTAAGACCGATGATGCCGGCGCTGCCTTTGTAGCATTGAGCCGGACGGATCATCTCTTTTATGAAGGGCAGCCGAATCCGGGCAAGTCCACCTATGTCACCTATGGGTATGATGCGAAGGGCAATATTACCCAGTATACCGACTTTGGAGAAGCAGACCCCGGCGATGATATCAGCTCCACCGTTGCCTATTTCAACGTACCCGATAAATATATTGTCGGTACGCCGAAGTCGATCGTCATCACAGGGTCGGGCGCCACTTATCGCAGGCGGGAAAGCATGATGAATACGCAGACCGGCGATATTACGGAAATCCGCGCGTATCTCCGGGATGGTACGGCGGCGGTGGATGATATGGGCTATGACGGCTATGGCAACCTGATCAATGTCACCGGTCCCGCCAATGCATTGAACCAGCGTTTCCGGCAGGATTATGTCTTCGACGATCAGGTGCATCAATTTATCGTGAAGGTCACAAACAGCTATGGCTACAGCTCGCAGACTACTTACGATCTCCGCTTCGGCCACCCGCTGAGTACGGTGGACCTCAATAATAATACCATTCAGTACCAGTTGGATGACCTGGGCCGGGTGACGCAGGTAACCGGTCCATACGAACTGGCGGCCGGCGTATCTTATACCATTCGCTTCGACTATCATCCTGCTTCGGCCGTACCCTGGGCGCATACCACACACTATGATCCCGCACATCCGGGTAATGACCTGGAGACGACGACATTTATGGATGGTCTCGGCCGTCAGTTGCAGACCAAGAAAGACGCCGCCATCTTCCAGAGTAAGGCTAAGAATGACAAAGAACAGATGACCGTGTCTGGCCGTATCCTTTTCGACGGTGTCGGCCGGCCAGCGGCTGCTTATTTTCCCGTGACGGAAGATAAGGGGCATGACAGTGTATTCAACCAAAGTTTTGATAACATCAACCCGACCGTTACCAGTTACGACGTGGTGAATCGCGTGCTGACCTCCACACTGCCGGACGGGTCGGAAACCCGGCATACCTTTGGTTTCGGAAGCGATCGACAGCAACAAAACCAGTTCAGTACAAAGACAGCAGATGCGAACGGCAAGATCACGGAGCAGTTCACCAATGTGCGGGGATTGACCATGGCGCATAAGAGCTATACCGGCGGTGGGGATGTCTGGACGAGCTTTACCTACGATGCCATCAACCAGCGGCTGACCGTTACGGATGATATCGGCGCCGCCACCTCCTCGCAGTACGATATGCTGGGGCGGCGGGTGAACGTTACCCATCCGGATGAAGGGTCAACCCAATACACGTATGACCTGGCGGGCAATCTCATCAAATCCGTCACTGCCAATCTGAAGAAAGACAATATGGCCATCAGCTATGGCTATGATTTTCTTCGGATGACGGATATCCAATATCCGCACAACCCAGAGAACAATGTGCATTATACCTACGGTGCGGCAGGAGCGGCCTTCAACCGGGCGGGCCGGCTGGTGGTCCAGGAAGATGCTTCCGGTGCACAAGAATTCTTCTACGGGCCGCTGGGCGAGACGCTGAAGAACGTCCGAACTATCGTCATCCCGCGTTTTGGCGCCCAGACCTTTGTAACCCAATGGACATACGATACCTGGAACCGGCTCACGTCCATGATCTACCCGGACAGCGAGGTGGTAAGCTATACGTATAACCTGGGCGGCCAGCTGCTCTCCATGAGCGGCAACCGCGAAGGCCAGGTGACCAACTATGTACAGCAACTAGGCTATGACAAATTCGAGTCCCGTGTTTTCATGGGGTATGGCAACGGCACCCAAAGCAATTACACGTACGAACCCGATCGCCGGCGACTCCAAAATCAGCTGACGACGGCGGGTAACGGACGCAAGATCATGGATAACACCTATACTTATGACCGGATGGACAATATCCTGAGTCTTACGAATAATGCTCCGGTGCCTTCCAGCAATCTGATGGGCGGGTCTGGGGCATACACCTATGGATATGATGATCTTTATCGATTGACCTCGGCTGCCGGCTCGTACAAGGGACCCCATGAGCAGGACCGTTATGATATGACCCTGCAGTACAATACGGTGGGCGGCATTACGCGCAAAACGCAGTCCAATGACAAGAATCCCAATGGGAACAAATGGATCCCGCAGAAGAAGACCACCTATGATTATTCCTATACGTACAGTGCGGCGCAGCCACATGCCGCCACGCATATTGGCCGACAGACCTACGCCTATGATGCCGACGGCAACCAGACCGGATGGACCGACGACAAGACGGGCCAGCGGCAGAAAATGGTCTGGGATGAAGAGAACCGCCTGCGGAGCGTTTCGGTGAATGGGCAGCTCAACAGTTATGTCTATGACGGCGCCGGAGAAAGGGTGTTGAAGGGGCTCGGTTCCGGCCAGGCCGTGTATGTGAACGGCGATGTGAGCAGCAGCTCCGGCGGGGTGGGGAACTTCACAGTCTATGTCAGTCCTTATTTGGTGGTGAAGAGTGGAGAATACTCCAACCATTACTTTATCGAAAGCCAGCGGATCGCTACCCGCCTGGAGCACGGCTGGGATCAGCAGGTGTCGGCAGCAGATGCCGGCGACAGCATCGCCTATACGAAGAAAGAGCAGGGGCTGTTGCTGGGGATCACCCGTGACCAGCAGGTTCTTCAGGGTGGTGACAGCTCGGCGACCGGTGTTACGGGCACAGATGCGAGGGGCGCGGGCTCTTCGAACGGCAGCGGTACCCCGTGGGCCAATGCCAACCCGAACAACAATGGTAACCATTACGCCTATGGGCATTACAAGAAATCCGGTGGCTCGGGTGGTTCCAGTGGTTCGAACGGAGCGGATTTTCTGTATTTTTATCATTCGGATCACTTGGGCAGCACCAGCTATGTGACGGACGGCAGCGGGGAGGTGTATCAGCACCTCGAGTATTTTGCCTTCGGTGAGACCTTCGTCGAGGAGCATAGCAATACGGATGCGATACCGTACCTGTTCAACGGCAAGGAGCTGGACGGGGAGACCGGGTTGTATTATTATGGCGCGAGGTATTACGACCCGCGGACCAGTATCTGGGCAAGCGTAGACCCGATGGCCGAGAAGAATAACAGCTGGAGTCCCTATGCATTCTCGGGGGATAACCCGGTGGTCATGGTCGACCCGGACGGCAAGAACTGGTTCTATTACCAGGCCAAAGGGGAAAAAGCGGCCTCCTGGCATTGGAATAAGGGAACTAAGGCATCATATATCAACACGAACGGCAAAAAAATAACGACCACCAGGGGTTATGAAAACCTCGTAGTGTATAGTTCCGACGCACATAACGCGTACGGGGCGCATTCCGGGACCATCTCGGTGTACAACCAGGATAAGCTGGTGCTCACGCAGGATCATGTGTTTTCGGGATCCGGCTGGTGGTCGACAGCAGAGAATCCTTTCAAGGGTGGTTTTGATGCTGCGGGGGATGGGAATTATATGATGCATCTCAATGAGAGAAGCGTGATGAAGAACAATCAGCCCGGAGGGGCCGACGGGCACAATCCCCAGGCCGTGTATGGGATCCAGCAAATCCCGGAAGGTACGGTGGCGGTCGGTGCAAAGGGTAAGAAGATAGATGTCGTGAGCGACTATGGTACGGGGCGTATCCGGCTGAACCCCGTAGATGCGAACATGAACTATGACGTGTCGAGGGATCGGGGGTATTACCTCCATGGCAAGCATGCCTGGTATGGCCGGACCCATGGTTGTGTATGCGACAAGAGCGAGAATGTGTTCAACTATTTCTGGAGCGGAGCCGGCAAAGAGATAAGGGCCAACACGCCCTTTGCCATCAACGTTCCGGTGGCGAAACCTAATTAAGAAGCGTTAATATGAGAAATATCTGTTTGTTCATTTTTATTATCAGCGCGTTCCTCTCCTGTAGAAGCGGGGAAGGGGAAACGCACGGGAATGCAAAGACCGATCCTTCGTTATTGGGCTACTGGATACCGGAAAAGATAAACTGGCAAAGTCCGAATTCGGGCAATCCGGAGATAGACACGGTCGTGAGGACGGCATACTTTAAAGTCTTGCGCTTCGACCCACCGGACCGGTTCTCGGTTTTTGTCACGACGATGAATTATCCAAAGCGGTTCGATTCATTGATCTTTGAATTTGAACCCGGGGTGGATATCTATTACGGGACGTGGAAGGAAAATGGAAAGAAAGTGATTGTCAATTACCGCTTCGTTTATTCCGGTTATGAGAAGAAGACAAATGAAGCCATGGTGTTGGATACGGTGCAGGCCGAGGCTACCGGGTCTTTACTGTTCGATACCGTACGGTATGTAAGGACTACCCATTTCGATGCTGCGAGCCTGAAGAAGATAGAGGCCTACCGGCGTGAGGCGGATGTGGAGTGACATGAGAACAGTAGCTTTCCCAGCCATCGGGCAGGAACCATCGGTCGTACCCGATACCGTCGTGAATAGCATCAAATTGGCCGACCGGGCGAGCACGGAAAAAGTATCGAAAAGCTCAAAGGCGACCTGCCTGATGTTGTTTTTGGGGGGCTTTGAACTGTTGACACTTTTGCCAGGTTGAGAGTACAAAACCTTGCAGGCATAAATGTAATTTCGGTTAGCAGGGTTGTGTACGAAAAAAGTGTTTTAACCCATTTTTGAAGGCTCTTACGGAGAAAATGCACTCAATAGGAGCCTAGCTGTATTTTCCTGTAGCTCAGCCCTGTGTGGTTATTTAACAAGTATACGGTGTCAAACGTTCATAGAATTGGGTGGGCACAGGGTAATGTTTTGATTTTCTTTTAGTTGCGACTTTCAATTGAAGGTTAAATTTTAGGGAAGGTGTTCATCAGTCTTGTTCATGAACAGTTGTTCTGCCTAGTTATTAATCGCCAAAGCTGCCTTTTGTAATCCAATGCCGCTAACCGAAAGCACATAAAGCCCTCTTGTATCCAGTCGCCCCTGATAATCGTCCTTCGCCCAGCTCCCTCTCACCATCTTTTCACCCTCGATATGCCAGAACAGGGCCAAGCCGTCACGATCCAGAAATCCCTCCAGCGCCTTTCTATCTACCAGGAGCCCCTGACCATATTCCCCATAAAAGGCCAGTATTATTCCTAATTACGCTACAGAAGAGAACAGGCATGCGCTGATAAAGGATGTAGAGGGGACAGGCGTAGACAATATCTTTAAAGTTTTTCGGCTTGATTTTATCTGGCGGGTGCTACTTAGGCCATTGCCGGATATTGCTCCAGAAAGGTTCGGGATTTTTGGCAGTTTCCAGATAGGATTCTGAACCTAAAGAAATTAGCCGGTTTCCCAATTATCCATGCCTTGACGTCTTCTGTCCATGGACCTGAGATGCTGTTGATTGTAGCTTTGCTTTAACAATTATAAAAAATCAAAAATTAGCAAAATGCAACGTTTAAAAGCTATCGAAACAGAAACCGCCACTGATAAAGTGAAAGAACTCTTTACAGCCGTTCACGGTAAACTAGGATCCGTGCCCAATATGTTCCGGACAATGGGTAATTCCGCGGCTGTCCTGGAAGGTTACTTGTCTTTTAACGCGGCCTTGGGCGGCGGATCACTGGG
The DNA here is from genome assembly GCA_036394375.1 of Puia sp. Classification (GTDB taxonomy): domain Bacteria; phylum Bacteroidota; class Bacteroidia; order Chitinophagales; family Chitinophagaceae; genus Puia. Next base: position 18,501 of record DASWFF010000101.1, read on the forward strand.
GGCAAAATTGGGCGAGCTGATCGCGCTTACTATCGCCAATGCCAATGGTTGTGAGTATTGCAATGCCGCTCATAGCTTTGTCGGAGAAAAGATGGTACGTATCGACGCCGGATCGATCGCCGGGGCCCGGGAAGGCAAGTCGGCAGACGCTAAGATCCAGGTTGCTCTCGATTTCGCCAGAACCCTGGTGCAAAAGAAAGGACATATCGCTGATTCGGATGTAAATGCCGTCAGGAGTGCAGGTTATACCGACGCCCAGATAGCGGAGATCATCGCGCATGTGGCACTGAACATCTTTACCAACTACTTCAATACCGCGACACAGGTGGTGGTCGATTTCCCCCAGGTTGATTTGGTCGAAACAGCTGTCATTTAATCAATTTAATTCTACAAGATGGATAGCCAAAGGTTATCCATCTTGTCTTTAAAATAGATACGCATTGTAGAAATAGCAGATGACCCAGTCCTTTTCGAGCGATTGGCCCCGATAAACTATATGTATAAGGCAGAACGGATGTTGCTCTTCTCCATACAGGCATTCAGTTGGAACTGTCCGCAACATATCACGCCCCGCTATACGGTGGAAGAGATTGAGAAGGCCTTTGGGCACCCTGCATGGCGGAGTAACTGCTGCCATCATGGATGCAACGATAATATCGATTGGCCCGGGGGTATTCAAATTCCCTTAGAACAGAGCTGCGCATGTTTGAAGGGGGTAGGGAGTTACGCAGGTCTGACAGTTGAAAAAGTACCGGAGGAGAAACCGTTCGGGAACTGCCTTTAACCCGGCAGCTGATTTCCCCTGCAGCTAATATGAACGGCCAGTCTCTTACCATTTTAACCCTGTCAAAAATGATAAAATGTCTGTACTGATCTCTGTCAGGTGTGTTTCCAGCGCGAAGTGACCAGTCGGATAGAACTTCACCACGGCATTGGGATCATCCTTTTTATAGGCCTCTGCTCCTGCCGGTAAGAAATAGGGGTCACGATCTCCCCAGGCAGCAAGCAGTGGCGGCGCGTACTTACGGAAATATTCATGGAATTGTGGGTACAGCGCCACATTAGTTCGATAGTCTCTTAACAGGTCGAGCTGGATCTCCGCATTGCCGGGCCGGTCCAGGAAATGCTGGTCCAGGGTATAGGACTCGGGTGCGATCAGGGAGGTGTCGCTGACGCCTTCCTCGTACTGCCACTTCGTTATTTTCAGGGTCACAAATTCCCGGAGGGCATCCCTGTTCGCAGAGGAAGGGTCTTGCCAGTATTTCTGGATAGGATTCCAGCCGCCACTCAATCCTTCTTCATAGGCATTTCCATTTTGGGAAACGATACCCACGATCTTCTCTGGATTGGCCATTGCCAACCGGTATCCGATCGGGGCGCCATAATCGAATACATAAATCGCGAACCGCTTTAGACCCAATTGGTCGATGAATCCTTGCATGATCGTCGTCAGGTGGGCAAAACTATACTCGAACTGGCTGTGATCCGGAGCGTCAGAATAGCCAAATCCCGGAAGGTCCGGCGCGATGACGTGGTAGGACCGGCCAAGAAGGGGGATTAGGTTGCGGAACATATGAGAAGACGTAGGATAGCCATGTAACAGCAATATCGTAGGGCCGTTCTTAAGGCCCGCCTCGCGGTAAAAGATGTTCAGGCCGTTAATTTTTGTCTTGTTGTAGTGGATGGGAATGGTTTGCATGATAGATTGTTTTTTTAACGAAGCGGCCGGCTGCGCGTCGGACTTAAAAACCGTCAGGCCAAGAACAGCGAGCAGAATCCAGCCGGATTTTGAAATGGGTGTCATATTTTTTCTTTGGAGAACCAAAATTATATAGATATTTGATCATGTATGATGATTATAAAAGATAAGTAGAATCATAAATAATGATACATGAACACAAACGACCTGAAAATTTTTGAGGCAGTGGCCTCCAATGGTAGTTTTACGAAGGCAGCAGAGGCCATGTTTACCGTTCAATCGAATGTGACTGCGCGTATTCGCGTCCTAGAGGAGGAATTTGGAGTCACACTGTTTATTCGCACTTCCAGGAAGGTCGAGCTGACGGACGGCGGCCGGAAGTTAATGCGGTACGGCAAGCAGATCGGACAGTTGCTGGAGGAGGCGAAACGTGAAATGGATGGCGCGGGCAGGCTTACCGGCCGGCTGAAGATCGGCTGTATCGAAACAACCATGGCTTTAAAGGTGCCGGGCATTCTTGGTAAATTTGCGGATGCCTATCCGGATGTGGAGTTGGAATTTTTCTCGGCCATGCGGGGAAATCTCATCGCGGACGTCCTCGGGCACCGGCTCGACGCAGCTTTTGTTTCGGCGCCTGTTAACAGTATGGAGTTGCGGCATGTTTCGGTGAGCCAGGAGCATCTGGTGATAGTGGTGCCTGTGGGTATCCTGTCGGTCGGGGAACTCGTGAAAAAGGATCCGTTAAAAATCGTCGTCTTTGAACAGGGATGTGTGTTCAGGGAACGACTAGAATCCTGGCTAAGCGCCCAGGGCATCGTTCGGTACCGCAGCATAGTGGTAAACTCCATCGAAGGGATCATCAACTTTGTCGAAGGGGGACTCGGTTGCAGTATTCTTCCGGAGGATATTATCACCCGATATTATAAAGGAAGAGCTCTCAACACCTTCTCTCTGAATAAAGACCTGGCCACCCTGCGAACCATGCTTGTATATCGGGCGGACGCTCCACCCTCTGAGATACTACAAGCGTTCATGGCGATGTTTGGCACCAGAAAACGAAAATAGAGTTGACAGTATCTCCACCGTGCAGCGTTTCTTCGCGGGAAATCTGGATAAGGGGGCGGGAATATTGGATATTGTAATACATCCTTTGGTCCGGTAATTTTACACATTAAATATAAAGAAAACGAACTATGAGACAGAAACACCTCTATATCTGCTGTGCACTTCTCTTAATAGCATTATTAGCCATTCCGATTTTTTATACGCTTGGTCAGGCCGGTGGTCCGGCTATTCACCCAAAGGGAGGCGATGAAAAGGATGGCATCAGTTTTTTGGAAAATCAATGGACGGTAGCTTTGGAAAAGGCCACCGCGGAACACAAATACATCTTTGTGGACGCATACGCAACGTGGTGCGGCCCTTGCAAACTTCTCAAAAAAACGACCTTTAAAGACAAGGGGGTGGCTGCATTCTTCAACGAACATTTCATTAATGTTTCCCAGGATGTGGAAAAAGGGCAAGGGCCAGAGCTCGCTTCCAACTGGAAAATTACAGGATTGCCTACTCTTATCATTTTTGATGCCTCAGGTCAGCCTGTTCTCCAGTCAATAGGTTATTTAAAACCTGAAGATCTGCTCGCCTTTGGAAGACAGGCCCTTGAAAAAGGGGCTAAACCATAGGTACCGGTACTTCCCTCGCCTTTTTAATCTATGGGACAGCAGGCCGGTTCCTGATAAATCTTTTGGGTAGCCGGGAGGTATTGTTGAACTGGATGGTTGGCATAGCATTGATGATTACCGCACTGGCTCAACTGTTCAAGACGTTTTTTAAGAAATTGAATACTATTCCTCTCAAGAGTGTAAATTAGTTAAACTTAAAACACGTTCATTTATGGAATCAACACTAACGGTAGGAGTGGCCCAGATAGCTCCAGTGTGGCTGGATCGCAAGTCAACTACAGAGAAAATGCTATCCTGTATTGCGGAAGCTGCCGAAAAGAGGTGCGACCTTGTCGTCTTCGGTGAAGCCTTGCTTCCCGGATACCCCTTCTGGCTGGAACTTACCGGCGGAGCAGTATTCAATTCGCCGGTACAGAAGGAAATATTCGCCTATTATGTTTCACAGGCGGTTACGATTAGTGCTGGTGACCTGGAGCCGATAAGGAAACTGGCCGGCGAGAAGTCCATCTCTGTCATCTTTGGATTTATCGAACGGGCAGAGGACAGGGGAGGACATAGTCTGTTTTGTTCCCTGGCCAGTATCGGGAAAGACGGGCAGCTTCAGTATGTTCACCGCAAGCTGATGCCTACTTACGAAGAACGGCTGGTATGGGGGACGGGGGACGGGCATGGCTTGCAGGTGCGGAAATTGAACGACTTTACCGTAGGAGCTCTTAACTGCTGGGAAAACTGGATGCCGCTGACCCGATCCGCCTTATACGCACAAGGGGAGGACCTGCATATTGCCCTCTGGCCGGGTGGCGTGCGAAATACCATTGATATTACCCGTTTCATGGCCCTTGAATCCAGGTCCTTTGTCGTTTCGGTTTCCGGGCTTTTATCCCGAAACGATATTGGCGATTCTTTACCGTATTCCACGAAGATCAGACAGAACAGCCAGGATGACTGGCTGGCAGACGGCGGCTCCTGTATTGCAGGGCCGGATGGCGCCTGGATAATGGAGCCGGTTCCCTTTAAAGAAGGGCTTTTTGTATACGTTTTGCAGCATCGGAAGATCCTGGAAGAGCGCCAGAATTTCGACCCCTCCGGTCACTATGCCAGACCGGATGTATTAAAGCTATTCGTATCCCGGGAAAGACAACGACCTGTCAGTTTTAAGGACGAGAGGGATATTTTATCGGATTAGAATTAAAAGGCAAAACAGAGATCATGTTTCACAAAAGCATTTTGACAAGAAAAAAAGTAGTGATCACGGTCGGTCCCGTAGATATCACTATGATCCATCCATCCTTGCGGCTAATCAACTTTTGCATATGAGACATTGTTCCTTTACCGGTCTTATTAGGTTGGCGGTACTAGTGCTGATCCTGGTGAGCTCCGGTATATACGTCTTTGGGCAGTGCGAAGCGGCTAAACTTCACGAGATATCGCTATCAGGTACAAATATTGCCCAACTGGCGAAGACGTACGGCGGCCACCGAACTTATATTTTTAACTACTTCGAACCGATCAAGTCTTAATTATCCATGCCCTGACCACTTTTGTCCATGTACTTAGTCTTTCTTTCGAGGTAGTTTTGTGTTGTTAATGACGCTATAGCCGTTCACTTTAAATATGAAAAGATCCGCCAGACTTGACAATTGAAGAAAAGGACAGAACTATAAAATAAAATTTATCGCCTTGATCGCTCAAACCGCATTTACGCTAATTAATCCGCAGACAAAAGCACTAGCCTTTCACATATATGATTTTGAGGACGACTCCTACTTTGAAAAGCTTAAAAATTTCAATTATTATTCCATGATCCTCGTATCAGCGGGCAGAGGGAAATTCCAGGCTGATCTGGCAGACTACTCCTTTGAGCATAACAGCCTGCTGTGCTTTTCCATTTACCAGCCCTTTATGATCAGGGCCGAAGGAGAATTCAAAGGAATACTGATCAATTTTCACCCCGATTTCTTCTGTATCCACAAGCATCAGGAAGAAGTTGCCTGCAATGGAGTGCTCTTTAACAATATATATGAAACTCCAGCCATCAGGCTGGAGGACGCCGAAATGAGCACACTGATGGCTTTCGCCGATTCGCTGAAGACAGAAATGCAAAATCCCGCACTGGCCCAGTTCGAGTTGTTGATAGCCTATTTAAAGATATTCCTGATTAACGCCTCCCGATTCAAGATAAACCAGCACTCCGTCAGGGAATACGGGAATGAGAAGGAGCCGTTTATTCTAAAAACGCTGAAAGACGCCATCGAAGAGCATTTTAAGACCAAACATAGCCCGAGTGAATATGCAGACCTGCTGAATATCTCAACAAAAGCCCTGAACCGAATAAGTAAGACTCACTTTAACAAAACACTCACCAGCCTTATCGCGGAACGTGTCATCATAGAAGCCAAGCGTGAATTATACCTGACCTCCAAATCAGTGAAAGCCATCGCGTACGAATTGGGATTCAATGATGAGTTTTACTTTAGCCGATTCTTCAAGAACAATGCGGCGGTTTCTCCCCAGGTCTATCGGGACACAGTAGGATTTGCAAAGGGGACCGCTTGATAAATTTCCGGGACCGGCGGGCTGCTCTCGAACCCAGATCGGCTGCAGGCTATCACCTCGAAGACACCCCTTCGCCGGATAGCACAAAGCGAAGAAATGGCTGCTGCCGTTGCTTTTCTGGCAATGGATAAATCGTCCTATATAACTGGTCATAATTTAAGCGTTGACGGAGGCGCCACCATCCGGCTTTTATAAGGGTACTCGGTTCAGACAGTAGCCCGATTTAATAAGAATCTCTCAAAAAAGCAACTCAAAAAAAATATGGAAAAATTAGCATTACTGGCAAGATTAGAAGCCAAGCCCGGAAAAGAACAGTATGCTCTGCAACTGGGGCCTTCCACCTTCGGCGTATTTGATACGTTTGGTGGGGAAGAAGGTAGGCAGGCACATCTGCAGGGACCCATTGCCCAGACATTAATGGCCAAAGCCGATGAGTTGCTGGCGACACCGCTCCAGATAGAGCCGGTTACGCTCCTGGCAGTAAAATAACCTACGGTATGAAATTAATCTTTGAAGACGGCAATAGCAGCGGAACATTCCGGTTGAGGAAAGAAGATGCTTCGCTCAAAGGCGATGGAATTCTGAAAGCAGGAACGCTTTGCACGATCGTATTTAACCGCAGCGATGAACAGACGGTTATTATCGACGAGATCTCCTACATTTTCCCCAAAGATTGCATACTCTCATTGGTAGCGAACCAGCATTTTATCTTTGAACGGCCACATGAACTGGTTGCCTGGCAGTTTAACAGGGATTTTTATTGTATTGTAGATCACGATGCAGAAGTGGGGTGTGTCGGTTTCCTTTTCTATGGTATCCGGCACCCCCTTTTCATTAGACTGTCTCAGGGGGAAATTGACAATATTGGCCTGATAGAGACGCTATGTATCGAGGATTTTGAAATAAGAGATCGGATGCAGGGAGAGATGCTTAGGACTTTACTAAAACGGTTGATCATCAACGTAACCAGGATTGCAAAAAAACAGATGGAGACAGGTCCCGGGCTAGTGGACGAGAGATTGGACCTGGTAAGAAAGTTCAACCTGCTGTTGGAAGTTAATTTCCGTACTCAGCATGAAGTGCAGTTTTATGCCAATTTATTGAACAAATCTCCTAAGACGCTTTCCAACCATTTCGCTCTTTTTAACTATCCGTCCCCTTCAAAAGTAATACAGCAGCGGATAATCCAGGAGGCCAAGCGGTATTTGTTTTATACAGACAAGGCGGCCAAGGAGATTGCCTACTTATTAGGCTTTGCCAGCCCGGCCCATTTTAGCCGGTACTTTAAACAGTATACGGGCGGGAATATCTCGGATTACAAAAAAACAGAGCAGTAGCGGGTTGCTCTCAAATACAGTTTGTATGAATACTTTTATCTTACCCAACAGGAATCAGGTATCCTCCGGAAACAAAAAATACTTCGATTTTTTCAATGATCGATTGGGGATGATGCCAAATATATATGCAATGATGGCCTATGCCGATCAGGCACTGGAAAGTTATATACAGTTGCAGAACAGGAAACAGAAACTGAATTTACAGGAGTGGGAGGTCGTAGGCCTGGTAGTGGCGGCAGTGAATGGGTCTGCCTACTGCCTGGAAAGCCATACTATGATCGCATACCTCAACGGATTGACGGAAGAACAGGTGACGGAGATCAAAGGGGGAACAGCCGGTTTTGATCCCCGCATAGATGCTTTGGCGCGAATAACCCATGATATCGTTATTTCCCGTGGCAGGCCTGATGAGGCGCTGCTGGAAGCCTTTTTTTCAGCCGGATATACCATCGGTCACCTGGTAGACCTGATCGTCTCGATAGGCAACAATACCATCTCCAATTTACTTTGCCAGGTCATGCAAGTGCCGCCGGATGATATTTCCCTACCTTTTGTTAAATCCTGACCCTGGGCAGTTCAGGTATTCCATCGGGAAAAGTGGTCATTGCAACGGCTGCTTCGAAAGGGTAAGTTTGCATTACATTATCTTAATCAGAAAAAAGTTAACCATGAAAAAATACCTATCTACTACAGATTCCTTCTTTTGGCCGTCCTGTTGGCCGCTTCTCTTTTTTATGTGCTTGCCCAGACAGGTGGCCTGAATCCTGATCAAAAGGACGTAGCGGCATTTTTCAACGAAAATTTTATTAATGTATCTCTGGATGTGGAAAAGGGGCGGGGGCCGGAACTCGCTTCCAAATGGAAGATACATTCGCTGCCAACTCTTATCGTGTTTGACGCAGCGGGTCAACCCGTGCTCCAGTCGATAGGCTATGTAAAACCGGAAGATCTGCTTGCGTTTGGAAAACAGGCGCTTAG
>DASWFF010000102.1:0-34112 GCA_036394375.1 Puia sp.
CGGGCAGGACCCAGACATACACAACCTTCAGCACTTTGGCCGTTCCGGGCCCAATGATTAACTTGTTATCCTCCGGGTCGGGGCGGGGCGTATAGATCGGGAATTTGTTGTAGTCCAGCCAGCTGTACATGCCCCTGCTAATAAAGCCTCCTCCCCCCCGGAGGGTACTCAAACAATCCGCGTCGCCGATTATTAGGATGCGTTGCTCTCTTCCGTTGATCTCCCGGGTCAGGGACAGGGCGGTAGAAAACCCTTTGCTATCTGCTGCCTTCGGACGGTGTGCGATCTCGGCGGAATCGGCGGAATCGGTAACGTGCCGCCCGGCTTGCGGCCCGGCTTGCCCGTTCACGCTCAGGGTAAAGGTCAGGCCAGTAGTAGAAGTCGTAATAGACCCTTTGATATCTCCTTCCTGCGGGCTATACACGATATCGGCGGAATCGACAACCAGCGGGCCGGCTTTTAGCCAGGTTCGCTGCCCGACCGTCATCATCAGGGGTTTCACCGTAAACGCGCCGCCAGGCCTATAGGACAGGGCGGTCACTCCCGGCATCAGCCATTTCAGCGAATCGTCGTAGTCGTGTAGGGCATGAAGTTTTTTATAGCCTAAAAATATATCTTCTTCGGCCAGATCGAGACCGGCATCGGTGGCATAAGGCCTCACCATATGCGGCATCTCATCTTTGGTCGGTTCCACCAGGGTACCGTTCATCAACTGAACACCCCATTGCTGCAGCAAAGGATTGAGCATGGCCTGTTTCCCCGGTTCGCCCATAACCAGCAGGTTGCCGCCTTTATCGACATACTCCTGTATTTTACGTTGGGTGGTAGCGCTTAATGTGGTCTTCGGATCGGCCAGTACCAGGATGGAGGCATCGGCAGGGATATCGCGGGCGTCCAGGGATACCGTATCCACGTCAAAACCATGGTTGATTAATGCTATACGGTTCAATTTATAGATAGAATGCATAAAGAATTCCCGCTCCCCCCGCTTATAGATACTCCGTTCCAGGTTTCCGGCGACATAATAAACCTTGGGTAGTTGAGCCTGTAACAGCCGCTTGAAGGCCGCCGCGACCTGTTGCTCATCCGGCCAGAAAATGGGGTCGTCGAAGGTCCGGAGAAAGGTGGTCCGCCCCTTGTAGGTCAACTGCATCACCACCCGCAGGTTTTCAGGTCTCAGATCGATTGTCCGGCCGATCTCTTCCGGCGTCTCAAATCGGGATGGGTTCAGTTCGTAAACGCCCGCCATTTGCCCGGCGATCTGTTTGAGGTTTTTGCCGGGGAACTCTTTGTATAAAGCACTATTGTCGCTCGTGCTGTCATTATCGTAATAATAGACATAGTTAAACTGGATATCCGGTTTGAAGCGGGCGTATTGCTCCCAAAGCGCCGATAAATAATTATTGCGTCCCTCCGGAAGTCCCATGCTAACGCCCCCACCCAGCAGGTTGGTATAGAGGGTTACTTCCAGGAGGTCGTCCCCCAGCTCTTTTACGATCGCCTGCGTCCGTTCGTGGATCGTATTGACCTTTCCGGCTGTCGTATCCCAGTACCCGATCAGCCGCTGGCGTGAGGAGATATAACCGATCAGGAGTACCGATGCGAATACCACCAGATACCGGCCGGCCTTGACATACCAGGGCCTGGATTCGCGGCCCCCCTTCAGTCTGAAATAGGTAAACGCCAGGAACATATAGACGATCAATACAAAATAGATGACATCTTTGGTCGAGATAAGCCCCTTAAGCATATTTACCGTCCGTCCCTGGAGAGACAAAAAATAGGTCAGGTCCCGGACAAAATCGATCCGCTGCCACAATCCGCCAATCCGGCCAAGGATGAAAAGCACGATAAAACTGCCGATCGCCGACACGATCTGGTAGGTCGTCAGGCTGGACATGAAAATTCCGATCGCCGTGAAGGCGCATAGCATGAGATAAAAACCCAAAACAGCGGAGAACAACATCCCATAATCGACCGATTTGATATTGAACGCGGCCGATACCATAAAAATACCCACGACCGAAACCAATGCCAGGTTGTAGATCATGATGGCCAGGTACTTGCCCCAGACGATCTCGCGCACCTTCACGGGTGAGGAATACAGCAATCGGATGGTGCCGTTATTGATCTCGCGGCTGATCAGCCCCATGGTCAGCAGTGGAACGTATAAATACAAATTCTGCAGGGCGCTGGAGAAGATCCCATCCCCGTCCAAAAAAATCCCGTGCGTCAGCGACGCTGAGAAACCCCTGAATTTTGGATTGTTCCTGACCTCAAGATCCTGGAACCTGGCAATCAAATCCAGGATGCCTATATAAAACACCGCACACTGAACCATAAAGCCGATCGTTAAAAACCAAGCCACGGGGGAATAAAAGAGATTGCGAAGTTCCGTCCTAGCAATTTTAAATATCATTTTCATCTATAAATGTTTATTGGTGCGATTGACTGGATAATTGTTTGAAGGTATCGTCGAGCTGGCCCCTTTCGAGGCTGATCTCCCGGAGCCGCCACCCATGCATAATGCTGGCAGCCACCAGCCGCTCCGTGATCTCCGGGTCGCCCTCGAAATAAACGCGCACCTGCGAAGCGGTCAGGAATTCCGCTTTGGTGACGCCCCGGATACTCAGCAGCTCTGTCGTCGGCGGCGTGTTCTCCATCCGCATCAATATACTGTGGGGCTGCATGTAATTATCAAAGGCATCCATGCTGTCGGAAAATACGATCCTGCCCGCCTCGATCATGATGATCTCCTTGCAGAGCAAGTGGATCTCGGACAAAATATGCGAAGACAAAAGCACCGCGTGATTCAGGGCTATCTCCCGGATCAGCTTCCGGACTTCGATCAACTGGTTCGGGTCCAATCCGTTAGTCGGCTCGTCCATCACGACCAGCCTGGGCTTGTGAATGATGGCTTGCGCGATGCCGATCCGTTGACGATAGCCGCCCGACAGGTTACGGATCAGCCGGCTGCCGACATGCGTTATCCCGCAACGTTCCTTGGCTTCGTCCACGGCCCTTTTGATGCTGTTTTTTTCCATCAGCCGGAGCTCCGCACAGTACCCGAGGTATTCATCCGTGGTCAGATCGGTATACAGGGGCGGGTTCTGCGGCAAAAAGCCGATCTCCTTTTTGGCCTGTTCCGGCTTCGCCCGCAGGTCCACGCCATTGATGTACACGTTGCCTTCGGTCTGGTTAAGGGCGCCGCAGATGATGTTCATCGTCGTGGACTTGCCAGCGCCATTGGAACCCAACAGGCCGGTGATGCCGTGTTGGCCTATTTCCAGGTTGATATCGCGGATCGCCCAGGAGCTACTGTACTTGTGCGACAGTCGCTCGATTTTTAAAATGTTATGCATAGAAGTTTGTATAAATCCATTAATAATTACTGATTAAGAACGCAGCCTGGGCGGTTGCCCCTGTGTTGACGCCGGGCAGACCCTCCAGGGCGATTGTATAGTTGCGGTAGGCGGCGGGTGTCAGGGTATAACTGGCGAGCAGGGCGCCGCTGGCGGCATCGCGGAACTCAAAGTTGTACCCCGTTACTACCGAAGTGGCGGAATAATTCCTGAATGCAGTCAGACTCTTGTACGGTAGGCTAGCGGCCTCCGACCCATTGGCCTGTCCCTGGATATCCACGCTCACCGGTGCGCTGCCCGGTGAAAGGTTGACGAACCGGATCCCCATGCTGCTATCGGCAGCCGCGTGATAAGGAGGGGTATCCGTGACGAGTAGGGTATCCGGCGCACTGGTGGTTCCAGTCAGGAACAAACTGTGGATCGTGTTTACCGGGAGGTTGAGCGATAGGACAAACATCGGCGCGCTCTTTGGCAGGGTGTCGGGGACCTGATACAAGGCCAGGGGCTGAATGCCGCTGTAGGAGCTGAATTCCTGAAAGTTTCCGAAGTCAATCATCGCGTCCCATGACGTGGCCTGCGTGTTGCTGAAATTAGTGGCCAAAGAGTTGCTGCCTGCTAACGCATTGACGACTGTGAGGGAAGCCGTGCCGGGAAGGGGGTTGCTTTTGCCGCAGGAAAGTAGGGTCGCCAGCAGCAGTAATGCCGACAGGTGACGGGCGTGTTCGTATTTCATTTCGTTGCTGTTAATGTTGATTAATTATACCCGGGGTTCTGTGTCAGGTTATGATCAGCGACAATCTCTGAAACCGGGATCGGGTAGAGTAATTGATAGTCTCCCGCCCAGGGTTGTTTCAAGGGGATCACGGAGAGCACGGCATGGGCCTGTCCGGTCCGTTTCAGGTCCAGCCAGCGATGGCCCCATTCCGCGAATAATTCTACCTGTCGTTCATGCGCCACGGCGGCGCCCACCTGCGCCGGTGTTAAGGAGGACGACAGTGCGGGCAATCCCGCCCGTTGGCGGATCACGTTCAGATCGGCGATGGCGCTGGCCGTGCCGGCGCCGTTAGCCTCCGCCTCGGCACGGATCAAATACTGCTCCGTTAACCGTAATACCATATAATATTCTGTTGCCGTACCGCCCACGGAATAATTATAACTGCCCGTCTTGTATTTAAAGGGAAAATAAGCGGTGAGGTTGGCGGCGTTCGGGGGAGCGTTATACGAATTGTTCGTGCTGTCCACCCAGGCCGACCGGCGTTGATCGCCGGGTTCGAACGCGCCCAAGAGCTGACCGGAAAGTTGATAGCTGGTAAACCCGGTGTTGAGCGGGTTGGGCAGCAGGGCAACGCCTTCGGGTGTTGCCGTTCCCTCGCCGGAGATCGAAGTATTCTGCTGCAATTGCCAGATCGCTTCGGTACTGTTCTTTAGGAACACGCCATTCAGATCGCTGACCAGGCTGTACTGACCGGTATTCGCGATCACGGCGCTGGCCTGGGTGACCGCGTCGGCGTTATCACCGGTATACAGGTAGGCCCTGGCCAGGAGCGCCGTCGCCGCCCATTTATTGGGGCGGTTCCGCTCTCCTTTTCCCACGGAATAGTCGGAAGGCAAGGCGGCCTGAGCATCTTTGAGATCCTGGATGATCTGCCGGTACACCTGGGCCTGCGGAGTTCTCGCCATATTGGCCGTCTGGTTGAAGTCGATCGTGAGCGCCAGCGGCACGTCCCCGAATAAATTGGTGAGATAAAAATAGCAGAAGGCCCGCACGAATTTCGCTTCCCCGGTCAATTCCTTCCGCACGCTGTCATGCAGCAGGCCGGAAGTGGAGGCGGCGATGCCCTGGATGACCGCATTGGCGCCATAGATTTGGCTGTACGCCGGCTGCCACATGGTGATATTGCCGTCGGTATATATCAGGTGATTCGTGTTGACATGCACAAAATTTCCACTGTTGGCATAGACAAATTCGTCGGAAGACATGCTACCCATCAGCGTCTGGAGACCTTCACTATAGCCAAGATAGGCAGAATTGAAGGTTCCAGCGGTGCCGTTGATCATTGCCGTATAGATCCCGGCCATTGCGGAATTGGCTTCCGCATCGGAGCTAAACACTTCGGTGGTCGTCAGCGTATTGATGGGCTCGGGGACGGAGACGAGCTTCTTGCAAGCGTCCAGTCCCGGGAGGGAGAGGAGAAAGAGTACAGCGAGTAACTTATGGTTGTAATGCATGGTCTGCGGCTTTAAAAGTTAAAGGATAACCCACCGGTGAAGATCCTGGCTGGTGGCATGCTGCCGAAATTCTGCGTTTCGGGATCGAGGCCCTTATACCGGGAGATCACCAGAATATTCTCGGCACGGATATAAAGATTGCAGCCTTGCAGGTGGGCTTTTCGGGCGCAGGCGGCCGGCAACGAATAAGAAAAAGAAAGATTCGAGAGCCGGACAAACGATGCATCTGTTATGAGTGCGTCAGAATTTTGAATATTGTAGTCACTGGTTGCCCCTACCGTGGTGAAGCGGGCAAAAGTTGCCTTATCGCCCGGCTTTTGCCAGTGGCTGTTATAAATATCAACGGACTGATTGCCCATCTGCCCCGGTAAAAGACCCAATCCGTAATAGGCATTCTGCCCCATCTGCCTTCTAAAGCTCAGAAAGAAACTTAGGCTGTAATTCTTATAGCTGAATTGATTGCCCATCCCACCCGTATATTTTGGGCTCATATCGATGGCAATATACCGGTCATCATCCACCGTGCCCGGCGCAACACTATAGTCTGCGACTATTGTTCCATCATGGTTATAATCCCAGTAACTGTATTGCCCTGTGAGCGGATCCACGCCGTTGTAATGCAGGAGATACTTCTCGTTCAACGACTGACCCACTTTATACAAGGTGAGGTAGGGAGAATTGGCCAAGCCAGGATAGGAGAGCAGCCTATTCCGGTTGATCGCCAGATTGAAATTGACGGACCAGGAGAAAGCGGACGTTTTGATGATCTTCGCGTTCAACAAAAATTCAAGGCCGCTGTTCTGCACATTAGCCGGCCAGTTGGCCGTTACACTGTTGAATCCCGTGAAGACCGGGGTAGGATATTGCAACAACTGATCGTCACATCGGTTCTGATAATAGGCCACTTCCAGCAATATCCGGCTGTCGGGGAGAAAACCCAGGTCGAGGGCGGCTTCCAGTTTCTTATTTATTTGCCAGTGATAGTTCTGGTCGACCGCATGGGTATTCATCAGCGGGGTTACGCCCCCATAGGTGGCTAGCGGGTTACCGTTCGGACCGTTTGACCATTGGGAAAGGTATTGATAGTCGCCTACGGCATCGCTGCCGGTGATGCCATAGCTGCTCCTGATCTTGATAAAGCTGATCGCGGCGGGCAGGGCCTTTTTGACCCAATTTTCCTCGGAGGCGATCCAGGCGGCGCCCACCGACCCGAAATTACCGAACTGCGAACCGGGCCCGAACCGGGAAGAGCCGTCTCTGCGGACATTCAGGTTGAGAATGTATTTACTGGCCCAATTGTAGTTGATGCTTCCGAATCCAGCTGCATACTTGTATTGCGCATAATTTTCACCGTTAAAGACCACAGGCGCATTGGCAATCGAGCGGATAAAGGCGTCATTCGTATAGCCAAGCCCGTACTGGCCGGTGCCATCGGTCAGGGTCGACTGTTCGCTTCCGCCGAGCAGGATGTCCAGTTTGCCTGCGCCGATAAACCGGCGATAATTAAGCTGCGGTTCAATGATCCAGTTATTGTTCCTATTCTCGCCAAACTCAGTTGAACCGGTTGGATTGCCGGCGGGATCCTGTCCGGCGATGGGGAAGAGTGAGGCGTTGTGAACCTCGGTATTGTTATAGCCCAGGTTTAGACGAAGGGTCAAACCCTTGACCAGTTCGTAGTTCAACCCCAGGCTACTGGTGAGTAGATTGGTCTGCGAGGTGTAGGAAGAAAGCAAAGTATTGAATGGAAATTGGGATCCGATACCTGCTGCGTCCCAGGGTGCATAGTTCAGGCCGCCGGCACTGTTATAGATCGGCGGAGCGTCGGGCGCCGTTGAGACAGCGCTGGGAGTATACAAGGTGTTGACAAGCGCATAGGAAAAGTTCGTGGTCAGTGAAACGGAGAACTTCTGGTCCAGGCTATGATGGTTCAGGTTGAAAGAGACGCTTGCCCGTTGATTGGCCCCGCTATGGGTAAGGATCTCCGTCTGGCGCGAATACCCAGCCCCGATCCGGAACACGGTCCGGTCATCGCCCCCCGACAACGCGGTCTGCAGATTGGTGACCTGCCCCATCCCGCCCCATAACTGATCCTGCCAATTCGTATTGCGGGTCGTGTCCCATAAGAGCAGATCGGGGGCATTGCCAAGGGTTGGCGTGATGCCGTCATTTTTGAATGCCTCGCGGCGCATCTGCAGGTATTGGGGCGTATTCAGCATGGCCCAATGCCGGGTCACCTCGCTCATACCCTGGGTCAGGTTCAAACTAAAGGTGGTCTTGCCGGCCTTGCCTTTCTTCGTGGTGATCAGGATGACCCCATTGGCCCCCCGGGAGCCGTAAATGGCCGTGGCATCGGCATCTTTCAGCACTTCGATGCTCTCGATGTCGGCGGGGTTCAGGCTAAAGAAAGGGCTCTGGCCGCCTGTCGCAGTAAACGTTCCGTTTTGGATAAATCCGGTCGACCCGTACTGATTCGTAGATTGACCGCCCACTTCCAGCACGGTCAGGGGAACACCGTCGATAATGTACAGGGGATCCGAGGTAAATCCCGGGTTGATCGTATTCCTTCCTCTGATCTCCACCTTAACCGGGCTGCTGGCATAACCGGACGACGGAGTGACCACCATGCCGGCCACCCTTCCTTCCAGTGCCAGCAGGGGATTCATGACAGGCTGCTTTTCTATTTCTTCCGCGCCCACCCGGGCGATATTACCGGTGGTCAGGCGCTGACTGGTCGTTCCGTATGCCTTTACAACGGTGGCATCCAGCTCGCTCACGGCTGGCTTCAGGGTAACCATCAGTACCTGGGGAACGGCATCCACCGTTATTTTTCCGTTGGTATATCCGATAAAGCTGATGGCCAATTCCGAGCCCACCGTTACGCCCCTTAGAATAAAAAGGCCTTTTTCGTTGGTTACTGTACCCTTGTTTTTACCCTTTACCGCGACCGTAGCGCCGGAGAGCGGCTGGCCCGCTTCATTCTGGACCACGCCGATCAGATCAACGGTGGCCGACAACCGAGGATGGGCGGTATCCGCCTCAACGGGGGGCGGCACAACGGTCGACGGCGCTTCTTTCGCTTTTACGACAATGGTCTTCCCGTTCAGGATCGAATAAGTCAGGGGCTGGTCCCGGAAAATTTTAGCCAGCACTTCTTCCACCGGCGTGTTTTTGAATTCCGCCGTAACCGGCGCCGCCTTCTGCAGGACAAAGACATTGCAGAGGAATTCATAGCCGGCTTGTTGCCGGATCACTTCGAATATCCTGACGAGGGATTCGTTCTTAGCGGAGAGGGTAATCGTCTGGGCATGCGTAGCCGCGCTGACCTGCATACAGGCGATAAAGACAATGAGTGCAGTTAACTTCACAATGCGCAAAGTTTTGACGACGACATAATGTCTTTCATTGGTGTCGTCGAATCCGCCGGAGGCGGATTTGGTGAGGGTTCCCCTTTTTGGAATAGGCAACCGGCAAAGAGCCTTAAAATCCATTACCTTTGTTTTAGTTTGGGTTATACAATAAGCAGTCTCGCAAGGATTGAAATAATTGGGTTAACCTGAACGACCTGCCGGGAGTGTACCACCACTTCCGGTTTTTGTTACCAGTCCCCGTTGTTTTTGCTACGTCATCATTATCTAGGGTTTTACGATTATCTTTTTATTGTCCAGGCTGCAATGCACGGAGCCGGTCGCTTCGAGCACTTCCAGGAATTTGGCGAGATTCTGCTGCCGAGAGACGATGCCGATAAAGACGGCCTTGTCCAGGTCGCCCTGGTATTCCACGTCGACGTCATACCAGCGGGAAACCTGCCGCATGACTTCCCGGATGCTGGCGCCCGTAAGTTTGACCAGGCCGTTCTTCCAGGCCAGGGCCTGCTCGATGTCAGCATTGGAGACCAGTTGGATCCCGTCTTTGATGTGGGCCTGCTGACCGGGCTCCAGGACCCGCGAGGTTTGCCCGCTGGTCACCCGTACACTGCCGTCGACGAGGGTCGTGCGGCTGGCAGGTTCATCAGGATAGGTATTGATGTTGAAACGGGTGCCGAGGACGGCGACCTCCAGTCCATCCGCTTTGACGTGGAAGGGTTGCGAAGGGTTCTTGGCAATTTCGAAATAAGCTTCCCCGGTGATGCTGACGGTGCGGCTGATGCCGGTAAACCTGGTAGGATAGGTGATCGAGGAAGCAGCGTTGAGCCAGACCCTGGTACCGTCCGGCAGGGTAAGCTGGTATTGATTGCCGCGTTGGGTAGTCAGGGTATTATAGATAGTTTCAGAGGTCGAGGCGGTGCCGGCGTTATAAGCCAGCCGGCCATGGGCGTTCGCGACGACCGCAGCACCCTCGGTGAGCACGGTGTCTTCCGAATTGCTGTCCAGCAACACCCGCCGGCCGCCGGAAAGCGCCAGGATGGCGGCGTTGTGGCCGGGGGCGATATCGGGTTCGGGTTTCGAGGTCGCGGTTTCGGGATGTCTATGGCTATCCCGGCGGGCAACCAGCCACCATCCGGCGCCGGCGAGTAATAACAGCAGGGCGGCGATCGAGGCTACCGCGGAAAACCGGGAAAGGCGGCGGACGCGGGGTAGCCTGGGTTCTGGTTCCTGCAAACCCTCGGAAGCCAGTTCATATTCATCCAGGCTGGCTTCAATGCGCCGGACGAGACTGGCATCCGCCACCGGAACGGCGGGAACGGTCTGATCGGCGGAAACGGCGAGCCCCACCCGGATGGCGGCTTCCAGCACCCGGTCGAGTTCCACCGGCGGCGCGCTATTCAGCCAGGAGACGAATTCCCGGTGTTCGCCTTCAGTGTAAACACCGGCGGCGAATTTTTCAATAAAGGTTATGGCGGTCGAGTATTCCATGCAGTATAATTTGAATAAGACAAGCGAAGAGGTGATTCGCACCCCCCGGCTCCCGGATTTATTTCAATTTTTTCTCTAGGCCTGGAGCAGGGTCATGAGCAGGATAAGGTAGAACGAGAGCTCGGCGTGTTCGGCGAGGTAGTGGCGGACGGAACCATAAGCGTCGTAGAGTTGCTTTTTTACGACGTTCTTGCTGATGCCCATGCGGGCGGCGATCTCGTCCAGGGAGAGGTTTTCCTCGGTACTGAGGAGGAAGACCTGTTTGCGTTTGGGCGGCAGTAACCGGATGGCTTCCCGCAGCAGGGCATGGGCCCGGCGGTAGTCGACCTGGTGCTGGGTATCCTGGCCGTTAGCGTCCCGGTTGGTGGCTTCCTGTATCTGGCCCGTGACGCGAAGGCGGATCTTTTCCCGGTTGATATGATTGATGAGCTGGTTCTTGGCAGCGCGGAAGAGATAGGCTTTAAAGGATTCAACTTCGCCGAGGGTAGCCCTTTTCTCCCAGATCTTGAGAAAGACGTCCTGGGTGATCTCCTCGGCGGTTTCTTTAGAGGCGGTGAAGAGAAAGATATATTGGACAAGGGAGTCAAGATAGCCGGAATACAGGGTCGTATAGGCCTGCCGGTCACCTTGGGTCAGGGCACGGAGAAGTAATTTTTCCTCATATGACGGAAGGGGGGGCACTAATAGAAGCCTTTTGAAAATGAAGATAGGGAAATAATAGGATACCTTTAGGAGGACACTACTGCTTTATGCCGGACCAGAAATCGGGTAGTCATTTGCTAAGTTTGAATGGGAGACTAATATATCACGATTTATTGATAAATCTAATTCGAATCTTTTTTGCCTAATCCAATCTTTTTTTGCCCAATCCGATCATTCATCGTAATATTGCAATAACAAGATAAAGATATGGGCGCTACAAAAACAGACTTATTCACCAGGCAGCAGAATGACATCGCCAATATGGCCAAGGCCATCGCGCACCCTGCCCGTGTCGCCATCCTGCAATACCTGGTCAAAAAGAACGCCTGTGTCACCGGCGACCTCGTCGATGAAATCGGGCTCGCCCAACCCACTACCTCCCAGCACCTCAAAGAACTGAAGAACGCCGGAATCATCCAGGGCACCGTAGAAGGCACCAGCGTTTGCTACTGCATCAACCCGAAAGTCTGGCGACAATACAAAGACCTGTTCAATACCTTCTTCAAAGAAGTGACCCTGGAAGATAACTGTTGCTGATTTTTTTTGCACCCATTAATCGCAATATAGCAATATACCGTCATCACCGAATCTTCAAATTAAACCATATATATCATGGAAACGACTGAACAAATAAAAGAGATGGTCCGGCAGAAATACAGCGAGATCGCCTTACAGGACAAAGAAGACAACCAGGCCTCCTGCTGCGGTTCCGGCTGCTGCTCCACCGAAGTATACAACATCATGACCGACGACTACAGCAACCTCGAAGGCTACAACCCCGACGCCGACCTGGGCCTCGGCTGCGGCCTCCCCACCCAGTTCGCCAAAATCAAAAAAGGCGACGTCGTCATCGACCTGGGCTCCGGCGCCGGCAACGACTGCTTCATCGCCCGGGCCGAAACCGGAGACACCGGCAAAGTCATCGGCATCGACTTCACCCCCGCCATGATCGACAAAGCCCGCACCAACGCCGAAAAGCTCGGCTACCACAACGTAGAATTCAGGCAGGGCGACATCGAAAAAATGCCCGTCACCACCAACATCGCCGACGTCATCGTCAGCAATTGCGTCCTCAACCTCGTCCCCAACAAATACGGCGTCATCCAGGAAATGTTCCGCGTCCTCAAACCCGGAGGACATTTCAGCATCTCCGATATCGTCCTGGTCGGCACTCTTCCCCAAAAGATCCAGGAAGCCGCCGAAATGTATGCCGGTTGCGTATCCGGCGCCATCCGGAAAGAAACCTACCTCGAACTCATCGATGTCAACGGCTTTAAAAATATCACCCTTCAGAAAGAAAAGCCCATCATCATTCCCGACGATATCCTGAGCCAATATTTATCCGAAGAAGAAATACAGGCATTCAAACAATCCGGCACCGGCATATTCAGCGTCACCGTCTACGGCGAAAAACCCAAAGCCCCCCCCTGCTGCGCTCCCGTCTGCTGTTCATAGCACCTGACCATACCGGGCAGGCCGGCCCCACCGCCAGCCTGCCCTTACCATACAAACAACCATCCATTAAAGAACAGGTAAACATACCATGAGCGCAAACAACTGCAACCCCACCGAACGCAAAAAACTGAGTTTCCTGGACAGGCACCTTACCCTCTGGATCTTCCTGGCCATGGCCATCGGCGTAGGCCTGGGCTATTTCATTCCCGGCACCGCCGGCTTCATCAACTCCTTCCAATCCGGCACCACCAACGTACCCATCGCCATCGGCCTCATCCTCATGATGTACCCGCCCCTGGCCAAAGTCAAATACGAAGAACTAGGCCAGGTCTTTAAAAACATCAAAGTCCTCACCCTTTCCCTCGTCATGAACTGGGTCATCGGCCCCGTCCTCATGTTCGCCCTCTCCATTATCTTTTTAAGGGACAAACCCGAATATATGGTCGGCCTCATCATGATCGGCATAGCCCGTTGCATCGCCATGGTCATCGTCTGGAACGAACTCGCCGAAGGCAACCGTGAATACGCCGCTGGCCTCGTCGCCCTCAACAGCATCTTCCAGGTATTGTTCTACAGCGTATTCGCGTGGCTGTTCATCACCGTACTCCCCCCCTATTTCGGATTAAAAAGCCTCGCCATCAATATCGGCATCAGCCAGATCGCCAAAAGCGTAGTCATCTACTTAGGCATCCCCTTCCTGGCCGGCTTCCTCACCCGCTTTGCCCTGCTGAAGGCAAAAGGAAAAGAGTGGTACGAAAAGAAATTCATTCCTCGAATCAGCCCAATCACCCTGATCGCCCTGCTGTTCACCATTATCGCCATGTTCAGCCTGAAAGGACAACTCATCGTAGCCATCCCCTTTGACGTCGTGCGCATTGCCATTCCCCTGGTCATCTACTTTGCCATCATGTTCCTGGTCACCTTCTTCTTCGGTAAATCCCTGGGCGCCGACTATTCGCAAAACGCTGCCCTTTCCTTTACCGCCGCCGGCAACAACTTCGAGCTCGCCATCGCCGTCGCCATCGGCGTCTTCGGCATCAATTCCGGCGAAGCCTTCGCCGGTGTCATCGGCCCCCTTGTCGAAGTGCCCGCCCTGATCGCCCTGGTGAACGTCGCCTTCTGGCTGCGAAAGAAATACTATACCCAAAAAATCATTCACCATACCATACTTCTATAAATATGAAAATCGCATTATTCTCCGACATCCACGCCAACCTGCCCGCGCTCGAAGCCTTCTTTACAGACGTCGATCAAAAGAAACCCGATGCCATCTACTGCCTCGGCGACCTCGTAGGCTACAATATCTGGCCCAACGAAGTCATTAACCAAGTCCGCAAAAGAGGCATCCCCACCATCGCCGGCAACTACGACTTCGGTATCGGCCGCACCAGCGACGACTGCGGCTGCGCCTACAAGACCGACGACGAAAAAGCCAACGGCGCCGTCTCCATCTCCTTCACCAACGAGATCGTAAAAGACGAAGAAAGAAAATACCTGCGCACCCTGCCCGCCCATCTCAAGGTCGAGTTCCAGCTCAACCAAGACAAGCTCAACCTCCTCCTCGTACACGGCAGCCCGCGCCGGATCAACGAATATTTATTTGAAGACCGGGAAGAAAAAAGCATGCTCCGCATCATGCAAGACGCCGACGCCGATATTATGTGTTTCGGCCATACCCATAAGCCCTACCACCGCATCCTGAATTCCGGCATAGAAGGCCAGGACCATTTCCGCCACGCCATCAATATCGGCTCCGTCGGAAAACCCAAAGACGGCAATCCCCGGGGCGGATACGTCATCCTGCATATCAATGATCACAGCAGCATCACCGACAAAGACAGCATCCAGGTCGAATTCATCCGGTTCGACTATGACATAGAAAAAGCCGCCAGGGCCGTAGAAGACAGCCGCCTGCCCAACGCCTATGCAGAGAGCCTGCGCAAAGGAGTGTGATATAACACACTAAAAATCAAAGTTTCAGGTACATGCAACGTTTACGAATTATCCGATGTCAAACACTAAATACATCGTATGAAAAATAGGTTTTTTGATTATATAAGTTTCTTCACGGTTGCCTGTTTTATAATAATTACTCTTTTAACTGCTTCGTGCAATAAGGATAATCAATCAACTTCTGAAAGCAAAAACATTTGCGTTACCCGGTTATCTCCAAAGGTGAGTGATTATGGGGTTTCGGCGCCAACCTTGATTCTATTTATGCTTTGTTCAGCGCCAATCATTTATCTACTGCCAATTTACAATTTCAGATTTGGCAAACGGATACAGAGATTAATATTAACCCCGGAGCATACAACGGTTACCAGGAACAGGCATTAGCCATTCAATTTTTTAATGGACTCCCGGTTTTTGCAAATAGGGAATTCTTTACTTTTAATGCCGGCAAGTTTCAACCGGGCGGCCTGTATGATGGTTACACAGGCCCGGCGCCAACCGCAGATACGATTGGCCATCAAACTCTGGCTGGTCTTCGAAAAGTTTTCCTGGCAAATGTTTCCCAATCATACACTACAGGCGGTCCGCTGAACGCAAAACCATTCATACCATCCGCTTCAACATATATAAATTCTTGTCTTAACGCAACGCTTGGATATCTTGATGCCAGTATGATTCCCGGAAATGCTACTGCTTATGGATCGGCATTGGTTAAGGTTTGGAGTGTTACTCCTTCAAATAGTTCTTCGATTACTTATTACCCTTTAGTTTATGTAGAAGACGGTAACGGTGTTGCCTGGGGTACGCCTTTTTTTGTTCCATGAAACAACAATAACTAAAAATATAAAAAAAACCGGAGGTTTTCTTAAGGGAATTATTTGCAACAGGTACCCAACTGTACGGGCGGGCATTTTTCTGTCCCATAACTGCAATATACACAGCAATCCCCCGCTTTCGGTTTAAGCCGCTCGTGACAGCTTTCACATTCATAGAAATACTGACACGCATCCGTAGGCATCGTTTCCTCCTTTTTGTGCCCGCAGTTCGGGCAAGTAATAACAGACTTCAAATGAACCATCACATTTGCCATACCTAATTTATTTTTTGTGACAACAATCCCCCTGTTTATTGCAGCAAGGATCACTACTCAATCTATTGCATTCACTTTTTTCATACAGCGCATATACCATCCTCGCCTTCCCACTATCCAGATATTTTTCAAAAATGCCCATCGTCGCATCCTTCCATTCCTGCTCAGTTGCTGCGCTTCTCAGTTCGTCACCGCTACGCACTTTCACCAAATCCTTCTTAAAATAAGCCGCTACATCCATTTTTATTTTATCCCCTTCCTGTGAAGTCAGCAGCCCCCCAGCCAAAGCAGGTTTAACCATATCACCCGCAATCACCCCAGCCTCTTCCTGGCTTAACCGGTCGATCTCCATCCCTTTATACCACTTCCCAGCAAGGGCCAGGCTGTCCATAAATGCCCTTATTTGTTCAATATCGCCAACGGGCGTAGCCTTAACATTATATTTCGCAAATAAAGGTTGTATAATTCCCTCTTGCCCGGCCTTGTCGCTTACCCCATTCCATTCAATAGCAATATGCGTTCCCGACCTGTCAAGCC
The DNA here is from genome assembly GCA_036394375.1 of Puia sp. GTDB lineage: Bacteria > Bacteroidota > Bacteroidia > Chitinophagales > Chitinophagaceae > Puia. Next base: position 16,182 of record DASWFF010000102.1, read on the forward strand.
AGATGCCCCTTATTTCCTTTACTTGCTGCGCTGCTATAAAAAGCGGTTTCGTAAGACTGCCACAACCAATTTCTGGAGCAGCGAAACATACCAACGGAACAGTATAAAAGGAAACAGACCCCTTATCTGCTGCGCCGCTACTATTACATCCCGACAAAGAGACAATAGAACTTGCCATAATAGCAATCGTACAGAAAGTGAAAAGTAATTGTTTCATATCTCATCGTATTACTCTGTAACCCGTTTCCTTTTCAATGGCAGCCGCCAGTTGTGGCAGGGATATTTGCGTACTGTCAAATTTTACCATTGCCTCCCCCTTCGCATACGAAGTATGCGCATCCTGCACCCCCCTCTTTTGAAGCAAAGCATTGTTTACGTGGCCTTCGCAGTCTTCGCAACCCATACCCTTTATGTGAATCACCGCCTGCCGCATATTGGAATTATTGGCTACTATCCGTTGAGGCATTTTTTGCTCAAAAACCTTTGCATAATAGGGAAAGGCTGACAGTAAAATAGAAATGACAGCAACCGCCCATAGAAAGATTTTTGACTGCAATACACTTTTTTTTTCCTCACAGCCGCATTCGTCCTTCTGCTCCGGTTTATAAGCCCTGTAAAAAGCAAACCCCAAAACCAGCGCCGTTGTACCCAACAAATAAGGCCGGAGGGGAGCCGCCCAACTAAAAGCAGCCACCGTACCCCCAGCGCCCCCTATTATTGTCAGTACAGGAATAATACAGCAAAGGGATGATGTTACCGCCAATAAAAGCCCCGAACCCAGTAGCACCTTATTATTCTTTCCGTTACTCATATTGTCTCCGCTTTTACATTCAATTGATTGATAACCTTAAAGAATGGACGCAATAACTTCAGATGTTCCGTTTTCAGAGAGTAGAAAATCGTTTGCCCTTCCTTCCGGAATTGAACAATATCCCCGTCCTTCAACTTCCGCAAATGTTGAGAGACGGCCGGAATGCTCATGCCCAGCATATCACTTAGATCACAAGGACAGAGTTCCTTTTCCTCTTCAAGGAGGTACAGGATCTTCAACCGAACCTCATTTCCCGCCAGCGACAAGACAGCCGATAATTGAGTGAAAGCGGCCCGGTTACTCAAAAGAAATTCCCTGCCACGCTTTATCTGGACCGGATCGGCTTTCTCCCGGATACATACATTATTTTCCATACTTCCGCCTCCGGCGTTGTTTAGCCAAAGGTAACATATTTTATTATTTAAGCAAATACTTAAACAACTCCGCCCTTCGCTCATTGAAGTGGCCTTCATCGAAAGAATCTCCTATATTTGCCCCATGAAATGGCTGATGTTCCTATTTAGTTTTTATATTCTGGCATTGTCAGCCATGCCCTGTTTCGATAAAGATTGCTGCAAAGATGAAATGACCCAGTCCGCCAATTCCCCCCATAAACCGGAAGCGCCCTGTTCACCCTTCTCCCTATGCAATACCTGTCATGGATTCATCATACCAGAAGCAAACATTGAAGTATTAAAACATGCTCCCGTCATTGCAGAAATGACTCCCGTCACGCTTAATTTCCATTTATCCGACTTCAGCAGCCCCACCTGGCAACCTCCCAAAAATTGTTAGTTCTCCCTCATCATTGTCCGACCAGCTACCATCCCGGCTGGTGATCATTTATTCATTTCCAAAGAGAACTTCCATGAAAAAGTTATCCGGCATTATTATAATGCTATGTGCAGTCTATTTATCCAATGCCCAAAATACCCTCGTGGCCTCCATCCGCGATGCAGCCTCCAAAGAACCCCTGGGCGGAACCACCATCCTATTAACCGGAACCCATAAAGGCGCCAAAGCCGATTCCAATGGCATCGTGATCCTTACCCAAATTCCCGACGGCAACCAGGTCCTATCCTTCCATTTTATCGGCTATAAAAAACACACGGAAATCCTGACCTTCCCACGGAATAATGACACATTAACCGTTTTACTGGAGAAAGCCGGTGAAGAAATGGGAGAAGTCATCATATCCTCCACCCGCAGCAACCGGACCATCCGGAACCTCCCGACCCATGTAGAGCTTATCAACGGAGAAGAACTGGAAGAAAAAGGCAATATGAAACCCGGCGACATCCGCATGATGCTCAACGAAAGCACCGGTATCCAGACCCAGCAGATATCCGCCACCTCCGCCAATTCCAGCATCCGCATCCAGGGGCTCGACGGCCGTTATACCCAAATCCTCAAAGACGGTTTTCCCCTGTACGCCGGATTCTCCGGCGGGCTGGGCCTCTTACAGACCCCACCCCTGGATCTCAAACAAGTAGAGATCATCAAAGGATCCTCTTCGACTCTCTACGGAGGCGGTGCCATTGCCGGGCTCGTCAACCTGATCTCCAAAACACCCAAAGAAGAGAGAGAGTTGCGCTTCTTAATCAACGGCACCTCCGCCGGCGGCCTCGATGTCAATGGCTTTTACGGCCAGCGATGGAATAAAATAGGCCTCACCCTCTATGGAGGCCGAAGCAGCAACTCCGCTTACGACCCCTCCAGCGTCGGTTTCAGCGCCATCCCGAAGTTCGACCGCTATGTGCTCAACCCTAAACTATTCCTCTACTTCAATCCCAGGACCAAACTCAGCTTCGGCGTCAATACCAGCTTTGAGAACCGTATCGGCGGCGATATGCAGTATATCAAAGGGCACGGAGACAGCACCCACAGCTATTTTGAACGCAACAAAAGCCAGCGGCTTTCTACCCAACTCACCTTTGACCACCAGTTTAATCAGCGCAGCAGTCTGACCGTCAAAAATTCCATCAGCAATTTTAACCGGACCATCACCATCCCCGGTTATATCTTCGACGGCAAGCAATGGTCCAGCTATTCCGAAATAGCCTATAATACCCGGCAGAAGAACACCGAATGGGTGGCCGGGCTGAATGTCTATACCGATAACTTCAAAGAACACCCCAGCGATACCTTCCCCAAAAGGAACTACCAACAGAATACCCTCGGCGGGTTCATTCAAAATACCTGGACCATCCGCAAATGGTTGCAGACAGAAGCGGGCCTGCGCGGCGATTACGTGGCGGATTATGGATGGGCGCTATTGCCCAGGGTCTCCGCTTTATTCAAATTATCACCCAAGCTGACCTCCCGGATCGGCGGCGGCCTGGGCTACAAAACCCCCACCGTCTTCACAGAAGAAACCGAACGCGTACAATACCAATCCGTACTTCCCATCTCCCCCGACAGCAACCGGCTCGAACGATCCTACGGCGTCAATTGGGACATCAACTATCGCACGCAAATCGGCAAAATCAGCTTCAGCATCAACCAGCTTTTCTTTTATACCCGCATTCACGCCCCCCTCGTCCCCGATACCCTGCCCGGCGCCATTTACCGATTGACCAACAACCCCGGCTACCTGCAATCCAAAGGATTCGAAACCAATGTCAAACTGGGATACCAGGACTTCAAACTCTACATTGGGTATACCTTTACCGATGCCCATTTAAATGAAAATGGCGTTATCCGGGAAAATCCATTGACCGTGCGGCACCGGCTGAACAATGTGCTCGTCTATGAAAAAGAAGATAAATGGAAATTGGGCCTGGAGGCGTACTACTACAGCAAGGAACCATTAAATGACGGCAAGACCGGCAAGGCTTATTGGACATTCGGCTTTATGGCGGAAAAAATATGGGAGCGGTTTTCCCTGTTCGTCAACTTCGAGAACTTTACCGACACCCGGCAGACCCGCTTCGATACCATCTATACCGGAACGATCACCCACCCTGTATTCCGGGACATTTATGCGCCACTCGATGGGTTCGTGGTCAACGGAGGATTGAAGATTCATCTTTAGATACAAGGAGCGATCATTTCAAGATCGCTCCTTGTATTTACTCCTTTTAAACGAGCAGAAAAGAAAATTCTGCTTTGTCCGAAAAGGTGTAATGTGATCTTCCGTAATACACTTTATTTTCTTAAATCCTTTGGAAAGCTCCTCCGTCAAATCCCGCTCATCATATCGTCGGATGGGAAGGCCGCTGCATTTTTCAGGACCGTTTATCGAAAAAGTTCCAATGACCGCATATCCGGCTTCCCTGATTCCCTTCCCTGCAATGGATATATATTTTTTAATTTGTTCCCTTGTCGTAAGGAAATGAAACGCCGCCCGGTCATGCCAGCAATCAAAGGGCGCCGGCGGTTCAAACTTCGTAATGTCCTGCTCCACCCATTTTACCCTATCTGCCCGGCTCCCCAACCGCTGCCTGGCCCTTTCCAGCGCCTCCCCGGAAATGTCCAGCACCGTAATGTCCACAAAACCTTCATCGAGCAGGTAGTCCACCAACCGGCTATCCCCGCCCCCTATATCAATGATCCTGGCTGTTTTGGGCAATTGAAACCCATGAATAAAATCCAGAGAGGTCACAGGCACCGTCTGCGTCCAACTGACCTCCTGCGGATTTTTCGTCCGATAGATACCTTCCCAATGGTTTTTATCCTGCTCCATAAATACCCGTTAAATTAAAGCTGCCTGAGCCTATACAAATTTACAAGATCCCCGCCAAGCCCCATAATCCTAATATTAACAACTCATAGTTTTGCCATCCCCATAATAATTATATCTTTGCACCAGAGTTTCCATGAAAAAGGTTTTCACCACCATATTAGCCGTCATCTACCTTTCCACCTCCATGGGGGCCACTGTCCATTTGCATTACTGCATGGGCAAACTCTTCTCCTGGAGCCTGACCGATAAGGACAGTAAGAACTGCGGCAAATGCGGAATGCCCAAGAGCAGCATGAGCGGGCACTGCATGGCTATCAAAGACGATTGCTGCAAGGACAAACACACCCAGGTACAACTGGACAAAGACCAAAAAACTACAGAAACCGGCTATACATTCTTAGACCTTTCCCTCATTGCCATCCCGGTGACAATGGTAACGTTCCCCTATCCGTATGCGGCTTCTTACATTGCCGGTTACCCTACCACCAATGCCCCCCCCGAACCGGATAAGGTTCCTGTATTTATCCGCAATTGTACTTTCCGTATTTGATTTTCTTTCCCGCTATCATACCCGGCTTTCCGCCCGGGACAGGGCTTTTCACTCATTAGCCCCCTTTCAAATCACATTTTCTTATTGATTTTCCCGACAGGTAGTTCCGTTCAACGGCTACCCCATTATTATTCAATTTTTAAAACATAAAAGATGAAAACGGTAAAACTGTTTTTCACTGTGGCCATTTTATTGGTGACAGGTTCATTTGCAAACGCGCAAGATGCCAAATATCACCTGAGAGATTTTGGACCTAAATTAACAACAGCCTCTATTAAAGTATATGGAGAATGCGGCTCCTGTAAACATCGGATTCAGAATGCCTTACAAGTGGAGGGCATTAAGACCGCCCATTGGGATGAGAATACCGAATTCCTGACCGTTCAGTACAATGACAAAGTTATCAAACTGGATAAGATTCAGTCTTTGGTAGCCGCAGTTGGCCATGATACCGAAAAAGTAAAAGCCAGCGACGTTGTTTATAATGCTTTACCGGATTGCTGCCGCTATCCCAGGAAATCATAATCCAGTCATATTAATAACAAATCCAGTCTAAAAATACAACACGATGAAAAAGTATATTTTCCTTTTCGCCTGCATAGCTCTCCTGTCCATTGTCCTTTACGCCTGTTCCAATAACACAGCCGGTAAAACAGATACGGCCACTAAGTCCGATTCATCCGTTGCCATGAAAGACTCATCCACGATGAAGCAGACGGCTGCAGTTTATACCTGCAAAATGCACCCCGAAGTCATCAGCGACAAACCCGGCAAGTGCCCCAAATGCGGAATGGACCTCGTGAAGAAAGAAACCGTAGCAAAAGACAGCACCATGCAAGGCATGAAGATGGACAGCTCTATGAAGGGTATGAAAATGGACAGCACCAAACATTAAAAGCTCCTAACACAATCAAATGGTTCAGAAACTCATTGAACTCTCCCTCCGCAACAGGCTCATCGTACTGGTGACAGCTTTGAGCCTGTTTGCCTGGGGGGTGTTCGCCGTCCGGCAGAATCCCATCGACGCCATCCCCGACCTGTCCGAAAACCAGGTCATCGTATTCACCGAATGGATGGGACGCAGTCCCCAGATCATGGAAGACCAGGTGACCTTTCCCCTGGTCTCCAACCTGCAAGGCATCCCCAACGTCAAGAACATCCGCGGCACCTCCATGTTCGGAATGAGCTTTGTCTATATCATCTTCGACGATAAGACAGATAACTACTGGGCCCGCACCCGCGTCCTCGAAAGATTAAACTATGCGCAGCGGTTACTGCCTACTGATGTAACCCCCACTTTAGGACCCGATGGCACCGGTGTAGGGCATGTACTGTGGTACACCCTCGACGCCCCCGGCATAGACCTGGGAGAACAAAGAGCGTTGCAGGACTGGTATATCAAATTCGGCTTGCAAACCGTTCCAGGCGTCGCCGAGATCGCCTCCTTCGGAGGCTTTGAAAAACAATACCAACTCGTCGTCGATCCCGTCAAACTCCAATTCTACAACATCTCCCTGACCGACGTCATGAGCAAAGTAAAAGCCAATAACAACGACGTAGGCGGCCGGAAATTCGAGATGAGCGATATGGCTTATATCATCCGCGGCCTCGGCTATATCAAAAACAAAGAAGACTTGGAAAACATCGGGCTGACCAACAACAAAGGCATCCCCGTCCGGGTAAAGGACATCGGTACCGTACAACTCGGCGGGGACCTGCGACTGGGCATCTTCGACCAGAACGGCCAGGGCGAAGTCGTCGGCGGCATCGTCGTCATGCGCAACGGAGAGAATGCAGATAAAGTCATCAACGCCGTCAAAGCAAAAATGAAGGACGTAGAAAAGGGATTGCCCGAGGGCGTCCACTTCAAGATCGCCTATGACCGCAGCAGTCTCATCGAAGCAGCCATCGCCAACATCAAAGGCAAGCTCGGAGAGGAAATGCTGGCCGTCTCCCTCATCGTCATCCTGTTCCTATTCCACTGGCGCAGCGCTATGAGCATCATCATCCAGATCCCCATCACCATCGCCATCAGCTTTATCCTGCTCAACGCCTTCGGCCTGTCGTCCAATATCATGTCCCTCACCGGCATTGCCCTGGCCATCGGCGTCATCGTAGACAACGGCATCATAATGTCCGAAAATTCTTACCGGAACCTGGCCGAGTGGCAGGCCAGTCATTCACCCAATAAACAATAGTTGTATGTCACTTAAAAATAGCTGGTCCAAAAGAAACGATTACTACCACATCCCCTTTGCCGAAAGGCTGGCCATCATCGAACGGTCCTGCAAGCAGGTATCCCGGGGCGTCTTCTTTTCCACCATCATCATCATCGCTTCTTTCCTGCCCGTCTTCCTGCTGACCGGCCAGGAAGGGAAGCTCTTCCACCCGTTGGCCTATACCAAGACCTTTATCCTGCTGGTGGATGCCTTCCTCGTCGTCACCCTCGCCCCGGTCCTCATCTCCTTTTTTATGCGGGGCCGTTTCCGCAGCGAACAGGCCAACCCCGTCAACAGAATGCTGGAAAGGATCTATGAACCCCTGATCCGCTGGTGTATCCGCTGGCGGAAGACCACCATCGGCCTCAATATCCTGGCCCTGGTCATCAGCATTCCCCTGATCCTCAGCCTGGGAAGAGAATTCATGCCGCCCCTGGATGAAGGCTCCCTCCTCTTCATGCCCGTGACCCTGCCCGACGTCTCCAACTCCGAAGTCAAACGGATCTTACAGGTACAGGACAAGATCATTAAATCCGACCCGGAAGTCATGAACGTCCTGGGAAAAGCCGGCCGCGCCAACACCGCCACCGACAACTCCCCCATCAGCATGGTAGAGACCATCGTCCTGCTCAAACCAAAATCGCAGTGGCGTCCGGGCATCACCAAAGAAGACATCATCAACGAACTCAACAGCAAACTGCAAATACCCGGCGTCACCAACGGCTGGACACAGCCCATTATCAACCGCATCAACATGCTGTCCACCGGCATCCGCACCGATGTCGGCGTTAAAGTCTATGGGCAGAACCTGGACACCATCTATGCCTTCGCCCAGAAAGTAAAAACGGAATTGCAGGGTATCAACGGTGTAAAGGATTTGTATGTGGAACCGATAACCGGCGGGAAATACATTGACATCAACATCAAACGCGAGGAGATCGCCCGGTACGGACTCAGCATCGATGACGTGAACACCGTCATCGAAAGCGCACTCGGCGGCACCAAACTCACCACCACCATCGAAGGCCGGCGCCGCTTCTCCGTCAACGCCCGTTTCGCCCAGGACTTCAGGGACAATCTGGACGCGCTGAAACGCCTGTCCGTGCAGACCATGCAATTCGGTCCCATCCCTTTGAGCGCCGTCGCGGATGTACAGATCACCGAGGGACCTCCTATGATCAATTCCGAAAATGCCTTACTCAGGGGTACCGTCCTTTTCAACGTACGCGACCGGGACCTGGCAGGCACCGTGCAGGAATCCCAGGACCGGCTAAATAAGATGCTGACCCACCTGCCCAAAGGCTATTTCCTGGAATGGAGCGGCCAATACGAGAACCTGATCAGCGGCGAAAGGACCTTAAAGCTCATTCTGCCCATTGTATTATTAGTCATCTTCATCTGCATGTACTTCGCCTTTCATTCCGCCCGGGAAGCCTTCCTGAGCCTGATCACCATCCCCTTCGCCCTGATCGGCGGCGTTTACATGGTCTATTTCTGGGGAGTCAACCTATCCGTGGCGGTCTCCGTCGGCTTTATCGCCCTGTTCGGCCTGGCCGTAGAAACAGGTATCGTCATGGTCATTTATCTGAACGACGCCATGCAGCAGTTGATCACCGCCAAAGGCAATTCCAGGGAAACCATCACGAACGCCGACCTACGCGAAGCAGTGATCGCAGGCGCCGCCAAAAGGCTACGTCCCAAGTTAATGACCGTATGTGTATCCCTGTTCGGTCTTATCCCGATCCTATGGAGTTCCGGGGTAGGCAGCGACGTCATGAAACCCATTGTCCTGCCCATGATCGGTGGGGTATTCACTTCCTCCATTCACATACTACTAGTCACGCCCATCATTTTCCTGATGAGTAAAGAATACGAATTAAGAAAACACGGTAAGATAGACGTGCTCGAAGTAAAACATTAATGTATGCAAAAGTCAATTATTCTACTTATCATCCTTTTCATAGGGCAGGCCCAGGCCCGCGCCCAATCCACCCTGAAACTGGATGATATCCTGTCCACCATTGCAGCCAACCATCCTTCCGTAAAAATGTACGATGCGGATATACGGTCTTCGGATGAAGCCGCCAAAGGCGCCCGGAGCTGGGAAGCCCCCGAGTTGGGCACCGGCTTCTGGATGACGCCCTATAATCCCTCTTTATGGAAAAGGAACGCCGATGGCAGCAGCGGCATGGGTCAATACATGATCTCCGCCCAGCAAATGATCCCCAACAAAAAAGAGCTCGACGCCAACGAAAAATACCTGCGGGCCGTATCCGCCGCCAGCAAAGAATCTAAACAGGCCAACCTCAACGAGCTCTATGCCGCCGCCAAAATGAGCTATTACACCTGGCTCGTCACAGAGAAAAAACTCCGGGTCCTCGACGACAACGAAAAGCTGCTCCAGTTCATGATCCAAAGCACCGAGATCCGCTACAAAAACAACCTGGGCAAACTGAACGCCTACTATAAAGCCAAAGCGGCAGTAGGCGACATCGAAAACCAGCGCATCCAATTGCAAAACGACATCCGGCAACAGCAGGTCCGCTTGAATACCTTAATGAACAAGGACGCCCAAACTGATTTCCGCATCGACACCGCTTACACTATTAAAGACTACACCCTCAACAACAACAGCCCCACAGACAGCAGCTATTTCGGGCAAGCCCGCAGCGACATCAAGGCCGTTCAAAAGAACATCGACCTGGCTTATTTACAGCAGGACCTCGAACGAACCAAACTAAAACCCCAATTCGGCATTCAGTACAATCATATGTTCGGCTTCGGCGGCCTGCCCATGCAATATTCCCTGATGGCCACCGTCCGCCTGCCCATGGCCGCCTGGTCCTCCAAAAGCACCAAAGCCAGCATCGAAAGCCTGAAATGGAAAGAAGAATCCCTTAGCCAGCAAAAACAAGTCCTCATCAATGAAGCGGCCGGCCAGATGCAAGGCCTGTTAGCCGCCTTCACCAGCAAAAAGCGGCAGGTGCAGCTTTTTGAGCAAAATATCATCCCGGCGCTGAGTAAGAATTACCAGGTCCTGCAATTGGGCTACGAGCAAAACACCGGCGAATTATTTGAACTGCTTGACGCCTGGCAAACATTAAACAGGTCCCAATTGGAATATTTACAGCAAGTGCAGGACCTGCTCACGATGCAGACCGAGATGGATAAAACGCTCCAACAAAATTAAAGTCATGACAAAAAGAAGTCTATACACACCCGCCTATATAGGGATCGCTCTTATCAGCATCACCCTGTTTGCAGCAGCCTGCAACCAGCACCCGGCCGGCCCACAGTCTAACCAGGCCGCCAGCCAGTCCGCCAAACCGCAGACCAGCCAGGCCACCGACCAAACCGCCGAAGACATCTATACCTGCCCCATGCACCCCCAGGTCATAGAACACCATCCCGGCAACTGCCCCATCTGCGGCATGACCCTTGTAAAAAAAGAATTCAGCGCCGCCGAGGCAAAAAATTCCACCGTTGACCTCCATACCCTGCTCCAGCCCACCAACAGCGCCGTCATCTCCGGCATACCCGTCACCACCCTACAGTCCTCCAGTCAATCCCTCCCCATCGAAGCATTAGGCAAGGTGGATTATGATACCCGACGGGTGCAAACCATCGCTGCTAAGGTTTCCGGCAGAATCGAAAAACTCTACGTCAAATACCGGTACCAGCACGTACACATGGGAGACAAGATCATGGACATTTACAGCCCCGAACTCGTCACCGCCCAACAGGACCTGTTATTTGTCCTGCATAACGATCCCGGCAATACCACCCTGCTCGATGCGGCCCGGACAAAATTGTTATTGCTCGGCATGGACACCCGGCAATTACAACAAGTCATCCAATCCGGAAAGCCCCAGTATAAAGTAACAGTATATACCCACTATACCGGGCATATCCATGAGGCAAGCAATGGGACCGAATCCCCCGGCAGCAGGTCACAGCCCATGGACGTATCAAATGGGATGGGCGAACTCCCCATCAAAGAAGGCATGTCTGTACAAAAAGGGCAGACCGTTTTCCAGTTGTATAACACCGATCAAAGCTGGATCATCCTGAACCTTTACGCCGGCAGCTCCTTCCAGGTAAAGACCGGTTCTCCCCTCACCATCACCCCCGAGACAGCCCCCGACAAACCCTTCCAGGCCACTATCAGCTACATCGAACCCTTTTACCGGGAGGGCAGCAAAACCCTCACCGCCAGGGTTTATTTCGATAATGCCAGTAAAATGCTGCCTATCGGCAGCCAGGTCAAGGCAACCATCCGCGGTCAGACCGGTCCGGGCGCCTGGCTTCCACGGGAAGCGGTCCTTTCCCTTGGTCTTCACCAGGTGGTCCTGAAGAAGGAGAACGGCCTCTTCCAGGTCAGCGCCGTGCAAACCGGTATCATCACGGACAGTTTAATCCAGATCACCCGCGGACTAAGCCCACAGGATAGCGTAGCCGCCGATGCCCAATTCTTAATGGACAGCGAAAGTTTTATAAAAGTAAAAGAATAGACATGAAAGCATTCTTCAAAATTTGCCTCCGTACAATCAGCCCCATCCGGCCAATTGGCGTCCTCTCCCCGATCCTGCTCTTTGTTCTCCTGCTTGCCTCCTGCCAAACAGGAACGAAAAACACTGCAAAGAGCGACCCCGACGTCTATTACACTTGTTCCATGGACCCGCAGGTCGTAGAATCCAAGCCCGGCAAGTGCCCCATCTGCCACATGGAATTAACCGCTGTCCACAAAAGCCAGCAGCAAAACCCCGATGAAATCAAACTCAGTCCCGAACAAATACAACTCGGCAATATCCAGGTAGACACCATCCGGTCCGGCAGCATAGGAACCGAAACCGTACTCACCGGCGCCGTCAACTTTGACCAATCCGCCTTAAATTCTGTGAGTGCAAGGATCAGCGGCCGTATCGAAAAACTGTATTACAAGAATATCGGCGATCCCATACCCAAGGGAGCCCGGCTCTATGACCTGTACAGCGAAGACCTCAACAATGCCCAACAGGAATACCTCCTTATCCTACAAAAACAAAAGGCCCTGGGAAACTCCATCGTCAACTACAATGACCTCGCCCAAAGCGCCCAAAACAAATTATTGCTTTGGGGCATGACCGAATCGCAGATCACAGCACTCGCAGCTACTGGTAAAGCCGCTACCACCACCCCCTTTTACAGCACCGCCGGCGGCACCATCACCGAACTCGACGTAAAAGAAGGAGACTATGTCACAGAAGGTGGCACCATTATAAAAATGGCCAACCTTTCCACCATCTGGGTAGAAGCCCAGGTCTACACCTCCCAACTTTCTGCATTCAATCCTAAAGGCACCGTGAACATCCAATTCCCCGACCTGCCCGGAAAAACCCTCCAGGGCAAAATCACCTTTGTCAATCCCGAGGTCAACCCCGACAACCGGATCAATCTGGTCCGTGTAGCCGTCCCCAATAAGGACAATTTACTCAGACCAGGCATGCCCGCTTATGTGACGGTCAAAGACCCCCAACGAAAAATGCTATCCCTCCCCTCCGATGCCGTACTCCGAAATGGCAGCATGACCACCATTTGGGTAGAGACGGCACAGAATACCTTTAAAAGCCGGATGGTCGAAACCGGCCAGGAGGGAGAAGGCTTTATCGAAATCAAATCCGGCCTGCAACCCGGTGACGCCATAGTGATCAGCGGGGCCTACCTCTTGCAAAGCGAATATGTTTTCCGCAACGGCTCGGGTCCCATGCAAGGCATGGACATGGGCAAAATGAAAATGTAAAAATCAACCTCTATTAAATGAACGGTATGACACTTTATATAAAAAACATGGTTTGCAACCGCTGCATAACAGCGGTAAAGCAGCAACTGGAAAAGTTAACTGATAAGCCTTTTTCCGTTTCCCTGGGAGAAGTAGTATTGGAAGAGCCCTTAACGGAAAAACAAACGACCCATTTCCGTGAAAGCCTGAACGCATCAGGCTTTGAATTGCTGGACGACCAAAAGCAAAAGCAAATCGAAAAGATAAAAAACCTGCTGGTTGCCAAAGTTCAAAAAGGCGAACTGGAAGAACATTTCATTCTCAGTGAATACCTAAGTACGGCATTGGGTAAAGATTACTCCCATTCCAGCCGCCTATTTTCAGAGGTAGAAGGAATAACCATCGAACAGTATTTCATTTTGCTGAAGATTGAAAAAGTAAAAGAATGGCTGGCCTATGACGAGCTTAGCCTCAAAGAAATAGCCTGGCAACTGGGCTATAGCAGCACCGCCCATTTATCCGCCCAGTTTAAGAAGATGACCGGCCTTACCCCGAGTCATTTTTCAAAAACAGGCCATTCGGGCAGGAAACCCCTGGATTTGCTATAACCTTCCGCTCTTTCCGAATTCTGTAACTTTTTTACCAAATCCTATAACAGTCAGGCCCTCGCTTCTTTGGAACTTTGAGGATTAATAAAAGGTTGTTATGAATACCAAAGAGCAGGAAGTCAGCACAAAAAAACAATTTCCCGTTACCGGCATGAGCTGCGCCTCCTGTGCCGCCAGCGTAGAAAATACCCTATCCGCCCAACAGGGCATCCTTCATGCCAATGTCAGTTTTGCCAATAACAGCGCCCAGATAGAATACACCCCCGCTGTCACCAGTCCCCGGCAAATGAAAGCCGCTTTACAGCAAGCCGGCTACGATATGATAGTCGACGAGACAGAAGAAGCAAAGGAAGAATTGGAACAGGCAAAAAAGAGACATTTTACCACACTGCGCAACAGAACCATTGGGGCCATCTCCCTTTCCATACCTCTAGTCATCATCGGTATGTTCTTTATGGATTTGCCTTACGCCAATTTCCTGATGTGGATCCTGGCTACCCCTATCGTCGCCTGGTTAGGCAGGCAATTCTTTATCAATGCCTATAACCAGGCCAGGCATCGTTCCGCCAATATGGACACGCTGGTGGCCCTAAGCACCGGGATCGCCTACCTATTCAGTGTGTTTAATACCTTGTTCCCCTCCTTTTGGTATAGCCGCGGCCTCACCCCCCATGTCTATTTTGAAGCCGCCAGCGTAGTGATCGCCTTCATTCTGCTGGGAAAAATGCTGGAAGAAAAAGCAAAGGCCAATACCTCCTCCGCCATTAAAAAATTGATGGGATTACAACCCAAAACGGTAACCGTCATCCAGCCCGATGGACAGCCTCTCGATACGCCCATTGCCCAGGTCAAAAGGGAAGACGTTATTTTAGTCAAACCCGGAGAGCGGGTACCCGTAGATGGGCGGGTAGCCAAAGGGAACAGTTATGTAGATGAAAGCATGATCAGCGGAGAGCCCGTGCCAGTGGCCAAAACCACTGGTGATATCGTGTTCGCCGGCACTATCAACCAAAAAGGGAGTTTTCAGTTTATAGCTGATAAAGTCGGCGGAGATACCCTCCTGGCCCATATCATCCGAATGGTACAGGAAGCCCAGGGTAGCAAAGCACCGGTACAGAAACTGGTGGACAAAATAGCCGGCATCTTTGTCCCGGTGGTGATCAGTCTGGCCGTGTTATCCTTTTTTGCCTGGTGGGCATTGGGCGGCACCCATGGCATCACCCAGGGACTTCTCGCCATGGTCACCGTTTTAGTCATCGCCTGTCCCTGTGCTTTAGGACTCGCCACCCCTACCGCCATTATGGTGGGCGTGGGCAAAGGCGCGGAAAACGGCATTTTAATTAAAGACGCCGAAAGCCTCGAAAGAGCCCATCAGATCAACGTCCTCATCCTGGATAAAACGGGGACCATCACAGAAGGTCGACCCGTTGTAACAGAATTGCACTGGTTTGAAGAGCAAACTGAAGAAAATGTCCAACTTCTATCAGCCCTGGAACAGGCCTCAGAACATCCTTTAGCAGAAGCCGTTGTCTCCTTTTTACAAACAGCGAAAGATCCCCCACCCTTGCCCCTCGATCATATCCAATCAATAACCGGACGCGGCATCACCGCACAATTTCACGGTGAAACCATCCTCGCAGGAAATGCATCCCTGTTGAAAGAAAATAATATCCCTCTTACTCACTCCATCCAGCAATGGACGGATGAAAAAAGGGCCAAAGCCGAAACCGTCGTCTTCTTTGCCAGGAATGCTAAAACACTGGCTGGCATTGTGATAACAGACAAAATAAAAACATCTTCCCAAACCGCCATACAGGAACTCCAGGGGATGGGAATTGACGTATACCTGCTGACCGGCGATAATCCCTATACCGCAGCAGCAGTGGCAGGCCAGGTAGGCATCCAACAGTTCCAGGCAGAAATGTTGCCACAAGACAAAGCCGCCTTCGTCAAGCAATTGCAGCAACAAGGAAAAGTGGTAGCCATGGCAGGCGACGGCATCAATGACAGCCACGCCTTAGCACAAGCAGACGTCAGCATCGCCATGGGAAAAGGCAGTGACATTGCCATGGACGTCGCCAAAATGACCCTGATCTCCTCCGACCTCTCGAAAATAGCTCCGGCCATCCGACTGTCAAAAAAGACCGTCACCACCATCCGGCAAAATCTTTTCTGGGCCTTTATCTATAATATCATCGGCATCCCAATAGCAGCCGGGCTGCTGTACCCTATCAATGGATTCCTGTTGAACCCAATGATCGCCGGCGCCGCCATGGCCCTGAGCAGCGTCAGCGTAGTCAGCAACAGCCTGCGGCTAAAATGGGCCCGCATATAGCAAGCCGGGAAAAGAATACAAAATTCTGTAACATAAACACAAAACAATATAACCTTAGCTTATCAGTCATGCAGTAATTTTGAAAAGTAAATTTTAATAAATGGAAACACAACAATTTAAAACGAATATCAATTGCGGCGGTTGCGTAGCCAAGGTCACGCCCAAATTAAACGAAGCAAAAGGGATCGTCAACTGGAAGGTCGATACCGGGAACCCCAATAAAATATTGACCGTCGAAACCGACAACCTACCAAAGGAATCCGTTATAGAGATCGTAAAAAAAGCAGGATTTAGCATTCAGCCTTTGTAAGACTCAAAATATATTTATATGGAGCATATGCATGAACACCAGTCCATGGCCGGGAAAAGCACTCCCCCACCGCATCAACATGACCATCATGCTTCAATGGCTCATACCGGCCATGACCACCACGCCATGATGATCGCCGATTTTAAAAAGCGGTTTTACATCGTCCTGCTCCTTACCCTGCCCATCCTGCTGCTGTCCCCCATGATCCAGCGCTGGTTGACCCTTCCTATCCTGTTCCCCGGCTCCCCGTACCTCCTGCTCGCCCTGTCCTCCGTCGTCTTCTTCTACGGAGGCTGGCCCTTCCTCAAAGGCTGGTGGGAAGAAATGAAAACCCGGAACCCCGGCATGATGACGCTGATCGGGTTTGCCATCACCGTCGCTTATGTGTACAGCGCCGCCACCGTCTTTGGATTAAAAGGCATGGACTTCTTCTGGGAGTTGGCCACCCTCATCCTCATCATGCTATTGGGCCATTGGATCGAAATGAAATCCATAGCCGGCGCCTCCAGGGAACTCGAATTGCTCGTCCAGCTTATGCCTTCCGAAGCCCATAAGATAGACCATGACGGCCAGGTGACCGAGGTAAAGGCCGATTCCTTACAAGCCGGTGATACCATCCTCGTAAAGCCCGGCGAAAAAGTCCCTGCCGACGGTCTCATCGCCGAAGGAGAAAGTTTCCTGAACGAATCCATGCTGACCGGGGAATCCAAACCCGTACACAAAACAAAAGGCGACAAAGTCATTGCAGCCGCCATCAACGGAAATGGCTCCATCAAAGTGTCCGTACTCCATGGTCCCGCAGACTCCTATTTATCCCAGGTCATCCAACTCGTCAACGATGCCCAGAAAGCCAAATCCAAAACCCAGTTGCTGGCCGATACCGCCGCCCGATGGCTGACCGCCATCGCTCTGCTGACCGGCATCGCCACCTTCATTTATTGGATGACCGCAGGGATGGGCTTATCCTTCGCCATAGAAAGAATGGTCACCGTCATCGTCATCTGCTGCCCCCACGCCCTGGGCCTCGCCGTCCCCCTCGTCGTAGCAAAATCCACCGCTATGTCCGCCCAAAACGGGCTCCTTATCAAAAACCGGACAGCCTTCGAGAACGCCCGCCGGATCAGCACATTAGTATTCGATAAGACCGGCACCCTGACCGTGGGGAAATTCGAGGTCGTCCGCTACCAGGCCCTTCTAAAAGAATTCACCCCCGACGATATTATTCAGTTGGCCGCTGCCATAGAAAAAGGATCCGAGCATCCCATCGCTACCGGCATCCTTCAAAAGCTAAAAGACCTTAACATGCCTATAGGCAATTCGACCCAAGTACAAGCCATCACCGGCAAAGGAATAACAGGTAAAGTAGAAGGCAAAATAGTCGCCGTCGTCAGCCCCCAGGCCATTCCCGAATCATCCGCCGGCAAGACCCCTCCACAGCAAATTAAAACAGGTGAGACCCTGATATACGTTTTAGTCAACGACCAGGTAGCAGGCTTCATCGCCCTCGCCGATCAGATAAGACCAGAATCCTTTGACGCCATCAAAACCCTTCATCAGAACCAGATAAAAACCACCCTACTCACCGGCGACAACAAAATAGTGGCAGAAGGCGTCGCCAAAGAATTAGGTATGGACAGTTACCTGGCCGAAGTATT